>CAVRIW010000009.1:0-81968 GCA_963721375.1 uncultured beta proteobacterium | reverse complement strand
ACGCTAGAAAAACGGTGGACATAAAAACCGTACCCACCCAATTGAATTAAATTTTTTATTAACTGAATAGAAAGAACGAGCAATGTTTAAAAGTAAATTATTGAACACCCTGATTCTGACAGCACTGAGCGCACCCGGTCTGGTGCTGGCTGCCGATGCACCCGCTTCTCCATTTACTCCCAGCTCCAACGTGAGCTTGGTGAGCGACTACCTGTACCGCGGCATCTCGCAAACCGGTACCAACCCGGCCATCCAGGGCGGTTTCGATCTCGCTCACAGCAGCGGCCTGTACATCGGCGCATGGGGTTCCAGCATCAGTTTCACGGGTGATGCCGGCGGCACTTCCGGCTCGACTGGTACTGCACCAGCAGCAGCCAACGCGGGTTTGGAGTTGGACACTTATTTTGGTTACAAAGCAGCGGCAGGCTCGGTTTCGTATGACGTCGGTTTCCTGCGCTACAACTATCCCGGCACCTACGCGGCTGGCGTGACCAAACCTGACACCAATGAAATCTACGGCGCAGCGACCTACTCTATCGTGACCGCGAAGTTGTCGTATTGCTTGGGCGACTTGTTCGGTGTCTCCAAGGCACAAGGGTCTACTTACATTGAGTTGAACGCAGGCTATCCGATCGCTGATACCGGCATCACCTTGGGCGCTCACGCTGGCAAGCAAACCTACAAGGGCGAAACCGCAACTGCTCTTGCTGACAGCGCTACTTACACGGACTATAAGTTGAGTGCCAGCAAAGATTTCAGCGGTTATGTGTTGGGCTTGGCTTTCAGCAGTACCAATGCCAGCGCGTTCTACACCAACCCGCAAGACAAAAAGCTCGGCAAGAGCACCGCTGTATTGTCGCTTAGCCGCTCGTTCTAATTAACCCAGGTTATCTATTAGCGCTGTCATTTACGTCTTCACGGGAATGACAGCGCTAAGGATAATTTAACTCTCCCCCTGGAGCTCACAGCTTCAGTTCAAGGGCGCCGCAAGGTGCCCTTTTTTCATCCCCTGAACACGGAGGTTTTGTTTCTGCACATCAGCACGTGGTGGCGCATGTTGAATGTGTGGATCAGCCCTGTCCTGGGCGTAAATTCCTGATAAGTTTTTTACACCTGATAGCTAACAATTTACCCGGTTTTTATGCGGCTTCTCATAGCATGCATACCATCCAAAGAAGGAGGATGGTATGAAGCGTATCAGTACAGTGTTGAAAGAGTCGGAAGCGATGACCGTGCGCAAGGTGGTTTGTCTTGCCGGGGGAGCGCAGGTTGTCATTACCCCGATTCCATACCGGTTGTGCGGAGTCGATATGGTGGACATATACAGCGAGAAGATTATTGCCAAGTCGTGCAAGCAGGTGCAGCTTGATGTGACGACCGACGACAGCATGGCTGGCAGCATCGTTGCTGTGATACGCAGAATCGCGCATGCCGGGAAAATTGTCCTTGCCTCACGTAACGACAAATTGCCCAAGCGCGCCGCTTAGCCATGGATACTTTCTTTATGGACACTGTTTTGGATCCGATGCTGGCCGTTTTTGCCATCCTCGTTCCACTCGGGTTGGCGTATATCAACGTGTTATGGCAAGCGCGCGAGTCGACTTGCGGTCGCCGGAAAGCTCCTGCAATTACACGCGAGGAGCTGCTGCAGAAAAGAGCAGAACTGTCCCATGCCGAAGAAAAATATGGGCGGTAATTTCGTACCGTTTAAGGGCGCCGCAAGGTGCCTTTTTTCAGCCCCTGAACACGGTGGCTTCATTCTGCACATCAGCACGGAGTGGCGCAGGCCGAGCGAAGAATTTTATTTGGCGCATGTGTCATTCCTGTCCTGGGCGTAAATTCTTGATAAGTTTTTTACACCTGACGAGCAACAATTTACCCTGTTTTTATACTGCTTCTCATAGCATGCCTTCAATCCAAAGAAGGAGGATTGTATGCAATGTATCACCACAGTATTGAATGAATCGGAAGCGATGACCGTGCGCAAGGCTGTTTGTACTCTTGCAGGAGCTGAACGTGTTGTGATCACCCCGATTCCATACCGCGAAAAGATTATTGCCGAGTCGTGTAAGCAGGTGCGGCTCGATGTGACGGCTGACGACAGTATGGCTGGCAGCATTGTTGCTGTTATCCGGAGAATCGCGCATGACGGAAGAATCGTCCTTGCCCCCCGTCCTGACCGGCTGCCCAAGCGAGCCGCTTAGCCATGGCATCATTTTTTATGGACACTGTTTGGGTTCCGTTGCTAGCCATCATCGGCATCGTCGTCCCACTTGGGGTGGCGTATGTCATCCTGTTCTTTCAATCGCGCAATCTGGATTACGGTCATCCGAAAGTACCCGCAACAATACGCGATGAGCCACAGCAGAAAAAAGCTGAGTTATCCCGTGCCGAGAAAAAACAGGCTGCACGATTAATGATGTACTGGCTGCTTTGATTCGATTCTCAGATTGATTGAAGAGCTGATTATTAGAGGTTCCCATAAGGCGATCTCTAAAGTTCGATGCAATCGCGGATTGTTGTACTCGCACCCACGTTGATTTATCCATATACACGGAGAAATACATGAAACGATTTTTGATGCTGTTGACAATTGTCTTGACCAGCACGGGTTTATTTGCCGCGACGGCGGAAGCCAAGCGCTTGGGCGGTGGCGGCAGTTTCGGCAAGCAACAGACAATGGCTCCGCAACAGACACAAAAGGCTCCTGCGGCAGCGCCCGCCCCGACTCCCGGCGCGGCGCCCGCGGCGGCTGGCAATAAGTGGATGGGGCCCTTGGCAGGCTTGGCGATCGGCGCCGGCCTGGGCGCATTGTTCATGGGCGGTGGTTTAGGCGGCATGGGCGGCGCGATGGGCGGCATATTGATGGCGCTGGTCGCTGCTGCGCTGGTGATGTTCCTGATCGCTAAATTCCGCAAGCCGCAACCGATGCAATACGTGGGAGCGGGCGCGCCCTATGGTAATCCGCAACCCACACAACAGCCGTTGGACAGCGGCAGTGCCGCGCCCGTCACCGCATCTGCTGCTCACTCAAGAGACATTCCGGCAGATTTTCCGGTGGAAAGTTTTCTGCGCAGCGCAAAGTCTTCGTTCATCCGCTTGCAGGCCGCGAACGACCGCAAAGATTTGAACGACATCCGCGAATACACCACGCCGGAAATGTTCGCGGAAATCTCGATGCAGATGCGGGAGCGCGACGATGCGCCGCAGAAGACCGATGTGATCGCAATCAACGGCGATTTGCTGCAAGTGGTTAACGTGGGCGACATGGCGATTGCCAGCGTGCGTTTCACCGGCCAGTTGCGCGAAAACAACGGCGTAGCGGAAAGCGTGGATGAAGTCTGGCATGTGCAGAAAAACCTGCGCGATGACAAGTCGGTGTGGCTGTTGGCCGGCATTCAACAAGCCACCTTGTATTCAACAAGCTACCTTGCATTGCCGTGAGCCATCTGCGGCAAAAGCTGGAAGACGATCTGGCGCAACCCAGACATATAGTGCATCCCTTAACCCCTTGGAGTATCCATTGAGCACCATCGCCCAATACCTTTGGCCGGAAGACATCCTGCTCGACATCGAGGTTGCCAGCAAAGACCAGCTATTCGATGAAATCGGCCGGCATATGGAAAGAGAGCATGCCATGCCGCGAGCAGTGGGTGGCGGCCGGCCTTTCCCGCCGGGAACAAGTCGGTTCGACCGGGCTGGGAGAGGGAATTGCCATTCCCCATGCCAGGGTCGAAGATCTCACACGGATACAGGTTGCTTATCTGCGCCTCAAGAAACCGATTCCTTACGACGCACCCGACGGGCGGCCGGTATCCGACGTTCTGGTTCTTCTGGTGCCGAAACAAGCCACCGAAGAACATCTCCGGATTCTGGCCGATGCTACCCAGATATTTGCCGACAGCCAGTTCCGGGAACATCTGCACACGTGCCGCCATGCGCTTGAGGTCAAGTCGCTGTTCGAGTCCCGTTCTTGATGAGCAATGCCATTTCGGCCATCTTATCACCTTGAAAGGAAAGACCACATGAATCCAAATTTATACATCGGCATCATTTCGAAGAATGATACGCTCGAAGTCGCTACCCGAGAATCCGGCAAGACCGCGATAACGATGACATTCCCGGCGACAGGAATGGGGATTGAGGCGCTCCGACAGTTCCTGGCAAGCCACGGGAATCCTGTCCGGCTGGCCGTGGCAGGCGCGGCGGCGTTGAGTATTGCTTTGGCGCTGGGCAATGTGCCATTCCGGGAAACGTTCATCGTTTCGTCCGCCGTTGCCACTCAGGCCGTTGATCTGGCTCGCTATGCCGAGCATGCAGTCTGATACTTCTATGGTGCTACGCATCTGCCCGGTCTGCGGAAGCAGGCACGAAGTTCATCCGATCCTGGATCGTCTGGCCTAGCGGTCGCCAGCTGACTTGTTCGCCGCGCTGCAAGGTGCGATTCCCTGCGCTCGTGCGGGCCAGAATATTGGCCGAGATGGCGGGTAACGTGCCGGGGGAACAGCATCTGGCGCAGGATGACAAGCTTGCTGAAAGGGCAATACAAAATGAAACCATCCAGCCAGCCTGGCTTTCAGGAGAGTCACGATTTGACGCCGCACTTCAGGGCAAGGTAATTGATAATAGGCAAGGCGAATTACGATAAACTTCCCCCATGATGACTGCTTCCATCTCCAATCATATCGTTCGCCACTTCCGCGAAGTACTGTTCTGGCCGGTGCAACTGATGTCGCTTGCGAACGCACAACCCCACTGGGAGTTGCTGGACACAGGGCGGCGAAGACAATCCGTGGCGCAGGCTGAAAGACGGTTTAAGACCGATGAGCTGGACTTTGAGGAAAGGCACTACAAAGAATTCGTCACTTTCCTGCCCTATGTCCAGCGCTTCATCTATGGCGAAAGTCACCGCCACACGTTCACACGATGCGAATGATGCACCAGGCGAATCGGCCATCAAGATATTCCGGCGGCGCGGAGTGTCCGCCTTGCGGCTGGTGTTGCGCGAAGATGATGCTCCCGTCACGCTGGCTGTGGAACATATCGAACTCTGGTTCTTCGACGACATCAACGTCGCTTTCCTCAAGGTAGAATTGTCCGCCAGCGACCTGCCATTTGCCGTGGTATGTGACCTGCTGTACCGCTTTGGACGCGCCTATCCAACGGGCTGGGATAGGGACGGGCATGGCAAGCACAATGCCCATCGCGCCGAGTGGTTGTCAGCAGATGGTGAGGTACTCGCCATGTCCGATTCGGACAACCAGGAAAAATTTCTCTCCTACACCCGCAAGCACCGTTCGCCGGGCATCTCCGCGCACTGGGATTTTCTGTTGCGCCCGCTGGTGCTGGACCCGTCCGAGGAGATCGGCGAGCTGCGCTACCGCCAGATCGAATACCATCGCATGCCGCTGATGGCCTTCCTGGCCGTGGACGATCCGCGCAGCTTGCAGCCGGGAAGACTGGCTGCGTCTGGGCCTGGTCGCCACCCTGCATCCCGATGAGGCGTTGCCCGCGCATGACCCGGATGTGGCCGAATTTGAGTCGCGTCTACTGCTACGACCGCTTCTGGACCGAGACCGAGGATGGGCCCAACACCCGCTTCATCTGCACCGGACGCGCTTTCATCGTGGTCGGGGATGCGAGCATGCTGGAATATTTTCGCGACCCGTATGCGCGGCATCCTGGCCCAGTTCCGCCACCAGTATGTGTTGCTGTTCATGATCGCGCACTTTCACCGCGCGTCGTTGCTGGTGTTTTCCGACCGCATGGTGGATGCGGTGCATGACCTGGACATCCGCCTGCCGCAATCCATCAGCCGTTTCCGGCGCCGGGTTTACGCCGGTTTCGAGGCTTTCCTGCGCTTCACCCACCGCTACTGGTTTCACGAACTGTCCGAGCGTCCCATGTGCAGGCGCTCTACCGCATGAACAGCGAACATCTGGGCAACGAGGCCCTGTACCAGGAGGTGAAGGACGAATTGCAGGACATGAGCCAGTATCTCGACAGCAACGCGCAGCGCCAGCAATCCACCACCATCGTCCGACTCACCGTGGTGACCACGTTCAGTCTGGTCGGCACGGTGGTCACCGGCTTCCTCGGCATGAACCTGATTGCTGAGGCCGACTCTCCGCTGTCCGTACGCCTGACCTATTTCTTCGTCACCACGCTGGTCACCGGCCTGCTCGTGTTGCTGGCGATACTCAAGTCCAAGCAACTGTCGGATGTGATGGACATCCTGTCCGACGACCAGAAGAGCCTGCGCACCCGCTTGTCCTTGCTGGGCAAGACGCGGCGGCGCAGGCAGGGAAAATCATGAACGACAACCAGCGCCCCGATCCCGACGCCTTGCTGGAAAAGGTGCAACGCGCCGAAGCCATGCGCCGCCGTGGTCGCCTGAAGATTTTCTTCGGCGCTTCCGCCGGTGTCGGCAAAACCTTCGGCATGTTACTGGCTGCGCGCGAGCGGCGCGCGGAAGGTTTGGACGTGGTGGCGGGCTATGTGGAAACGCACAAGCGCGCCGAGACGGAACAGTTGCTGGAAGGATTGGAAATCCTGCCGCCGCGCCTGGTGGAATACCGGGATACGCAATTGCGCGAATTTGATCTGGATGCCGCGCTCAAGCGCCATCCGGCGCTGATTTTGGTGGATGAATTGGCACATACCAATGCACCGGGTTCACGTCATCCAAAACGCTGGCAGGATGTGGATGAATTGCTGGATGCGGGGATCGATGTCTATACCGCGATCAATGTCCAGCACATCGAAAGCCTCAACGATGTGATCTCGCAAATCACCGGCATCCCGGTATGGGAAACCGTGCCTGATGCGATGCTGGAGAGCGCCAATGAAATCGAGCTGATCGATCTCCCCCCGGACGAACTGTTGCAGCGGCTGAAGGAAGGCAAGGTCTACCTGCCCCAGCAGGCGGAGCGCGCAGCGCAGAATTTTTTCCGCAAGGGCAACCTGATCGCACTGCGCGAACTGGCGCTGCGGCGCACGGCGGACCGTGTCGATGCGCAAATGCGCGACTACCGCGAAGATCATGCGATCCAGAACGTGTGGCAAGTAAAAGAGCGGATGCTGGTCTGCATCGGGCCGGGCGGCTCTGCGGAGAACCTGGTGCGTGCATCGTACCGCCTGGCGCAATTACTCAAGGCGGAATGGATCGTGGTGTACGTCGAAACGACGAAGCTCCAGCGCCTCTCCAAAGAACAGCGTGATGCTATTTTGCGCACGCTGAAACTGGCGGAGGAACTGGGCGCGGAGACTGTCACGCTGAGCGGGCATAAGTTGGCCGAGGAAGTCATTGCTTATGCGCGCACTCGCAATGCCACACGCATCGTGTTGGGCAAGCCGACATTGTCTGGCTGGAAGCGCTGGTTGTTCGGCTCGCTGGTGGATACCATCGTCCGTCAAGCCAGCGATATAGACATTCATGTGGTGGGAAAGGAATCCGATTTCCTGTCGCAGACGAGGGAGAATCCCTATTTTTCGCGCAGCCGCTTATATCTCGGGCTTGCATCCGAAGAGCAGCGCCTACATCGTTCAAGTGGCGCGCAGGCTACCTGTGGGCGTTTGCTGCGACGGCAATCTGCACCGCTATAGCCTGGCTCATGCTTGACCATTTCGACCTGGCCAACCTGATCATGGTTTACCTGTTGGGCGTGGTGGTGGTCGCCGCGCGCTATGGACGGGGACCGTCGGCGCTCAGCTCGTTCCTGAGTGTGGTGTTGTTTGATTTCTTTTTCGTGCCGCCGCAGTTCAGTTTTGCCGTTTCTGATAGCCAATACCTGATTACTTTCGCCATCATGCTGCTGGTCGCATTGGTGATCAGCAGCATGACGGCGAGCATCCACCATCAGGCCAAGGTTGCCGGTCATCGCGAGCGTCGAGCTGCCTCGTTGTATGCCATGAGCCGCGAACTGGCCGCGACACGCGGCGAGGAAAATATCGTACGCATTGCGGTCAAGCATGTGACGGAAGTGTTTGAAGCGCAGGCAGTGGTATTGCTTCCTGATGAAACGGGACGCATCGTTTATCCAAATGGCGAGGGGGCTGCGCAATCCTGTCATGGCAGTGACCTGAGCGTGGCGCAATGGGTGTATGACCACGGACAGATGGCAGGACAGGGTACGGACACCCTGCCGGGGGGCGACGTGGTTTACCTGCCGCTGAAAGCCTCTTCCGGAATGATAGGCGTGATGGCCTTATTGCCGCTCAACCCGGCGCGGATCGCGCTGCCCGAGCAACAGCGCCTGCTGGAAACATTTACCAGCCAGATTGCGCTGGCACTGGAGCGGGTCAGGCTGGCGGCTGAAGCGCAAAGCGCTCAGTTAAAAATGGAAACGGAGCAGTTGCGCAACACATTGTTGTCGGCGATCTCGCATGATTTGCGCACGCCGCTGGCGGCGATTGTAGGTGCATCCAGTAGTCTGATACAGGACAGCGACAAGCTTGATGACGATGCGCGGCATGCACTCGGTCAGACCATTTATGAAGAGGCTACACGTATGGCCGGATTGGCGAACAACCTGCTGGACATGGCGCGGCTGGAGGCGGGTGCTGTTGTGCTGAATCTGCAATGGCAGCCGCTGGAAGAAGTGGTCGGCGGAGCGTTGGCAGGCTTGAGCACGCGCATGGGCAATCATCCAGTCACCGTTAAGCTGCCGCGCGATTTGCCTTTGGTCGAAATAGATAGCATGATGATCGAGCGCGTGTTTGCGAACCTGCTGGAAAATGCCGTGAAATACACGCCGCCTGGAACCGCTATCGAAATATCTGCCGCAACTGACCAGAAAGAATTGGTGGTGACCGTCTCCGATCACGGTCATGGAATTCCGGCTGGTGAAGAAGAACGAATCTTTGAAAAATTCCACCGCGTCGCCAGCGAGGGCAATCAGGGCGGTGCGGGGATTGGACTGACTATCTGCCGCTCCATCGTGGAGGTGCACGGTGGCCGGATATGGGCGGATAATCTATCGTCCGGCGGCGCTGCATTCCACTTTGCATTGCCTTTGACCGAGCCGCCTTTGATCGAGCATGAAGAAGCTACTCAAGCATGAACATTTCCGCCACCATCATAGTCGTAGAAGATGAAGCACAGATACGCCGCTTCCTGCGGACTACGCTGGCCTCGGAAGGCTATCAGATAGTCGAGGCGGAAACTGGCAAGCAGGGTTTGACCGAAGCCGCGACGCGAAAACCTGATCTGATTATTCTTGATCTCGGCCTGCCCGATATGGATGGTGTGGAAGTAGTCAAAGGGATACGCACGTGGTCTACCGTACCCATCATCATCTTGTCCGCGCGCTCACAGGAAAGCGACAAGATTTCTGCCCTGGATGCTGGTGCTGATGATTATCTGGTCAAACCTTTCGGTGCAGGCGAGTTGCTGGCACGGATACGCGTAGCATTGCGTCATGTTTCTTCTACTGCAAGCGGGGAGGAAGAAGGAATTTTCTCAGTGCACGATCTGAAGGTGGACATGATGCATCGCAAGGTCACGGTCAGCGGTGCAGAAATTCACCTCACCCCGATTGAATACCGCCTGCTGACCGTGTTGGTAAAGCATGCAGGCAAGGTGCTGACGCACCAGTTGCTGCTCAAGGAAGTCTGGGGACCAAACTACGTGGAGAGAGCCCACTACCTGCGCATCTATATGGGAGCCTTACGCCACAAGCTGGAGAAAGATCCGGCGCGTCCACGTTTCCTTCTGACAGAAGTCGGAGTGGGTTACAGACTGGCTGTTATTTAACCCCCGCTTGTTTTATTGCTGTCGCGCACTCGCTTATCAAATCCCAGCCGCGATAGATCATGCCGCTGTACATCTGCACCAGCGATGCACCGGCCTGCATCTTCTCCAGCGCGTGCTCGCCCTTCAAGATGCCGCCCACGCCGATGATGGGCAGTGCGCCGTGCAACTCGGCAGCGAGCTGGCGGATGACGGCGGTGGATTTGTCGCGCACGGGTGCGCCGGAAAGTCCGCCGGTCTCGTTGCCGTGCGGCAGGTCCTCCACGCCCTTCGCGCGACAGCGTGGTGTTGGTGGCGATCACGCCGTCGATGCGGTGCTTGATGAGCAGTGCGGCGATCTGTTTGATCTGGTCTGCGTCGAGGTCGGGCGCGATCTTCACCGCCAGCGGCACGTATTTGCCGTGTTGCTGCGCCAGTTTCTCCTGTTCCGCTTTCAGTTGTCCGAGCAGCGCATCCAGTTCGTCGCCGCCCTGCAACTGGCGCAGGTTCTTGGTGTTGGGCGAGGAGATGTTGATGGCGACGTAGCTGGCGTGTGCATACACCTTGCGCAGGCCGATCAGGTAATCGTCGGCCGCTTTCTCGATGGGCGTGTCGGCGTTCTTGCCGATGTTGATGCCGAGGATGCCTTGGTACTTGGCGCGCTTCACGTTCTCGACCAGCGCATCCACGCCGTCGTTGTTGAAGCCCATGCGGTTGATGATGCCCTGTGCTTGCAGGCAGGCGGAACATGCGCGGTTTGGGATTGCCGGGCTGCGGGCGCGGCGTGACGGTGCCGATCTCGATGAAGCCGAAACCGAGCGCGGCGAGCGCGTCGATGTAGGCGCCGTTCTTGTCCAGTCCGGCCGCCAAGCCGACCGGATTGGGGAAGGTCAGTCCCATCACCTTGCGCGGATCGTCCGCCGGGCGTTTGACGATCAAGCGCAGCGTGCCCAGGCAATGCGCGGTCTTCAGCGCATCGAGCGTGGCGTGGTGGGCGGTCTCGGGATCGAGGGCGAACAGGGCGGGGCGCAGCAGTTGGAACATGGTTCAGTCTTTCTTGACGACAACAGGGATAGGGAAGGCTTTTTTCTTGAACACTTGGGCGCGTGTCTTGCCGCGCCAGTTTTCGGCGATGACATCGCCGAGTTGCAGGCAGAGCAGGCCGAACAGGACATAACCCAGCTTGGGCGAACACCGCGTTGGGCAGTTGCAGGATGAGTGTTCCGCCCGCCAACTGGAATGTCACTGTCGCGAGATTGCCGACCACGAGGCCAGACAGCGCAGCACATACGACACGTCCCCAGTCGCCGCGAGCGAGGCCGGAAAAGATCGTGCTCTCGTGCCACAGCAGTTGCAGCGCGATCAGCAGCAACAGCGGTGCGCTCCACAACAGCCAGAACAGTTGCGCGGGCCATGCCGCGCCGCCCAGCAATCCCAACAAGGCCAGCGGCGCGAGCATGAATGCCGCCGTGTCGTGGGCCGGGGCGGGCAATACCAGCGAGCGCGACAGGCGTTTGAGCAAGCCACCGAACGAAGCCGAGCAGTGCGCGCGTGCTCAATACGGCAGGCGCCAGCAGGGCGAACAGCAGCGTTTGCATTGCCACCGCAGTCACGTCGGATGGAACCTCGGTCAGCCAGTTCGCAGCGTAGTGATCGAGATAGACCAGCAACCAGCCCAGCGCGCCGCTGGCGACGGCCACGGCGAAAAAATAATTGCGCTGTAACTTGAACGGGTTGTTGCCCGAGCGCCGCGTAACGATGAAATTGCTGAGCAGCGTGTAGCACAACAGGACGAGCAGGGTGACGAGCAAGGGGGCTGTAGCCGTCGCTGCGGCAGCGGGGCTGGTCAGTTCATCCCACTGCCCGCCGCTCAGCAGCATGCCGGCGTAGGGGAGCAGCAGCAGGGTTGCGGTGAAAATGGCGAGGCGTGTCTTCATGAGTGGCTTTCCGATGCGGGGGCGATAGCCTGCCAGGTATTGTCCTGCAAACCTTGCAGCGGCTGAAACTTGGCTTTGTATGCCATCTTGTTGGAGTGCTCTATCCAGTAGCCGAGATACAGGTAGGGCAGTTCGAGCTTGCGGCACAGTTCGATCTGCCACAGCACGTTGAAAGTGCCGAAACTGGTGTGGGGCACGGTCGTATCGTAAAAGGTATAGACCGCAGACAAGCCGTCATCCAGCACATCCACGATGCTCACCATGCGCAGCACATCGTTTTCGCGAAACTCGACCAGCAGGGTGTCGACATGGCTTTGCAGCAGGAAGTTGCGGTATTGCTCCGGGTCGTCGTCATTCATGCCGCCATCGGCATGGCGGGCTTGCTGGTAGCGACTGTACAACTCGAAGTATTCGGGCTTGTCTTGCAATGGAAGCAGGCTGATCTGCAGGTCGCCGTGTTGCTTCCAGCTGCGGCGCTGTGAGCGCGAAGGCTGGAAACCCGCCACCACCACACGTGCCGGGACGCATTGCCGGCAGCCGTCGCAGCGCGGGCGGTAAGTGAACGTGCCGCTGCGGCGAAAGCCGTGACGCACCAGTTCCGAATAGAGCGGAGCGTTGATGAGGAACGCCGGCGTGGCGACCTGAGACCTTGCTTCCAGTCCGGGCAAATAGCTGCACGGATAGGGTGCCGTCAGGTAGAGCTGGATGGAGGAAAGCGGGATGTCGTTTAATAAACTCATCGGAACAAGTCGGGATCGAACTGGAAGTGAGCCACGGGTGCGCAGTTTATCAATTCCTGTAGCCGTGCGATGAATTCCGCGCGGGGAATTTCGCGAGCACCCAGCGAGGCGAGATGCGGTGTGTGCATCTGGCAGTCGATCATGCCGAAGTTCCAGCGTTCGAGCTGGCGTGCCAGATGGGCGAGCGCGATTTTGGATGCATCGTTGCGGCGGCTGAACATGGATTCGCCGTAGAACATGCGACCGATGGCAACACCGTACAACCCGCCGACCAGTTCGCCTTCCATCCACACCTCGACTGAATGTGCATAGCCCAGACGGTGCAACTCGCAATAGGCGGCGATCATCTCCTCCACGATCCAGGTGCCGCTCTCGCCTTCGCGCGGCGCGGCGCAGGCGCGCATGACCTGTTCGAGGGCGCTGTCGGTGCGCACTTCGAAAGCCCCTTTGCGCAGCGTCTTGCGCAGGGAATGCGAGAGTTTGAATTCGCTGGGAAACAGCACCATGCGCGGATCTGGGCTCCACCACAGGATGGGATCATCCTGTCCGAACCAGGGGAATATGCCGTGCCGATAGGCATCCAGCAAACGCGTTACCGACAGGTCGCCACCTGCCGCGAGCAGGCCGTTCGGTTGTGCCAGGGCCTGTGCCAACGGGGGGAAGGGGCTATCTTTGAGCAATAACGAAATCATCTTGTATGTATATGGAAAATATATAGACCGTTATGGATGTAGGCATCGGCCACGAATTGTGCTTATATTACGACCGATAAAGCGCCAATGCGCAGGGAGACTAGAGTAGTGTTGGGATTGTTTGGAAAAAGATCGGATCACCCCTTGGCAGATATGAAGTCGGCCCAGCTTTTGCTGGACGACATTTCCAAGACCGATTCGCTTAAAGCATTGCAGGAATTGAGCGAGTGGCTGGAGACGCTGCACGCGGAAGCAAAGGATTTTCGTCTGGACCACCATTGGGCGGTGTTGCGGCTGTTCGACCAAACCGCGCAACCGCATCTGCGCAAGCTGCTCCACGACTACTTCTCCATTCAGCCGCTGTCCAAATTCCAGGAAAACCGCCTGTGGTCGTTGCTGGAAACCTACTATACCCAAAGCGACCTGTGCCACAACGAAGTGTTGAGCCGATATCGCGAGGGGGCGAAAGGTGCGTCTGCCATCAAGGCGGATATCTCCTTGGTGTGCGCGCGCGGTATCGCGGCCATCGCCAGCCGACTCAAACTTGCGGCGGCGCGCTATACCCTGGTGGACCCCACATTCTGGAATCGCCTGGCTGGGTACTATGGTCTGGCCGAAACACAAGGTCTTCAGCTTGAGCCGGTGGTCATCTATCCCGCTGTGAATACATCCGTGTCGCAGGAGTTCGCAGCGCTGATCGCCTGGTATGGCACGAGCTCGGGGACTCTGAATCCCCTGCAGGAACATATCAGCGAGCGTCTTTTCGCCAATCTGGGCAAGGGGCTGCAGATCAGCAATTCGTACAACGGGGCGGGGTTGTACGTGTTCGACACCGCACAGCCCACGCCGCCTATGCGTGTCACGGCAGAGACCACGCTGCATCCGGCATTGCGCTACATCGATGCGGAAGGGATGAAGCTGCAGCTGGAAAGCCTGATCAAGACGCTGGACAAGGGCATCGTGCCGGACAATCTCAACCTGTACGGGGCCAAATTCGAAGCGGAACTGGTGCGCGATGTCGCACAGCGTTTGCTGCAAGGCCTCATCTTGCCGCCGGCGACGCGCCGCCATCCGCGCCGCAAGATCAATGTGAGCCTGAACGTGGCCAACGGCTTTTTCAAGATGCTGGAAAAAACCGACATCGGCCTGAATTTCGGCGTGGATGAGAGCGACGTATGGGAGGTGGAAGACATCAGTGCCACCGGTTTCCGCAGCGTAGTGCCGTTGGCGCGCGCCGATGGCGTCAAGATCGGCACGCTCCTCGGCAGCAGGCCGGAGAGTATCTCGCATTGGGGGGCAGGTGTGATACGACGCCTGAGCCGCGATGCCAAGGATAATCTGCACATCGGTGTCGAGATATTGAGCCCCCGCTTCGTCGGCGTGGCCTTGTCCGATCCTTCCTTGCCGGGTGCCGAGAGTGATCTGGTCGGCATGTATTTGAACCGCCCCTCCGATTCCAGCGGGGAGGCGTGGCTACTGATGAAACCGGAAACTTATACGGGAAGCCGCAGCTTGACCATGCAGCTGAACGGCAAAGGCTATTTGTTGTTGCCGCTGGCACTGGTCGAGCGCGGGGAGGATCACGATCTTGCCCGCTACCGGATGATGGAACAGGATGCGGCAAGCGAGGAATAGCAGGGAAGTTACATCCTTGGTATCAGCCACTGTTCGATTGCGTTGATCTCTTCCATGCACACCGTATGCGGCATTGCGTATTCGTGCCACTCCAGCGCATAGCCGCGCCGCAGCAATTCCTCCGCTGAAGCTTTGCCCAATGCATAAGGCACGACCGGATCGCTGAGTCCGTGCGCCATGAAGATGGGTGTATTCAATGCCTCGCTGCTGGCTTCGTTCGACAAGTTTTCCGCCAGCGGCAGGTAAGTGGAGAGTCCGAGAATCCCGCCCAATTTTTCCCGCCAACGCAATCCGGCGTACAAGGCGATCGCTCCACCCTGTGAGAATCCGGCAAGAAAGATGCGCGACGCGGCGATGCCGCGCTGTATTTCCTGTTCGATCAGCTTGTCCACTTCCTGCGCGGATGCGCGGATGCCGGCTGCATCGGATTCCGCGCCGATATCTTCGCTACTGATGTCGTACCACGCCGGCATGATGAAACCGCCGTTGATGGTGACCGGGCGTTTTGGTGCATGCGGGAAAATGTAGCGCACCGCGTGCGGCAAGTGGATATCCTCGACGATGGGCACAAAATCCTCACCGTTCGCACCCAGACCATGCAGCCAGATGATGCTGTATTGCGGATCGCGGCCGCTGAGCAGAGTGATGTGGGGTAACAGACCACTCATGGTTCGGGGATGATGTCGCGCAGTATCTGGAAGATCTCGCGATAACTTTTCGGTGGCTTCATCAGCTCTTTTTCTTTTTGCGCATTGCGTATCAAAGTGCGCAGCTGCTGTGCATCGGCTTGCGGATAGGCGGCCAGCAACTCGGTCAGCGCATCACCCTCTTCCAGCAAACGGTCGCGCCACTGCTCGACCTGATGCAGCCAGGCGGTGTGGTGGCGGGATGTGCCGCTCCATGCTTCCAGTTTCGCCTGGATAGGGGCGGGATCCACATCGCGCATCAGCCTGCCGATGTACTGCAGTTGGCGGTTCAGTGCGCCGAACTTGGTCATGCGTTTGTATTCGGTGAGCGCTACCAGCAGATTCTCGGGCAGGTCCAATTCGCGCAGCTTCTCGGTAGACACTCCGGTCAGTGTTTTGCCGAGGCTCTGCAAGTCGAGCATCTGCTTCTTGATCTTGGTCTTGCTGGGTGGCAGCTCTTCCAGGTCGTCATCGTGTTGTTCGTGTGGTCTCATCATGGGTGTCTGCAAGGCTAAAGATGTTGATATGATAGCGCCCCCGCAGCATTCGCCGGACGAAAAAATTTATGCACGCCCCCGTTAAAACCGTTTCGCCAACCCCGGACATGCTGCGCCAATTGGCGTCAGACATTGTCAGCTATGCCAAAAAACAGGGCGCTTCGGCCAGCGCCGCCGAGGTCTCCGAGGGTTTTGGCCAGACCGTCAGCGTGCGTCAGGGCGCGGTGGAAACCATCGAATACAACCGCGACAAAGGCTTGAGCGTCACCGTCTATCTCGGCCAAAAACGCGGCAACGCCAGCACTTCGGACTTTTCCGCGCAGGCGGTGCATGACACCGTGGATGCGGCGCTGAATATCGCGCGCTTCACCGCCGAAGACGAATGCGCGGGGCTGCCCGATGCGGACCAGCTGGCCACAACATTCCCCGATCTCGACCTGTATCACCCGTGGCAGATCGATGTCGAGCAGGCCATCGTCCTGGCGCAAGAATGCGAGCAGGCGGCGTATCGCACCGACAAGCGCATCGTCAATTCCGAGGGGGCGTCGGTCAGCGTGCATGAGGCGAATTTCGTGCACGCCAACAGCCTGGGCTTCATGGGTGGTTACCCCACTTCGCGCCACAGCATGAGTTGTTCGGTGATCGCCGGCAAGGGCGATGGCATGCAGCGCGACTATTGGTACAGCGTGGCACGCGATGCCCGCGAGATCTTGCGCGTGGAAGAGATCGGACGCATCGCCGCAGAGCGTACCGTGCGCCGCCTCAAGGCGCGCAAACTGCCGACCATGCAATGTCCGGTGTTGTTCGAAGCCCCGGTGGCGGCCAGCCTGTTCGGGCACTTTGTGAATGCCGTGAGCGGCGGCAGCCTGTACCGCAAATCTTCCTTCCTGATGGATCAGCTTGAGCGCCCGGTGTTCTCCGACCTTGTGCGTATCGATGATGTGCCGGACATTCCTCGCGGTTTGTCGAGCAGCCCCTTCGATGGCGAGGGCGTGCAGTCGCGGCGTCGAACCATCGTCGAAGCGGGCGTATTGCGCGGCTATTTTCTGGGCAGCTACGGCGCGCGCAAGCTGGGCATGCAGACCACTGGCAATGCCGGTGGCACCCACAACCTGATCGTCGGGCACGGCGAGCTGGATTTCGCCGGACTGCTGCGCAAGATGCAGCGCGGGCTGGTGGTGACCGAGTTGCTCGGGCACGGCGTCAATCCGGTCACCGGCGACTATTCGCGCGGTGCGGCGGGGTTCTGGGTGGAGCACGGCGAGATCCAGTATCCGGTGGAAGAGATCACCATCGCCGGCAATCTGAAAGAGATGTACCGCGACATCGTCGCCATCGGCAACGACGTGCTGGTGCAGGGCTCGCGCCAGTGCGGCTCGGTGCTGATCGAGCGCATGTCGGTTGCCGGGCAAGCTGATTCAAGCAGCAAATCAGCTTCGGGTCGTCACGGATAAAGCTGTTCAACAATAATGCCGTGTGCATGCTGTGTATATCCGTGGGCTGCATTCAGGCTTTCTGGAGTATTCGTTGCGTGCCGTGATAAAATGCGCGCCTTTCTTGTTCACCCTTATTTGGAAGGCTCGTCATGTTCTCGCGCAAAAACACCATCGCTGTTACCGATCCCGAACTCTGGAGCGCGATCCAGAATGAAACCCGCCGTCAGGAAGATCACATCGAACTGATCGCCTCGGAGAACTACACCAGCCCGGCGGTGATGGAAGCGCAGGGCAGCCAGCTCACCAACAAATACGCCGAAGGCTATCCCGGCAAGCGCTACTACGGCGGCTGCGAGTATGTGGATGTGGCCGAGCAACTGGCGATCGACCGCGCCAAAGCGCTGTTCGGCGCGGAATACGCCAACGTGCAGCCGCACTCCGGTTCGCAGGCCAACCAGGCGGTGTACGTCTCGGTGCTCAAGCCGGGCGACACCATCCTCGGCATGAGCCTGGCGCACGGCGGCCACCTGACCCACGGCGCCTCGGTGAACATCAGCGGCAAGCTGTACAACGCCATCCAGTACGGCCTGAATGAAAAAGAAGAGATCGACTACGACCAGGTGCAAGCGCTGGCAACACAGCACAAGCCGAAGATGATCGTGGCGGGTGCATCCGCCTATTCGCTGGTGATCGACTGGAAGCGTTTCCGCGCCATCGCCGACAGCGTCGGCGCTTATCTGTTCGTGGACATGGCGCACTATGCGGGCCTGGTCGCGGCGGGCTACTACCCCAATCCGGTCGGCATCGCCGACTTCGTCACCACCACTACCCACAAGACCCTGCGCGGCCCGCGCGGTGGCCTGATCCTGGCCAAAGCCGAACACGAGAAGGCGCTGAACTCTGCGATCTTCCCCGCACTGCAAGGCGGACCGCTGATGCACGTCATCGCCGCCAAGGCCGTGGCGTTCAAGGAAGCGGCGAAGCAAAGAGTTCAAGGAATACCAGAAGCAAGTCATCGACAACGCACGCGTGATGGCGAAAGTGTTGACCGAGCGCGGTGTGCGCATCGTCTCCGGCCGTACCGACAGCCATGTGTTCCTGGTCGACCTGCGCGCCAAGAAATTGACCGGTAAAGATGCCGAAGCCGCATTGGGCAAGGCTCACATCACCGTGAACAAGAACGCTATCCCCAACGATCCCGAGAAGCCTTTCGTTACTTCCGGTATCCGCATCGGTTCTCCCGCGATGACCACGCGCGGCTTCAAGGAGCTGGAAGCGGAGAAGCTGGCTCACCTCATCGCCGACGTGCTGGATGCGCCGCACGATGAAGCTGTGATCGCACGCGTGGTAGGCGAAGTGAAGAAGCTGACCACACAGTTCCCGGTGTATGGCGCTTAAGCCATGAGAAGGGATAAGAGGGAAGGGGAAAGGGAAGCTCGCGGCTTCTTACCCTTCTCCCTTTATCCTTCCCTCTTCCCCATGAAATGCCCCTTCTGCAAAGGACCCGACACCCAAGTGGTGGACACTCGCGAAAGCGAGGAAGGCGACAGTGTTCGCCGCCGTCGCCGTTGTGTGTCGTGCGAAAAGCGTTTCACCACCTATGAGACGGTGGAGATGCGCATGCCGCAGGTGGTCAAGCAGAACGGCATGCGCAGCGAGTTCGATGCGGACAAGTTGCGCACCAGTTTTACCCGTGCGCTGCACAAGCGCCCGGTTTCCACCGAGTTGGTCGATGCCGCCATCGATCATGTCACGCAAAAAGTCTTTGCACTGGGCGAGCGCGAGATCGGCTCGCGTCAGGTCGGCGAGATGGTGATGAAAGAACTGCTCAAGCTGGACAAGGTGGCCTACATCCGCTTCGCCTCGGTGTATAAAAGTTTCCAGGACGTCGGTGATTTTTCGGATGCCATCGATGCGGTGAGCAAGCCGAACGTGCGTCGCCGGAAAACGGACTGAGCCATGCTCGCACGCAACGGACAGTCAGTGGATGGCGCGTGCGCTGCAACTGGCAGAGCGCGGGCTGTACACGACCTCGCCCAATCCGCGCGTCGGCTGTGTGCTGGTGAAGCATGACACGGTCATCGGCGAAGGCTGGCACGAACGCGCCGGTGAGCCGCATGCCGAAGTGCTCGCCTTGCGTGCCGCAGGTGAGGCGGTGCGCGGCGCGACTGCCTATGTGACCCTGGAACCGTGCAGCCATCATGGACGCACGCCGCCCTGCGCCGACGCGCTGATCGCAGCGGGTGTTGCGCGCGTGGTGGTGGCCATGCAAGATCCCAACCCCCTGGTTGCCGGGCAAGGCCTCGCCAAATTGCGCGCCGCAGGAATCGACGTCGAATGCGGTCTGATGGAGGCCTCCGCGCGTGAATTGAACCTCGGTTTTTTCTCGCGCATGACACGCGGCACACCCTGGGTGCGCAGCAAGATCGCGGCAAGTCTGGATGGGCGCACCGCGCTGGCGAACGGCACCAGTCAATGGATCACTGGCGAGGCGGCGCGACGCGATGTGCAGCATTGGCGCGCACGTTCCTGTGCCGTGCTGACGGGTGTCGGCACGGTGCTGGCAGACGACCCGCAGCTCAATGTGCGGGGGATTGAAACCGGTCGACAACCGTTGCGCGTGGTGCTGGACAGCCAGCTGCGCATGTCTCCCAAAGCCAGAATCTTGCAGGATGGAAAAGTTCTGATCTACACCGCATCGTCAGATGCAAATAAACACGCGGCATTGCAGGCGCGCGGCGCGGAGGTGGTAGAGCTTTCTGTAGGAGCAACTCACGGGCAAGTTGACCTGTCGGTAGTCATGCGTGACCTGGCACAGCGTGGCATCAACGAGGTATTGGTCGAGGCGGGGCGCATCTTGAACGGCGCCTTGTTCAAAGCGGGTCTGGTGGATGAGCTGGTGCTGTATCTGGCACCGCAACTGTTGGGCGATGCCGCGCGCGGCATGGCGAATCTGGGCGAGCTGGTGCAGCTCGATCAGCGTGTGGAGTTGGCATGGCAGGATGTGCGCCATGTGGGCAACGACTTGCGCATCACAGCGAGGGTGAAAAATGTTTAGTGGAATCATGGCCGATGTCGGCCTGATCAAATCGGCACAGGACAGAGAAGGCGGCTTGCGCCTGACCGTGGCGACCAAGGTGCTCGGCATGGACGACGTGCAACTCGGCGACAGCATCGCGGTGAACGGCGTCTGCCTCACCGTGGTGAAGCTCGACGGCAACGACTTCACCGTGGAAGTCTCGCGCGAGACGCTGAACTGCACCACCGGTCTTGGGAAACAGGGCGCACGCGTCAATCTGGAGAAGGCACTGCGTCTGTCGGACCGGCTTGGGCGGGCATCTGGTCAGCGGTCATGTGGACGGCGTGGGCGAAGTGGTCGCGTTCAACGACATCGGCGAAAGCTGGCGCCTGGTAGTACGCGCCCCGCAAGCACTGTCCAAGT
The DNA here is from genome assembly GCA_963721375.1 of uncultured beta proteobacterium. Lineage (GTDB taxonomy): Bacteria > Pseudomonadota > Gammaproteobacteria > Burkholderiales > Gallionellaceae > Sideroxyarcus. The sequence continues at coordinate 61,173 of CAVRIW010000009.1, read as the reverse complement.
ACATCGCCATGAAAGGTTCCATCACCATCAACGGTGTGAGCCTGACGGTGAACCAGGTGGCGGGCAGCGAGTTCGAGGTGAACCTGATCCCGCACACGCTGCAAGTGACCACGCTGAACGAATTGAAGGCCGGTGCACCGGTGAATCTGGAGATCGACCTCATCGCGCGCTATGTCGAGCGCATGATGCAAGCGGGAAGCTGAACACGGAATCAAAAGGCGTCGCGGCCGGTGTCTTCAGCCGGCGCGACCGGTTCATGACGATTAGCCTTGCGCTGTTTCTTCCGCTTTCACCTCTACCTCCACCCTGAACCACGCCGCATACAGCGCAGGCAAGAACAGCAGCGTGAGCAAGGTGGCGACGAACAGGCCGCCCATGATGACCATGGCCATCGGCCCCCAGAACACGCTGCGCGTCAGCGGGATCATGGCGAGCATCGCGGCGGCGGCGGTGAGCATGATGGGGCGCGCGCGGCGCACGGTGGAATCGATGATGGCGTCGTAGCGCGACAATCCCAGCTTGATATCCTGTTCGATCTGATCGACCAGGATCACCGAGTTGCGCATGATGATGCCGGCCAGCGAGATCATGCCGAGCATGGCGACGAAGCCGAACGCCACATGGAAGCCGAGTAACACTGCGGTCACGCCGATCAGGCCGAGCGGGGCAGTGAGCAGCACCAGTGCCACGAGTTTGAAGCGCCGCAACTGCCACATCAGCAGGGTGAGGATGATGAAGCACATCAACGGCAGGACGGTGATGATGGAGTCGGTCGCCTTGTCGCTGTCTTCTTCCGAGCCGCCGGTTTCGATGCGATAGCCGTTGGGCAATTGCGCACGGATGCTATCGAGCTTCTGCTCGATAGCATGGCTGACCTCGGGCGCCTGGACATTGTCCGGCACATCGGCACGCACGGTGACCACCGGCATCATGTTCAGGCGCCAGACGATGCCTTCTTCGGTGCGTTCGCTCAGCGTGGCGATGTCGGAGAGCGCCACGAATTTCCCGCTGGCAGTGTGGATGCGGACATGCTTGAGGAATTCCTCGCTGCGCCGGTCATCTTCTTCCGCGCGCATGACGACCTCGATGCGTTTATCGGCTTCGCGGTAATGGGTCACGGTGATGCCGGAATGCAGCATCTGCAGGTAGCGCGAGAGTGCCTGCGACGAGATGCCGAGGGCACGTGCCTTGCCCTGGTCGAGCTCGATGTTGACGGTCTTGATCGGTTCGTTGGAGTCCTGGCTGACGTTCTTGGTGTGCGGGTTCTCCTTGACCACCTGCAGCACCTGATCGGCGATCTCGCGTACCTTGTCCAGTTCCTTGCCGACGATGCGGAACTGCACCGGGTAACCGACGGGCGGGCCGTTCTCCAGGCGCGACACGCGGATGCCGAAGTCGGCATATTCCGTATCCAGCAGCTTGCGCAATTTCTTCAGTTCCGCTTCTCTTGCATCGAGATCGCGTGTGGTGATGACGATCTGCGCGTAATTCGGCGCGGGCAGTTGCAGGTCGAGCGGCAGGTAGAAACGCGGGGTGCTGCCGCCGATGTAACTGGTGTATCGCACCACGTTCGGATCATCCTGCAGTCGGCGTTCGATCTCCTGCGTCACGCCTTCGGTCATGGAGAACGCGCGTACCTTCCGGCAGCCACACATCCACCAATAGCTCGGTACGCTCCGAAGGCGGGAAGAACTGCTGTTCGACCTTGCTGAATCCCAACAACGACAGCGTGAACAGCAACAGGGTAGAGCCGATCACCAGCTTGCGATGTTCGATGCAGGCGATCACCAGTTTCCGGAATCGGATGTAGAACCAGTTCTGATAGAGCGGCTCGACGCTGTGGCGATGTTCATGCAGCAGCCGGTAGCCGATGAAGGGGGTGAAGATGACCGCGACGATCCAGGAGACCAGCAGCGACAGGGTGACCACGATGCAGATCGAGATGGTGTATTCGCCCGCCGAAGATTTGGCCAGTCCCACCGGCAGGAAGGCGGCAGCGGTGATCAGGGTGCCGGTGAGCATGGGGAAAGCGGTGCTGGAGTAGGCGAACACGACGGCGCTGGCCTTGTTCCAGCCCTGTCCCAGCTTCACCTTCATCATCTCCACGGCGATCATGGCGTCGTCCACCAGGAGGCCGATGGCGATGATCAGTGCGCCGACGGAGACGCGCTGCAAGTCGATGCCGAGCAGCTTCATCAGCAGGAAGGTGCCAGCCATCACCACCGGGATGGACAGCGCGACCACCATGCCTGCGCGCCAGCCGAGGCTGACGAAGCTGATGGCGAGCACGATGAGCAGCGCTTCCAGCAGCGACCTCATGAACTGGTTGATGGCTTGCTTGACCACCTTGGGCTGGTCGGCGACCTGGTGGATTTCCACGCCTTGCGGCAGATGTGCGCGAATGTCGGCGATGGTTTTATCCAGACCTTTGCCCAGTTCGATCACGTTGCCGTTCTTGGTCATGGAGATGGCCAGCCCGACCGCCTCCTTGCCCTGGTATTTCATCTTGAAGCGTGCCGGATCTTCATAGCCGCGATAGACGCGGCTGATGTCACCCAGGCGGTAGCGTCTTGCCATGTGCGGCAGGGATGCCGATGTCCTGGATGCTCTTGACCGAGTGGAAGTCGCCGCTGACGCGCAATCTGGCGATGTCATAGTGGGTGACGATCTCGCCGGCCGGTTCCATGGCATTTTGCGCCTTGAGGATGGTGGCGATCTTGAGCGGGTCGATGCCGAAGGCGGCGATCTTGTTGCTGTCGAATTCGATGTAGATCTTTTCTTCCTGCTCGCCGAGCAGGTCCACTTTGTCCACGCTGGCTATCTTGAGCAGTTCCTGCCGGGCATAACTGGCTTCGCGTTGCAATTCGGCCGGACTCAGCACGTCCGAGGTGAAGGCGTAGATGGAGCCATAGGTGTCGCCGAACTCATCGTTGATGATGGGTCTGCCGGCATCCTCCGGCAGCGAGCGGCGCATGTCGGCCAGTTTCTTGCGCACCGTCGCCCAGGCGTGGCCCAGTTCGGCGCGCGGCATGCCATCCTTGAGCGTGACGAAGATGACCGCCTCGCCCGGCTTGGAGGCGCTGGCGACGTTGTCCAGCCAGGGGGTCTCCTGCAGCATGCGCTCGATGCGGTCGGTGACCTGCTGTTCCACTTCGCGCGCGGTCGCACCCGGCCACAGCACTTTCACGGTCATGACCTTGAAGGTGAATTCGGGGTCTTCGTTCTGCGGCAACTCCAGATAGGCGATGGCACCCGAGATGAGCAAGGCCAGCAGCAGGTAGAGCACCATGGCCTGGTTGCGGATTGCCCATTTTGAAAGGTTGATGCGCTGCATGGTGTGGGTGCGAAGATTGATGCGCGAATTATAGGGGGTATCGCTGCAACACGGTGTGATTGAGGCGTATTGCGTACTACCCGGCAGGCCTCGTTCACGGGTTCCAGATGAGGAGGCGAGGTTTATTGCCGATGATGCTAAAATCCGCACCCCGCGCTAGAGCGAAAACCCAACAGAGCCCACATGACAGACATCGCACCCATAACCGAAATCATCGCCGAGATTCGCGCCGGGCGCATGGTCGTGCTGGTGGACGAAGAAGACCGCGAGAACGAAGGCGACCTGCTGTTCGCCGCCGAATTCGCCACGCCGGAGATGATCAACTTCATGGCCAAGCACGGGCGCGGGCTGATCTGCCTGACGCTGACGCAGGCGCATTGCCAGCAGCTCAATCTGCCGCTGATGGTGCGCGACAACGGCCTGTCGCTGGCGACCAATTTCACCGTTTCCATCGAGGCGGCGACCGGCGTGACCACCGGCATCTCGGCGGCCGACCGTGCGCGCACCATCCAGGTCGCGGCGGACAAGAATGCCAAGCCTGCCGACATCGTGCAGCCCGGCCACATCTTTCCGCTTGCGCGCGCAGAACGGCGGCGTGCTGGTGCGTGCCGGCCACACCGAGGCCGGTTGCGATCTGGCGCAGCTGGCCGGGCTGACACCCGCCTCGGTGATCTGCGAGATCCTGAAGGACGACGGCGAGATGGCGCGCCTGCCGGACCTGATCCCGTTCGCCAAACAGCATGGTCTGAAGATCGGCACCATCGCCGACCTGATCGAATATCGCAGCCACAACGAGACGCTGGTCGAGCGCGTGGCACAGCGCACGGTGCAGACCGCTTATGGCGAACTCGATCTGGTGACCTATACCGACAAGAGCTACGCATCGCACCCACCTGGCGCTGGTGAAAGGCGACATCCAGCCGCAGACCGAGACGCTGGTGCGCGTGCATGAGCCGCTGTCCGTGCTGGATTTCCTGGAGCAGGTCAGCCTGCCCAACAGCACCAGCGTGCACGATGCGCTGAAGAAGATCAGCGCGCGTCTGCGGCGGGTGTGCTGGTGCTGATGCACCACGCCGAGACCTCGCGCCGACCTGCTGGCGCGCGCCGCCGCGAAGCCCGAAGCACAGCACGCGCAATGGGACCCGCGCAACTACGGCATCGGCGCGCAGATCCTGCGCGACCTCAATGTCGGCAAGATGTGCCTCATCGCCACCCCGCGCAAACTGCCCAGCATGACCGGCTTCGGTCTGGAAGTAGTGCGTTACTGTCAAAGCAAGGATATGAAATGAAAGAGATCGAAAAGAACCTGAACGGCGCGGCATGCGCATCGGCATCGTGCAGAGCCGCTTCAACACTCCGGTGTGCGAAGGGTTGCTGGCCGCGTGCCGCGCGCAGCTGGTGCAAAGCGGCGTGAGCGAGAACGACATCACGCTGGCCACCGTGCCGGGCGCGCTGGAGATCCCGCTGGTGTTGCAGGCGATGGCGCAGAGCAGGAAATTCGACGCGCTCGATCGCCTTGGGTGCGGTGATCCGTGGCGACACCTATCACTTCGAAGTCGTCTCCAACGAATCGGCGCGCGGCGTGGGCGAGGTGCAATTGCACAGCGGCGTGCCCATCGCCAATGCCATCCTCACCACCGACACCGACGAACAGGCCGAAGTGCGCATGAACGTGAAGGGTGCGGAAGCGGCGCTGGTCGCCATCGAGATGGTGAATCTATTAAAGGAAGTTGCATGAACGAAAACAAGAGTCCGACCCCGGCCAAGAGCCTGCGCCATCGTGCGCGCGAGCTGGCGATGCAGGGCATCTACGAGTGGCGTCTGTCCGGCAAGAGTGCCGCGCTGATCGAAAGAGACACTCGTGCTGAAAAAAGCCTGGGGCGTTACGACACCGAATTGTTCAGTCAACTGTTGCGCGGCGTGATCGCCGGGAACGAGGAACTGGCCGCGCAGATCGCACCGCATCTGGATCGCGCCGTGCACGAATTGAGCCCGGTCGAATATTCCGTGTTGCTGCTGGGCGCGTACGAATTGACCCAGCATCCCGAAGTGCCCTATCGCGTGGTCATCAACGAAGCGGTGGAACTGGCCAAGACCTTCGGCGGCAGCGACGGACACAAGTTCGTCAACGGCGTGCTGGACAAGCTGGCAGCCAAGGTGCGCGCGGTCGAGGTCGCGGCTAAATAATCAGCCACGGATGAACACGGATGCTCTCAGATAAAACCGGCGCATCATCCGCGTTGATCGGTGTTCATCCGTGGCTAGTCTGCATTTTGCGAGTTGGTAAGCATGTCTGAATTCGATCTCATCCAACGTTACTTCACCCGTCCCACCTCCGAGCGCAATATTGGGCGTGGGCGACGATGCCGCACTGCTGCGTGTCGCCGAAGGCATGGAGCTGGCGGTTTCCACCGACATGCTGGTGAGCGGCACCCATTTCTTTCCCGATGCCGATCCATTCCTGCTGGGGTACAAAACGCTGGCAGTGAACCTTTCCGACATGGCGGCGATGGGCGCAACACCGCGCTGGGCGACGCTGTCGCTGTCGTTGCCGGAGGCGAATGAGAACTGGCTGCAACAATTCAGCGCGGGCTTCTTTGCTTTGGCCGATGAACACGAAGTCGAACTCATCGGCGGCGACACCACACGCGGCCCGCTCAATCTGTGCGTCACCATCATGGGCGAAGTGCCGCGCGGTAAAGCGCTGCGCCGCAGCGGTGCGCAAATCGGCGATGACATCTGGGTGTCCGGCACCCTGGGCGAAGCAGCACTGGGCTTGGCGCATCTGCAAAGTGAAATCGAGCTGCCTGAAGAGCCCCGCATTTCCTGCCTTGCAGCCCTGCATCAACCGCAGCCGCGCGTGGCGTTGGGGCTGGCATTGCGCGGAATCGCCAACAGTGCCATCGACATATCGGACGGGCTGCTGGCCGATCTCGGCCACATCCTGGAATGTTCCAATGTCGCGGCCGAGGTTCGCTATGACAGGCTGCCGGTGTCGCCGCTATTCGCGTCCAGCGGAGATGACGATGAGCCGAACTGGTGCAAGCGGTGTGTGCTGTCCGGTGGCGATGATTACGAATTGTGTTTCACCGCGCCGGTTGCACATGCGCGACGAGATCGAAGTGCTGGCGATCCGTTTGCATCTGCCGCTGACGCGCATTGGCAATAATCGTGTCCGGGCAGCGGCTGCAAGGTGCGTGCAGAGAATGGCAGTGTGATGAAGATAGAGAAAGGCGGTTATGACCACTTCGCATGATGAATTGAAAATCCAGCCGGGCTGGCGCTTCCTGTTCAGCCATCCGGCGCATTTTCTTTCCTTCGGCTTCGGTGCCGGTCTGTTCCCGCGTTCGCCCGGCACCGCGGGCACGCTGGTCGCCTTCCCCATGTACTGGTACCTCGCGCCGCGTCTGACCGATGCGATGTTCATCCTGGTGCTGATCTGGGCGTTCGCCATCGGCGTGTGGGTGTGCGACAAGACCGGCAAGGCGCTGGGCGTGGCGGATTACGGCGGCATCGTGTGGGACGAGATCGTCGCCTTCCTGCTGGTGCTGTTCTTCACGCCCGAAGGCCTGGTGTGGCAGCTGCTGGCGTTCTCGCTGTTCCGCTTCTTCGACATCGTCAAGCCGCAACCCATCCGCCATTTCGACTCGCATTGGCACGGCGGCCTGGGCGTGATGTTCGACGACATCCTCGCGGCGGGCTACACGCTGCTGTGCATCGCCTTCATCAAGAGCATCCTGCTATGAGAGCGCTCATCGCATTGCTCTGTGGCATTGCGTTGAGCGTACAAGCCGAAACCTTCAGCGCCAAAGTCATCATGGTGATGGACGGCGACACCGTCATGGTGCTGCGCGGCGACCAGAAGATCAAAGTGCGCATGGCCAACATCGACGCGCCGGAAAAAGACCAGACCTTCGGCAAGCAGGCGCGCGACTCCCTGCAGGAGATGGTGGGAAAGAGAACCGTGCAGATCGACAGCCAGGCCGTCGATCAATACGGGCGCATCGTCGGCCTGATCTCGGTGGACGGACGCAACGTCAACCAGGAACAATTGCAGCGCGGCATGGCATGGGAATACTCGCACTACCACACCGACAAGACCTACATCGGCCTGCAAAGCGATGCGCAACGCTCGCAGCGCGGACTGTGGGCGCAGGGTACCCAGCAGGCGCCGTGGGAGTGGCGCAAACTTCATCCCTCGATGAAGCTTCCCCCGCTATCCCAGCAACACAGCGCTTCCGCCCCGGCTGCGCCGAAGGTGATGTACGACGCGGCGTGCGACAAGAAGCGCCTCTGCTCGCAGATGAGCTCTTGCGACGAAGCGAAGTTCTATCTCACGCACTGCGGCGTGCATACGCTGGACCGGAACAAGGACGGTGTGCCCTGCGAGAGCTTGTGTAGCGGCAAGCGCTAGTTGCTGTAACGCTGACCGCCTACGGTCAATACCCCATTCGATTTTTCTCGCCGGTAGTGGAACATACGGCTCCGGTCATTTCGTCCGGCTGCCTTGGTGTATCGCTGCGAAGGAGAAGATGATGAAGCCTGTGACTCTAGCCGTGACTGCCACCCTGACGTTGATGATGCCCGCCATGGCCGCAGACATGCCGGCTGCGGCAAAGAAGCTCGGCTGCACCGCGTGTCATGCCATCGACAAGAAGATCATCGGCCCTGCCTGGAAGGATGTAGCCGAAAGGTACACGGGGCATGGCATCAAGAAATTCAAGTACAACGGCAAGGAATACCCGCTGATCGAGGGGCTGGTGATGAAGATATCCAACGGTGGCTCCGGCAACTGGGGACCCGTACCCATGACTCCCAACGACCCCAAGGGGCTGCACCAGGCGGAAATAACCGAGCTGGTCAAATTCGAGCAGAGGCTGGCCAAGAAATAGCTTCCGGTTTTCCCGCTGTGTGACATCAAACGCACTTGAACGGAGGACGCCATGATGGAATCACGCGTGATGAGCATCTCGATCAGCCGTAACTGGAACGAGGCTTATGAGGCTATCTGGAGGCCTGAAGACTTCCCGAAGTGGGCTTCCGGTCTCAGCCAGGCCGGGCTCGCCAAGGACGGGGACGTGTGGAAGGCAAAGGGGCCTGAAGGTCAGATCACGATCAGGTTCACGCCGCACAACGCATTTGGCGTCATGGATCACTACGTGAAAGCAGGGGATGGGCCGGAGATCTATGTCCCGCTCAGGATAATCCAGAACGGCGACGGGGCCGAGGTGCAGCTGACCTTGTTCCGGCAACCGGGCATGTCCGACGAACGATTCGAGGCTGACGCAGAATGGGTGGGGCGCGATCTGCTTGCGTTAAAAACGCTGCTCACGCCCTGACATTACTGCTCGTCGCTCAGTCATCAGCGATGGCTTCCCACCTGATGCCGCTGCTGTCGCAACGCAGCGCATTTGCTTTGCTGTCCCAATCGCCCAGCACCCAGCGTTCGCAGCTGTGTCCGTCCAGATGATGCAGATGTTTCGCGGGACGGTGGGTGTGGCCGTGGATGAGGCGCGGGTAGTGGTGTTGGCGCAGCAACTCGTTCACCGCTTCGCGGTTCACATCCATGATGTCCATGGCCTTGATGCGCTTGGATTGCTCGCTCTGTGCGCGCAGTTGTTCGATCTGTGCTTTGCGCTGTGCCAGCGGCTGCGCGAGGAATTGCGTGCGCCAGTCGGCGTTGCGCACCACCCGTGCGGAACTGCTGGTAGGCCGCATCGTCGGTGCACAGCGCATCACCGTGGGTGAGCAGGGTGGGCGTGCCATACAGATCGAGCAGCGTCGGGTCGGGCAACAGCGTGGCATGACAGGCCGCGGCCAGTTTTTCATCCATCAGAAAATCGCGGTTGCCGTGCATGATGAAGATGCGCGTGCCTTGTGTGTCCAGCGTGCGCAGCGTGTTGCAGATGGACTGGTGGAACGGCTCGTCGAGATCGTCGTCGCCCGCCCAATACTCGAACAGGTCGCCCAGGATGTAGAGCGCCTCGGCTTGCGGTGCAGTTGTCGGCGCAAATCGCAGGAACAGTTCCGCGCTATGCGGATGCTCGCTGCTCAGATGCAGGTCGGAGATGAATAGGGAATGAGGCATGAAATCAAAACGGCGCCTCAGCGCCGTTTTTTTGTTATTGCACTACTTCTGCTTTGGTGATGATGACGTCTTCTTTCGGCACGTCCTGGTGGAAGCCGCTGTTGCCGGTCTTCACCTTGCCGATGGCGTCGACCACTTCCTTGCCTTCGATCACTTTGCCGAACACGCAATAGCCCCAGCCGTCCTGTCCGGGATAGTCGAGGAAGCTGTTGTTCTTGGTGTTGATGAAGAACTGCGCGGTGGCGGAATGAGGATCGCCGGTGCGCGCCATGGCGATGGTGTAGGTGTCGTTCTTCAGGCCGTTGGCGGCTTCGTTCTTGATCGGCGCCTTGACTGTCTTTTGTTTCATGCCCGGCTCGAAGCCGCCGCCCTGGATCATGAAGTTGGGGATCACGCGGTGGAACACGGTGTTGCTGTAGAAGCCGCTGTTCACGTAGTCGAGAAAGTTCTGCACGGTGAGCGGTGCTTTTTCAGCGTCGAGTTGCAAAGTGATGATGCCGTGGTTGGTGTGGAGTTTGACCATCTTGGTTTTTCCTTGAGTTGAAGAAGCGGCGTGCGCGGGCAGGATGCAAAGTCCGGCCAACAAAATTGTAAAAATGAAGCGAATCGATTTCATCATGCGGAACCCTCATAAATGATCTGCCAGCGCCCGTCCCGTTTCATCCAGTATTGGCGCTTGTGCATGCGGTTGGAAAGATTGTTGCTCTCGTAATCCTGCTCGAAATTGACCACCACCAGGCCGGGTTGGCTGGGGTAGGGGAAGACGCTGACATTCAGCATCTTGACCTTGATCCAGGTCTTGCCGGAATTGACCAGGCGCTTCTGCTGCGCGAATGCGGGCAGCTTCATGCTGCCGCTGGTGAATTCCTGCGAGTAATGCGAAAGGTAGCTATCGGTGTCGCGGCTTTCCCAATCGCTGCGCCACTGCTCTACTGATTTCAACAGCGTAGCGCGCTCGCTGCGGTCCGCCTCGTCGCTCCAATCCATGTGATTGGTGATGATGACCGGCGTGATACCGACTTGCAGATTCTTTCCAAGCTGGTTCAAGTCCTGATTGTTGAGCACCACGCAGCCGTTGCTGGCGCGCGGCGGGCGGCTGTAGGTGTCGGATCGGCATGCCGTGCAGCCAGATGCCGTGTCCATTGCGTCCCTGCCGTTTATCCCACTCGTTCGGATAGCTCAAGGGATAAGCGCCCGGGCCATAGAAATCGGTGAGCTTGTTGCGCGGGATATGGTCGTCGACGAAGTACACGCCGAGCGGGGTCTTCTGGTCGCCTTCAGCGACCTTGTCCGCCCCTTTTTTGCCCACGCTGATGTAGAAATCGGCGACATAGCGCGGTTCGCCGTTCACGTTCTCATACAGATAGAGCGTGGATTTGCTGGTATCCACCACGATGGCGTAGTGCTGTTGCGCATCCAGTTGCCACAGGTACTTCGGCACGGCGATCGGCTGCTGCTGTTGCACGCGCTGCAAGCGGGCATTGGCTTCCTCGCGCAGATCCTGCACGCGGTCGCGCGGCGCATTGGGCGCATTGCCGAAATCGCTGATCTGCTGGGAACGCGCCAGCAGCAGATCGCCCTTGACCAGTTGCGCCAGTTTGAAATTGGGATTGAGTTTGAGCAGCGAGTCGACTTCGTTCAGCGCCACGTCGAGGCGATTGTTGCCGACCGCCTGCAAACTTCTGGCCAGCGACTCTTCCATCTCGCGCGAAGCCGGCTCCGCTGACGCGTTGGGTGCGGCGAAAGAGGCGAGCAACAGGACAGAGAGGGCGCGGAGTTTCATCGGTCACTTACCCGCATGTTCTTCCACGATCTGCCAGCGATCATCCGCCTTCACCCAAACCAGCGTCTTGCTGGTCGATGTCTTCAGATGGCTGGCGCGATAGCTCTGCTTGAAGCTGACGCTGGCGCGCTGGGCGTCCACCACCTTTGCCTTGGCATCCAGCGCCTCGACATGAATGGACTTGGGCTTGGCGATACGCTCTTTGCGCTGTGTTTCCCACGCACTGCGGTCTTCGCCGTCGGGTGTCTTGAATTCCTTGGCGTAGAAAGACAGATATTTCTTGCTGTTCTTGGCAGACCAGGCGGCTGCCCAGTCGCGCGTCGCTTTCAACACCTCGCTGCTCACGTCGGCGACGGGTGCGGCTTCAGGCTTGGGCGCTACAGGTATCGCCACAGGTACGGGCGCAATAGCAGCGAGAGGAGCGGCGACGGGAGCGGCAGCAACCGGCTTGGGGGCGATCGGCGCTGTGCTGACCACCGGCGCCTTGGCGGCTGGTGCTGGCGTGATCGGCAGCGGGACGCTCGGCGCCGCTGCGACGGTGGTGCTGGTTGCCGGAGCCGACGCGACCACGGTGGCCACTGCCGGCACAGTCTTGCTGCTACGCGGAACCTTGCTGAACAAGTCGCGGATCAGCGCCAGTTTGGTTTGGGTGCTGGTGTTGCTCTTGTCCAGTTGCAGCGCGCGGTCGTAAGCCTGGCTGGCCATCTTGGCGTAGATGTCGCCGAGGTTCTCATGCGCGGTGGCGTAGCTGGGATGGGTGCGTATCGCCAGCTCCAGTGCGACCTTGGCTTTTTCGTATTGGCCCTGGCCGGCGTAGAGCACGGCGAGGTTGTTGTACGGCTCGGGCAACTCGGGATAATCGTCCGTCAGGTCGCTGAATATCTTGATCGCCTCGGTGGTGTTGCCCTGCTCGTTGACGATCAAGCCCTTGAGAAAGCGCGCTTGCGCATCCTTGGGTTTTCCTGCGAGGAAGGCGTTGACCTTCTCCAGCGCTTGCGCGTTCTGGCCCTGCTTGAAAAGCTTGTTGGCATCCTGTATCTCGTCCGCGCCGCTGGTTAGGCTGAACGACAGCAACGCGCACAGCGCGACACCCAGACTGTATTTTTTGAACATGTTCATCGTGTTGGTTTTTCTGGAATTGGTTTCAACGGCATCAGGCCATCGGCAGGCGGCGATTCTACCAAAGAAGACGGGGACTTACACGGTTTGCCTGCGTCGAGAAGTGATCGTTGGTGCGGGGCGGGTTTCGGGTAAAATCGCGCACCTTCATTGCAGACACTTTTTCGAATAAATCATGAGCAGCAACGCCCCCGTCTCCGCACCCGTTTCCAATTTCATCCGCACCATCATCGATGGCGATCTGGCCTCCGGCAAACACCAGAGCATCGTCACCCGTTTCCCGCCGGAGCCGAACGGCTACCTGCACGTCGGCCACGCCAAATCCATCTGCCTCAACTTCGGGCTGGCACAGGACTACCACGGCAAGTGCAACCTGCGTTTCGACGACACCAACCCGGAGAAGGAGAGCGAGGAATACGCGCTGTCCATCCAGGAGGACGTGCGCTGGCTGGGCTTCCAGTGGGACGGCCAGGTGCACTGGGCATCGGATTATTTCGACGCGCTGTACGGCTATGCAGTGGAGCTGATCAACAAGGGCCTGGCCTATGTGGACGACCTGACGCCTGAGCAGATGCGCGAATATCGCGGCACGCTGACGCAGCCCGGCAAGAACAGCCCGAACCGCGACCGCAGCGTGGCGGAGAACCTCGACCTGTTCGCGCGCATGAAGAACGGCGAGTTCGCCGACGGCGCGATGGTGCTTGCGCGCCAAGATCGACATGGCTTCGCCCAATATGAATATGCGCGACCCGGCCATCTACCGCATCCGCCGCGCGCACCACATCCGCACCGGCGACAAGTGGTGCATCTACCCGATGTACGACTACACCCATTGCATCTCCGACGCGCTGGAAGGCATCACCCATTCCATCTGCACGCTGGAGTTCGAAGACCACCGCCCGCTGTACGACTGGGTGCTGGACCACATCACCATCCCCTGTCATCCGCGCCAGTACGAGTTCTCGCGGCTGGAACTGCACTACACCATCACCAGCAAGCGCAAGCTGCTGCAACTGGTGAACGAGAAACACGTGAGCGGCTGGGACGATCCGCGCATGCCCACCATCAGCGGCATGCGCCGTCGCGGCTACACGCCGGAAGGCATCCGCGAATTCGCCAAGCGCATCGGCGTGTCCAAGGGCGAGAACAGCGTGGATATGGCGGTGATGGAAGGCGCGATCCGCGAAGACCTGGAGCTGCGCGCACCGCGCGTGATGGCCATCATCAATCCGCTCAAGGTCACCATCACCAATGCCGACGGCGCGCAAACGCGCGAAGCCGATTTCCATCCCAACATGCCGGAACTCGGCAAGCGCATGGTGCCGTTCGGCAAAGACCTGCTCATCGAAGCCGACGACTTCGCCGAAGTGCCGCCCGCCGGCTGGAAGCGCCTCACCCTTGGCGGCGAGATCCGCCTGCGCCACAGCTATGTGATGCGCTGCGACGAAGCGGTGAAGGATGCGACAGGCAAGGTCATCGAGCTCAAGTGCAGCATCGACCACAACACCCTGGGCAAGAACCCGGAAGGGCGCAAAGTCAAAGGCGTGATCCACTTCCTGTCACGTGAGCACGCACTGCCTGCCGAGATCCGTTTGTATGATCGCCTGTTCAACGTGCCGGAGCCGGATGCGGACAAGGAAGTGGATTTCTGCACGCACCTCAATCCGGCCTCGCTCACCTCGGTGCAAGGCTGGGTGGAAGCTGCTGTGCGCGACGCCGCACCGGAGACGCGCTACCAGTTCGAGCGCCTGGGCTATTTCTGTACCGACCGCCGCGAGCATCAGCCGGGCGGCAAGCTGGTGTTCAACCGCACCGTGACACTGAGGGATTCCTGGGCGAAAGAGCAGGGCTGAGAGCCAGGCCATAGTCACCCGGGGGCTGCTGAGACATTGATGGCAAGGAGGAAACAAGGTAATGCTTAACACCGATCATCTTAATCGTTGCATTGATACGCTCGAATCCTCGCTCACGCTCTATCGCCAGGCCGAGCCCGGCAGCACGAACCAGGAAGTGTTTCGCAATGCCATTGTTAAAGGCTACGAACTCACGCAGGAGACTGCGTTCAAGCTCATCAAGCGCGCCCTCAAGGATTACGGTCATGGAGGCAAAAAACTCGATGCCACGCCAGTGAAAGAGTTGCTGCGCCTCTCGGCCACTCACAGCCTGATGAGTGTGGAAGAGGTCGAGCGCTGGTTCGCTTATAGGGACAATCGCAACGACACCGCGCACGACTATGGCGAAGGTTTTGCCATGGAAACGCTGGCTTTGTTGCCCGGTTTTATCGCCGATGCCAAAACGCTGGAAGCCACGTTGCGCGCCCGCTTCGGCGGCGAGGGACAGGCGGCGTGACCGCCGTTCCGGTGCTCGACCTGCCGCAGAAATACCTGCAGCAAGTGCAGGTGCTGCTGCTCGAACACATGCCGAGTGTGGAGGTATGGGCCTATGGCAGCCGCGTCACAGGCGGCGGCCATGAAGCCAGCGACCTTGATCTTGTGCTGCGCAATTCCGCTGACCTGCGCGCGGAAAATCGCGCCATTCACGATCTCAAGGAGGCTTTCATCGAAAGCAATCTTCCCATTCGCGTCGACGTGATGGACTGGGCGCGCATCCCGGAAAGTTTCCGCCGGGAAATCGAACGTGCCCATGTCGTGGTGCAGGATGGCCGGAAGTGACCTGTAGCTTTTTATGAACGCAGACTGGCTGGATAACTGATAGATGTCGTTTCTGGAAATATTTCAATGCTGAAAATCTACAACACCCTCGCCCGCGACAAGCAGGAATTCAAACCCATCGACGCGAACAAGGTCCGCATGTACGTCTGCGGCATGACGGTGTACGACTACTGCCACCTCGGTCATGCGCGCGTGATGGTGGTGTTCGATATGGTGTACCGCTGGCTGAAGGCTTCCGGTTATGACGTCACCTATGTGCGCAACATCACCGACATCGACGACAAGATCATCAAGCGCGCGGCGGAGAACAAGGAGTCCATCCATGCACTCACGCAGCGCTTCATCGACGCGATGCACGAGGATGCCGATGCGCTTGGCGTGCAGCGCCCCGACCACGAGCCGCGCGCCACGCAGTATGTGCCGCAGATGCTGGACATGATCGCGCAACTGGAGAAGAACGGCCTCGCCTACCAGGCGGCAGACGGCGATGTGAACTACGCGGTGCGCAAGTTCGAGGGCTACGGCAAACTCTCCGGCAAATCGCTGGAAGACCTGCGCGCGGGTGAGCGTGTGGATGTGGCTGAGAACAAGAACGATCCGCTCGACTTCGTGCTGTGGAAGAGCGCGAAAGAAAGCGAAGCCGACGAAGTGAAGTGGGATTCCAAGTGGGGCAAAGGCCGTCCCGGCTGGCACATCGAATGCTCGGCCATGGGCTCGGAATTGCTGGGCAATCATTTCGACATCCACGGCGGCGGCGCCGACCTGCAGTTCCCGCACCACGAGAACGAGATCGCGCAGAGCGAAGGCGCACACCAGTGCCAGTACGTGAACTACTGGATGCACAACGGCTTCGTGCGCGTGGACAACGAGAAGATGTCCAAGAGCCTCGGCAACTTCTTCACCATCCGCGAAGTGCTGAAACAATACGATGCCGAAGTGGTGCGCTTCTTCATCCTGCGCGCGCACTACCGCAGCGCGCTGAATTATTCCGATGCGCATCTGGACGATGCCAAGGGTGCGCTGACCAGGCTTTATACCGCGCTTAAACTCCCCTCCACCGCTAGCGGGGGAGGGGCTGGGGGAGAGGGCTCCATTGACTGGAGCGCTCCCTACGCCGCCCGCTTCAAATCCGCGATGGACGACGACCTCAATACACCGGAAGCCGTCGCTGTGCTGTTCGATCTCGCCAACGAAGTGAACCGCAATCAGTCAGCAGAAGCAGCGGCGCAGCTCAAGGCATTGGCGGGCGTGCTTGGCTTGCTGCAACGCGACCCGCAACAATTTCTGCAGGGTGAGGCAAGCGCAGGCGGTCTGGACGATGCCGCGATCAACGCACAGATCGAAGCGCGCATCGCCGCCAAGAAGGCCAAGAACTTCGCCGAGGCCGACCGTATTCGCAAGGAACTGCTGGAAGCGGGTATCGTGCTGGAAGATTCAGCACAGGGTACGACCTGGCGCAGAGCTTAAGGTAACTCGCCTGCCGCGACCATGCGGTTGATCAGTATATTGGGCGATATCCAGACGACGAGGTCGTCGAATTCGTTGGGGCTTCCTGTCGGCGTGTGGCTGACGAATACGCGGTCATTATCGGCGCTGTTTGGGTTTGGATTTTCTGCTTCATCGGAGCCTGTACCGCCAGTTCCGCCATTCTTTCCTGTCGAATAGATAACTATCGGTACGCCAGGGCTGGAAGTAAGCGAGGAATTGGCTACTGAACAGGTAGAGCTGCTGGTGCTTGCGATGGAGCATACCTGTAAGTCAGGCGCAAGCGTTGATATGCCTGTATTGCTCATTCCGTTGGTGCTAGTGAAAGCACGGCTGTTGGCCTGTGTTACTGCGTAGTGGATGCGGCTTCCCCACCCATCGACAGCAAAGCCGGAACTGTCTGTGGTGGTCAGCCCTAGTGTCGCGGAAGGCACAAATCCGTTGTAAAAGTTTGAGCATCTGCCATTGCTGGCGTTTCCGCCGGCGCCAGTATCAAAACTCTCAACACCATTGCTGGTTGAAGAGGCAGGGCAGGGCATGCGGCCGTTTGCTATGGCATAACCGATCAGTGCCTGCTGGATTTCATCAAGCTGTTTGCGAGTATCACTGGTGTGCTGTTGCTCAATCTGGCTGGAAAGCGTGGGTAACAAACCTGCCATGAGCAGTGCAACGATGGCTAGCACGATAGCCATTTCGACCAAGGAGAAACCAAGATCCACTCTTCTGCGAGGACGGCTTGCGGCTTGGCTATGGGAGTACAAAAAGCTGGTCATTGGAATTGGGTGTGGGTGTAACGTAGTTGTAATCCGAGTCTAGGTTTTCTGCATCTTCCAAGTACCACGACAAGTTATTGTTCGGGTAGTTACTTGAACGATTTACACTTCCAAGAGGAGTACCAGGCATGAAGAACAATGCGCTAGCATTGTTGCCATCAACATGAAGAGGTGATGAGCAGCCAAACTGGTGAGGAACGTAATAGATCACACGATACCAGCGATTGTTGGCAAACCAAGGTGAAGAACCTGTTGAAGGCAAAGAGTAATCGCCCCCCCAGTCAACTGGCTGCGCGTTATAAGGCAGACGGCCTCGACAGATAAAGGCGTTGCTGTCGCAAGTTGAGCTGTTGTAACAGCTGCTAAACGAGGCAGGATATGGATATGTCCCATTGTCCGCACGATAATTCTCCAAGATGGTTTGAAGCTCCTTTGCGACCCTTTTTTCAATCGTGGGTATGAAGTCGCGCGTTCTTATAATCATCAGACGGTCGTTGAATGAAGCGCTTTTATCCGCAGTGATGAAGGGGCCGCCGATAGTGGCGTTGTTGCGGCCATTAGCTGCATCCAGATAATTGGAGGGGGCGGTTCTGTCGGAAGCAGTATTTCTCTGTTGGTTGCCAAGTGCCACTCCAGGGGCAAATACAATTGCGACGGCTTCACTGCCTTGTGGCGTCAGCAGTGTGGTTCCGTCTCGGTCATAAACCTGCAGCGTACCGCTTGTGTCGCTGTTAATACGGTTAGCCAATTTTTGGAAATTGGTCGAAAGTGCATACCACAGCGGCTCGCCATTGCCATCAAGCAGCTCTGGTATGCCGAGAGTCTTCCAGGGCAGTCTTCCAATAGCACCGGCGGAGCAATTTGCCTCCTCGTTGCCATAGCCACTTGTGCCGGGTGCGTTGGAATCAGGGCAAGGGAAATTACCTGGCCGTGCCGTGGAACCGCCGGCGTTCTCGCTGCTAATGGCATATGAGATCAATGCCTCTTTTGCTTGTGCCAGAGCTTCTGCGGTTTTCTTGTCACGGTCAATTTGAAGCGTAGCCTTGCTCAATGAACTCACGAGTATGGTTGCCGCGCCCAGCACCATGACGACCAGCATGACGATGAACACCGCACCACGCTGGCTGCGCTGGTTCGAGCTATGGTTGCACTTGATGTGAGAGGTGGCTGACATGATCTAGTCGTCCTCTTCGGCAGCGGGTTTGGCGGGGGCGGCTTGTTCGGATTTATCTTCGCCGGTGGTGCTCGGTGGCGGCGTGTCCAGCAGCAGTCGCTGTCCGACCTTGAGCTGCACCGGCCGCGATTTTCCCGGCACGGTGACGGGGACGCTGGCAGGAGTTCTTTCGTTGCCATTGTCGGCAGGCTGTTGCTTGCCGTTGATCCACACGATGCGCTTGCCGCCTTGTTTCTGGATCACGCCGTTGACGATGATGGAGTTGCGCACTCCGCTTTCGGTGTTGTCGGTGGTGGTTCGTTGCGCTTCGAGTTGTGCGCGTTGCTGCGGGGTGTAGAACAGGCGACCCAGTTCGGCAGCGTGGGCAGGCAATGGCAGAGCTGGCAGCAGTGACAGCAGGAGTGATAGCGAGTATCTATTCATCCCGGATAATCCATTAGAAATTGCGCTCTTCGTAGGAGCCAGCTTGCTGGCGAAAATGTTCGTGATATTCGCCAGCAAGCTGGCTCCTACAGTGTGCTCCCTGTCTAATGGATTATTTGGGTTCATGGCGCGTTCCTGTTCTTCATGGTCAGCCAGCCGCCTGCGCATTCCGCCTTGAGCGGACCCGGATTGGCGCCCTGTGCAGCAGTTGCGGTCAGGCTGCAGCGTTCAAGCATGAACCAGCCATTTATCTGGGTGTTCAATGCGGTGAACAGGTGCAGCAGTTGTTCTTCGTGCAGCAGGTCGATCTGCAAGGTCATGGGGCTGATGTTGAGCGCGAGGTTGCCGGTGTCCAGTGGAGGATTGGGCACATAGGCCTGTTGCGGAGCGATGCTGTACTTGAAGTCGAGCACATATCCCTGCTGGCGGATCTTTTCCAGACCTTCCATCCAGTCCAGCCGTTGCTCATTGCCGATCACTTTTTGTGCATCCAACGCCTGGAATTCCAGCTGGTAGGTCGCCATGTTCTCCAGGTCGCTTTGGGCCGCGATGAGTTGGTCGCGCGCTTCGGTGAGCTGGCGTTGCGCGGTCTGGCGATCTTGCCGGGTTTGATGCTGGTAGCTGGCGCTGACGTTGATCAGGCTCGCCGCCACGCCCAGGCTGACGGCGAAGGAGAGCAGGCTCCATTTGATTTCCGGGATGTCGGCAACGGAGAAACTCATGACGGATGTCTCCAGATGATCTTCAGGGTGAACTGTGCGGGCTTGTCTGCATTGGTCCCGATGTCGCCGCTGATGCTGCCTTTGGAGCTGACATCCAGGGGCAGGGTCTGCGCGCTGACTGTGTACCCGCTTTGGACCAGTGCCTTCTGGAAGCGTTCCAGATAGCTGAGCGCCTGGCGATGTTCATTGCCGAAATCGGTCAATTCTCCGTCGAAGGTGATGACTTGTGCCGGGTAGGGCGAGGGTGCGGCATCCGCAGGGCTGGCTTGCCACGCGAGCTTGTTCATTTTGATGCGCGGGAATCTTTCCAGCACGGCGCTGAGTTGGTAGAGCACATCCTTGGTGGGCGGCGCATAGTCGTTGAGGTTGCGTGCCAGCAGCACCGCTGTCTTCATGTCGGCAGCGGGCACCGAGGTGTTGGCGAAGCGGCCCTGCACTTGTTGCGTCTGCTGGTGCAGTTGCGCGGCCTGCGTCTGCAGCGGCTCGGTGTCTGAGGAGAATTCGTTGCCCTGCCAGAACGAGATGCCGCTCCACAACAATCCGACCAAAGCGGTTGCCGCAGCCAGGCCGAAGAACAAGCGGCGCAGTTGCCACAACAGGTAGAAGTGGGTGTGATTGGAATTGGCGTAGTGGGCGGCCGGCGCGCGGGTGGCGAGCAGATGCAGGAACAGCGGCGTGGCATCGGAATCGGTGAACGGGTATTGGCACTTGCGCCGCCGGGCGAACTCGTTGATGTCGAGATAGGTGTAACGCAAGTCGTTGTCGCTGGACAGTGTGGTTTGCAGTGCGGCCCGGTCGTTGGCATGGCAGATGATGTGCACATCCAGCACTTCGCCCGGCGGCGGCAGGGACAGGCTCTTGAGGTATTGCTGGGTGCGCGGTGTTTCATCGGCGACTGCTTGGGCAAACGAGCTGTCGTCGCCGATCGGGATCAGGCGCGAGAAGTGCAGGCGCTTGTTGTTGAAATAGGTCTGGCGCAGGCCGGCGCTCTTCTCCCAGGACAGCAGCAGCACGTGCTCGGAGTCGATGTGTTGCAGCAGCGGGGCGCTGACGACGGGGATCGAGTACAGGCCGACCAGCGGGGTACGCCGCGCCAGCAGGGTGTCCAGCCAGGGTGAGATGCGTTGCGGGTTGGTCAGTGCGGAGAACAGGAACTCATCATCGCGCCGTCCTTCGCTTTGGCGCTGCAAGAGTGTGGCCTGACGGAACGGGGTGCTGCGGTAGTACTGTTCGAATTTGCGTTCCAGCAGCGCGCTGCGGTTGCTGCCGATCAAGTGCGGAACGCCCTCCAGATGGAAGTCTTCCTCGATGATGTCGACCAGCAAATAGGTGGGACGGCGATTTTGTTCGAGGAAGGCGGCGAAGCGCGTGCGTCCGTCGGCATCGTTGGAATAACTGCCCGCCACTGCCATGTCCGAATTTTTCCAAGTGTAAGCCTGGAAGGATTCGGCGCTCAGAAAAAGCAGGATGCGTGGCATTACATCTGCACCTTGCTGATGATGTCGTAGATCGGCGACAACACGGACAGCATCACCCAGCCGAGCATGATGCCAAGGACGATGGTCATGGTGGGTTCGATCAGGACCTGGATCTGCTTGATCGAATCCTTTACGTCACGGTCGTAAAAGTAGCTGACGTTGAGCAGCGCCTGGTCGAGCTGTCCGGTGGCCTCGCCCACTTTGAGCATGCGCACCACCAGCGGCGGGAAGATGCCGGTCTGCTGGAAACTCTGCGTCAGGTTCTTGCCGGATTCGATCTCTTTCATCACGTTTTGCAGGCTTTGCGCGATGACCTGGTTATCCACCAGGTCGCGCGAGTTGGCGATGCAATCCAGAATGGTGATGCCTGAACTGTACATCATGGCAAAGGTGTTGGCGAAGCGCGCCAGGATGATCTTGCGCAGGATGGGGCCGGTCGGCCAGATGTTCAGTTTGAGGTTGTCCACGTGGTATTGCAGCTTGGGGTTGCTGACAATGGCGGCGCGGTAGCCGCCGAACAGTACGAACGGCGCGAGCAGCATCACGTACCAGTAGTTGACGAAGAAGGATGAGGTCGCCAGCAGCATGCGCGTCTGGATAGGAAGCTCCTGTCCCATGCCCTTGATGAAGCCGACCAGTTGCGGTACCAGATAGATCATCAGGAAAAAAGTGATGGCCAGCACGATCACGCCGACGAAGGCCGGGTAGATCATCATGGTCTTGGTCTGCGAGGTCATCTCGTCCTGCCATTTGAGCGAATCGGTCAGGTGCTTGAACACATCGACCAGGCGTCCGCTGTCTTCGCCCGCCTTGGTCAGGTTGGTGGTGATCTTGTCGAAGGCATTGGGATGTTCCGCCATGGCCTGCGACAGTTTGTTGCCGTTCTCGATGGATTCGACCATGCTGGCGATGATCTCGCGGAAAGCCGCTTCCTCCATGGTGTCGCGCAGGTCGCCCAGGCATTCCAGCAACGGCACGCCGGCGCGGGTGAGCTGTTCCAGATTGAAGAAGAAGGTGATGAGGTCGACGCGCTTGATCTTGCCGCCGCCGAAGGTGGCTTTGTTCTCTTGTTCCCTGGCATGGATCAGGTCGAGTCCGCCGCGCTTCAGGCGCATCTCAAGGTCGATCAGGTTGGCGGCATCCTGCAAGCCTTTGGCAGTCTTGCCCTTGCTGTCGATCGCCTTGTAGGAATAGAGCGCCATGGCGGGGTGGCCTAACGGCGGTCGGTCAGGTCGACCACGCGCGAGACTTCGGCGATCGAGGTCACCCCTTGCAGGATGCGGCGGATGCCGTCTTGCGCCAGCGGACGGAAGCCGCGTTCCAGTGCGGCTTGTTTGATGTCGCGGATGCTGGCGCGGCGTGCCACGAGGTCATCCAGGTCGGAGTCCATCTTGAGGATCTCCATGATGGCCTGGCGTCCGTTGTAACCCTGATGGCGGCACATGTCGCAGCCGGCGGCGCGGTACAGCGTCAGCTCTTCGTTGTGATGCACGCCGAGCAGCTTGCGTTCACTGGCATCCGCCTGATACGGATATTTGCAGTGGTTGCACAGGATGCGGATCAGGCGCTGCGCCAGGATGCCGATGATGTTGCCGGCCAGAATGTCCGGCAGGATGCCGATGTCCAGCAGGCGCGGTATGGCGCCGACGGACGAGTTGGTGTGCAGCGTCGAATAGACCTGGTGGCCTGTCATGGCGGCGCGGAACGCCATCTCCGCCGTGGGATGGTCGCGGATCTCGCCGACCAGGATGATGTCCGGGTCCTGCCGCATCAGGGAGCGGATACCGCTGGCGAAATCCAGTTTCGCCGCTTCGTTCACCGAGCTTTGGCGGATCAGCGGAATGGGATATTCCACCGGGTCTTCCAAAGTCATGATGTTGACCGACTCGGTGTTGACGTGGTTCAGCACCGAATACAGCGTGGTGGTCTTGCCGCTGCCGGTGGGGCCGGTCACCAGCACGATGCCTTCCGGCTTGGCGATGATGGTCAGCAGGATGGAAAGCGCGGCCTCGTCGAGACCGATCTGGTTGATGGGTACGATGCCTTTCTGCCGGTCCAGGATACGCAGCACCAGGTTCTCGCCGTATTGCGTGGGATGCGAGGCGACACGGAAATCGATGGGGCGGCCGGACAGGCGCAACGAGATGCGTCCGTCCTGCGGTGCGCGGGTCTCGGCGATGTTCATGCCGCTCATCACTTTCAGGCGCACCACCATCGCCGGCCAGAAGCTCTTGTGCAAACTGCGCACCTGGCGCAGCACGCCATCCACGCGGTAGCGGATGCGCAGGAAGCTGTTTTCCGGTTCGAAGTGGATGTCGGACGCACCTTGCTGCACCGCCTCGGTGAGCAGCGCATCGATCAGGCGCACCACCGGCTGGCTGAATTCGTTGACCCCTTGTTGCAGTCCCTGATGTTCCAGCTCGCCCGGCTCGATCTCGTGCAGGATGCCGTCGATGGACAGCTCGAAACCGTAATACTGGTCGATGGCGCGCAGGATGTCGGATTCGCTGGCGACTAGCGTGATCAGCCGGTATTCGTCGCGCAACAGGGCGCGCACCTGGTCGAGCGCGATGATGTTGTCCGGATCGGCGATGGCCAGCGTGAGATTCTTATTGGTGTGATCGACCGAAAGCGGCACCAGCAGGTAACGCCGCGCGATCTCCTTGGGGATCATCAGGACTGCCGCGGAATCGACGATCACATTGGAAAGATCGACGCTTTCCTGCCCGAGATTTTCCGAGAGCACGTCGCGGATGGTGGCTTCGGACAGGAAGCCCAGGCGCACCAGCAGGCGGCCGAGGGGCTGCGGCGTTTTGCTCTGCTCCTGGGTGGCGATGCGCAGCTGGTCTTCGCTGATGACACCCTTGGCGATGAGTAATTGCCCGATAGGCTGCTGGAGCTGTTGTTGCGGCACTGACATGTTCGTCCTCAGTGGCCGGGTGCGGTCAATTCATTCAGCCGTTGTTGCGCTTGTGCATGATCGAAACCGGCATTGTTGTTGGTATCAAGTTGCAGGGCTTGTCGGTAATGCAGGGCGGCAGATTTGCGTTGCCCCAGATGATCGAGGCTGACCGCGAGATTGTAGGTGAACTGCGCGTTGGACGGCTCCAGCATGCGCGCATTGAAATACGCCTGTTGCGCATCAGCCCAGCGCGATTGCCCGGCATAGACATTGCCCAGCGCGTAATGCAAAGCACTGGAGCGCGGCTGTTCCGAGATCATTTGCTTGAGCTGGCTTTCATTGTCCGCCCCCGTGCTGGTGCTGTAGGCAGACAGCGCGCCCTGCGCGAACGCGTCGCGCGGATCGAGCAGCAACACCTGACGGTAGTAATACTGCGCGATTTCATCCTGTTCCTGTTGCTGTGCGATCGCCGCCAGGCCGAGCATGGCATCGCGGTTGCGGGCATCCTTGTTCAACACTTCGTGGTAACCCTGTGCAGCGCTGGCATAGTCGCCGCGCTGGTAAGCCTGGTAGGCACCGAGCAGCACGGGCGTGATGCTGTCCGAGGCTTGATTGAGTTCGATGGACATGCCGGCGGGAGGGCTGGGAGCACGCGGTTTGGCGGCGCTCCTGGGGCGGGGCTTGGCCACGCTGAAGAATGGCTTGGGCATTTTTTCAGGTGCGGCTTCCGGTTTCGGCGGCATCGTTTCAGGCGCGGGTTCCGGCGCGATGGAGGCAACCAGTGGCGGCAGCGCGGGTGTTCTTGCTATGGGAGCGGTCGGCGGCGGAGTCACCGGACGCTGCACTGCGCGTTGCACCGGGGGATTGAGTTCGCGCCACACGTAGTAGCCGTAGCCGGCACCCAGGACGCTGCATATCAAAAATGTAGTGGGAACCAAGCCGAGGTCCCAGTGAAAACGCGGCGCGGCTTTCTTTTTCTTGGCGGCGAACAGAGTTTCTCCGGCAGCGCGGGAGGCGCTGGCCTTGTTCGCTTCGGAAGAGGCGGCATTGGGTTGCGCTGCTGCGGACTGTTCGTCCGGCGAGGTGCCGGACAGACCGGTGCTGCGGTCTCCCGCTTTCTTCATGGCGTCGAGTAGCAGGCTCATGGCGTGGCCTTTTCCTCTTCCGGTTTCAGGAAATTCTCGTTCGGCAGATTGTTGCGGAACTCGCTGTAATCGCCGTTGATGCTGGCATCCTTGATGACCACCGGGCGCAGGAAGATCACCAGCTCGGTCTTGGTCTTGGTGTCGTTGCGGTTCTTGAAGGCGTTGCCAGCGAACGGGATGTTATCCAGCAGCGGGATGCCGTCAGACAGGTTGCTGATCTCGTCCTGCATCAAGCCGCCCAGCACGGCGATCTGTCCGCTGTTCACGCGAATGATGGATTCCATTTCACGTGTCCGCAATTCTGGAACCCTGTTCACAATGCCAACCAGTGCCGGGTTGGGGTCGTTCACATAGCCGATGATGCGCGTGATGGTCGGGCGCACGTTGATGGTCACATAGTCGGAATCATTGATCTCCGGCGTGACGTTCATGGTGAAACCGACCGCGACCGGAACGGCTGTGGTGGTATAGGTGGCTTGCGTAATGGTGGTGCCGGTGGTGGTGCCGGGCGTGACCGTTATGGTGAAATAGACCTTGTTATCCACCACCTTGAGGGTGGCGGTCTGGTTGTTCATCACACTCAGTTTGGGGCTGGAAAGGACTTTCACATCGCCGAACGAGTCGAGCAGAGAGACGCTGGCGCTCAGACTCCCCAATACGCTGGTCGGGTTGGCATAGTTAAGGAGCAGCATTTGGCCGGTACTGGCAGAGACCAGCCCCGCCGATCCTGCCTGGGTCAACTGAAAGCCCTTGGTGGTACCGGCGGCGCGCAGGCGCGACCAATCGATCCCTTGCTGGTAGTTGCTGTTCAGCGTGACTTCGGCGATGGTCGCCTCGATCAGCACCTGGCGGCGTGCCGTGGTCATGACCTTGTCGATGAACTCCTGGATCTTCTTGTGCTGGCGTCCTGTGGCGCGAACGATCAACACTCCGGTTTCCTTGTTGGCATTGATATTCACGGCAGGTTCATATTTGCCGATCTGCATTGCCGTCGAACTTTGGCTGGTAATGTCTTCATTGCCAGTGCCGGAGATACTACCGCCGGTTTTGCTGGATTGACCCTTGCCACTGCCGGATGAAATGCCGCTGCTCGCAGCCGCGCTACCCGTCCCTCTGGCAGCGGCGGCATTCTGGTTCTGGAGCTCGACTCTTTCCGTATATCTGATCCGGTCTTCATCGACGATGATGGCTTTGATGTTCTCGATCAGGCTTGCCATCAGATCATTTTTGGTTTCGCTGGTGACTGTGGTTGAGGCGGTATTGCCGCCTGCCGTACCTGTGGTAGCTCCGGCTGCCCCGCCTATTTGGCTGGAAGTGAAAACAGAGCTTTTCACCGAGCGCGACATGTTGATGAAATCGATCTTGTAAGTCTTGAGGAAAGCCTTGTCCGGCATCACCAGCAAATTGCCGCTAGCGTCGAACTCGTAACGGATGTCCGACTGTTTGGCGATGCGCTCCAGGATTTGGGGCAGCGTCTGGTTGATGGCGTTCAGCGTGATGGGCTGTCCCATCGAGGGGTCGAAGCTGTCCTTGAGGTCGATGTTGACCTTGGCTTCGCGCGCCAGGGTAAACAGCACATCCCTGACGGCAACGCCGCTGCTGAAAACGACGCTGTACGTTTCGACTTTGGTGACCGGTTTTGGCGGCGGCAGGATGACAGAATGCATGCTGGCCTGCGGGATGTTGCTGCTGTCGTGGAGGGCTGCGTCCGGAGTCTGCTGGATGTGCTTGTCGGATGGCTTGATGGCTTTCGTGCCGCAGGCAGCAAGCAAGACGCAACTGAATAATAGCAGTGCCTGATTTTGCCTCATTTCCTTATTCCTTATTACGCTTCAGCGCAAGGTAACACTATATTGCCGGCTCAGGCAATACACCGCTGGACCTATATGTTTTTGGTTTCAGAAAGTTAGGGCGCGCTGCGTGCGTCATCCAGCAGATACAGGGTGGGGGCGAAAGCTTCCTGGTAGCGTTGGGGCAGTTCGGACATCCCGGTGCCTGCCGCATTGCTGTTGGCGTAGATGCCGTACAACGTGCGGTACGCATCGCGTCCCTGGAGCTTGATGGGCAGGATGTAAATCTCATTCAGCTTCCCCAGTTTCTTGGCCCGTTGCAGGAATCCTTCCATGCGTTCCGGTTGGGTGTTCTCGGTGTAGTACAGCTGGATGCTGGCACTGCCTTTGGGAGCCGAATTCAACATGTCGCGCGCTGCATCCAGCCGTTGTTTCAGCAGGCTATGTTTGGGTGCGTTGGCCAATGCCTGGGCGAAGGCTCCCTTATCGGGTGGCGGATTGCCGGACGATGGGGCGGCGGCTGCGCCGGGCGCTGCCACGGTGGTTGTCATGGTCGGCATCGTGCCGGAAGGTGCCGGCGAGACCGCAATGGCGGCGGCCTTTCCGGTATTCAATTGCCCGTTCTGCTCGCGTCCGATGAACCATCCCGCTCCCAGCAGCATGGCGGCAAACAAGGCCAGGCTGCCCGCTACCCCGACGTTTTTCCGGCTGAACCATTGGCGCATGGGGATCATTTCGCTGTCACGGATCGCCGCGCGTACGTGACGCGCTTCGATGGCGTGGGTGTTCTCGACAAAGGCGGCGAGCAGCGATTTGTCGGCGAGGATGTTGACGCGGCGCATCAAGCCCTGCGAGGCATTGCCGATCATTTTTTCTGCGGCGGGCGAGAAGTTGTCGGGGCCTTTGTAGCCGGCTGCGCGCATGCGGAACATCAGGTAAGTGTGGATGATCTTTTGCGACAGGGGCAGGATGGTGAAGTGGTGCACGATGCGGTCCTTCAACTGGCGCATGTTGGTTTGCGCCAATTTCTCGTCCAGCTCGGGCTGTCCGAACAGGACGATCTGCAGCAGCTTGTGTTTGCCGACTTGCAGGTTGTACAGCAGGCGCAGCTCTTCCAGGGTTTCCAGCGGCATGGCGTGCGCTTCGTCCACCAGCACCACGCAACGTTCGCCGCGCGCATATTTCGCTTCCAGGTCGTTTTGCAGATTCTGCAGGATGACGTTGACGCGTTGCCCTTCCAGGTCGAGGCCGAGGCGGTCGGCGATGGCATACAGCAATTCGTCGCGCGACAGGCTGGGGTTGGCGAGGTAGATGGCTTTGAGGTTGGTGGGCAGTTTGTCCAGCAGCATGCGGCACAACATGGTCTTGCCGCTGCCGACCTCGCCGCTGACCTTGACGATGCCTTCACCGTCGGTGATGGCATACACCAGAGCGTCGAGTATCTCGCCACGGTTGGCGCCGGAAAAGAAGAAATCGGTAACTGGTGTGACTTTGAATGGCGGTTCGTTGAGGCCGAAGTGCTCCAGATACATCAGTTTTCCCCTTTATTTGGTTTGTTGCACTTTGTGTTTTTGCACGGCTTCCATGCGGCTATATAAGGTGGTGCGCGCGATGCCCAGCAATTTGGCGGCCTCGCTCACGTTGCCCTGAGCCAGTTCCATCGCGGCATCGATGTAGGTTTGAGTGTAGCCCATCAGCATGTCGTCCAGATTGAAGCTGCCTTGCTGCAACACGTGTCGCGCGTCGCTCAGTAATTCCGGGGGTTGTCCATTCGATGAGGGAGGTTGCGGATCGAATTCGATCTCCAGTTGCGAGACGCCGATCTCCGTCTCCCGGATGCTTGGTGATCAGGCGGATGACGATGTTGCGCAGCTCGCGCGTGTTGCCGGGGAAGGGATAGTTTTGCCAGGCAGCGTTGGCCGCAGCATCCAGCGAGAAGGGCGGGCGCTGCATCTGTTTCGCATAAAAATCGCGGAAGTGTTCCAACAGCAGCAGCTTGTCATGCCCCAGCAGGCGCAAGGGCGGCACATTGATGGTGAACACGCTCAGGCGATGGAACAGGTCGGCGCGGAAGCTGCCATGGCGTACCGCCTGCGCCAGATCAAGGTTGGTGGCGGCGATGATGCGCGCGCTGCTTTTGCGGGTGGCGGTTTCGCCGACGCGTTGGTATTCGCCGTTCTCCAATACGCGCAGCAATTTGGCTTGCAGTTCCTGCGGTAGATCGCCCACCTCGTCGAGGAGCAACGTGCCTTTCTCGGCTTTTTCGAAGAAGCCGATCTGCGCGGCGGTCGCGCCGGTGAAAGCGCCTTTGGCATGGCCGAACAGCGTTGACTCAAGCAGGCTGGGCGCAATCGCCGCGCAGTTGAGCGCGATAAAGGGAGAGCCGGGGTCGTTGCTCAGTTGCTGCAATGCGGCGGCCACCAACTCTTTGCCGCAGCCCGATTCGCCCTGGATCAGCACCGGGAAGGGGGTGTTCGCATACATCTTGATCTGGCTGCGCAGCGCCTGAATGGGTTGGCTGTCGCCGACGATGCCGAGTTGGGCCTGGCTTTGGGCGGCGGCGCGTTGCTCGCTGTGCAGGGCGATCAGCGCCGCCCGCAGTTCGGCGCGGATGCTCTCCGGTTTGCACGGTTTGGCCACGAATTCGAAAGCGCCCAGGGTGCGTGCATGCCGGGCATTGCCTTCTTCGCTCTGGCCGGACAGGGTGATGATCTTGATCTGCCGCGAGTGCGCCAGCAATTCGGTGATGAGCCGGAAGCCTTCCTGCGGGCGATGCGGGGTGGGCGGCAGACCCAGATCCACCAGGGCCAGTTGCGGCGGGGCGGGCAGGTCGCGTACCAGACGGATGGCCTGTTCGCGGTCTTGCGCCAACAGGATGTCGAATTCGTCGGACAGTATCAGATGCAGTGAGTCGCGGATGAGCGGGTCGTCATCCACGATGAGTAAGCTTGGGCGAAGTTCTTTGTTCAAGATATATGCACGCGATGGCTGACGGTGAAGGACGCATGCAGGATAGCCAGTAATGGCGACAAGCTCAAGTTGATGGCACTGCGAACTCGGCTGGGTGTGATGCTAGAATGCGCACCTCGCAATCAGGCAAAAGGTTATTTGTGTCTTCACAATCGCTGGTAGAGATACGGGATGTCAACTTTGCGTATGGCCAACGCCCCATTCTGAACGGCATCAATATGTCCTTTGGCAAGGGCAAAGTGATCGCGGTGATGGGCGGCAGCGGCTGCGGCAAGACGACTTTGTTCCGTTTGATCGGCGGGGCGCTCAAGCCGACTAAAGGCGAAGTCAGGATCGATGGACAGGTCATACATGAGCTGGATAAGCGTGGTTTGTATGCGATGCGCCGCAAGATGGGTGTGCTGTTCCAGTTCGGCGCGCTGTTCACCGATATGTCGGTGTATGACAACGTGGCGTTCCAGATGCGCGAACATACCGACCTGCCGGAAGAGATCATCCACGACCTGGTGATGATGAAGCTGCATGCGGTGGGCCTGCGCGGTACGCACAACCTGATGCCAGCGGAGCTGTCAGGCGGCATGGCGCGACGCGTGGCGCTGGCGCGCACCGTAGCGCTCGACCCGATGCTGATCCTGTACGATGAACCCTTTGCCGGTCTCGATCCCATCTCGCTCACCGTTGTGGGGCAGTTGATCCGCAAGCTGAACGATGCACTGGGGGCGACCTCGGTGGTGGTGACTCACGATGTGCAGGAGTCGCTGAAGATCGTGGACTACATCTATTTCATCGCCGACGGCGTGATCGTGGCTGAAGGGACGCCGGAAGAGATACGTGCGTCCGATAAACCGTTTGTGCACCAGTTCGTGCATGGCGAGATGGACGGGCCGGTGCCGTTCCACTATCCGGGCACCAATAGTTATGCGCAGGATTTGGGAGTGCATGCCTGATGCCTATCGCCAAAACACTCAGGGCCATTGGGCATCGCAGCATCAAGACGGTATGGCGTATCGGTTACGCCACGCGCTTTCTCGCGATGACGCTGTTCTATTCCGGCGCGAGCTTCAGGCGCTTTCAGCTGACCGTTAGGGAGATTTTCTCCAGCGGCGTACTGTCGCTCATCATCATTCTGGTGTCGGGCATGTTCGTCGGCATGGTGCTCGGTTTGCAGGGATATGAGACGCTGAAACGTTACGGCTCGGAGTCGGCGCTGGGTTCGCTGGTTGCGCTGAGTCTGGTGCGCGAACTGGGGCCGGTGCTGGCGGCGCTGCTGTTCGCCAGCCGCGCCGGTTCGGCGATGACGGCCGAGATCGGTTTGATGAAGACCACGGAGCAGATCGATGCCATGGAAATGATGGCAGTGAATTCCATATCGCGCGTGGTCGCGCCGCGTTTCTGGGCGGGTGTCATCTCCATGCCCTTGCTGGCCGCGATGTTCTCGGCCATGGGCGTGTTCGGCGGCTATGTGGTCGGCGTGGTGATCATCGGCGTGGACGAGGGTTCTTTCTGGTCGCAGATGCAGAGCACGGTGGACTTTCAGCACGATATATTGAACGGGGTGATCAAGAGTTTCGTGTTTGGCGTGGCGGTCACCGCCATCGCGTTGTTCGAGGGGTTCGATGCACCGCCCACGGCGGAGGGCGTGTCCGGCGCGACGACACGCACGGTGGTGCAATCGTCGCTGGCGATTTTGATGCTGGACTTTATTTTGACCGCATTCATGTTTAGTGGAGCTTGAGTTATGGAACGGACTACATTGGATTTGTGGGTGGGCGCTTTCGTGGTGGCGGGTATCGCCGCCTTGGTTGTGCTGGCGTTGAAGGTGGGCAACCTGAGTACCTACAACGTGTCGGAGACCTACACATTGCAGGCGCACTTCCTTAATGTCGGCGGACTCAAGCCGGATGCGTCGGTCAGGAGCGCGGGGGTGCTGGTGGGGCGGGTGACCGGCATCACGCTGGACACCGAGCGTTATGAAGCCAAGGTGACGATGAGCATCGACAAGCGTTACCAGTTTCCCAAAGATACCTTCGCCAATATCCTGACTTCGGGTTTGTTGGGCGAGCAGTACATCGGCCTGATGGCGGGCGGCGATACCCAGATGTTGCAGGGGGGTGAGGAGTTCAAGAAGACGCAATCGGCAGTGGTGTTGGAGGAGTTGGTTGGAAAATTCCTTTTCAACAAAGCGGACAGCACAAACTAACTCATTGTTGGAAGACTGCAGAACATGAAAAAACTAACTTTTGCGTTGCTATGGGTATTGGTGTCGGCTGTGCCTTCCATGGCGCAGGCGGAAGAGTACCCTCTCCGGATGTGTTGATCGATAACACGGTGCGCGAGGTGATGCAGATCGTGAATACCGACCGCGGTATCGTGTCCAACCAGAAGCGCTTGCTGGAACTGGTGGACGCGAAGATCCTGCCGCATTTCGATTTCACCCGCATGACACAACTGGCAGTGGGGCGCAGCTGGCGCACGGCCACGACAGAGCAGAAGCAGGCGCTTACCGCAGAGTTTCGCACCATGCTGGTACGCACCTACACCAAAGTGTTCATCACTTATCCCGACCCCAAGGTTGAGGTCAAGCCGGTCAAGTTGGGCAGTGATGATGCTGAGACGACGGTGCGTACCGTGATTCGCCTCAAGAGCGGGCAAGCCGTGACCATCGATTACGAGATGCAGAAATCGCCTACAGGCTGGAAGGCGTTCGATGTGACCGTGGAGGGGGTGAGCCTGGTCACCAGTTATCGTGGGTCGTTCGCCGATCAGATCCAGCAAGTAGGGATCGATGGTTTGGTCCAGGCGTTGGCCGATAAGAACCTTGCCGCGAACCGTACGGCAACCCAAAAGAAGGTGCAGTCCAATTGATACAGCGTGAAGGCGATCGAATAACGGTGTCTGGCCGCTTGACGCTGGATACGGCCAGAGCAGCGGCAAGCTCGCTGTTCAACGGTGAGCCGCGTTCCGTGGCGGGCGATAAGCTGGTGGTCGATCTGGCACAGGTCGAGGCGGTGGATTCGTCCGCCGTGAGCGTGCTCTTGCAGTGGTCGCGTCAGGCACGGGAAAACGCTGTGCAACTTTCATTCATCAACCTTCCGCCCAATCTGCTCAGTCTCGCCAATCTTTACGATGTGGCTGAAGTGCTGTCCATTTCCTGAGCGGGCTTTTTTTACAAAATTTAGAAATCATCCATGCAAAAACTAGCTATCCAGGGCGGCATTCCTTTACGCGGCGAAGTGCGCATCTCCGGCGCCAAGAACGCCGCCTTGCCCATTATGTGCGCCAGCCTGCTGACCGCAGATACTCTGCGCCTGACCAACCTGCCCGAGCTGCACGATGTCGGCACCATGCGCAAATTGCTGCAGCAGATGGGTATCACGGCGGAATCCGCGACGGGAGAGATCACTTTCAACGGTAGCCAAGTCGATAACTGGGAAGCGCCCTACGATATGGTGAAGACCATGCGTGCGGCGATCCTGGTGCTGGGTCCGCTGGTGGCGCGTTTCGGCGATGCCAAGGTTTCCTTGCCCGGCGGCTGCGCCATCGGCTCGCGTCCGGTCGATCTGCACATCAAGGGCTTGCAGGCGATGGGGGCCGAGATCGCCATCGAGCATGGCTACATCCATGCCAAGGCGAAACGTCTCAAAGGCGCGCGCATCTTCTTCGACATCGTCAGCGTCACCGGCACCGAGAACCTGATGATGGCGGCGGCGCTGGCCGATGGCGTGACAGTGCTGGAGAACGCGGCGCGCGAGCCGGAAGTGGTGGACTTGGCGAATTGTCTGCGCGCGATGGGGGCAAAGATTTCCGGCGACGGCACGGATGCCATCACCATCACCGGCGTGGAGAAACTGCACGGTGCGACGCATCGCATCATGCCGGACCGCATCGAGAGCGGCACCTTTCTGGTGGCGGCAGCGGCGACCGGCGGCAGCATCACCCTGCGCGAGACGCGCGCCGACATTCTGGAAACGGTGCTGGAGAAGCTCACCGAAGCGGGCGCGCAAATCAAGGTCGAGGGCGACACCATCCATCTCGAAATGAACGGACGCCCGAAAGCGGTGAACGTGCGCACCGCGCCGCACCCGGGATTTCCCACCGATATGCAGGCGCAATTCATGGCGCTCAATTGCGTAGCCTCCGGCAGTGCGATGGTGGTGGAGACCATCTTCGAGAACCGCTTCATGCACGTGCAGGAGTTGCGCCGTCTCGGTGCGCAGATCGACGTGGAGGGCAACACCTCGGTGGTGCGCGGCGTGGACCATCTGGAAGGCGCGACGGTGATGGCCACCGACCTGCGCGCTTCCGCCTGTCTGGTCATCGCCGGGCTGGTGGCGCAGGGCGAGACGGTGATCGACCGCATCTACCATCTGGATCGTGGCTACGAGCACATCGAAAGCAAGCTGTCGCAGCTCGGTGCTAACATTCGTCGGCTTAAATAAATACTATTGGGCGACGCAAGCGCCGCCTCAAATAATAGGAAATAGAGAAATGATCACCATCGCCTTATCCAAAGGCCGCATCTTTGAAGAGACCCTGCCACTGCTGCAAGCGGCAGGCATCACCGCGCTGGAAGACCCGGAGTCTTCGCGCAAACTTATCTTGTCGACCAACCGCGCCGATGTACGCCTCATCATCGTGCGCGCTTCCGATGTGCCGACCTATGTGCAATACGGCGCCGCAGATATGGGCGTGGCGGGCAAGGATGTGCTGAATGAACACGGCGGCGAAGGCCTGTACCAGCCGCTCGACCTCAATATCGCCAAGTGCCGCATGATGGTCGCGGTGCGCAACGACTTCGATTACGAGTCGGCGGTGAAGCAGGGTGCGCGCCTGCGCGTGGCGACCAAATATGTGAAGACGGCGCGCGAACACTTCGCCGCCAAGGGCGTGCACGTCGATCTCATCAAGCTGTACGGTTCGATGGAGCTGGCACCGCTGGTCGGCCTATCCGATGCCATCGTCGATCTGGTGAGCAGCGGCGCCACCCTGAAGGCCAACAACCTCAGAGCGGTGGAAGATGTCGCGCCGATCTCCTCGCGGCTGGTGGTGAATCAGGCCTCGCTGAAGCTCAAGCGTGCGACCATCCAGCCGATGCTGGATGCCTTTGCCGGAGCCATAAAATGAACATCACACGACTATCAACCAGGCAAGCCGACTTCGATGCCAAGCTGAACAAGCTGCTGGCCTTCGAAGAGACCGCCGACGAAAAGCTGGAAGCGACCGTCGCGTCCATCCTTGCCGATGTGAAGAAACGCGGCGATGACGCCGTGCTGGAATACACGCGCAAGTTCGACCGCCTGCCGCTGGCGCATGCCTCTGCCATGGAGTTGCCTCGCGCCGAACTGCAGGCCGCCTTTGAGGGGCTGCCTGTCGAACAGAAGAGCGCACTGGAACAGGCCGCGCAGCGCGTTACCGAGTATCACCAGAAACAAGTGCAGGCCTCCTGGCGCTATCTCGATGATGACGGCACCATGCTCGGGCAGCAGATCACACCGCTGGATCGCGTTGGTCTTTACGTGCCCGGCGGCAAGGCGGCTTATCCCTCTTCTGTCTTGATGAACGCGCTGCCCGCCAAAGTGGCAGGGGTGAGCGAACTCATCATGGTGGTACCCACGCCGGACGGTGTGAAGAATCAGCTGGTGCTGGCAGCAGCGTATCTGGCCGGTGTGGATCGCGTGTTCACCATCGGCGGTGCACAGGCTGTAGCGGCGCTGGCTTATGGCACGGCGACCATCCCCAAGGTGGACAAGATCGTCGGCCCCGGCAATGCCTATGTCGCCGCCGCCAAGCGCCGTGTGTTCGGCGTGTGCGGTATCGACATGATCGCCGGACCTTCCGAGATATTGGTCATCTGCGACGGCAAGACCGATCCGGACTGGGTGGCGATGGATTTGTTCTCGCAGGCCGAGCACGACGAGCTGGCACAGGCCATCCTGCTGTCGCCGGACGCAGTGTTCATCGAGGCTGTGGCGGCGAGTGCCAACAAGCTGCTGCAGCAAATGCCGCGCAAGGACATCATCAAGACCGCGCTGGAGAATCGCGGTGCGCTGATCCATGTGGCCGACCTGGACGAAGCCTGCCGCATCAGCAACCGCATCGCACCGGAACACCTGGAGCTGTCCGTGGCCGACCCGCAAGACTGGCTGCCCAAGCTCAGGCATGCCGGAGCCATCTTCATGGGGCGCTATACCTCCGAGTCGTTGGGCGACTACTGCGCGGGCCCGAACCACGTCCTGCCCACCTCCGGCACGGCGCGTTTCTCCTCGCCGCTGGGGGTGTATGACTTCCAGAAGCGCAGCAGCCTGATCCAGGTTTCCGCACAAGGCGCGAAGAAACTGGGCGAGATCGCCGCAACCCTGGCTTTTGGCGAGGGGTTGCAGGCTCATGCCCAGTCTGCCCTGTACAGAAAAGGAAACTGAAACTTCGGGTTGTGTCTTTGCAAGTGTTTAGGTAGAATCGCGCCTCTTTGAAAAACTGGTTGGGGAAATTGTCATGGCACGCGTCTGTCAAGTAACTGGAAAAAAACCGATGGTGGGCAACAACATTTCCCACGCGAACAATAAAACCAAGCGTCGTTTCTTGCCGAATCTGCAACGTCGCCGCTTGTGGGTAGAAACTGAAAATCGTTGGGTGGCTTTGCGCCTGACCAATGCTGGATTGCGCACTATCGACAAGAACGGCATCGACGCCGTTCTGTTCGAAATGCGTGCTCGCGGCGAAAAAGTCTAAGGAGTAACGAATCATGCGTGAAAAGATCAAACTGGAATCCAGCGCCGGAACTGGCCATTTCTATACCACCGACAAGAACAAGCGCACTACGCCGGAAAAGCTCGAGATCAAGAAGTTCGATCCCGTTGCGCGCAAGCACGTTCTGTACAAGGAAACCAAGCTGAAGTAATTCAGTGAAGTTTCAGTTGTGCAAAAGAAAACCCGCGAAAGCGGGTTTTTTGTTTTGGGGAAACTATTCATGTCCAACTTTGAGTTAAGGCCGTCGGCTTTGAACGAATTGTTAGCTACGTCTGGCAGATTTTTTCTCGATGTATTCGCCCATTCTGGACAGAAGACGCCACCATTCCGAACCGTCTTCGCGGTAGGTTCTGATAGCACCCGCTCTAACCAAAATTTTCCTGAGCTCATCTGGCTCAAATCCACCCAGATGTTTTTGAAGGGTTTCAAAAGATCTGTCCGTATAGCCCTCATGGTTCAGGAAATGTCTAACACTTTCCTCCGCCATGTACTCGGTTTTGTTCTGTTCTCTTGAAATGGAGAGTTGGTGTTGCAGTTGCTGCCTGTTCAATAGAAATGTAATGCCCCCGCCGACAATGGTGCCGAGAAGTGCTGAAAGCGCAGCCGAAATATTACCGTCCATGCGATTTTCCTAAAGTGGCTAACGTAAAGCGGACACCCTAAAACGCGCCTGTAAAGACTCACTCAAGGCGGATGAGCCGGCAGCCGTCATGTAATTTTTACTGTTGTTGGGCGGAAATTATGGAATCCAAGCTTCATTAGGCAAAGATCCATGGGAAGGTACATCCAATTTGCTACCCCTGCACCCAACCCTGCGCTTCGCTGTAATCGCCGAACGCCCGAATATCCGCATCCACGAAAATGCGTGACAACCATGCCTGCCAGGTGATCCATTGGTCGTCGGTGACGACGGCGATCTTGTTGAAGTCGTGGTTGTGCTGGCGGCTGAAGAATTTGATTTCTTCCCATGCGACATCCGGGGTGTAGGCGAGCATGCCGCGCAGGTCGAACAACAGGTTCACTTTGCCCGGCGCTTTGAGTTTGTACAGCGCGTGTTCTTCGAACTGCTTGAAATCGGTGATGGTGAATTCGCCCATGACGGCGATGTTGACGAGTTGTTGGTTTTCTTCGATGGTGATCATTTGCTGGCCTCTGTGTGAATTGGTGCTAGGCGCAAGCTTAACATGCCGCTGGCGATGATGAGCGCGATGCCGAGCCATGCGCCGGGGGTGAGCAGCTCTTGCCAGAACAGCAATCCGAACAGGGCCGAGAAAACGATGGTGCTGTAAGACAGAGTGCTCACCACCTGCGTTTGACCGATGCGGTAGGCGCGCGTCATGGCGAGCTGGGCGAAGGTGGCGGATGCGCCTAAGGCGAGCAACAGCGGCAGGTCACTCAGTGCAACTGCATGCACTTCGCCTTGTGCCATCCATATCCCGCTGAACAGCGTGGCGACCAGGTTGAAGTAGAACACCACGCGCACTGCCGGTTCGCCCAGCAATCCGAGTTGGCGCACGTTCAGCAGCGCTATTCCGGCGAGGAAGCCGGAGATCAATCCCAGCAATCCGCTGATAAATTGTTCGCGCCCCAGTGTGGGGTGCAGCAGCAACACCACGCCGACGAAGCCCAGTGCCAAGCTGGCAGTGAGCGGCAGATGGAAACGATCCTTGTACACGATCAAAGTGAGCGCGGTGAGGAACAGCGACGAGGTGTAGTTCAGCGTGATGGCAGTCGCCAGCGGCAGGGTGGCGATGCAGTAGAAGAACAGCATCATGGCGATGGTGCCGGACAGTCCGCGCCACAGATGGCCGCGCCAGTGCGGCGTGGCGAGCGTGGTGCGGTTGCGGAGCAGCATGGCGGCCACGACCAGCAGGCCGAAGAAGGAGCGGTAGAACACCAGTTCGCTGCTGGAGAAGTGGGCTGCGCCGAACTTGACGAGCACGCCCATGCAGGCGAACAGCAGACCGGCAACCAGCATCCATAACGCACCCATGCTATTGGTCCGTTTTCCGGTTCGGCGGAATGACGGTTAAGGTGCGGTTCGAGGTTGCGGCGCAGGAACTCATGGAAGTGCAGCATGCCGTCCTCGGTCGGCGACTGGTACGGACCGACATCTTCCACGCCCTGCTTGTACAAGGCGCGGCGACCCTGATGCATGCGCAGGCAGATGATGTCGTCTTCCACTGCCGTTTCGCGGTAGGCCTTCTTCTCGGCTTCGACATATTCGCGCTCGAACAGCACGATGTCCTCGGGGTAGTAGAACTCCACGATGTTGGTGCAGGCATCGGGGCCGCGCGGCACGACGGTGCTCACCACCAGCGTGTTCGGATACCACTCGACCGTGATGTTGGGGTAGTAGGTCAGCCAGATCGCGCCGTATTTCGGCAGCTCGCCCTTGTTGTAGTGCATGAACTGCGCGGCCCATTTCTCATAGACCGGGCTGCCCGCCTTGCGCTTCGGGTCATTGATGCCCACGGTCTGCACGCTGTAGTGCTCGCCGAAAGTCCATTTGAGATCGTCGCAATTGACCAGCTGCCCCAGGCCGGGATGGAACGGCACCACGTGGTAGTCCTCCTGATAGACCTCGATGAAGGTCTTCCAGTTGAAGTTGTATTCATCCACTTCCACGCGATCCAGCATGTAGCCGGAGAAGTCGATCTCCTTGAAGGCGGGCATGGTCGCCAGGTCCTTGGCGATGTCGCGCTGCCCGGCGAACAGCAGGCCGTTCCAGTTTTGCAGCGGCGTCTTGTTCAGGTGCAGGCAGGGATTGTGCGGGGAAGTGCGGCGCACCGATCAGCTCGCCGTCGTTCTTGTAAGTCCAGCGATGCAGCGGGCACACGATGTTCTTCGCGCTGCCGCGCCCTTCCAGCATGGTGGCCTGGCGATGGCGGCAGATGTTGGACAGCAGCTCCACGCCGCCCTCGTTGCGCACCAGCATCTTGGCTTTGTCCATCCACTCGATCACGTGATAGTCGCCGAGATTGGGCACCATCAATTCATGCCCGACGTATTTCGGCCCGGCATCGAGCAGCACGCGCTGCTCTACCTCCAGAACTTGCGGATCGAAATACCAGCGCAACGGCGGTTGCGCCGAAACTGGGTTGAATTGCTGTGGCTTGGCTATTTCGGACATACCCACTCTTTCTGTGAATACGGATTTCAGGGGCGGCGATTGTCCCCGAAATCAGAGGGGGGGGCAACAAAAATTGGCTCTGTGTCGGGGGCTTGGGTAAAATGCCGCCCTTACGCAGTTACAGATGGATACAGGAATCGAGATGGCGGCAAAATCCGGCAAGACACAGAGTTTCGAAGCGGCGCTGGCGGAGCTGGAGCAAGTGGTGGCGGACATGGAGTCCGGCAAGCTGACGCTGGAAGATTCGCTGGCCGCCTACAAGCGCGGTGCGGAATTGTTGTCGTCCTGCCGTTCCCGTCTGGACGATGCGCAACAGCAAGTGCGCGTGCTGGAAGACGGTGCGTTGAAAGATTTCACCGCAGCTAGCGATGCGAACTGACGATGTCTGATTTCTCCTCCTGGGTATCCACCCGACAATCCCGTTTTGAAGATGTATTGAAGCGCCTGCTGCCGCAGGCCGAGATCGCGCCGCAACGTCTGCATGCCGCGATGCGCTACAGCGTGCTGGAAGGCGGCAAGCGCGTGCGTCCGTTGCTGGCTTATGCCGCAGGCGAGCTGAGCGGTGCACCGGTCGAGCGCGTCGAGATCGCTGCCGCCGCCGTCGAACTCATCCACGCCTATTCGCTGGTGCACGACGACATGCCGTGCATGGACGACGACGTGCTGCGCCGCGGCAAACCGACCTGCCATGTCGAATACGACGAAGCCACCGCATTGCTGGTGGGCGACGCGCTGCAAAGTCTGGCGTTCCAGTTGTTGTCCGAACAGCGCCTGAGCGACGATGCCGCCAAACAATTGCAGATGGTGAAGCTGCTGGCCGTGGCTTCCGGTTCGCGCGGCATGGCGGGCGGTCAGGCCATCGACCTCGCCAGCGTGGGCAAGCAACTCACCTTGCCCGAACTGGAGCAGATGCACATCCACAAGACCGGCGCACTGATCCGCGCCGCCATCCTGCTCGGTGCGCATTGCGGCAACCTGAACCAGGCGCAACTCGACAAGCTCGACCACTACGGCAAATGCATCGGGCTGGCCTTCCAGGTGGTGGACGACGTGCTGGACAGCGAAGCCGACACCGCCACGCTGGGCAAGACCGCAGGCAAGGATGCGGACAACGACAAGCCGACCTATGTCACGCTGCTCGGCGCGCCTGCCGCGAAGAAGATGGCAGCGGAGCTGCATGCCGAGGCGCTGGATGCGCTGGTCGAGTTCGGTGCAGCAGCGCAACGTCTGCGCGAACTGGCCGACTTCATCGTGATGAGAAAGTTCTGATGTTCACTTTGCTCGATACCATCAACAGCCCGGACGACCTGCGCAAACTGGAGCGCGAACAGTTGCCGCAACTGGCGGCCGAGCTGCGCGAGTTCCTGATCGAATCGGTGAGCAAGACCGGCGGCCATCTGTCGTCCAATCTCGGCACGGTGGAACTGACCATCGCCTTGCACACCATCTTCAACACGCCGCAAGACAAGCTGGTGTGGGATGTCGGCCACCAGACCTATGTGCACAAGATACTGACCGGGCGCCGCGCGGCGATGAGCACGTTGCGCATGCAGGGCGGCATCGCCGGCTTCCCCAAGCGCGACGAAAGTCCATACGACACTTTCGGCACCGGCCACTCCAGTACCTCCATCTCGGCGGCGCTGGGCATGGCGGTCGCGGCCAAATTGCGCGGCTCCGACGAGCGCGCGGTGGCCATCATCGGCGACGGCGCGATGACCGGCGGCATGGCGTTCGAGGCGCTGAACAACGCGGGCGCGATGGATGCGAACCTGCTGGTCATCCTCAACGACAACGACATGTCCATCTCGCGCCCGGTCGGCGCGCTGAACAACTATCTGGCGAAGCTGATGTCCGGCCGTTTCTATGCCGCGATGCGGCGCGGCAGCGAGAAGGTGCTGAAGGGCATGCCGCCCATGCTGGAGTTCGCCAAGCGCGCCGAGGAGCACGTCAAAGGCATGGTCACGCCGGGCACCATGTTCGAGGAATTCGGCTTCAAC
This sequence comes from uncultured beta proteobacterium, assembly GCA_963721375.1. Classification (GTDB taxonomy): domain Bacteria; phylum Pseudomonadota; class Gammaproteobacteria; order Burkholderiales; family Gallionellaceae; genus Sideroxyarcus. The sequence goes on along the minus strand of CAVRIW010000009.1, from coordinate 19,438 downwards.
TACATCGGCCCCATCGACGGCCACGACCTGAACGTGCTGCTGGATACGCTGAGCAACATCCGCAAACTGGAAGGCCCGCAGTTCCTGCACATCGTCACGCAGAAGGGCAAGGGCTATGCCCTGGCGGAAGAAGACTGTCTGCTGTATCACGGGGTCGGCAAGTTCGATCGCACCAGCGGCATCATACCCAAGCCCGCTCCGTACGTGACCTACACCCAGGTGTTCGGCGACTGGTTGTGCGATATGGCGGCAGCAAGACGAGAAACTGGTCGGCATCACCCCGGCCATGTGCGACGGCTCGGGCATGCAGGCATTCTCGGAGAAATTTCCGCAGCGTTATTTCGATGTCGGCATCGCCGAACAGCACGCGCTCACCTTCGCGGCGGGCCTGGCCTGCGACGGCTACAAACCGGTGGTGGCGATCTATTCCACCTTCCTGCAGCGCGCCTACGACCAGCTCATCCACGACATCGCCATCCAGAACCTGCCCGTCATGCTGGCCATCGACCGCGGCGGACTGGTCGGCGCGGACGGCGCGACCCATGCCGGCAGCTTCGATCTTTCTTTCCTGCGCTGCATCCCCAACATGACGGTGATGACACCGTCTGACGAGAACGAATGCCGTCAGATGTTGAGCACCGCACACAAGATGAACAGCCCGACGGCAGTGCGCTATCCGCGCGGTACCGGGCCGGGAGTCGCGGTGCAGAAAGACCTGCAGACGTTGCCCGTCGGCAAGGGCGAGCTGCGCCGCAACGGCAAGAAAGTGGCCATCCTCGCGTTCGGTTCCATGCTGGCGCCCGCACTGGAAGCCGCCGATCAGCTGGATGCCACGGTGGCCAACATGCGTTTCGTCAAGCCGCTGGACGAGGAATTGGTTTTGAAGCTGGCGCGCGAACACGCGCTGCTGGTGACGGTGGAAGAAAACACCGTGCAGGGCGGCGCGGGCAGTGCGGTCGCAGAATGTCTGGCGCAGCATGGCATCGCTGTTCCACTGTTGCATCTGGGCTTGCCCGATCGATTCATCGAGCAGGGTGAGCACAAGCAATTGCTGGCCGATTGCGGGCTGGATGCGGCGGGCATGGTGCGGGCCATCGGGGCTGCCGCCGCTAGAAAATAGCTTGAGTGATTTCGTCGGGAATTGACTATAATCTTTCCGTTCCCCTATTCAGGAAGTTCATCATGAATTCCATGGCACCTATTGCAGACGTACAAAGCAGCGCCGACACGCGCCAACTGGCGATCAACAAGGTCGGCATCAAGAGCATTCGCCATCCCATCGTCGTGAAAGACAAGAGCGATGGCGTGCAGCACACCATCGCCACCTTCAACATGTACGTGCACCTGCCGCACAACTTCAAAGGCACGCACATGTCGCGCTTCGTGCAGATCTTGAATCAGCACGGGCGCGAGATTTCCGTCGAATCGTTCGAAAGTATCCTGCGCGAGATGACGGATAAACTGGAAGCCCAGTCCGGCTACATCGAGATGGCCTTTCCCTATTTCGTCAACAAGACCGCCCCCATTTCCGGCGTGCAGAGCCTGCTTGATTACGACGTCACCTTCATCGGCGAGATCGTCGAAGGCAAGTATCGCTTCACCATGAAGGTGCTGATCCCGGTGACCAGCCTGTGCCCCTGCTCCAAGGAGATCTCCGAGCGCGGCGCGCACAACCAGCGTTCCCATGTCACCATCACTGCGCGCCTCAATCGCTCGGTGTGGATCGAGGAGGTGGTGCGCGTTGCCGAAGAACAGGCATCGAGCGAGTTGTACGGCCTGCTGAAACGTCCCGACGAGAAGTTCGTCACCGAACGCGCCTATGACAATCCAAAGTTCGTCGAAGACATGGTGCGCGATGTGGCTGCCGCGCTGAATGCGGACGAGCGCATCGAGGCCTACATCGTCGAGTCGGAGAACTTCGAATCGATACACAACCATTCGGCCTATGCGCTGATCGAGCGGGACAAGACCAAGGATTGAGGGTTTGGTTGGAGCAGGGGGAAGCGGGAAGGGGGAAGGGTAAAAGCGCTGGTTTGGCATTTACCCTTGAGCACCAAAGGTGCGATCCTTTCTCTCTTCCCCCTTCCCATTCTCAGCTCTTGAAAAGCTGACAGGCGCCCTCAGCTAAGCAAAACATTTTTTTCCAGGAGGACATATGACCGCGAGCACCACCGCCAGCCGCGAGACGCTGGGTTTCCAGACCGAAGTCAAACAACTGCTGCAGCTGATGATCCACTCGCTGTATTCCAACCGCGAGATATTCCTGCGTGAACTGATTTCCAACGCGTCCGATGCCTGCGACAAACTGCGCTTCGAGGCGCTGCACAACGACGCGTTGTACGAGAACGAATCCGACCTGAACATCCGCGTCAGTTACGACAAGGACGCGCGCACGCTGACCATCGCCGACAGCGGCATCGGCATGAACCGCGACGAAGTGATCGCCAACCTCGGCACCATCGCCAAGTCCGGTACGCGCGATTTCTTCACCAAATTGTCCGGCGACCAGCAGAAGGATGCGCATCTCATCGGCCAGTTCGGCGTGGGCTTCTATTCGGCTTTCATCGTGGCCGACAAAGTGTCGGTGCTGACGCGCCGTGCGGGCGAGAAGACCGATCAGGGCGTGCGCTGGGAATCCGACGGCGGCGGCGAGTTTTCGATCGAGATGGTGGAGAAGGCCGCACGCGGCACCGAGATCACGCTGCATCTGCGCGAAGAGCAGGACGATCTGCTGTCCGGCCACAAACTGCGCGAGATCATCCGCAAATATTCCAACCACATCGTGCAGCCCATCCTGATGCAGAAGGAAGAGTGGAAGGACGGCAAACAGGAAATCCTGAACGAGGACGAGACCGTCAACCAGGCATCCGCCTTGTGGGCGCGCAGCAAGAACGAGATCACCGAAGAGCAGTACAAGGAATTCTACAAGCACGTCGGCCACGACTTCGACGACCCGCTGGCGTGGACGCATGCGCGTGTCGAAGGCCGCCAGGAATACACGCAACTGCTGTACATCCCCGGTCGTGCGCCGTTCGATCTGTACGACCGCAACGCACGCCATGGCATCAAGCTCTATGTGCGCCGCGTGTTCATCATGGACGATGCCGAGCAGCTGATGCCGCAATACATGCGCTTCGTGCGCGGCGTGGTGGATTCCATCCGACCTGCCGCTCAACGTCTCGCGCGAGATCCTGCAGGAGTCGAAGGACATCGAAGCCATCCGCAAGGGCTGCACCGGCAAGGTGCTGGGTCTGCTGGCTGACATGGCCGAGAACGACAAGGAGAAATACGCCAAGTTCTGGGGCGAGTTCGGCCGCGTGCTGAAGGAAGGCATCGGCGAAGACTTCGCCAACAAGGACAAGATCGCCGCACTGCTGCGCTTCGCTACGACCCAGGCCGACACCACTGACGAGACTGTGTCGCTGCAGGACTACATCGGCCGCATGAAGGACGGGCAGGAGAAGATCTACTACGTCACCGCCGACAGCTTCAACGCCGCGAAGAACAGCCCGCATCTGGAAGTGTTCCGCAAGAAGGGCATCGAAGTGCTGCTGCTGTCCGACCGCGTGGACGAATGGGTGGTGAGCAACCTGTTCGAGTTCGAAGGCAAGCAGCTGGTCTCCGTCGCCAAGGGCGGCCTCGACCTGGGCAAGCTGGAAGACGAAGCCGAGAAGCAGGAACAGGAAAAGCAGGCCGACGAACTGAAGGGCCTGACCGACAAGATCAAGAGCAGCCTCGGCGACAAGGTGAAGGAAGTGCGCATCACGCACCGCCTCACCGATTCGCCCGCCTGTCTGGTGGCGGACGAGCACGACATGAGCGGCAACCTTGCGCGCTTGCTCAAAGCCTCCGGTCAGAAGATGCCGAACTCGCAGCCCATCCTCGAGATCAACCCGCAGCATCCGGTGGTGCTGCGCCTGCAAGACGAAAGCACGCGCTTCGACGATTGGGCGGCGGTGCTGTTCGACCAGGCCTTGCTGGCCGAAGGCGGACAGCTCGACGATCCGGCGGGCTTCGTCAAACGCGTCAACCAGCTCATGCTGGAAATGGGCAAGTAAGCTTGAGAAGAGGGAAGGGAAAAGGCGCTGTTTTCCCTTGAGCGCCGAGGCACGTTTCCTTTCCCTTGACCCTTCCCAATGAATGAAACCCATCGCCATCTTCCGCCACGCACGCTCCGAAGGTCCCGGCTACTTCGCGACTTTCCTCAACGAGCACGCCATTCCCTGGGTGATGATCCGCATCGACGAGGGCGATGCGGTGCCGGCGGACGCCAGCGCGTTCTCCGGCCTGGTGTTCATGGGCGGGCCGATGAGCGTGAACGACGACCTGCCGTGGATACCCAAGGTGCTGGCGCTGATCCGCGATGCGTATGCCAAGGACATTCCGCTGCTCGGACATTGCCTCGGCGGACAACTCATGTCCAAAGCGCTGGGCGGCGTGGTGAGCAAGAACCCGGTGAAAGAGATCGGCTGGGGCAAGGTCGACGTGTCGCGACAACGACACTGCACGCGCAGTGGTTCGGCGACATCCGTTCGTTCGAGTCCTTCCACTGGCACGGCGAGACTTTCAGTCTGCCGCAAGGCGCGGTGCATCTGCTCTCCAGCGCGCACTGTGCGAACCAGGCTTATGCCATCGGCAAACATCTGGCGATGCAATGCCATGTCGAAATGACCGAGCCGATGATCCGCGACTGGTGCGAAATCGGCGCAGAAGAACTCGCTGCCAGTGCCAGCAGTCCGGCGGTACAATCTGCGCAAGTGATGCAAGCGCAGATGGGCGACAAACTGCCCGAACTGCATCGCGTGGCAGTGCAGCTTTACCGGCATTGGTTGCACGGCTTGGCGCATTAGTTACAGGAGGTGTGAAATGACCTACGTCGTTGCTGAAAACTGCATCCGCTGCAAATACACCGACTGCGTCGAAGTGTGTCCGGTGGATTGTTTCCGCGAGGGCGAGAATTTTCTGGTGATCGATCCGGACGAGTGCATCGACTGCGCGCTGTGCGTGCCGGAATGCCCGGCGGACGCGATCTATGCCGAGGACGATCTGCCGGAAGATCAGCACCAGTTCATCGCGCTGAACGCCGAGCTGGCCAAGCAGTGGAAGCCCATCGTCGAGAAGAAAGATGCACCTGCCGACGCGGACGAATGGCTCAAGGTGAAAGACAAGCTCAAATCTGCTTGAAGCGGTGAGCGTCTCGCACAGGCAGTCTGTTCTTTTGACCGCATCGCCCGGCGCATCCTGACGGCGCATGCGCCGCACTTCCCGACCTGCGCGGCATCACCGTCCTGCTGCCCAACTTCCATGTTGCGCAGCCGCTGGCGCAGGCGCTGATGCGCGCTGGCGCAGCGTCCAGCCTTGCTGCTGCCGCAGATGGTCACGCTGAACGAATGGGCGCAAAGCATTGCGCTCGATGCGCCTGTCGTCACCGACAGCCAGCGCAGCGCCTTGCTGTACCAGCAGTTGCGCAAACAGACAGTGGTTCGAGCAGGCCGACCTGTGGAGCATGACGCAGGAGCTGCTGGCGCTGTTCGACGAACTGACGCAGTCGCTCTCCGCGTTGCCGCGCGACGCGGAAGCATTTGCCGCTGCCGTGCAGCAGGCCTATCAGGCGCGGCAGAACAGCACGCTGCAACTGGAAGCGCGGCTGGTGTTCGAGCTGTGGCATGCCATGCAGAGCGGCGCAGAGCTGGATGCGGCGCGCGCCTACCAGCAGCGCCTGGCGCAGCTGGCGGAGCAGGCGCGGCAGCCGTTGTTCGTGCTGCGCACCTCGGACTGGAATGCGCTGGAGCAGCGCTTCCTCGAGGAATATGCCGAGCGTGCAGCGGTGACGGTGTTCGATCTGCGCGAGATGAAGGAGCAGGCACGTGCGCGCGATCAATTCCTGCATGCGGCCGGTGATCGGCCGACGATGCACTCGACCTGCGCAGCAAGGCTGCACCGCTGCAGAGCATCCCGCCGCTCGGCGACACGCTGCGCTTCTTCGCCGCCACCAGCCTCGAACAGGAAGCGCGCGCCGCCGCCATGCAGGTGCGCCTCTGGCTGCAGGCAGGCAAGCGCGACATCGCCATCGTGGCGCAGGACCGCGTGGTGGCGCGGCGCATGCGCGCCTTGCTGGAGCGCGCCGAGGTGCTGGTGGCGGACGAGACCGGCTGGACCTTCGCCACGCTGTCGGTGAGCACGGTGCTGGATCGCTGGCTCACCGCGCTGCAAAGCGATTTCTATCATCACGACCTGCTCGACCTGCTCAAGTCGCCGTTCATCTTTGCCGACATGCCGCCGGCGAACGCAAGTCGGCGGTGTACCAGCTGGAGCAACTGCTGCGCAAACAGGGCGTGGTGGCCGGGCTGGAAAAATTCATCGCGCTCGCCGAACACGAAGTGGCGTTGCACCAACCGCTGGCGCGCCTGCGCCAGGCCGCTGCGCTGCTGGAGCAGAACAAGAAGAAAACCTTGGCGAATGGCTGGCTGCGTTGCGCGAAAGCCTGCACGTGCTGGGCATCGACACCGGCCTGCAACAGGACGATGCCGGCGCAGCAGTTGCTGCACGCGCTGGAGACCTGGCAGCAGGAACTGGCGGGCGACGAAGGCCGCTACCGTTTCGCCGAATGGCGGCGCTGGCTGGCGCAGCAACTGGATACGCAGACCTACCGCGACAGCAGCATCGACAGCCCGGTGCGCTTCACCCACCTGGCGGCGACGCGCTGGCGCGCCTTCGATGCGGTGCTGCTGCTGGGCTGCGATGCCGATCATCTGCCCAGCGTGGCGGACGGCGGGCGCTGGTTCAACGATGCGGTGCGCGGCAGCCTTGAACCTGCCCACGCGCGGCACGCATGCCGCGCGGCAGCGCGACGACCTGCTGGCGCTGCTGGCGCTGAACGACTGCGTGCTGGTCACCTGGCAGAAGGACAGGAACGGCGAGGAGGGCTTGCTCAGCCCGTATCTGGAAATGCTGCGCGACCTGCATGAGCTGGCCTACGGCGACGACCTGGCCGAAGCGCGAATTGCATGCTTATCTCGCAGCGGAAGAAGCGCACACGCGTCGACCTGCCGCAAGCGGCGCAGCCTGCGCCCGCGCGTGGCGCAGCGAGATGGTGCCCGCGAGTGTCTCCATCAGCGCCTACAACAGCCTGGTCGCCTGCCCCTACCAGTTCTATGCGCGGCACATCCTGCGCCTGAACGAACTGGACGAAGTGCAGGAAGGCATCGAGAAGCGCGATTACGGCGAGCGCGTGCATGACATCCTGCACCGCTTCCATGAGCGCTATCCGCAAGTGAGCGGACATGCCGTAGCGGAGATGGAAGCGGCATTGCGCCAGATCAGCGAGGAGGTGTTCGCCGACCTGCTGCAGCAGGATTTCGCCGCGCGCGCCTGGCTGGCGCGCTGGTTCGCAGTCGCTGCCTGCCTATCTCGAATGGCAGCTGGAGAACGAAGCGCAAGGCTGGCGCTATGCCGAGGCGGAGAGCGCGTTCGATTGGCAGCTGGAAGGCGTGCGCCTGCGCGGACGCATCGACCGGCTGGATGTCAGGGAAGAAGAGAAACGGGTGCTGGATTACAAGACGCAGAGCGAGCAGGTGCTGCGCAACAAATTGCGCGAGCCGGGCGAGGATGTGCAGCTGGCGTGCTATGCCTACGCGCATGAAGCAGCGGATGCCGCATTCGTCAGCATCGAGAATGGCAAAGTGAAGCTGGTGGAGCCCAAGCACGATGTCGCCGCAGCTGGCGCAGCTCAATGCCGAGCGCCTGGTGCAGGTGATGGGCAGCATACGCGGCGGCGCGGGGCTGCCTGCGAACGGCATCGATGCGGTGTGCGGGTATTGCGAGATGCGCGGCGTGTGCCGGAAGGGGAGTGGATGAGATGAAACTTCAACAGAGCACAGGCACAGGCCTTCCGCTTCAGGCGGGGGCACATGGGTCTCGCTTGAAGATCTGTGATTGCTGGCCGTGCTCGTGGAGATGTCTGAGTAACCACATCGCCCTCGACCCCAAACGCAGCGTCGTCGTCGAAGCCTGCGCCGGCAGCGGCAAGACCTGGCTGCTGGTGTCGCGCATCGTGCGCCTGCTGCTGGACGGCGCGCAGCCTTCGCAGATACTCGCCATCACCTTCACGCGCAAGGCGGCGCAGGAGATGCAGGCGCGCCTGCAGCTGTGGCTGCGCGATCTGGCGATGGGCGACGATGCAGCGGTGCGCAAGTTCTTCGCCGAGCGCGGCGTGGAAGACTTGAGCGATGCGCAACTGCAGCGCGCGCGCAGCCTGTACGGCAGCGTGTTGCTGGCGCAACCGGGCATCACCATCAGCACCTTCCACGGCTGGTTCATGCAGGTCATGCAGCGCGCGCCGCTGAATGCCGACGTGATGCAGGGCATGAGCCTGCTGGAGCGCGCGGGCAGCGTGCAGGAAGAGGCGTGGGAAGAATTGCTGGAGCAGATGCGCAAGCAGCCGGAGGGCGCCGAGGCGCAGCACATGCAATGGCTGTTCGGCGAATGCGGCCTGTTCAACACGCGCAAGCTGCTGTTCAACTTCCTCGGCAAGCGCGCCGAGTGGTGGGCGTATACCCAGGGGCAGGCAAGACGCGCTGACGTTCGCGCTGGACAATCTGCACAGCGACCTCGGCGTGGACATGGAGCATGATCCGGTGGCGGACTGGGGCGCGTGCGGCGACAGCCGCGAGGTGCTTGTTCGCGTTCGCGCAGCAACTGGCCGGCAACGGCACGGCAGCGCAGCAAGCCAAAGCGAGCGAGCTGGAGCAGCGCGTGGACGGACAGCGCCGAGAACGCACGCTTTGCCAGGATATGGCCGCTGCTGTTCACCCAGGCAGGCGAGCCGCGCAAGCTTCAAGCCGACCAAGAAGCAGGATGCGAAGCGCCTTCACGCTGCGCGCTGAATGATCTGCACGCCAGCCTGCAAGCCGTGCGCGACGCGCTCGCCGAGCAGCAGGCCTATCGCCTGAACGAAGCGGTGCTGCATTGCGGCGTGGCGTTGCTTGAGCGCTATCAGGCGCTTGAAGGCGCAAAAGCAGCAGATGGATTTCTCCGATCTGGAATGGCAGCTGTGCCGCCTGCTGCAACAGAGCGAACACGCCGAGACCATGCAGTACAAGCTCGACAGCCGCTACCGCCATGTGCTGCTGGACGAGTTCCAGGACACCAACCCGCTGCAATGGCAGATCCTGCGCGCGTGGTTCGATGCGGCAGTGGCGGTGGAATCGCAGCCCACCGTGTTCGTCGTGGGCGACCCCAAGCAATCCATCTACCGCTTCCGCCGCGCCGATGCGCGCCTGTTCGGCGTGGCGCGCGAATACCTGCAAGCAACATTTCGCGGCGCACGAGCTGCACAACAACCACACCCGCCGCAATGCGCCTGCCGTGCTGGATGCGGTGAATGCCGTGTTCGCCGACCATCCGGAAGGCTTCGTGGATTTCGAGCCGCACACTGCCGAGCACACCGGCTTGCCCGGCTATGTGGTGGTGCTGCCGCTGGCGGTCGCCGAGCACAGCCGGGAAGAAGCGGCAGAGGATGCGCCGCTCGTCTTGCGCGATCCGCTGACCACGCCGCGAGCAGAAGCCGAAGAAGGCGCGCGCCAAAAAGAAGCCGAGCAATTCGCCGACCTGCTGCAAATCATCGTCAGCGATTGGTCGGTGAACGACGAAGGCAAACGAACGCCGCGCCACCTACGGCGACATCATGGTGCTGGTGCGCAGCCGCACCCATCTCGCGGTGTACGAAGAAGCGCTGCGCGCGCAACACATCCCCTTCATCAGCTCGCGGCGCGGCGGCCTGCTCGACACGCTGGAAGCGGAAGACGTGCAGGCGCTGCTGATGTTCCTCATCACCCCCTTCGCCGACCTCGCGCTGGCGCAAGTGCTGCGCACGCCGATCTTTGCGTGCAGCGATGAGGACTTGATGCGCCTCGCACAAATCGCTCCCGCGTCCAGCGGGGAGAGCGCGGGAGAGGAGAGTGAAGACGAGCTGGTGGCAACGCCTGCAACATCTGGCGATCCATCGCCCGCACTGCAGCGCGCCGCCGAACTGCTGCAACGCTGGCTCGCGCTCGCCGACAAACTGCCCGTGCACGACCTGCTCGACCGCATCTATTTCGAAGGCGACGTGCTGGCGCGTTACAGCGCCGTGCTGCCGCCCGAGATGCGCGCCAAGGTCGCGCCAACCTGCACGCCTTCATGGAGATCGCGCTGAGCGTGGATGCCGGACGCTACCCCAGCCTGCCGCGCTTCCTGCAGGAGCTGCGCGAATTGCGCGACAGCAGCGACGATGCGCCGGACGAAGGCAAGCTCGGCACGGCGGGCGATGCGGTGCGCATCTACACCGTGCACGAATCGAAAGGGCTGGAAGCGCCCATCGTCTGGCTGCTGGATGCGAACGCGGAAAAGAACAACAAGGAAGGCAACGACGTGCTGCTCGACTGGCCGACGCACGAAGAACGCCCGCTGCATTTCTCCCTCTACGCCGACCAGGCCTCGCGCGGCAAGAAACGCGCGCCGCTGTTCGAGCAGGATGCCGCCCAGCAGGCGCGCGAAGAGATGAACCTGCTCTACGTCGCCATGACCCGCGCGCAACAGGCGCTGATCGTCAGCGGCAACAGCAAGGGCGAAGACAAAGAGGAAAAGAAGAAAACGCCATCGTGGTACGACCGCATCGCGGCAGCGATCTGCCAGCCCGTCATTCCGGCGCAGGCCGGAATCCAGCAATTAGAACAATCCCGCGCAGCGAGACAAATCCTTTGTGTGGTCTCGCTGCGCGAGAGATGTCTGAATCAACTGGATTCCGGCCTGACGCCGGAATGACGGTGCCGAGCGCATGTGCGATTGAATTGCCTGCCATCCTCCCCACCGGCAAACGCGCCGCCCGCAACACCGCGCAACAACAGCGCGGCATCTGGCTGCATGCGCTGCTGCAACACCTCACCGGAGGGCAGCGCAGCGGACAGAGCATGAACTTCAGCAACGCCTCGCCATCCCCTCCGCCGAAATGGATACCCTCTGGCAACAAGCCCAACACCTGCTCACCTCGCCGCAACTCGCGCGCTTCTTCGATGCACAGCAATACCGCAGCGCCTGCAACGAGATGCCCTACATCAACGCCAAGGGTGAACTGAAACGCATCGACCGTCTGGTGGAGTTCGACGACGAAGTGTGGGTGCTGGATTACAAGCTGGGCGACAGCGAAGATGCGGCGCGCTACCGTGCGCAGATGCAGGAATATCGCGCTGCGATGCAATCGGTGTATGCAGGCAAGACGGTGCGCTGTGCGCTGGTGTTTGCGGATGGGGTGTTGAGCGAAGTTGTAGCCAACTAAATTCGTTAGCAAAACCTCAATATGCCGAAATTGTTGAGATTATTCCCATGTTGACTTTATGTTTCCGGTTTCCAAGGGTTAATGCCTACGGGAATTTCTGTGAAGCCAAGTGCAATTGAGATGTGATAACGATGAAATCCATCGAATAACTGATACTTATATGGGGAGTTTGCAAACCCATATACGCGCACTGGCGGCAAAGGGGTGTTATTACGGATGGCGTCCAGTATATCTAGAGCTCTTCGTTCATTAAAATTTGGTACTCCAGCTCCCCGCACGAAAGGTTCTATATCCTTTAGAAGGACAACTTCAGAGGGATATAGAAGATCCTCGCCTCCAATATAAGCAGTCGATGTTGGAAAAAATGATGACATTCCAGCGCGGGAGATAAGTGCGCGCGCTTCGTAATTTGGGTTACTCACTGCAACTTTCTTTTCTTAAAAATATATTAAAGAAGTTAGTTTTGATTTTATTCAAGACTCAAACATAAAACAGTCGACTCAGAAGTATCCGGTAATTATTACGCCACCACCAAAGTCAGGGCTGCCGTTGGAGAAGCCTTTCAAAGCGTGCGCCTGTACCTTGATATCGGGTGTGAGTTTTTGTGAGAGATAGACGGTTACTTCTCGTTGGTCTGCGCTGAATATGTTTGAGCTTTTTGCCATATCGAGCATGACGCCGGCACTGCTTGTATTGCTCAATTTCTCGCTGGCCCCGATCGTGAAGTAGGGGGTGTTGTTCAAGGTCACACCGGCGACGGGCGATCCGTAAACCTTGTAGCCAGCCGTTCCGAACAGCGTCGTCTCTTCGCTTGTGTAGTAGCCATCGATCTGGGCGGAGTAGTCGTTCTTGCCGGTGCCCAGCCCCTTGCTTGCGTTTGCGGTGCCCAACTTGATATTGCCGACGAGGTCGAACGCGAGTGCATCATCGCTGTACACGTTATAGGCGGCGGAGGTGGTGATGTCACCCAGGCCGGCATTGCTGGTGCTACTGCCTGTGGACATCATCCCGCCGCCAGTTCTCGCTCTTGATCCGCCGACAGAAGTCATGCCGGTTCGCCCCATGCCACGAACAACACCGCCTGGGCCAGTCACTCTGATGTAAGGCACGGTCAGCTTCAGGGTCAGCCTGTCCGATTCATATTTGCCGGTGACGGGGATGTACAGGATGTCGGTTGATGTTGCGTTGCCATACGTACCCGAACTGTAGTCAAACCCTGTGCCCAAGCTGAGCTGATCTTCTGCAACTGATGGGCAAGAGATGGCGAGCAGAGACAGTGCAGCAAACAGCTTTTTCATTCGAGTGATCCCTCAACAATATAAAAAAATCCCGGCGGTTTTTCTGCCGGGATTGGTGTGGGCGGTGATTACCTGCCTGGCCGTTCGACTTTGCCTGGACGGTCCATCTTGCTGGGGCGGTCCATTTTTTCGTGGCGCTCCATCATGTCGCGTTTTTCCATGCGCTCGTGTTTTTCCGTTTTGGTTTTGTTGGCTTCCCTGCGCTTGTCTGCTTCGGCACGCTTTTCGGCAATCTTGGCTTCATTCGCCTGGGTCTGTTCGGCTGCTCGTTGCAGACCCTTGTTGTCAGGGTTCTTGTTCAGGTTCTTTTCCACGCTGGCTGCGCCCTGGGAGACCGGTTGATTGGTTGTCTCTGCGTGGGCGATGGAAATGGACGTAAGCAGCAATGCAGTTGCGATATGGCTCATCTTGATCATGATCACTCCTTTGTTGGTTTGACGTCGGACCGCTGGCCTGCGAATAAGAGTTGCAGCCGCACTAGTAACGTGTCGTGCTATACATTCGATGACAGGAAGAGATGGACTTCAGACCATTGCCGACGAACGGTAAAGGCTTATGACCTCAGGGCCATCTTCGACTTTCCGCATAGATCGGAAATTTTGCGCTGACTAAGTCCTCTTCTTTAGAGAAAGGGTCAGCTTGAATCTGGCAACCGGTTCGTCACTCAAGGAAGGAACGGTGGCGATGACATCGATCTGGCGTTCGACTCTTTCACTTGACGCCGCAGCCTGGGCGACAAGCTCGGTGATCTCCTTGCCCTGATCGCAGATGAAATGCACATCGCCTTCCGCGCGCTTGAGGAACTCTGCCTGGAAGTCCTTGAAGACCATCGAGATGCGAGCAGGTTGTTGCCTGATCAGATACATGGCGTAGGCGCCGGGTGCAACGTCCGCACCGATGCAGAGTGCGCCGAAGTACATGGAGCCAAGATGATTCCTGGTCCTGCGTCGCAAAGGTATCCTGACCACCATGCGCTCGGGCGTTAGTACGGTGACCGAAACGCCGACGTAGAACAGCAGGGGGATTTTGGTGAGGCCGAACAGACGCAGAGAGAGGGTCTCCCATGCTTTCTCTGAAATCAGTTTTCGCGCCCAGTTCATAGAGTCGATAAGGTCAGCATCAAGATGGTCTCAATCCTCACTTACACGGGAAGTAGCATAACAAACCAGACGGAAACAGGATGGAACTAATTTGCAACGAATCTATTTCTGGCAACTCGCGCAATAGAAACTCGAGCGCTGTCCCTGCTTGATCTGTTTGATGGGTGCGCCGCAGCGTTTGCATGCTTCGCCTGCTCTGCCGTAGACGAAATAATGCTGCTGGAAATAGCCGCTCGACCCGTCGCTGTGGATGAAGTCGCGCAGGGTGCTGCCACCTTGCTGGATGGCTTCGCGCAGCACTTCCTGGATGGATTGCACGAGCAACGCGCAACGCGGACGGCTGAGTTTGTTCGCGGCAAGTTGCGGACGGATGCCGGCGCGGAACAGGGCTTCGTTGGCGTAGATGTTGCCCACGCCGACCACGACCCGGTTGTCCATGATGGCGAGCTTGATCGCGGCACTGCGGGAGCGGGTGGCGTTGTAAAGATAGTCAGCATCGAAATCATATTGCTTGCCAGGCGATTCAATATTGTAGGAGCCAGCTTGCTGGCGAAGTATTTTCGCGGCTGAAGCCGCTCCTACAGTGAGTGGTTCCGGCCCCAGGTGTGCCAGCAGCGGATGTTTGAATACATCGCCCTCATGCCACAGCACGGCGCCGAAGCGGCGCGGGTCGCGCAGGCGCATCAACTTGCCGTTGCCGAGCACAAGGTCGAAGTGGTCGTGTTTCTCCGGCGGTGTGCCGTGCGGCAGGATGCGCAAGCTGCCGCTCATACCGAGGTGCAGGATGAGTGTGCCGTGGTCGAATTGGATGAGCAGATATTTGGCGCGGCGCTGCAAACCGCGCACGGTGTGGCCGCGCAGCAGCTGGGGCAGGTCGTCCGGGATGGGCCAGCGCAGGTTGGGGTTGCGGATGACTACATCGCTGACGCTTTGATGCTGCAGGTGCGGCGCGATGCCGCGCAGGGTGGTCTCGACCTCGGGGAGTTCAGGCATGGTCTTTACGTCATCCCGGACCGGGATGACGACTTATCTTCTGCGCCACCACATCCATCCGCCGATGGCGATGAGCAGCAAGGGCAACACGACCAGTAGCACGACGCTCAGCACGGTGAGTTGATGTTTGCTCAGGGTGAGCGTGCCGTCTTTTGCGGCGTGCGGGGTGAGGGTGATGAGGCGCTCTTCGCCCGTCAGCCAGTTCAGCATGTTGACGCCGAGATCGAGGTTGCCGCCGTTGCCTGAGTAGGCGTTGGACAGGAACGAACCGCTGCCGACCACGACGATGCGCTGTTCGCGTTCGTCCACAATGCGCTGCAAGGCGAGCGCCAGATTGACCGGGCCGGGGATGTCACGGGTCTTGTCGAAACGCGGGTTGCGGCTGGTGCTGATCCAGCCGTTCATTGCGCCTTCCACCAGGATGTTGCGCTGCCATTCATGATCTTCTTCCATGTCCAGCGCGCGCGCATAGGGGAACACGGTGATGAGGTCGAAATTCAGGGTGATGGGATGCGGCGCGTAGCCGGTGCCCAGCGTCCAGTCCGAGGGCGCGTTCATCTCTTGCGCGGCGGGGTCGATGACGATGCCGGGCGAGAGCACGATGCCCAATTCTTCGGCGATGGGTTCCAGTCCGCGCAACGGTTCGGCATCCAGCAGCCACAGCACATTGCCGCCGCGCGCGATGTAACGCAGCAACTTGGTGGTCTCGCCTTTGAACAGCTGGGTCTGCGGCAGGGTGATGACCAGCACGCCGACGTTGTCCGGCACTTCCTGGGCGATGGTCAGGTTGAGCGGGGCGATGCGGTAGCCGTTCTGCTGCAGGCGTCTGCCGAATTCGCCGAGGTCGTGGTTGGCCGGGCCGTCCAGCTTGCGTTCGCCGTGGCCGCTCAGATACATCAGCATCTGTTCCTTGCCATGCGCCAGGCGCAGCAGGGCGCTGGTCAGTGTTTGTTCGTTGAGCGTGGTGATGTGTTCGCGCCGTCCGGCGTATTCCACCACCATTTCGCCGTTGCCCTGGATGCCGGATTTGCGCACGGCCTCCGGTTCTTTCACCGGATCGACGAAGGTGAGGGTGGTGTCGGGTTTGTAGCGCTGGTACAGCGCGACGAATTCGCGCACCAGTTTGCGCACGTCGCCCTGTTTGGCATCCTGCTGGGTGACATACACGGTGAGCTTGAGCTCACCGTCCAATTGATGCAGCGCATCGATGCTGCCCTGTTCCAGACTGTTGAGCGCGTTCTGCGTGGCATCCCACTGCGCCGGGAAGCGTGTGACGAGTTGATACGCGCCGATGATGGTGGCGAACAGGACAAGGTAGAACGGCAGATGTTTTATGGCGAACTTTTTCATCACTCACCTCCCCGTTCATCGTAGATGCGACGGATGGCGAGCAGCAGGAAGCCGGCAATGAACAGCACGAAGTAGCCGAGATCGGCAGTGCTGACGAGGCCGACATTCAGGTTCTGGAAATGCGTGTTCGGTGACAGTGTGCGTACCGCGTCGCTGCTCATTTCCAGCATCCACAGCCCGAAGGAAACCGCGAGTGCGCCGAACGCGGCGACGATGGGTTGGTGTGTGAGCGCGGAGAAATATGTTCCGAGTGCCGCGTAGCTGGTGGCGAGCAGCCAAACGCCCAGGATATTGCTCAGGATCAGACCGGAATCGGCGTGCGTGCCCAAAGACAAAGCGGACATCATCAGCGCGCAGGCCGCGATGATGAGCGTGAGTGCGGCCAGCAAGCCCAGGAATTTGCCGAGCACGATGTGGGTGGCGGAGATCGGTGCGGTCGCCAGCAATGTCCAGGTCTTGTTGCGGCGTTCTTCCGCGATCAGGCGCATGGTAAACAGCGGGATCAGCATCATCAGCACCAGCGCCAGCACGCTGGCCAGCGGCGAGGCGATAGCGATGGTCGCGCCGGGTGCGGCATCCATCTGCGCCAGTTGTGCCTGAATTTGCAGGTAGTCGTCCATGCGCGCCAGAAAGAACCAGCCGAAGATGAACTGCAGCAGCGCCAGCATGCCCCAGGTGGAGGGCGCGGTGATCAGGCTGTGGAACTCTTTTTTGAAGAGGGTGAAGATCATGTCGCCGTACTCCCGTTAGGTTGCATGGCATTGAGCCGGATGAAGCTCGATTCGACATCGCTGTGGCGGCGCAGCTCGCTGATGCTGCCACTGAAAATCAGATTGCCATCCTGCAGGATGATGGCGCGGTCGCAAATGCTTTCCACCTCGTGCATCTGGTGCGTGGAGAGGATCACGCTGCTGCTGTCGCCCAGCTCGCGGATGAGGTTGCGGATGTCGCGCATCTGCGTGGGATCGAGGCCGGATGACGGTTCATCCAGAATGACGACGGCGGGTTGATGGATGATCGCCTGCGCGATGCCGACGCGCTGCTGATAGCCTTTGGACAGGGTGCCGATGATCCTGCGTCCACAGTCGAGCAGGCTGCAGCGTTGCTTGGCCAACTCCAGATGATCGGCGAGCCGGGCGGCCGGGACGCGATGCAGACGGGCTACGAAGAGCAGGAAGTCGTCCACACGCATGTCGCGATACAGCGGCGGCTGCTCCGGCAGATAACCGAGACAGGCCTTGGCCAACTCGGGTTGCTGCGCCATATCGAAATCGCACACCTCGACCCGCCCGCTGCCCGGCATCAAAGCGCCTGCCAGCATCTGCAGGGTGGTGCTCTTGCCTGCGCCGTTGTGTCCCAGCAGTCCCAGCACTTCGCCGCGGTGCAATTCCAGAGATACGTCGCGCACCACGCAATGCTTGCCGTGGAAGCGCGTCAGATGTTGGGCGGAGAGCGTGATCGGTGCAGGCATCGTTGTGGTTGCGGTGTTGAGAACGGGGGGCGAATATAACCCAATACCCCACGCCGCACCAAAATGCCGTGCCCCGTGCGAGCGCTGTTCGCTCAATGTTCCCAGTGCAGGCGTATATCGGCGAAGGATGCCGGGCCGCGATCGGCGTTGTATAAGGGGTAAAAAATGTGCCGGAGGCGGTCTAACCACAAATGCTGCATCATTCGGCGATGTCATCGAATTGACGCTTTACATCCTTAATATCCCCATGCAGAATCCGCCCGATTTTATTTTGCGGAGAGCCCATTGTGGGTACTTGTTCGAGTCATAGTAGATTCCTCGTCGAAATGACGGGAATGCGATTGGCAAGATAACGCGCAGTTCGCCGCCGTTATTTCGCCGAGCGCGGGAAGCGGTGCCAATAACTGGTCTGATTCCACCTCCTGACTACCAGATTGCCGCTGGCTTGTTGCCGTGGCGTGTCTTGATGTACCTGTTGCGGGACTCCGCCTTCACATAAAGGAACAGTCAATGCGTTTTCAATTGCCCAGTCGCTTCGGTGCCGCTTGCAGTCCATTTTGGTTCGCGATCCTGTTAGGCGGATCTGCGCTGCCGGCCTGGAGCCAGGCTGAGACATCCGAGGTGGAGAATACGACTGCGCGGTTACAGCTCACCTACAACTGGCAGAGACACCCTGCTTTTCATGCGGCCTACTCGGGACCGAACAGCATCATCGCAGGCCACGAGACGATGTACACCTTCTCCACGACAGCCTTTCTGGGGTTTCGCCCGTGGGAAGGTGGCGAAGTTTATTTGACCCCGGAAGTTGCTCAGGGCGTGCCCTTTTCCACCGACCTGATCGGCCTTGGCGGATTCACCAATGGAGAGATTACGCGCGCCGCCGGGCCAAGCCCCACCTTATATCGACAAAAGCTTTTCCTGCGTCAGACCTGGAACCACGGCGGTGGCACTGAACATGTGGCATCCGGTCTCAATCAGCTTGCCGGTTTCGTGGACAAGAACCGTTTCGTGCTGACGGTCGGGAATTTCTCGACTCTCGATGTCTTCGACCCGAACACCTACGCCAAGGACCCGCGAACCCAGTTCATGAACTGGGGTAACTGGACTTATGCAGCCTACGACTATGCGGCCGATGCGCGCGGCTTCGGCTGGGGCTTCGCGGCTGAGTGGTATCGGGATGATTGGGTGTTGCGCTTCGGGCGTATGACAGGCCCAAGAGATCCCAATGGGTTGCCCGTCGATTTTGCGCTCGGCAAACACTATGGAGACCAGGTCGAGGTCGAACATGCGCACCAGTTGAATGACCGCCCGGGCAAGGTGCGGGTGCTGGGCTGGCGCAACCGCGCCCAGCTGGCCGGCTTCAATGACGCGCTAGTCTGGCTCAATGCACATCCGGGGCAGTACACCGGTCCGGATGCGCTGTTCGCGGTGCGCAATAACGAAAAGATCAAGTATGGTCTGGGTATCAACATCGAGCAGGAACTCAGTGACAGCGCGGGCTTCTTTTTGCGCGCCATGCAAGCCGATGGACGCACAGAGACCCACGCCTTCACCGAGGTGGACGGCTCCTTCTCCAGCGGGTTCCTGATCAAGGGCGGCATATGGGGGCGCAACGAGGATGCGCTCGGCCTGTCGCTCATGCGCAATACCCTGTCCGATGATCGCCGCCGCTTTCTTGAAGCCGGCGGCATCTCTTATTTCATCGGTGACGGCAAATTGCGCTATCGCCCGGAAGCAATCTTTGAGGGTTATTACAGCCTGAATCTCAGCAAGGGCTGCTGGCTGACGGCTGACTATCAGCGCATCCTGAACCCGGCTTACAACGCCGATCGCGGGCCGATCGACGTCTATGCAGTACGCTTTCACATGGAGCTTTGAGCCGCAAGCGGTGAATTCAAGAATCTGGTAAGTG
>CAVRIW010000008.1:0-270716 GCA_963721375.1 uncultured beta proteobacterium | reverse complement strand
CCACGGTGCTTACCCTTCCCCCTTCTCCCTTTACCCTTCTCTACTAGGTGCAAGCACTTCGCGGTTGCCGTTGCTCTGCATAGGCGACACCAGCCCGGCCTTTTCCATCGCTTCGATCAATCGCGCGGCGCGGTTATAGCCGATGCGCAGATGACGCTGCACCAGCGAGATGGAGGGACGACGGGTCTTCAGCACGATCTCCACCGCCTGATCGTACAACAGGTCGGCCTCGGCATTCGCACCGCCGTCCAGCTCGCCGCCTTCCGCGCCCGGCTCTTCCAGCGAGGTCAGCACGCCCTCGATGTAGTTCGGTTCGCCTTGCAACTTGAGGTGTTCGATCACGCGATGCACTTCCTGGTCGGACACGAACGCACCGTGTATCCGCTGCGGATAGCCTGTTCCCGGCGGCAGATAGAGCATGTCGCCCTGTCCCAGCAGCGCTTCCGCGCCCATCTGGTCCAGGATGGTGCGCGAGTCGATCTTGCTCGATACCTGGAACGACACGCGCGTCGGCACGTTCGCTTTGATGAGTCCGGTGATGACATCGACCGAAGGACGCTGTGTGGCCAGCACCAGATGGATGCCGGAAGCGCGCGCCTTCTGCGCCAGACGTGCGATGAGCTCTTCCACTTTCTTGCCCACCACCATCATCAAGTCGGCCAACTCGTCGATGAACACCACGATTAAATACATCTCTTCCAGCGCCTCGGGATTGTCCGGCGTGATGGTGAACGGGTTGGTCAACGGCTTGCCCGCCTTGACCGCTTCGCGCACTTTCTGATTGAAACCGGCGATGTTGCGCACGCCGAGCGCCGACATCAGCTTGTAGCGCTTGTCCATTTCCTGCACACACCAGTTCAACCCCGCTGCGGCTTGGCGCATGTCGGTGATCACCGGCGCCAGCAGATGCGGGATGCCTTCATACACCGAGAGCTCCAGCATCTTGGGGTCGATCAGCAACAGGCGCACTTCCTGCGGCGTGGACTTGTACAGCAGGCTCAGGATCATGGCGTTGATCGCCACCGATTTGCCGGAACCGGTGGTGCCCGCCACCAGCACGTGCGGCATCTTGCCGAGGTCGGCCACCACCGGTTTGCCGGCGATGTCCTTGCCCATCGCCATAGTCAGCGCCGAATGCATGTCGGCATACACTTGCGAACCGAGGATCTCCGACAGGTGCACGATTTGCCGTTTCGGATTGGGCAACTCCAGCGCCATGTAGCTCTTGCCGGGAATGGTCTCGACCAGGCGGATGCTGACCACCGACAAGGCGCGTGCCAGGTCGCGCACCAGATTGGTGATCTGGCTGCCCTTCACGCCGACGGCGGGATCGATCTCGTAACGCGTGATGACCGGGCCGGGATAGGCGCCGACCACTTTGACTTCCACGCCGAAATCCTTGAGCTTGCGCTCGATCAGGCGTGAGGTGAATTCCAGGGTCTCGGCGGCGACCATCTCGACCTGCTGCGTCGCCTCATCCAGCAGATGCAGCGGCGGCAGCGGCGAATCGGGCATCTCGCTAAACAGCGAGACCTGTTTCTCTTTTGCCACGCGGGTGGAACGCGCCACTTCGAAGACGGGCATCTCGATGTGGATAGGCTGGTGCTCCTCCACGCGCTTCTTCTCTTCTTCCACCACCGCCTTGCGTACCTGCATCGCCTGCGCGCCGATGCGTTTGTCCTGCCAGGTCTGCCAGCGGTTGTGCGCCCACACCCAGAAATTTTCCAGCGCGCCGCCCAGCCAATCGACAAATCGCAGCCAGGACAATCCGGTGTAGAGACTGAAGCTCACCGCCATCAGCACCAACAGGAACAAGGTGGCACCGATAAAGCCCAACGCATGTGACAGCGCGCCGCCCAGCACTGCGCCCAGCATACCGCCGGGAGCGAGCGGCAATTCGACCTGCCAGGTATAGAGACGCAACGCTTCCAACGCGCTGCTGGAAAACAACAGCACAACAAAGCCCAACAACGAGACCCACAGCGCGCGCTGATCGAACAGGCTGTCGGCGCGCATCCGGCGATAACCCGCCCACACCCGCTGCAACATCAGCGTGACGCACCACCAGGCAGAGAAACCGAACAGGTAGAGCGACACATCGGCCAGCCACGCGCCGAGCACACCGCCTGGATTGTGTGTGACTGCAGCGCTCGCGCTGTGCGACCAGGAAGGATCGGCACGATCAAAGCCGAACAGGATGAGGATGAGATAGAGCGCCACCGCCACCAGCAGCAGCCAGCGCGATTCGCGCAGCAGACCAAGCAAACGTTCAGGCAGGGGGGGGCGCGGGGCGTCGTGCAATGCCATCAGACTTCCTTGTAATTCTCGAATGTGCCAGATTCCTCTGTGGCAATGAAACCGAAGCGCCGCGCCGCGGCCACGGCATCGAGCCGCGTGCCGACATGCAATGCCTGATAGATGGCAGCGACGTGGATCTTGACTGTCCCTTCGGCCAAATCAAGTTTCTTGGCTATATCCTTGTTGCTGAGTCCGGCCCCGATGTATTGCAGCACCTGCAACTGGCGCGGTGTCAGCCCGTATTTGCTGGCACGCTGGCTGCGCTTGTCGGTCAGGCTCTGGCCCATCTCCATCTTGGCAACGGCTTGCTGCAACAGTTGCGGCGGCAGATACACCCCGCCGTCCATCACCATGCGCAGGGCGGACAACATCACCTTGCTCGGCGACATCTTGGAGATGAAACCCATCGCGCCCAGATTCATCACGTTCTCGATGTCGTCGCGCTGATCCGAGCCCGAGACCACCACCAGCGGAATATCGGGAAAGCGTTGATGAAAAAGTTGCAGCGAAGGCACGCCTTCACTATCCGGCATGTTCAGGTCGAGCAGTGCAAGATCGAAGTTGGGATTGGCATTGACCAATTGCACAGCCTCGGTGAAATTGCCGGTATCGATGATCTCGACCTCGTCGGCAAGCTGTTGCAACACGTAGCGCATGCCATCCCGGAACAGCGCGTGGTCGTCCACCAGCAGAACTTTTATTTTCATTCAGAGCCCCCTATTCCAACAGCCGCAATCATACCATTCACAGGTCCGCCGCCTCTGTCCCCTGCATGACCATGAACATCGCGGATCGCAAGCGTGTCGGGGCGATGGGCTTGTGCAGCAAAATCGCCCCGCTTTTATTGATGGCTTGCAAAGTTTCTGCGCCAGTATCGCCGGTGATCACCAATACCGGCAGATCGCCCCAGCACTCGCGCATCTGCCGCATCACATCCAGTGCGGTTTGCTTGTCCGGCAAACGGTAATCGCACACCAGCAGATCCGGACGAACTGCGGCCATGTCCAGCTTCTTCAACACTTCCGCGCCATTGGCTGCCGAAAATACCCGGCAACCCCAACCTTGCATGACCTCGGCAGTGAATTCGCGAATATCCGGATCGTCTTCGACCAGCGCGATCACCTTGCCGTCAACGTTGAAACGGGTCTGCGTGATGATGAAAGGACGTGCCAGCATCTCCGGATCGCCTTGGTTCACAATAAAGCTGAAGGTCGAGCCTTGGCCCGGCACCGATTCAACCTTGACATGGTAGCCGAGCAATTCTTCCACGCGACGCACGATAGCCAGGCCCAGACCCAAGCCTTTGCGCCGGTCGCGGTGCGGATTGTCCGCCTGGTAATACTCCTCGAAGATCTGTTTCATCACCTCCGGCCGGATGCCGATGCCGGTATCCTGCACCGCGATCTCGAGCTGAGTCGACGTGCACTGGCATTGCACCCGCACATGACCGGAATCTGTATAGCGTATGGCGTTGGAGACCAGATTGCGCAGCATGCGCTCCAGCAGGAACGGGTCGCTATAGACCACCGCATCGCAGCTCTCTGCGCAACTGCCATCGTTATTGATGTTGTACGGCAGCTCAAGCAACAAGCCCTTGGCTTGTGCCAACGGGGTAAAGTCCACATACAGACGATCGAACAAGTCGTGCAGCGCAAAGTGCTGCCAGCGCGGATGAATGATGCCCGCATCAAGGCGGGATACATCGAGCAGCTCGTCGAACATATCCACCAGCGAATTCACCGACTTGCCGATCTGCCCGGCCAGTCGCAGGGTTTCCGGCTCTTTTGCGATGTTCTGCAGCGCCTCGGTAAACAGCCGCAGCGCCTGCAAGGGCTGGCGCAGATCGTGGCTGGCGGTGGCGAGGAATCTGGATTTTGTCTTGTTGGCCAGCTCCGCCGTCTCCAGCGCCGCGGCAGTCTCTTCCTCGCGCGCGCGCAGGGTTTGCAACAGCGCTTCCTTCTCGAAGCGCTGCCGCAAGGACAACTCGAAAGTCTGCATCAGCTTGATGGCCGAATGCAGCAGGAAGCCGATGAAGACCAGCAGCATGAAGGCAAGGAACCAATGCTGACGGTCATCCTCCCAGGCCAAGCGCACGATCAACGGTCCAAGCAGCAACACCAGATAGAGGAACAGCGATGGACGGTGCACCGGATTGATGGTCACCCCGGCCGCCGAGAAGCCCAGCGCCGCACAGATCAGCAGCGCCTGATAGCCGATGTCGCCCGGCACGAACATCACCACCCACGCGCTACCCCACGCCAGCGCACCTATGCTGGTATTCAGTTTGAAACGCGCATCCCAGCGCCGGCATTGCTCCGCACCCTGTGTGTATGACCGGTAAGCGCCACCACTGGGACAGCTCGAAGAGTTGCGTGATGAATGTCATCACCATCCAGCCGAGCAGCAGCTCATGCGCCACCGCATCCCACATCACCCAGACCAGCAAAGGCGCCATCAGCATGGCCGGAAGGATCATGGTCGGATACACGGCGATGCGCGCGCGCACCTGCTCGCGACGAACCGGCAGATTCGTCTCATCTATGTCAAAGCGCAGCATTTCGGTCAATGAAATCATTTCAATGCCCACAGTAAACGGATGTCCTGCGCCAACAACTCGGGCCGCTGTGCGAACGGGGAAATCAGGACTGTCTTGCCCCCTGGTGCGATGAGGTAGGTTCCGGCGGAATGGTCCAGATCGTAGCCGCCGTTCTTGTTCGGCTGCTTCTGGTAGATCACGCCGAACGCCTGCGCCGCTTGCGCGGTCGCCATACTATCACCGGATAACCCTTTGAATGTGGGATAGAACGCTGGCGGATATTGCGCCAGCAGTTCGCGCGTGTCGCGTTCCGGGTCGAGCGTCACGAACAACACCTGCACATTGTCCGCCAGGCTTCCCAGCAAGCGCATCACCTGCGCCATATCCGCCAGCGTGGTGGGGCAGACCTGCGGACAGTGCGTATAGCCGAAGAACAGCACCACCACCTTGCCGCGAAAATCCGCCAGGCTGACCGGCTTGCCTGTTGCGTCGTTCAGATGAAAATCCGCCTGTGCGTATTGCGCACTCACGTCGCTGGCTTTGAAAGGGGAGGGAAGCTTTGGCTCGCCACACGCGGCAAGCAGGGAGAAGGACAAGACAAGCAGCAGATTACGCAGCCACATGACACGCTCCCGTCCATCCGTGAACGGCAAAGGTGTAACCGACCTTGAACAAACCATACACGCCGAACGCCGTGACCAGCAGCCCCGCCGCCAGTCGCACGCGCGGCGACTGCACCCAGCCTTTGATGCTTTCCCAGAACAAGCCGATCGCCAGCAGATTCGGCAGCGTGCCCAACCCGAACGCCAGCATGATGAGCGCGCCCTGCGCCGCGCTGCCGCTCGCCAGCGCAGTGAGCAGCACGCTATACACCAGCCCGCACGGCAGCCAGCCCCACAGCGCGCCCAGGCCCAGCGCGCGCGGCACGGTGTTCACCGGCAACAATCTGGTGGTGTAGGGCTGCAGACGTTTCCACAAGCCGCTGCCCAGCTGTTCCAGCTGGCGCACCGCGCCCCATACACCGGCGAGATACAGACCCAGCGTGATCAGCATCAAGCTCGACAGCGCGAACAACAGATGCTGCACCGGAACCGCATCGCGCATCAGCAGCCCCGCCTGCCCGACAGCGCCGACCAATGCGCCTGCCGCTGCATAGCTGGCGATGCGCCCGCTGCTGTAGGCCAGATGGAACGGCCAGCGCGAGTGTTCTTTCGGCACTTGCGCCGTGAAGATGCCGACGATGCTGCCGCACATGCCGAGGCAATGCACGCCACCGAGCAGGCCAACCAGAAACACTGCGATGATGCTGAATTCAACCATCGGTTATTTATTTACCGAATATTCCATTGGAGATTTGCGCATTTGTAGGAGCCAGCTTGCTGGCTCTTACAGTCCATTCATTTTTTCTTCAGCAATTCCAAATTCAACTGTGCCGCTGCCCCTGCGCATCCGGCTGCGCTTGATAAGGAATGATGCCCAGCAACGGCGCTGCGATACGCTCGCGCAAGGCCTCGATATTCTCCTGCAACGCAGGCATGTCGGCATCCAGCACGTTGGCCACCCAACCCGCGCATTCTAGTTGGTAATCGGCAATGGCGCGCAGCGTCAGCAAGGCATGATTGAGACAGCCCAGCCGCATGCCCACCACCAGAATGACCGGCAACTCGAGCTGCCTTGCGAGATCGGCGCTGTCCTGCTTGTCGTTCAGCGGCACGCAGAAGCCGCCCACCCCTTCCACGATGACCTCGTCGGCCTGCCCGGCCAACTCGCGATAGGAGTCCAGGATGCGCGAAAAATCGATGCGCACGCCCGGCATGGCGCGCGGCAAGATGCGGCGCGATGGGATGGGGAAAACAATAGGGATTGATCTGGTCGTAGCTAGCCTGCACGTTGCCCGCAGCCAGCAGGCGTTTTGCATCGTCGTTCTGGTCGTCTTCATCGCAGCCTGCGGCCACCGGCTTGAAGCCGGCCACGCGCTTGCCCTGTGCGGCGAAGGCATGCAGCAGCGCACAACTCACCAGCGTCTTGCCCACTCCCGTGTCGGTGCCGGTGATGAAGTAGCTCACAGCTTGAAATCCGTCCTGATGATCGCGCGCCCGTCCGGTGTCGTCTTCGGTGCTGGCTTCCACGCATGGCCGTAGATGATCTCGAAGGTCGCGGGCAGTTTGCCGTCGCGGCGCAGTTTCTCGTAATTCTCCGTGACGCGCTGCCAGGCCGCCTTGCCCATCATGCCCGGCGCGCGCCCGGCGGTGGCATTGTGCGCGCCGATGCTCTTCAGGTCCTGCATCACCGCGCGCACGTCGTCGTAGGTGAGCGTGAGCTTTTCCATCTCCATCACCGGATCGGCGAAACCGGCCGCCACCAGCATGTCGCCGATGTCGTGCATGTCGGCGAAGCGGTTGACGTGGTTGTAGCCGTCCACATCGCTGAACGCGACGCGCAATTCCTGCAGGGTATCCACACCGAAGCTGGAGAACATCAGCAGCCCGTCCACCTTGAGCACGCGCTGCAATTCGACGAAGGTGGCAGGCAGATCGTTGCACCATTGCAGCGCCAGATTCGACCACACCATCTCCACGCTGTTGGAGGCGATCGGCAATGCCTCGACATCGGCACACAGGAAACTCTCGCGCTTGCCGGCGAACAGTTTCTTCCACCAGCTCGAAGTGCCGCGCGCATGCTGCAGCATGCCGATGGCGATATCGAGCGCAGTGATCTCCGCCTGCGGATAACGCTCGCCCAACTGGCGCGTGCCCCAGCCGGTGCCGCTGCCGACATCCAGCAGGCGCGCCGGCTGCAGCTTGATGTAATCCAGCCGCTCCAGCATGCGCGTGCACACCTCGCGCTGCATCACCGCAGCGGCATCGTAATCCTGCGCGGCACGGCTGAAAGCACGCCGCACTTGGTGCTTGTCTATCTCAAATTCATTCATGCAGGAAACTCTTCACTTGTTCGACAAATATTTCAGGATGCGACAGGAACGGCGCATGCGCCGCGCCCGCCACCTCCACCACGCGCGCCGACGGCATGGCCTGCGCCAGATAGTACGATGCTTCCGGCGGCGTCAGTTTGTCGCGCTCGCCCGCGATGACCAGTGTCGGCTGGCTGATGTGCTGCAACTCGCCGCGCAGATCGGCATCGCGCAGGATGTCCAGGCCGCCGCGCAGCGCCGCCATATCCGGCTCGCCGCGACTGAACAGTTGCTCGCGCAACAGTGCCAGCAACTCGCGTTCGTTTTCGCTGCCGCGCAATTGCAGCGCGATGAAGCGGCGCAACGTGGCGGCATGGCTCTGTTCCAGTTCGGCGGCGAATTTCGCCAGCACTGCGCTTGGCCATGCCGAACAGCCAGTCTTCGCGCTCGGCAAAACAGGGCGTGCTCGCCACCAGAACCAGGCGTCGCACCTGTTCCGGCTCAAGCGACGCCCAACGCAGCGCGACCTGCCCGCCCAGCGACCAGCCACACACGGTGACCGGCTCGCTGAACTGTGCAGACAGTGCCCGCACCAGGGCATCCAGATCAGCTTCCGGCAACGGCGCGCTCTGCGCCATGACCCGGCAGATCGACGCTATGCACCCGAAAATCTTGCGCCAGTTGCGCTGCGACATCCGTCCACACGCCGCCGTGCATGCCCCAGCCATGCAACAGCACCAGCGGCGCGCCGCTGCCGGTCACTTCAACATGCAGCATCGGCTTCTCCCTCTCCCCAACCCTCTCCCACTGGGAGAGGGAGCAAACGTACGCTGCGCGAATTCATGATTCCTGTGCAAGCTCATGCAATGCCCCGATGAGTTGATCCACATCCGCTGCGCTATGCGCGGCCGACAGGGTGATGCGCAGCCGCGCCGTGCCCTGCGGCACGGTGGGCGGACGGATCGCCGCCACCCAGATGCCGCGTTCGCGCAGCTCCTCGCTCAACTGCAACGCCTGCTGGTTGTCGCCGATCAGCAGCGGCTGGATCGCCGTGTCCGACGGCATCAGCTGCCACGGCAAGTCAGACAAGCCTTTGCGCAACTGTGTGATGAGCTGTTGCAAGTGCGCACGCAATTCATCGCCTTGCGCGATCAATTGCAGACTCTGCGACAGCGCGACGGACAAGGCGGGCGGCGTGGCGGTGGTATAGACGTAGCTGTGCGCATGATTGACCAGCGTATCGATGACCACCTGTTCCGCCGCCACGAAAGCGCCGGACACACCCGCCGCCTTGCCCAGCGTCGCCATGTAGATGATGCGCTGCGACGCGATACCGAAATGCGACAGCGAGCCGCGCCCCTGCTCGCCCAGCACGCCGAAGCCGTGCGCATCGTCCACATACAGCCAGGCATCGTGCTGCTCGCACAAAGCCAGCAACTCGCGCAACGGCGCGATGTCGCCATCCATGCTGAATACCGCATCGGTGATGACCAGCTTTCTGCCGCTTGGCGTTTGCTCCAGCAATTGCGCCAACTGCGCCATGTCGCCATGCCGATAACGTTTGGTCAGCGGCGCGCGACAGCAGCATCGCGTCGTTGAGCGAAGCATGATTGAGCTTGTCGGCGAACACAGTGTCGCCCTTGCCGACCAAGGCCTGCACCACGCCGAGGTTCGCCATGTAGCCGGTGGAGAACAGCAGCGCGGCGGGTTTGCCGACGAAAGCAGCCAGTTGCTGTTCGAGCTGATGATGTGCGGTCGAAATGCCCGCTCACCAGGTGCGCCGCGCCCGCCCCGACACCCCACTGCTGCGCGCCCTGTTGCAGCGCGGCGATGAGTTGCGGGTGATTGGCAAGACCGAGGTAATCGTTGCTGCAGAACGCGAGATAAGCCTTCCCATCCACGACGATATGCGGCGACTGCGGACTGGCCAGCGTGCGCCGGCTGCGCAACAGGCCCAGCGCCTTGCGTTCGTCGAGTTCGGTTTGTAATTGAGTGAAAGGCATTTTTGCCACAGAGCACACAGAGACCACAGAGAGATTCCCGCTCTGTTTTGACTTTGCGAGTTGGGCATAAAATGCCCATCCCTGCCTAAATCTCTTCTCTGTGTGCTCTGTGATCTCTGTGGCTAATGATTTTTTTCAGCGAAGGGGTACATGCCCAGCTTGTCCAGCAGCGCGCGGTCGCGCTCGACATCGGGGTTGCCCGTGGTCAGCAACTGGTCGCCGTAGAAGATGGAGTTCGCACCGGCGAGGAAACACAAAGCCTGCACTGCGTCGGACATCTGCTGGCGTCCGGCAGAGAGCCGCACGCGCGCGGTCGGCATGGTGATGCGCGCCACGGCGATGGTGCGCACGAAGTCCAGCGGATCGAGGTCCTCGGTCTGCGCCAGCGGCGTGCCTTCCACCTTGACCAGATTGTTGATCGGCACGCTCTCCGGGTACGGTTCCATATTGGCCAGTTGCGCGACCAGATCCGGCGCGCTGCGTCAGGTTCTCGCCCATGCCGACGATGCCGCCGCTGCACACATGCATGCCCGCTTTGCGCACGCGCTCCAGCGTGTCGAGGCGATCCTGATAGTCGCGGGTGCTGATGATGTTGCCGTAGAACTCAGGCGTGGTATCGAGGTTGTGGTTGTAGTAATCCAGACCCGCGCTGCGCAATTGCTCGGTCTGCTCGTCGTTCAGCATGCCCAGCGTGGCGCAGGTCTCCATACCCAGCGCGCGCACTTCCTTGACCATCTCCACCACGGCCACCATGTCTTCTTTGGATGGCTCGCGCCATGCCGCCCCCATGCAGAAACGTCCGGCTCCGGCGTCCTGCGCGGCCTTGGCGGCTTTCACCACTTCGCTCACATCCAGCATCTTTTTGTTTTCCACGCCTGCGGAGTGAAACGCCGATTGCGGGCAGTAGCCGCAATCCTCGGAACAGCCGCCGGTCTTGATCGACAGCAGGGTGGACAGCTGCACCGCGTTCGGGTCGAAATGTTCGCGGTGCACCTGCTGCGCGCGGTACAGCAGATCGGCGAACGGCAGTTTGAACAGCGCCTCGACCGCGTCGACACTCCAGCGTTGCGGCGTGGCTTGCGGTTGGATGGGACGAACGAATTCGATAGTTTGGGTTTGCATGATTGGTTTGGCTTTCAGCGATAGGCACGGTAAATTACGGCAGGCCGCATATTCGTTGAAGGAAGCACCCTTGTCAATTTTGACGCACCGATTTCTGAACATCCGCACATTCCTTGCACGCATGCTGCCCGCCCAGCCCTGCCTGCTGTGCGGCGCCATGAGCCAGGACGGCCTGTGCTGTGCCGCGTGCGACGCGGAACTGCCGCGCCTGAAACAGCCGCATTGCCCGATCTGCGCACTGCCCACTCCGGCGGGCGAGGTGTGCGGACAGTGCCTGAAAAATCCACCACCGTTCGACCGCACGCTGGCAGCCTTCAGCTACAGCTTCCCGGTCAGCCAGCTTATCAAAGCGCTCAAATTCCACGAGCGCCTCATTCTGGTCAACTTTCTGGCGGATCAATTGGCGGCAACAGGTGGACACGCGCCCCGATTGTCTGATTGCCCTGCCCTTGCATCCGTCGCGTTTGCGCGAGCGCGGCTTCAATCAATCACAGCTGTTGGCGGCACGCATCGCCGGGCGCTTGCATATCCCGCTGCTGTCAGATGCCTGTCGTCGCGTGCGCGACACGCCGCCGCAATCCGCCCTGCCGTGGAAAGAGCGCGACAAGAACATGCGCGGAGCCTTCGAGGTCACGCCCTATGCCGACATCCGCGGCAAACAGGTCGCCATCGTGGATGACGTGATGACCACGGGTGCCTCGACCGGGGAATTGGCGCGCGCCCTGAAGCAGGCGGGAGCCAGCGGGGTGAGTGTCTGGGTAGTGGCGCGGACGCTGCCGCACCATGAGGAAAACTAGAACCCTTTGAGCTTCTGCTGCACGAACGCGGCCAGCTCCGGGCTGAGGGTTCGCGTGGCAAGCGCCTGCTGGTAGGCCGCTTTTGCATCTTCGATGCGCTGCACCGCCTGCAACGAGATGCCATAGCCCATCAACCAAACCCCGCTGTTGGGCGCAAGTTGCACGGCGATCTGATAATGGTTCACGGCTTCTTTGTGCCTGCCCTGGCGCTGCAACAGCGCCGCATAGAACGCCTGATAGTCCGCCTTGTCATCCGCCTGCTGCAAATTCTTTTGCAACGTCTCCAGCGCCTGATCGATCTTGCCGCTCTCAACTTGCACACGCGCCAATGCCATGCTGAACCCGATGTGTGTCGGCTTGAGCTTCAACCCCTCCTGCAGCGCGCGTTCCGCATCCGCACCGCGCTTGCTCTCCATCAGCAAGGCCGCCTGTGCAAGCCGTGCCGCATCATGTTGCGCGTTCAGCTTCAAGGCTGCTTCATAACCGACCAACGCCTCGGCGCCATGTCCCTGCTGTTGCAGCAGCAAAGCCTTGCGATATTCCGCATCGGCTTGTTGCGTGCGGCTGACCTGTTTCAGCGGCAATTCGCCTGCGGCCGGGGCGTTCACCACAGGCGCAATGCAATTTCTGCCGGTTTGCGCTCGGCCGGGGCAGGCTTGGGTGCCTGCGCGATGACGGCGGGACGATGCGCGACTGGCGCAGCCGGCTTGGCTGGTTTATTTTCGTGTAACGGCTCTGGCTCCGGCGGCGGCACTGCGCTGAGCTCGAAACTCAATTTGGAGGCAGGCTGCAGTGGCTCCGCCTCAGGCAAGTCGCTCGATACCGCACTCGACGCTGCACTCGCCACCGCAGAAGCAGGCACCGGCATAACGTCAACAGCCACTTTCACGGGTTCGACCGGCGGCTTCCGCATCTGCAACCCTAGCCACAGCATCCCGGCCACGGCCGCCAGCGAGAACACCAGCAGGACAGGCTTGGTCCAATTGCGCTCCGCCTGCTCTGGTACGGCACGTATCAGCGTCTGGTCTGCGCGCAGTATGCGCGCCGCGCTGTTCCAGCTGATTCAGCACCTGATTGATCAGACTCATTGCCAATACACCCATCCCAGCGCTGCAAGAACGGCCAGTGCTGCCGCCGCTCCAAGCACTGCCTGTGGCAGCCAATCGCGGCGCACTTCCGGCGTGTCGGCAGCGGCCAGGGCAATATGTTTGCTGGTGATCTGCTGGCGCCCCTCGGCAAAGGCCAGCATCAGCGCCTTGTGCGCCACGATGTTGACCAGCCGCGGCGTGCCGCTGGTGATGCGGTGCAGCTTGCCGACCGCAGCCTTGCTGAACAAGGTATCGCCGGCATAGCCGGCCACCGCCATCCGGTGGCGCAGGTAACGTTCCAGCTCGTCACGCCGCAACCCCTTCAACTCATATTGGAAACTGATGCGTTGGCGCAATTGGCGTATCGAGTTATGCCGCAAGCGCTCGTTCAATTCCGGCTGCCCGAACAGCACGACTTGCAGCAGTTTGCGTTTCTCGGTCTCCAGATTGGTCAGCAAGCGCAACACTTCCAGGCTTTCCAGCGGCATCGCCTGCGCCTCATCCAGACACACCAGCACGCGCTTGCCGTCGCGCGCAAAATTGAGCAACGTGCGGGTGAGTTCTTTCAGAAGTTGGTGCTGGTCAACATCAACAGCCAACTCGATGCGAAATTCCTCCGCCAGCGCCAGCAACAAACTGCGCGGCTCCAGATAGGGATTGGGAAGATAGGCCGTCACGAAATGCGTGCTCCGACTTTGGCTTCGGACGCCTCATCCTGAGTGCCGATGAGCGTGGTGGCTTGCCGCCCCTGATTCAGCGTGGCGAGGAACTTGCGGCACAACAGCGTCTTGCCGTTGCCCACCTCGCCCGTGATCTTGATGAAACCCTCGCCGTTGCGTGCCGCGACCAGCAGCGTGTTCAGGCCTTCCTGATAATTCGAGCAGGCAAAAAAGAAACTGGTGTCCGGCGTGAGCGAGAAAGGTTGTTCGCGTAGCCCGAAGTGACGCAGATACATAATTAACGGGACATGCCGTTGATGCGATCACGACTGCGCGCGATGTCGTCCGACCAGTCCTTGTCGCTGTTCACCACCGTCGGCTTGATCAGAATGACCAACTCGCGTTTTTGCGTAGTCTGCGCTGGTTTGTCCGAACACAGATTTCGGCAACCCCGGAATCCCGGATTGATCGTCAAAAGATGCCTGGCGCATCAAGCCGCCGATGGCCACGATCTGACCGTCGCTGGCGCGCACGATGCTGTCTGTTTCCGAAACCGAACTGGAGGCCAGCGGCAAATTAAAAATATTGGCAACCCCGCCGGTAGTGCCCAGATTCACCGTCTTGTTGACGGTAGAAACCGTGCTCACCGAAGGATGCACGTGCAAGATGATCTCGTCGTTCTCGTCGATGCGCGGCGTCACATCCAGCGCGATACCGGAAAAGAACGGCTGCACCTTGACGGTCGGCGAAGTGCCTGCGATCGCGGTGGTTGCCTGGGTACCGCCACTGACCTCGGTCACAAAGAATTCGTCCGTACCCACTTTCAATACCGCCTTCTGATTATTCAAGGTGGCAATGCGCGGACTGGACAACACATGGACATCGCCCTGCGTTTCAAGGAAATTGAGCAACGCCGCAAAGTTGCCGGTCTGGAAGGCGAGGCCGAACAATGAGCCCGCAGTGGCTCCCGCCGGCAACGCAGTCGCTGCCGCCATGGCCAGGTCAGTGCCGACGGCAGTCGAGGTAACCACCCCGTTCGTAAGCGGCCCCGTCGTAGCCAGAGCAGTGCCCGGTGACAACACCCCAAACGAACCCTTGCTGGTCGGACTGTTTCTAAGGCTGCCAAATGCGCCCCAGTTCACCCCGGATTGATACGTGTCGTTCAATTGCACTTCCACGATCTTCGCCTCAAGGATCACCTGGCGCTCGATGGAAATCTGTGACGCCTTGAGATAAGCCGCGATATTTTTCAACTCCTCGGGCATGGCGCGCACCACGATCACGCCGGACATCGGGCTGATGACCACGCTGCGTCCCTTTTCCGTGCCCACGATTGCGGTCAATGCCGCGCTCAACTCCTCCCAGAAATCGGACTTGGAGGTCATGGTGACTCGGCTGCTGTCGCGAGTGCTGGCAGTCGCGGCCGTTGCCGCAGTCGCCATTCCCGTGCTGCCGATGGCAGTGTCAGCCACGGAACCCGATGCCACGCGCAACGAGGACCTGCCATCGCGCTGACCGGTGAGATAGTTCACCTGGAAGATGCGCGTCTGCATGCCGATCGGCTGGATGTAGATGCGTGTACCATCGATCTTGTATTCGTAGCCATACATTTCGCGGATCGACTCCAGCGCATCGAACACCGTCACATCTTTCAGATTGAGCGAGATGCTGCCGCTGACATCCGGATGCAACAGCATGCTGTATCGGGTACCGGACACGATGGCCATGAACACTTGCTGCGCCGGTGTGTTGTTCACCACCAGGTCGAACTTGGCCTCGACCGGCATACCATCCGCTTGGGGGGTCAGCACTGTCAGCGGCGGAAGCAAAGCGTTGTTCACCTCATCCTGTTTGCTCGGGTGGGCGCTTTCCTTGACTACCGCATCCATTTCCATGCTGACTTTGTTCTTCACGGAAGCGGTACCGCTGCTGGCACAGCCCGCAAGGGACAACAGACATAGCACCACGAATAATCGCTTCATTTCCCGCTCCCATCCTTGTTTTCTTCAACAGGCGCGCAAACCGCGACGCGCTTTTTGGCTTTGGCTTTTTTTATGGCTTTGGCTATTTTTGCAGGCTGGCCGGCCGCCTGACTTACCGGCTGCATGCCTTGGCGCCTGACGCAGGCCAGTTCGGTTTTGGTCATATTCACCGTCGGGAACATGTGCATCACCCGGCGCCCTTCCGGGCCCATCAATACCACGCAAGTCTCGTTCACCACGGTCAACACCGCATCGCCGTATTTTTCACCCACCGCGACTTCGATGCCGTTGATGATCGCCGCCTCACGCTTGGGCGAAAGGATCACCGACTGCAATCCCGCAGGCGGAGCCTTCTGCTCGGCCGTCGCCGCAGCGCCCAACCCCGGCACCAACTCGATCGCCGGGCGGGTCGGATCGTTCAATTGTTCCGCAGCCAACGACGCGCCGCAGATGCACAACACACCCAACAGCAGCATCGCCACGCGCGGCAGATTGTTCAAACTTGCAGCCATGTCTTATCCAAGCTCAAGGTATACAGCGTCAGCGTCAATTCCGCATTCGGATATTGCACCACATTCATTTTGGCCATGCCCCAGAACATCTGCGTGGGCAGCTTTTCCAGCGCGGTGAGGTATTGCAGCAGATCGGCATAACTGCCGCGCACCGTCATCTGCACGCCATGTTTGTAGATCTGTTTTTCCTGCGCTGCCGCCCTGGTCGCGGCATCCGCCGTCGGCTCGATGAACAACGAGACCGGCAGCGTATTCAGCGCCACCAACTGCAAGCGCGCGTTCTTGCTCAGCACCTGCTCCAGCAAATCCGCCATTCTTTCCGGCGGAACCAGCCTGCCCTGCGTCTGTTTCAGGTACGCATCACCCTGCGCAAGCTGCTCGCGCAATTGCCGAATGCGCTCGCGCTGCGGCGCATGCTCATCCGCCTGTTTGGCTTGCAGCAACGTACCCAATTGCGCCTGCGTCTCCTTCATCTTCTCCTGCTGCTGCACCACCTGGGAAGACAAGCGTTTTTGTTGCGCCAGCAGGGGATCGAGAAAAAAGCTATTGATCAGCGACACCAGTGCAAACGCGATAGCGGCGAAGATCAGCGCCCGTTCGCGCAACGACATGCCATCCACTTTGGCGACGAATATGATCCAGCGGTCTTTCATCACTTTGTCCCTCCGCTCACTTCAGCCGAATGCAAACTGAACTCGACGTAGCTGCGCGCCATCGACTTGTCGTCATCGCGCTTGGGTTGTTTCATCTGCAGCGCGGAGAACGTCTTGCCGCGCATCACCGCTTCCTTGTTCATGCGCTGGATGTAGGCCGGCAACAATTGCGGATTGGTCACCGCACCTTGCAGGCTCATCTGCGCGCCGTCGCCGTTGATGTCAAATCCGGTCAGCCACAAACCGTTGACCGACTGCCGCGCAAATGCGCGCAGGTATTCCGAATAGCCCTGGGTGTTGCCGATCGCCCCGCTCTTGAGCGTATTCAGCAGATTGTCTCTGCGCGGCCACTTGCGCCTCCAGCGCATTCAACTCGTCATTCAGCGCCTGAGCTGGAACGTTGCGGTGAAAACTCGTTGGCATAATTGACCAGGCGTTTTTGTTCCGCTTCGTAACGCTTGGTCATCTCCTGCGTCTGCTTGGCCAGTTGCTGCACCTGATACCACGCATAGCCATAGAACAGCGATAGAGCCCAGCACGATCAAGCCGAGCGCCTGCAACATCGTCATCATCGAAAAATATTTCTTCTGCTTGAGGAAGATCGGGTTGAACAGATTGATCTGCTGGCTCATAGCGCCTTCTTCTCCAGCCGCAGCGCAGCGCCCAGGGCATGCAAGGCATAACAGGCAAATTCGCTGTCGGCCAATTCGGGAACGCCGACGATATCCATGCCCTGCTGCCAGATCCAGCGCCTCGACCGGCAAGCCCCAGATTGTCGGCCAGTCATTTGCACCAAGCCCGAGTCGTCAGGTACCGAAACCAGCATGCGCTCCATCGGAATGTGATGGAACTGCCGGTCGAAATAATCCAGCGAACGCTGCACTTCCAATTCGACGCGATCCTGATATTGCTGGCGCATGCTCTCGTCCGCATCCTGCAACTGTCCGAGCGTAATATCGATGCGCCGCGCCAGGAACAACTCGCCATCGCAAGTGATGGTCAGCAGACCGCCTTCATCATCGAACGCCAGCAGCGCCAAGCCGCGGCCTTCCGTTTCGTACAAAGCGGCGATGTTGCGCTGCGCCATTTCGGCGATATCGATCACCGTCAGATCGAATCTTGGCTTTCTCGAACAGCGCGATGCGCTTGCGTATCGTCTCGTTCGAGGCCGCCACCGCATACAGCGACTGCGGGCGGTCGCTGCCGCCACCGTATCTGCCCGAGGGGATTTGCAACACATCGATCGTCGCATCGTCGATGTGATAACTGAGCGAGTCTTTGATCTTCCAGCGTATGGCCGTCTTCAATTCATCCACCGGCACACTGGGCGCTTCCACCATCATCAACTGATATTCATTGGATGCCAGCACCGTGGTGTAGCGGCCACCTTCGAGATTGCGCTTCCTTGCGTATCTTTTCCAGCGTGGAGGAATGTCACTTCATTGGCGGGATAGAACGCGCACCTCGTCACTTGCGGACGGGCACCCACATATTTTGCCTGCGCGACGTACACCCCTTTGTTTCCCAAGAGATACCGAAACCCAGCCGGCATCGCGGCTGCTGCGGTTAAACAAAGACAAGAACGGTGGCAGTCTCATAATTGATGTGAACTTAATTGACTAACCCATTGCTGTCAAGGATATTTTCCCTCACAAACGCCGTATTCTCGGCATTTGGTGACGAAACACTGCCAGACCTTTCGTTTATCCAATCAAACCGGCCACTCGCAATGCATGCCCAGTATGACTGTTACTGGACAATCATCAGTAAGCTTCGCGCAGGTAGATGAACACATTGCTACCCTTGTACACGCCAAAAGTGGCGCGCGAGACCGGATCTTCGTTATAAGCCGCACCTGTTTGCAGATAGATTTTCGCGGCGGGTGTCGTGGCTTTACAGGTTGTATCACCGGTTGAGCCGCTATCCAGGTCAACGCACAAATCGGTACTGGCCGCCACAGAAGGCTTATTCAGAACAACATTCCACTTCCCCCCCCCCCGCAGAGGTCACGCTGCCAATCGTTACACTTGAGTTGCTCAGCTTGATATTGTTTTGAATAATGCTGGTACAGCCATCCAAATTGTTCTGCACCCATCCTTGAGTGTCATTCCAATACTGCACCGCAATCGGAATCGACAAATCGAGCAATTCCGAGCCATAAGCATTGGAAATCTTCATCCGCCCAAAGCGGATTTTGCTTGTGCCGACCAGTCCATGGTCACTGGTATCGGCCGGGACGGTCGTATCAAGGTCGTAACTGTTCAACTTTACCCCGTCTGCGTCAACCGGATCGACCCCCAAATTAAATGATTCAAACGGACCGTCAGGCGAAGCCGCACGGGTGAGCATCAGGTCTGCAGTCACAGGTACAGAGCCGCTTGCCCAGGTTCCGCTAGAAGTACCTGGCGTCAGACTGGCAGTGAGCGCTGTCGCAGTGGTCGGGGGAATCGCGTCAGCCAGATCGACTGCCCCAAAGCCGAGATTAGCGATCGTGTTTGCATTAAACAAAGCAAAGCCGGCGGTGGGATCATAATTCTTGGTAATTGCCGGCGTAGCTGCCCCATTTCTGGCCATCAGGGTAAAAGTGACGCGCAGCTGCTCCCCGGCATAGGTAAAGCTAGAGGCAGGTGCACAGGACGCAGCCTGGCGATTAATCAGCGTTCCACTCGTCAACAGAAAATCTTTGGGGTAGAAGCGCCCGAAGTAGCTGCTGTTCGCGGTAATTCCGAATTTGCATCCATATTGGCCACCAGAAAGGGCATTGGCAAAATCGGCGGAGCAGTCGCTTGAGCCATCAACAGCGGTAAACGTATCGTCATACACGCCGCGCGCAGTAGTAGTGTCAGACGCTGGATCATAGCCAAGAAAGCGGAAATTTCCGACCTCGCTGTAAGTGAACGCACTGGTCCCGGTTGAGGTTCCGGTTGCAGTGGCCGCCGCCGGAAAAGTGCCGCTCACCGCGCCGTTTTGTATCGCACCGGCATGCGCCTGCACGGCGGTATTGTCGATCTTGGGCGTCCCGGTATAGCCCGCGACGCCTGTTGCCGCAATCAAGGTAAAAGTGCTGGAGCCGGCAATTGCGCTCGGTGCTCCGCTGGTCCCAACATTATTCATGTTTACGGGAGCGCCGCTGACAACACTAGTAAAACTGACTGGCCGAATCGCGAAGTTATCGGTCGAACAACCTATCGACGTGCCCTGTGTGACGCGGATGCGTGCATTGCTCACTGCCTTGCTTGGCGCATTAATGGTCACGTCGATGCGGCCGCTAGTCCAGACCGGCACAAGCACCGTCTGTGTCTGGATCACCGTGGTCCAGTTGGAATAGCAGTTGCTTGATGCGGTAAACGTACCTCCAGTCGGGCTGGCGTCAATGACATCCACAGTAAGCGGCGTGATTAAAGGCAGTGTATTCCGTGCATTATTCGAGACCGCAACGATGGACAGTGGGAAGCTGGTGCCGACTAGCTTGGTAAAAATTCGTCCCAGTATTTGCGTGGTCGAAGTGGTCGTTTCGAAAGTGTTGAACACGCCCGGATTTGCGTTGAATCCTGCGACCGGCTCGCCGATGGCGAAATCGCCGAACCCGGTCTCGCCATTTATTCGTTCGCAGAGATTAGTTGCTGGCGTAGCGGTACATGTTGCATTCAGCGTGGCGGGAAACCAACTGCTACCGTCCCATTGCTCGACGATGAAATTGGCCGGTGTAGCGCCTGTATCGAAATCCACCGGCGAACCGTTGATGTAATTGAAGGTAGCGTTATAGGTCGAGCCCGCAGACATGCCGGTTGGGGTCAGCGTCCAGTAGCGGTTGACGCTTTTGGTGGAATCGATACCGGACGAAGCGATCGAGGGGTGATCTCCACCGCCGGTGGTGCTGATGGTCAGGCTGCTGCCCGCAGCGAAACCTGCCGTGCCCTGAATCACCACCGGCGTGTAATTTGTGCTGTCACCCACTGGAAAGGTCAGCGTGCCAACGGCAGCATAATTCTTCTGCACCGCCCCCACCACATAACTCGCAGTGCTTCCGCCGGAAACCGTCCCTGCAGTACCCAACCCCAGATCGTTAGTGCCAACAGTAGTGATCACATGACCGCTCGTCAAAGTGAGTATGCCGTTGACTGTGGGCGACAGCGCGACCGAAGCAGAGGTGATCGTGACATCGCCGCCAGTATTGTTGATGGTCAGATTATTAAAAATAGTGGCTGCTGTGCCGCCCAGATTCTGTGCCGCCGCGCCGTTGAACGTCACCCTGCCAGTGCCCCGTGTGAACGTGCCGTTGTTGCTCCAGTCGCCGCCCACAGTGATATTGCCCGTGCTGCTGACCGTGATGGTATCGGCGGCTGCGTTGGCCAGATTGCCGGCCACGTTGAGCGTGCCGGTCGATACAGTAGTGGCGGCGACAATCGAGGCACTGCTGTTGGAAAAGGTTGCTGCAGCATTCGTCACATTGAAGTTGCCCGCGCCGATTATCACCCTATCACCGTTGGTCACGCCTGCAGCACCGTCGACATTGATCGTTCCCGTACCGGCAGTAACGACCGCGCGCCCTGCGGTGGTGCTGCTGTTAACCGTCAATCCACCGGCTATCGTGGCTGTGCCCGTAGTGAGCGTCAGACGGGTATAGGTATTGGTTCGGGCAGACCCCTCCAGGGTAACGTTCCCGTTGACGGTCAGCGTGCCCGCGTTGACCAATATCTGCCTATCTCTTCCTGCGGTATTACTGGTTGGTGCAGTAATGATGACGTCGTTGGCGACGGTAAGCGAGGAAGTGGCCGCGTTGAACGTCAGGCTCGACAGCCGACTGTTCGACGCATCGCCAACCGTGACCGAATTGGCCACCGCCCCTGCGATATTAACGGTGACGGTGGTGTTGCCGATGATGGTCACATCGTCCGCATTCAGCGGGACGTGACCGCAGCTCCAAGTACCAGCATTATTCCAGTTACCCGTTGCATTGGAGTTGCATATAACCGCCTGCGCCGGTGCGGCAAAGAAAACCGCGAAGACAGTCGGGATGATCAATTTAGCGCAGCGTGTTGACTTGTTCACGATCCACCTCTCGCGGGGATAACGCCCCAAGTTGCCTGTATGCGAATCATTCTATACCCGCCAACCAGCTCTGGTAAGCGCGCAATCCTGCTTCGATCCAGGAAAAGGAGACCGCTCAATGTCCGACCGAAAGACACCATGCAGGTTGGCGAAAAAATGCAGAAGAAAAACACTCAAGCTCCTGCAAATCGTGGCACCGCTCACGCGGGCCACGACGCCGGACAGGTCTGCGCGCCTAGTAGGCTTCGCGCAGATAAACGAAGGTGTGGTTGCCCTTGTACACGCTGAAGGTCGCACGTCCGGGCAGGCTCGGATTCACACTTGCGCCATTGCTACCCGCCAGCAGGTAGCCCGGCGCGCTCAGACTGATATCCACGCTGCCTGCCTTCCCAGGCTTTGCCAGTGTGATCACCTTGGCACCTTTAACAACCATGTTCGCATTGGCGTTTTGCACGCTAACGTTGGCAAGCGGCCCCGTCACAATAGACGTGTTCACATTGCCACCTGCGGCGAAAAGATTGGTGTTGAACGAAGTTGCATTGTCCGTAGCACTGACAACCCAGCTGCCTCCGTTGTAGTACTGCACCGCAGCCGTCATCGGCAACGCCAGCAATTCAGAGCCATACGCGTTTGAAATCTTGATGCGCCCGCTGCGAATTTCGGTTGTACCTTCGTTGACACCGGCTGTCGACACGTCTGCGTCGCCTGCACGCATCTTGATGACTGTTGGCGCGGTCTTGGAAACATTAAAGGTATAACCAGGCGCAGCCGTAGCAATTCCGGTCGCAAACACAGTTGCCGCAATGGTCACTGGCGCAAGCACGCCGACAGGTGTGACGGCCGCATTGGCATCCGCCAGCGTCACCGCCTTGGCGTAATTACTGGTCTTGCCCGGCGTGGCAAGGCCATTCATGGCGGTCACTTGCACCGCAAATGTCTGGCCTGAATAAGTAAAACCACTGGCTGGAGTGCAAGTCATCCCGACTGGACAGGGAATGCCATCTGTCACTACCGTATCGAAGTGATCCGGCACAAAGCGCCCGACATCGACCGGATCAGAACAGATATAGCGCCCAGTTACTGAGCAATCCCCAAGCGTATCGTTCTTGTCGATATCAGCGAACATCTGGTCTTGCAGTTGCAGAGTGAAGGCGCCCACCTCACCATAGACTGATGCATCTGCCGTGACAACACCACCAACAGTCACCGCTGTCGCTGGCGTTGCCACAGCCAGCGCCATGGCACCCGGGGTGCCGATGCAAGCGGTTCCGGTGCATGCTGCCGGAGCTAGAACTGTTGCCGTTGCCAGCAGCATATTGGCTGTGCCGACTCGGTTATTGGCTGGGCTGCAGGCCGCTCCCACGCAAATTACCGCATCGGGCACATCCCCATACAACACCGCAGGCGCTGCCGTCACTGCCCCGTCCACAGCTGTCGCTGTCACCAAGAACGGTTGTCCTGCCTTGTGTATTGCCCCCACACAACCGACCGGTGTGGTTCCGCTTTGACAACCACTTTTTCCAGCATTAACTCCACTAACATTGGCGTCCAGGTTGTTCAACACTCGCGCCCCTTGAGTCACCCAGTCGGTGTCGCTCACCACTGGTGCAGTAAATTTATCAGGACGCACCGCAAAATGATCATTTGGACAGGTCACTACTGCATTCCTATCAGTCACCTTCACTTGCAGATTTTTGTAGGCATTCTGCACGGCAAATGCATAAGTTGTTTTGCCGCTAATCATATTGGTGTTGGCTGGCGGACTGATAGTCGCCGGTATCGGAAGGGCAGTCGCGCAGTTAAATCCCGCTGCCGAAGCATCCACCAGACCAACAGTTATCTTTCTGGTGTAAGCCGTATCAATCGCGCCTGCCTTGATCGCCACCACATCCAACTTGAATAGCCTGCCCTCAACGTGCGTCTTGATCGGGCCATTGACCGTGCCACCCATTTCAAATGCATCGAACGCTCCGAGCACCGGCACTGGCGTCCCGCCGCCACAAAAAGTAGCGACAATCGTGTAAGAAGCAGTGCAAGGACCGCTATAAGTCTTGCCATTGACGGTAAGCGTTGAACCCGCTGCAACGGTAATCGGCGAGAGGCCTGGAGTGAAGTTTCCCGTGATAGTTACGTTCCCTGAAATAGTGACTCCCGCAAGATTAGTCAATATCAAATCTGCGAATGTGAATGTTCCCGAAATAGTTTGCGCTGTCGTACCGACAAAGCTCACAGCGGCGCCACCAGCCGTGAACATGCCGCCGTTGTTGGTGAGACTGCCGGACAAGCTGATGGTGTTACCCGCCAGACCTGTTAAGGTCCCTCCTGCGTTGATGGTGATGTTGCCGACCACATTGGTTGAGGCATCGGCCAAAATATTTGTGCCACTCGCAATCACAACTGTGGCACCGACCGGTGGTTGCCCGCCGCAGGCCGCATCCCAAGCTTTGCTTTTATTCCAGTCGGTTTGTGTGGTGGCAACGCTGGTACATGTCACCGCCCATGCACTCTGTACAAACGCAAACATCGCCACCAATCCCAGCGCCCTGATCCAACCATTCGCTCGATTCATTTGCTTCTCCATCTCTAAAGAACTGCTGCGTTTGGAAAACGCGGATTCAATCCAATCATGATTCGACATCACCAACGACTTGGCTGGCGTTTATTGACCACCTGGTCGGATGGCTGGTAGTTACATCAAGCTCACCAGGAACGAAATAAATCCGCATTACCCAAGCCGAGTTGAATCACCTGCCCAACTTCACGCTGATGACGCGCTCGACGTAATTCTGGTCGCCCGGAACGCCCCCCGTATTCGCCACCGCGCTCACGTCGTAGATCCAGATGGTGGAACCGCCCTCATTGTAGGAGGTGGGTATGCAATTCACCGTGACGGCAAAAGGTGACAAGGTCCCGCCCAGAGAGCCTGCCGCGAAATTGGTGGCACATGCCGTGGCGGCCGCCGCGCTGGCAGGGCTGCTCGCCACGTGATAGGCCGCCCATTCGATCCCGGCACGCGCCGCCTGATAGGCGCGCGAGCCCATCACGTCCATCGCCTCGCCCTGGTGTTGCGCGGTCGAGAAGGAGACCATCGCCACGCCGAGGAAGGACAACACCACCAGCAGGAAGATGGCGGTGATGATGCTGAAGCCCTGCTGAAGTTTTCTCATGGCGCGTTATTCACATGGACTTCGTTGTACAGACTCACGCTTTCGCCGCCGCTGGTCAGCGTCAGGCGCACGGCGAGCAAGCCGAAGCGCTGATTGGCCACGTCGTAGTCGATCAGGCAATCGCTTACTTTGTCGGCAAGAATCGCACTGGTTCCGCCCACTGGCGGATTGACTTGCGCGCGGATTGAAGCCATAGCCCTGGTAGCGTACAAGCTGGCATGTCCCATTCCCTCCTGTGTGGTGCAGCCCCGCCACCCGTGCCACGCAGGCATAAGTCACCGCCTTCTGCGTTCCATCCACCACATCGAAACGTTGCGAATCCAATTTGGCCGAAATCGGCAGTCCCGGCAGCAAGGTTGGTAATGGTGACCGTAGCTTGCGGTGCACCGGTTGCGCCAGCGTAGGGACGGAGAACGCCGCTGCCCGCCACCGAGTTTTGTCATAAGGCAGAGTTGCCGGACTGACTGGGTGCTGCCGATGACGATCTGATCGTCCGGCAACAAACGTAATTGCCGATCCGACGATATCGAAGCTGGGATCCGGCGCCCCAAAATTCAGCACATTGCCCGTGCCCCGGCCAGCTCGGGCACGATAGCGTCCGCCATCTTTGGTCGGCAAAAATTC
Organism: uncultured beta proteobacterium; assembly: GCA_963721375.1. Taxonomy (GTDB): domain Bacteria; phylum Pseudomonadota; class Gammaproteobacteria; order Burkholderiales; family Gallionellaceae; genus Sideroxyarcus. The sequence continues at coordinate 245,312 of CAVRIW010000008.1, read as the reverse complement.
CACGCATGGCGTTCCTGCCGCAAGCTCGCAACACGCACACTGTTCGGCACCGCGGTACGCACATCGCGCGCCATGCGGCGGATGGCGGTATCGGCGATGTCGGTGAGTTCGGCGCGGCGTGCGCTGTCGATGTAGCCCTGCACCGGCGCTTTCAGAAAGACCGCCACCACACCCGCGATGATGCCGGTGATGACGATCACCACGATCATCTCGATCAAAGTGAAACCGTATTGTTGTTTATGCTGAGCACGCATCAGTAGGCAGCCCTATAGCCGGAAACGTCAATGGCATTGCCCTGCGGATCGGTGACGGTCACCGTGATGAGCACAGCACTGCCTGCGTTAGTAATATCGCCCAGCGCAGCCGCAACAACTGTTGCAGTCGCGTTATAGCCCTCCAATCCCGGAATGGCAGTTGCCCCACTTACCGGAAGTATGCCTGCGCCGCCAGTGGTATAGCCATTGTAGTCACTAACGATGTGATAGCCCGCTGCGCGATTGGAGGCATTCACGGTCCCCGATGTCGCGGCCACACCGGAAGCCATATTGAAATCCTGCAACTCGATCTCTTCCAGCAAGCGACTCCGCCGCCGCCAGCGCCTGTTTGTGGATGAGCGGATCGGCGCTGCTTTTTATCACCGTGTTCATCACCAGCAGGATGCCGGTGAGTGCCACACTGATGATGACGATGAAGACGATGAGCTCGATGAGGCTGATGCCGCGCTGCAGCAGGGACGATGGCTTAGTGCACTCGAAACTTTTGTAGGAGCCAGCTTGCTGGCGATGGGTTTGCTTCGCCAGCAAGCTGGCTCCTACAGACATTCTTTGGGTTTGGCAAAACACTTGGATGTTCTCGCCCCTAAGCACATAGCCGGTCTCCGCCTCGATGGTGATGGTGGTCGAGCCGACCGTGATCGAATCATTAGCCGCTATCGCCACCCCTCCGGCATCAACCAGCCGCCCCAGTGCATTGAACCTGACTGTTTTGGTAAAGCCCGCGCCCAGCACCGAATCCAAGATCACACAGTTGACATTGCCACCCACCAACACTGCGTTGCAGTTGGAGGAAGCCGCAGTCGAGATATTCACACTCACCACGGCGCGATGTTGCGCGATGGCGACTTTCTGCCCGTAACGCAATGCCGACTTGACCTGATCGGCCGCACCGCGCGCCTGGAACATATTCGTATCGAAGAAACGCGGCAACGCCGCCACCGACAAGATGCCGACGATGACCATGATGGTGATCAATTCCACCAGCGTGAAGCCGCGCTGATGGTCATCAACGCGCGAACCGGACAGCCACACCTCCGCCCGGACACCGAAGCAATGTCCGGCCTCCTGCTTGATCGCTGCAATTTGTTCGGTACGCAAACGCATATCCCAAAGTCCTCATAACCCGCGATTCGATGCGGGTTTGCAGTGTAGCAAAATGCGCAAACGGCAGACGAAAAACAAGGGAGGCCGTAGCCTCCCTTGTTTGTTGCCAACTTCTGTTATTGCTTGCTACGAGGGTACAGTGAAAAACAATTCGAACCTGACCCCGTTAACTGAACTTTTAACTTGCTGTTAGATGCCAGTCATAGTGTAAGTTGTACTCGCGAGATAACCAGCAGTAACGGGGGTCAACGTGCAAGATACTGTTGAACCTGCCGCTATAGCGACGTTAGCCACAGTATAGTCTGGAGCACCAGGCAGTACCCCGCCCTCCAAGAGAGAAGCAGCAGTGTTGCAGTTAGTAACGTTTACCCCGCTATTCAGGATGCAAGAGGCGCAGTCGCATAGTTAATCGCGCTTGCACAAGACAATGGCTCCAGCCACACTCTTCAGGGCAGACGTCTCTCGCATCCTGTAGACAGATCAGTAAACTTCGGCAACGCAGTCGCTGCCAAGATGCCCAGAATCACGATCACCACGATCAGTTCGATCAGGGTAAAACCTTGTTGTTGTTTCATGATAGTTCTCCTAGAGGTTGGGGAGCCGCAGCTCCGTTTGAAACTTCAAATCGCCCGTTTTGCGCTGTGCCGCAGCACTTTGCCTAACGAGCTAGTATTTATATTAGGAGCTTTAATCAAAAATGCAAGCCTAAAAAACACTGTATATCCAAGGCAGGCATTGGGCAGCTACCCTGCTTTTCAGCTGTAGCGGCTCAACCAGATGAGCAGGAACACCAGGGTGTAAAGCCCGCCCAACAACAGGAAGATGCCGATCTGGCGGGCGTAGCGCAGCACATAGACATCCACATCGGTGCGCGGGATCTCCAGCGGCTTGATCGAACGGCGCAGCGACAGCCACTGGTTGGCCCCCTGTTCGATGCCGCGCAGCAGGCTGGGGCGGAACAGCATGAACAGCGCCACCAGCACCGCACACAGTGCGCCCAGCAGCGAGATCAGCACCAGTGCATCCAGCAGGGCTGCCACCAGCGCGGCGGGATAAGCGAAATGTCTGGCGAGCCCGTCGATGGCCAAGCCGCGATCCAGACCGGCGGTGAAGTAATACAACACGAACAGCGCACCCAGCAAGATCAACACGCCGCTGACCTGGCGATAGCGATGGAACCATGGATCAAGGCTGAAGCTGCGCTCCAGCTCTTTGTCGAATCGGCGCGTGGAGACCCAGCGATTGAGCGGCGCGCTGAGGCGCTGCAAGCGTTGCGGGGACAACACCAGCAGCGCGCCCACCAACAGTCCGGCGAAACTGCCGACGACCAGGAAGATGACAGCGGATTGCAACAACCAGGTTTGGATCAACGGGTTCATGACAATTCTCCTAGTAAAAGAACTTCATCTTTCCCCCGACTGAAGACGGGGAACACACTTCAGTGATTCAGTATGAACGGCTTGTGCAAATACCTCAATCCAGCCAGTGGTAAGGCTCGGTCGGTTCGAACAGTGTCGAAACCAACTCTTTGCCGGATTCGCGGCCGCCCCAGCGCGGGTTCATAGCCCAGCCGGACGTGGAAACGTATCCACTTGTTGCCGTCTTTGCCGGGCTTGAAGTTGTCGCCGTGATCGACCACATAGATCAGGTCGCGCGACTTGAGATCGAACATCCAGCTGCCGGGGGCCACGGTGCGCGGGCTGGGGTCGTAGTATTCGCCCATGTAGTTGGGCGGCATTTTTTGCAGCCAGGTGATCGGATTGTCGGAGCCGAGGATGCTCAATTCTTTTTCATTCGCCGCACCGCGCGTCATCAATGCGCCGTAACGCAACACCAGCGCGCTTTGCAACGCGCCCTCCACCTGCTGCATGGCGGCCTTTTCGGCCTGCTCCTGATAGAGCGGGATGCGCACCAGAAACAAACCCGCCAGCACCACGATGATGATGATGACGACGATGAGTTCGATGAGGGTGAAGCCCTTTGAGGAGCGGTGGATCACCCTCTCCCCCTGCCCCTCTCCCGCGAGCGGGCGAGGGGAGTAGGAGCCAGCTTGCTGGCGATAGGGGCGCTTCGCCAGCAAGCTGGCTCCTACCGGGGATGCCTGTCCTGATGGAGTGGCATGGTTCATCATCTGTGCAGCGCCGCCTTGCCCAGGTCCCACATCGGCAGGAAGATGCCGAGGGCGAGGACGAGCACCAGGCCGCCGAGGGCGACGATCATGATCGGTTCGATCTGCGCGCTCAGGTTCTTGACCTCGTATTCCACTTCGCGCTCGTACATGGCCGCCACTTCGAACATCAGGCCGTCCAGGTCGCCGGTCTCTTCGCCCACGGCGATCATCTGCAGCACGGTGGGGTTGAACACGCCGGTGGTATTGGCGGTGCGCAGGATGCTTTCGCCGCGCTCCACGCCGTCGCGCATCTGGTCGATCTTGCCGCGCATGTATTCGTTGTCCACCACCAGCCCCACGGTGTTGAGCGCCTGCACGATGGGGATGCCGCTCTTGAACGACAGCGCCAGACTGCGCGCGAAACGCGCCAGCGTCGCTTTCATGATGATCCTGCCGGCGATGGGCAATTTGAATTTGTAGCGGTCCCACTTGTAGCGCCCGTCCACGGTGTCGATCCAGGAGCGGAAGGCCACCACCGCACCGACTAACCCCGCCAGCAACACCGGCCAGGAATACAGCATGAAGCTGGAGAAGCCCATCAACAGCTTGGTCATCCACGGCAGTTCCGCATGGAAGCCCTCGAACACTTTGGCGAAGGCCGGGATGACGAAGATGTTGACGATGACGATGGCGATGGCCATGGCGATGACCACGAACATCGGGTAGCGCACGGCGGCTTTGATGCGCTCGCGCATGTCTTTCTCGAATTCCAGATGGTCGTACAGACGCAGGAAGGTCTGATCCAGCATGCCGGTCATTTCGCCGACCTGCACCATGCTCAGGTAGAACGGCGAAAAGATCTTGGGGTGGCGGCGCATGGCGCTGGAAAGTTCGCGCCCGCTGTCCAGACTCTCGCGCAGGTCCTGCAGCATGGCGGAGAACGCCGGGTTCCGCGAGGACTCCTGCAAACCGGCCAGGGCGCGCATGATGGGCACGCCCGCCTTGAGCAGGGTGTACATCTGGCGCGAGAACAACATCAGCTCCAGCGGATCGACGCTTCTATTCTGCGACAGGCGTTGCCACAGGCTGGGGCCTTCCTCCTTGGTGCGGGCATTCTGTGAGATCTTGATCTCGGTCGGCGTGATGCCGGTGTTCAGCAACTGGTCGGCGATGGCGCCGCTGTCCGCGCCTTCCAGCGTGCCCTGCACCAGCTCGCCGCGTGCGCTGCGGCCTTTGTAGGCAAATACCGGCATCAGTCTTCCACCTGGTTGCTGATGCGCATCACCTCGCTGATGCTGGTGTGTCCCAGCTTCATTTCGCGCAGCGCCGCATCGAGCAGGGTCTTGCCCTTCAGGTGATTGCGCGCGGCTTGCATGAATTCCGTGTTGTCCGCATGCGCGGCGGCATCCACCAGGTCCTGGGTCATCTCCAGCATTTCATAGACGCCCATGCGTCCGTGGTAACCGGTGCCGTTGCAGTGCGAGCAGCCGCGCCCGTGCATCAGCGTGCCCCAGTTCCCTTGGGTCACGCCTTCCACTTCCAGCCACTCGATCTCCTGCGGCGTGGGTTGATGCGCTTCGCTGCAGCTTTCGCACACGCGGCGCAACAGCCGCTGTGCCAGCACCGCCTGCACCGACGACGCCACCATGTACTTCGGCACATCCATATCCACCAGGCGGAACAGGGTGCCGGCGGAATCGCGGGTGTGCAGGGTGGAGAACACCAGGTGGCCGGTCATGGCCGCGCGCATGCCGATCTGTGCGGTCTCGGCATCGCGCATTTCGCCGATGAGGATCACGTCGGGGTCCTGGCGCAAGGCGGAGCGCAGCACGCGCGTAAAAGTGAGCTCGATCTTTTCGTTCACCTGCACCTGGTTGATGCCGGGCAAACGGTATTCCACCGGGTCTTCCACGGTGATGATCTTCTGGTCGATGGTGTTGATCTCGGCCAGGCCCGCGTACAGCGTGGTGGTCTTGCCGCTGCCGGTGGGGCCGGTGACCAGCACCATGCCGTTGCTGCGCTGGATGATCTCGCGGAAGCGTTTGAGCATGTCCGGCGGCATGCCGAGCTTGTCCAGCGTGAGGAAGCTGCCGCTCTGGTTGAGCAGGCGCATCACCACCGATTCGCCGTACTGCGTGGGCATGCTGGAGATACGCACGTCCACCGCCTGTTCGCGCACGCGGATGTTGAAGCGGCCGTCCTGCGGCAAACGTTTTTCCGAGATGTCGAGGCCGGACATCAGTTTCAGGCGCAGCGCGATGGCGCCGGCGATCTTGCTGTCCGCTTCGGTTTGCAGGTGCAGCGCGCCGTCGATGCGGAAGCGGATCTGCAAACGGGTTTCCTGCGGTTCGATGTGGATGTCCGACGCATTCACCTGCGCCGCGTCCTCGAACATGGTCTGCAGCAGCTTGACCACCGGCGCTTCTTCCACGCCCACGGTGTCGCTCAGCGCGCCGAAGTCGATATAGCCTTCGCCCAGCTCTTCGGAAACCTCGCGCGCCAGGCCGCTGATCTCGTCGGTGCGCCGGTACACGCGGTCTATGGTTTCCAGCAACTGGCCTTCGGTGACCACCGCCACGTCGATGTCGCGCTTGAGCAGGCGGGTGATCTCGTCGAAAGCGAACAGGTCGGTCGGGTCGGTCATGCCGACCAGGATCGCGCCGTTGCGGTCTTCCAGCGCCAGCGCGCGGAAACGCCGCGCCTGGTTTTCCGGCAGGCGGCGCACGATCTCCAGATTGGCGTTGTAGTACTTGAGGTTGATGTAGGGGATGTTGAGCTGTCTGGCCAGCGTCTCGGAGATCTGGTCTTCGGTGACGAAGCCGTTGTCCACCAGCACCCGACCCAGCTTGCGTCCACTGCGTTTCTGCTGTTCCAGCGCGAATTGCAGCTGGTCGAGCGAGATCAGTTTCTGCTGTACCAGCAAGTCGCCCAAGCGAACTTTTTCCGGACGCGCCATAATTCCCCCTGAAGATTTTGCGTGACACCCCAATAACGTGAGCGGAAGTTAGCCGTTTTCCCGTTTCCTGACAAGGCTTTTCCCATGTTTGCTGTGATTCTGTATCAACCTGAAATCCCGCCCAACACCGGCAACATCATCCGCTTGTGCGCCAACACCGGCGCGCACCTGCATCTGATCCGTCCGCTCGGTTTCGAGCTGGACGACAAGCATCTGCGCCGCGCCGGGCTGGACTACCACGAGTACGCCTCGCTGCAAGTGCACGACAGTCTGCAACAGTGTCTGCAGACCATGCCGCAAGCGCGCGTGTTCGCCTTCACCACCAAGGCCTCGCACCCCTTCCACGAGGTGCGCTATCAGGCCGGCGATGCCTTGCTGTTCGGGCCGGAGAGTCGCGGCCTGCCGAGTGAAGTGCTGGAATCGTTGCCGCCGGAGCAACGCGTGCGCTTGCCCATGCTGCCGAACAACCGCAGTCTGAATCTTTCCAATACGGTGGCGGTGGCGGTGTTTGAGGCGTGGCGGCAGTGCGCCTACGCCGGAGCAGCCTGAGCAGGCTGACTGTTACTTGACTGGATGGCGCGGTAAGCACCGCTGCTGGAAAACTCTTCCCCCGGCTGGCGACTCAGCAGCATCTCGACCGCTTGGTCGGCGGGCAGGTTCTCGTACAGCACGCGATACACCGCCTGGCAGATCGGCATCTCGACCCCGTGCTGCTGGGCGATGCGTTGCACTTCGCGCGCGGTGTAAACGCCTTCCGCCACATGCCCCAGTTCGACCAGGATGGTGGAGAGCGAGTGGCGTTGCGCGAGCAGCATGCCGACCTGGCGGTTGCGCGACAGGTCGCCGGTGCAGGTGAGGATGAGGTCGCCCGCGCCGGACAATCCGCCCAGCGTCTCGGCACGCCCGCCCATCTGCAAACCGAGGCGGGTCATCTCGGCCAGTCCGCGCGTGAGCAGGGCGGCGCGGGCATTGAGCCCCATCTGCATGCCGTCGCAGATGCCGGCGGCGATAGCCAGCACGTTCTTGATCGCGCCGCCGATCTCGACACCGACCACATCGGTGCTGGAATAGATGCGCAAGCGCGAATGATGCAAGGCCCTGGCCATGCGCTGCGCGAACTCGCCGTCGGTGGAAGCCAGCGTCAACGCGGTGGGCAGGCCGCGCGCCACTTCCTGCGCAAAGCTGGGGCCGGTCAATGCGCCGCGCGGGAACGCGGCAGGCAAGGTCTCGTTCACGATCTGGTGGGGCAGCAAGGAGGTGCCGGTCTCGAAGCCTTTGCAGACCCAGATGACCCCCACAGCGCTGGGCAAGGCGGCGATCTGTTGCAAGGTCTTGCGCAATCCGGCCACCGGCACCGCAACGATGACCAGTTCGGCCTCGTGCAAGGCCTCGTCCAGATCGTCGGTGAGCGCGACGTTATCCGGCAGCGGAATGTCCGGCAGGTAGCGCTGGTTGCGCCGGGTGTCGCGCATCGCCGCGATCTGTGCCGCATCGCGCGCCCACAAGGTGACTTCATGGCGCGCCGCGAAGCTGATCGCCAGCGCGGTACCCCATGCTCCAGAACCCAAAATAGCAATACGCATCAGTCGCCCCAAACGTCGCTGCTTTTAACATAGCCGGTGGAGCCGTCGCGGTGGCGCACTTTGACCCAGCCCGCCCCCGTGTTGCCCAGCCATTCCAGCCCAAGCTGGCGCGGCGCGAAGAACGCCACGTCGGCACTGTCATCCCAATTGGTGCGCACGGTGGCGACCTCGGCGGTCACCACCACGTAACGTTTGCTGCTCAGATTGCGCTTCTCGATCCAGAAGATTTTGCCGTGGGAATCGCGCACCTTGACCCAGTTCTCCAGCACCACGATCTGCTCCAGCGGCAAATAGCGCGTGGCGACGAACAGCTTTTTGGCTTTGAGCGAATTGGCATCGTAGAGGATGGACGGCTCCGCCACCGAGACGAACTCGAATGCCGCCGCCGTGTGGCAGGCAGCCAGCAACAGCAATGCTGTCGCCAGTTTCTTCATCAGTGCTTCACCGTGGCGGCGGCCTCTGCTTGCGCCTGAGCCTGTTGTTTTTGCTGCTGGTAGATCGCGTCGAAATTGATCGGGTTGAGCAGCACCGGGGCAAAGCCGCCGCGCACCGCCACGTCCGACACCACTTCGCGCAGATACGGGTAGAGGATGTTCGGGCAGACCACGGCCAGCACCGATTCCATCTCTTCCGCCGGAATGTTGCGCACCTGGAAGATCCCGGCCTGCTTGGCTTCGATCAGGAACATCACCTTGTCTTTTTCGGGCAACTTGGCCGTCACGGTGACGGTGACCACCACCTCGAACACGCCCTCATCAACGGTGGAAGCCTGCGTGTGCAGTTGCAGATCGATCTGCGGATTCTCGCGCTCCAGAAAGATGGCCGGTGCGTTGGGAATCTCCAGCGACAGGTCTTTCACATACAACTTTTCGATATTGAACAGGGGTGCTGCGGGTTGCGTGGCGGATGCGGTTTCGGTCATGTCGTTTCCTTTGGTTATTTATTCAGCAGCGGCAGCAGACCGCCTGCTCTGTCCAGCGCGGCGAGGTCGTCGAAGCCGCCGATGTGTTTGTCGTCGATGTAGATCTGCGGCACGGTGCGGCGTCCGCTTTTGGCTTCCATCACTGCGCGCTGCTCCGGTTGCAGATCGATGCGGATCTTTTCGATCCCGGTCACGCCCCTGTTCTGCAACAGGCGCTCGGCATTGACGCAGTAGGGGCAGACGGCGGTGCAGTACATCACGACTTTGGCCATTGCTCTTGTCCTTATTTTTCCAGCGGCAGGTTGGCTTTCTGCCAGGCCATGATGCCGCCGTTCAGGTTGTGCACCTGGGTAAAGCCCTGCTTGTTCAGCAGCGCGGTGGCCGAGGCGGAACGCGCGCCGCTGCGGCACACCACCACGATGGGGCGCACGCGATATTTTTCCAGTTCGCCGATGCGTTCTTTCAGCTTGCCCAGCGGGATCAGGCGGCTGTTGATGATGTGGCCCGCGTCGTATTCGCTTTGTTCGCGCACATCCAGCACCAGTGCGTTCTTGCGGTTGATCAGGTTCATGGCTTCCAGGGTGTCCACATCCTTGATGCCGCGTATCCGGTTGCCGAAAAACGACCAGAACAGCATGAAGCCGCTGAGAAGTGCGATTGAAACTGTAACCAGGTTATTTTGCAGGAACTGCAGCACGGCGATACTCCTCGATTTTTTGGGTGGCGAATTCTAGCAGAGGGGCAAACCGCGCAGGGTCTTTGCGCACCAGCTCCGTCAACTCGTTGCTGGCGGTGGCAAAGTCTGCCGGGTACGACCAGATCGCTTTCTCCAGCATGTCTTTTGCCTCGGCCGGGCGGTCAGACCAGGCCAGCAGCCAGGCCTGGTGATAGACCACAGGCGCCACCGGGGTGAAGTGCAACGCGCGCTCGTTCAGCTCGAGCTTTTCGCGCAGGTGGTCTGCGCTCGGCTCCATCATGTTGGCGATGAACAGTTCGGCATAGGAGCTGAACAGCGGGTATTGATACGCGGCCAGCAACTCGTCGCGCGCATGCGCCACGAGACTCTGGTCTTTAGCAGCCCTGCTGCGCAGCGACAGCGCATTCTCCAGATGTTTGTAACCCTGCATGCCCTGCACCAGCGTCATGACCCCGAGCAACAGGATGGCCACCACGGAAAGCCGCCCGACATTGCGCAGCTCCAGCCGGTAGCTCGAAGTATCGAACAGGCCGAGCATGACGGCGGCGATGCCGATGAAATAGGCGTACCACAGCGGGTATTCGAGCAGGCTGTGGATGCCCAGCACGGCCAGCACGGCGTAACCCCACCAGTGATAGAGCGTGAATTGCGCTTTGCGCACCACCGATTGCCAGAACCACAGGCCCAGCGCGCCCAGCAGGACCAGCAATCCGGCCAATCCCGCCTCGGCAGCGAGTTGCATCACGATGTTGTGCGCGTTGTTGTACAGCCCGCTGATGCCCGGATTATGCAGCTCTGCCGCGAGCTGCAAATGCTGATAGGCGAACTGGCCGAAGCCCGCGCCCAGCAAGGGGAACTGCGCGAAGATCAGCACCGCTTCGCGCCACAGATGCAGACGGATACTGCCGCTGCCATCTGCCTGTCGCGAACAGACGCTCGGCCGAGGTGATGCTGCCGGTCGATCCTTGCAGCCAGGGGATCTGCACCACGCAAGTGCATCAGCGCGAATCCCAGCCACAGCAGCCAGCGTGTAACCCAGCAAGTGGGCGCAGCGCTTGATCGCGCCGCTGCCACAGCCAGGCCAGCGCCAGGGCAAAGCTCAGATACAGCCAGGCGCTGCGCGAACCCGACAACACCAGCACGAACAGCATGGGTGTCGCCAGCAGCGCCACTTGCCACACCCGCAGCGAGCGGCGCGCATACAGCAGCCCCAGCGAGAGCAGACCGAGCGCGATGTAATTGGCGAAGTGGTTCGGTTGCGCGGTGTTGCCATACACCGAGCTGGAAGTCTTGACGGTGACGACCGAATTCAGGAAGGTGTTCCAGCGGAAATGCTGCAAGATCCCCGCCAGCGTGTCCAGCTCCGCACCGACCAGCAGGAACACCGCCAGCGCGGTAGCCACGAAGGGCAGGCCGAGTTCCTCGCGCAGGCGCTGCCCCAGCATCATGAGCAAGGCGGCAAACAGGAAATACAGCGACAGCAGCAGCAAATGATCGAAGTAGCTGATGCGCCCGATCAGGAATTGCACCAGCATCACCAGCATCAGCCCGATGGGCAGCAGCACGATGCGCGGCACTTGCGGTTGCTGCCAGTAACGCGTCGTCAGCAGCAACGGCAGCGCGCACAAGCCCAGCACAGCGGCGCCCCACTCCTGATAGAAGGTGGTGATGGGGTAGGCGTGGCAGGTAGTACAGAAAAGGCAAAACCCACATCAGACCGACGAAGGTCAGACTGATGTGGGCAAGGCCGAACGAAGCTGGGAAGTATTTTTTTAGCAACTGCCTTTGACGCCGATGCGGGCAAGGATGTTATTCAGCGGACAGAACTGCGTGAAGCCGCTCTGCAACAGGTTCAAACCGACAAATGCGGTGAAGAACAGGAAGTATTTGCTGACGAACAGCGGGCTGGCTTCGACGCCCAGTGACAAAGACAACAAAATGAAACTGCCTGCGACGATACGGACGATGCGTTCTGCGTTCATGCTTAAAGCTCCTTAGACTGGTTAAAGATTTTACTGGAATTTCTTGTACAACGTTGCGTAATACAGCACCGGGATCACCACCAGCGTCAGCAGGGTGGACACCAGGATGCCGAAGATCAGCGACAGCGCCAGGCCGTTGAAGATCGGGTCGTCGAGGATGAACAGCGCCCCCAGCATCGCGGCCAGCCCGGTCAGGATGATCGGCTTGGCGCGCGCGCTGGCGGCGGCGATCACCGCGTGCTGCGGATCGACACCGTCGCGCAATTGCAGGTTGACGAAGTCCACCAGCAAGATGGAATTGCGCACGATGATGCCCGCCAGCGCGATCATGCCGATCATCGAGGTCGCGGTGAACTGCGCGCCGAACAGGGCATGCCCCGGCATCACGCCGATGATGGTGAGCGGGATCGGCGCCATGATGACCAGCGGCACGACATAGCTCTTGAACTGCGCCACCACCAGCAGGTAGATCAGGATCAGGCCGACGCCGTAGGCGATGCCCATGTCGCGGAAGGTCTCGAACGTGACCTGCCATTCGCCGTCCCACTTCAGCGCATAGCTGGCGTAGGGATCGGACGGCTGCTTGAAGAACCAGGATTGCAGCGTGCCGCCCTGCTCCAGCTCCATGCCGCCGGTCTTGCCGTTGATGCCGAACATGCCGTACAGCGGGCTGTCCAGCTTGCCCGCCATGTCGCCCGTCACATACACCACCGGCAACAGGTCCTTGTGATAGATCGGATAGTCGCGCTGCATCTTCACCACCTGCACCAGTTCCGACAGCGGCACCAGCGCGCCGTCGCGTGCCGCGCACCTTGAGCTTGAGCACATCGTCGATGCGGCTGCGCTGCTCTGCGGGCAAGCCCAGGCGTATCGGCGGCGCATATTTCGCGTTGGCATCGTGCAGCGCCGTCACGTCCTGCCCGCTCAGCGCGACCTGTACCGCATCCACGATGTCGCGCTGCGCCACACCGAGCAGCGCCGCCTTGCTCTGCATCACGCGCAGCACCAGCTTGGGCGCGACTTCGCTCACCGTGTCGTCGATGCCGACGATGTCGGGCGTGGCGGCGAACTGTTCGTGCACCTTGGCTGCCACCTTGCGCGCGCCCTCGTAATCCGGCCCGTAGATCTCGGCCACGATGGGCGACATCACCGGCGGACCGGGCGGCACTTCGACGACCTTCACCTTGGCATCCCATTTCTTGGCGATCTTCTCGATCGGCTCGCGCACGCTGTGGCGATCTCATGGCTGCTGCGCGAACGCTGGTGCTTGTCCGCAGGTTGACCTGGATGTCGCCCTGCTCCGCCGCGCTGCGCAGATAGTACTGGCGCACCAGCCCGTTGAAGTTGATGGGCGAGGCGGTGCCCGCATAGGCCTCGTAATCGGTCACTTCCGGCACGGTCGCCAGATAGGCGCCGATCTCATGCATCACGCCGGAGGTCTGCTCCAGCGCCGTGCCGCTCGGCATGTCGACCACCACCTGGAACTCGGACTTGTTGTCGAACGGCAGCATCTTCAGCACCACCAGCTTGACCACGGCCAGCGACACCGCCAGCAACAGTCCGGCCAGTATGCCCAGCCACAATTTGCGCCGCGCCGGTTTGCCATGCACGCCGTTCAGGAACGGCGTCAGCAGGTTGCGGAAGAAGTGCGCGATCCTGGTGTCGCGCTCGTCCTTGACGACCGCGTGATGCGCATCGGCCAGCTTGAGCGCCAGCCAGGGCGTGACGATGAAGGCGATCGCCAGCGAGATCAGCATGCCCATGCTGGCATTGATCGGGATCGGGCTCATGTACGGCCCCATCAATCCGCTCACGAAAGCCATCGGCAGCAAGGCCGCGATCACGGTGAAGGTGGCCAGGATGGTCGGACTGCCGACCTCGTCCACCGCCTCCGGAATGATCTCGGACAGCGGCTGATGCTGCGCCAGTTCGCGGCGGCGGTGGATGTTCTCCACCACCACGATGGCATCGTCCACCAGGATGCCGATGGAGAAGATCAGCGCGAACAGCGACACGCGATTGAGCGTGAAGCCGTAAGCCCAGGAAGCGAACAGCGTCACCGCCAGGGTCAGCAACACCGCGATGCCGACGATGACCGCCTCGCGCCGGCCCAGCGCGAACCACACCAGCGCCACCACGGCGAAGGTGGCGAAGAACAACTTCTTGATCAGCTTCATCGCCTTGTCGTTGGCGGTCTCGCCATAGTTGCGCGTGGTGGTCACCTGCACATCGGCGGGGATCACGCTGCCTTTCAATTCTTCCACGCGCTGCAGCAATTTGTCGGCGACATCCACCGCGTTCTCGCCCGGCTTCTTGGTCACCGCAAGGGTCACCGCGCCGAATTCGCCCTGCGTCTTGATGCTCTTGTCGCCCGCCGCCGCACCCGTGCCCAGCCACACATAGCTGTTGGGCTGATCGGCACCATCCTGCACTTCCGCCACATCGCGCAGGAACACCGGCTTGCCGTCGGTCACGCCGACCACCAGTTGGCTGACTTCGTTGGCATCGCTGAGGAAATTGCCGGTCTGCACCAGCACTTCGCGGTTGTTCTGCACCAGACTGCCCGCGCTGTGCGACACGTTGGACGCCTGCAATGCCGCGCGCACTTCCTGCACCGACAGTTGGTGTGCATTCAATGCTTCCGGATCGAGCAGCACGCGCACCACGCGCGGCGTCGCGCCCAGCGTGGTCACTTCGCGCGTGCCGTTGCACCCGCTTCAATTCGGCTTCGATGGCATGCGCCACCTGGGTCAGCGCCACGCCGCCGGCGGCCTGTTCGCGCCACAAGGTGAGCGCCAGCATCGGCACATCGTCGATGCCCTTGGCCTTGATGATGGGCTGCAACACGCCCAGCGTGGGCGGCAGCCAGTCGGCATGCGAATTGATGACATCGTAGAGTTTGACCAGCGAGGGGACATGCTGCTCGCCGACCTTGAACTGCACGGTGAGCACCGCCATGCCCGGCTGCGACACGGAATAGACGTGATCGACACCGGCGATCTGCGACAGCACCTGCTCGGCCGGCGTCGACACCGTGTTCGCCACATCCTGTGCCGAGGCGCCGGGATAGGCGATCAGCACGTTGGCCATGGTGACGTTGATCTGCGGCTCTTCCTCGCGCGGCGTCACCATCACGGCAAACAGCCCGAGCAGCACCGCCACCAGCGCCAGCAACGGCGTCATCTGCGAATGCAGGAAGATTCGCGCGATACGGCCGGAGATGCCCATGCTCATCGCTTGTTCTCCGTCGCGACCATGCCGGCCTTGACCGCCTCACGCGCCACGCGCTCGCCGACATTCAATCCGGCCAGCACTTCGATCTCGTTCTGTTCATTCGCGTCGCCCAGACGCACCTGGCGCAGATGCGGCATATCCTTGTCATCCACCACATACACCGCCACCACTTCGCTGCGGCGCAGCACGGCACTCGCCGGGATCAGCATCTTGCTCACCTTGCCCACCACGAAATGCGTGCGCACGAACATGCCGGGATAGACGTTGGCCTGATTGGCCGGAAGCTCGACGCGCACTTGCGTGCTGTGCGTGCGCACATCGGCAGAGGGCTGCACCGTGACGGAGGCGGCCTTGATCCAGCGGCTCAGCGACGGCACTTCCACTGTCACGCTGGGACGGCTGCCGATCTCTTTCAGTTTGTCTTGCGGCACATTGGCGATCACGCGCAACTGCGACGGATCGAAGCCGGTCATCAGCGGCTTGCCCACCGTGACCATCTCGCCCATCTCCACCATGCGCGCCGACACCACGCCCGCATAGGGCGCGATCACCGAGGTATAGCTCTGCGCCAGCGCCGATTGCTCCGCGCCCGCCTCGCTGGCCGCCGCCTGCGCCCGCGCCACGTCGTAATCCGACTTGGCCTTGTCCAGCGCGGCCTGGCTGATGAATTTCTGCTCGAACAACTGTTGTGAACGTTCGTAGTTCAGACGCGCGTTCTGCAAGGCAGCCTCCGCCTGCGACAATTGCGCCTGGCTGCCGGCCAACGCCTGGTTGGCCTCGCGCTCGTCGATGCGCAGAATGACCTGCCCTTTGCTCACGCGGTCGCCCACGTCGAAGAAGATCGCCTTCACCCGCCCGGAGATCTGCGCCGACACCGTCGATTGGCGCGTCGCCTCGACCACGCCGTCCACGCTGTAGGTCTGCTCGACCTCGCGCAACTGCACCGGCGCGGTCGCCAGCGGCTCCGCCGCATGAACCGGCATCCCGAGCAACACCGCCGACAGGCCGAACAACAAGCCGTAGATTTCGTTTCATAGCTCACCGCCTTAGAGATAATATGTTTGAATATTAGCATATTCTAATATGTTACGCAATGCGCACAGTCAGGCATGCAACGCGTCGCCCGCACCTGGACGCGGCGAAGATCACAGGAGCAGAACACGTCGCGCATCATCCCCACCAGCTTGAGGGTGCGCGGATCGCCGATGCGGTAAACACCCGGTTGGCATCCTTGCGCGTGGTCAGCACGCCCTTGTCGCGCAGGATGGCGAGATGCTGCGAAATGTTGCTTTGCGAGGTGCCCACGTTGTCCACGATCTCCTGCACGCTCAATTCGTCCTCGCCCAGCACGCACAGTATCTTCAGGCGCAACGGATGGGCGATGGCCTTCATTGCCAGCGAGGCTTGCAGGATGTCTTCGTCTTTATCGATCAATTTTTTCTTCATATTCGCCTGCCATCATTGGAAGTGATGGCATTGTCGCCTCCCGAAATCGGCTAAAATCGCGCACTGATATAGCACTGCCCGGCAGTGCGCTAAATTAGCAACTGCTTATATTTTGATATTTTGGTGAGAAAAAAGCCAGCATGACCAATCGCCCCGCTCCAACACCCACTCCCGTCCTTCTGCTCATCCTCGATGGTTTCGGCTATCGCGAGGATGCCGACTTCAATGCCGTCGCCCATGCGCGCAAGCCGAACTGGGACAAGCTGTGGAGTAAGTATCCGCACACCCTGATCAACACCTCCGAACTGCATGTCGGCCTGCCCAACGGCCAGATGGGCAATTCGGAAGTCGGCCATCTGAACATCGGCGCCGGGCGCGTGGTGTACCAGGACCTGACCAAAGTCGATCTGGCCATCGAGAACGGCAGCTTCTACACCAACCCCGCGCTGGTCCAGGCCGTGGCAGACCGCCAAACAACACGGCACGGCGCTGCATATCCTCGGACTGCTCTCCCCCGGCGGCGTGCACAGCCACGAAGCGCACATCCACGCCATGCTGGAACTGGCGGTGCGCGCAGGACTGAAAAAAATCTTCATCCATGCCTTCCTCGACGGACGCGACACCCCGCCGCGCAGCGCCGCGCAATCGCTGCAGGCGCTGCAGGACAAATGCACACAACTCGGCGCGGGACGCATCGCCACCATCGTCGGTCGCTTCTTCGCCATGGACCGCGACAACCGCTGGGAGCGCGTGCAAGTCGCCTACGACATGCTCACGCAAGGCACTGCGCCGTTTAGCGCTGCCACATCCGCAAGCCGCACTGGAAGCGGCTTATGCGCGCGGCGAGAACGACGAGTTCGTGCAGGCCACCGTCATCGGCGAACCGGCCGCGATGCAGGACGGCGATGTGGCGGTGTTCATGAACTTCCGCGCCGACCGTGCGCGCGAGATCACGCGCGCGCTGACCGACGAAAAGTTCGACGGCTTCGCCCGCACCCGCTTCCCCAAGCTGGCGAACTTCACCACCCTGAGCAGCTACGGCGAAGACTTCCATCTGCCCGCCGCTTATACCGCCGATGCCATCCACAACGGCATCGGCGAATACCTTTCCGGCCTGGGTCTGAAACAACTGCGCATCGCCGAGACGGAAAAATACGCGCATGTCACCTACTTCATGAACGGCGGCAAGGAACAGCCCTATCCCGGCGAAGACCGCATCCTGGTGCCTTCGCCCAAGGTCGCCACTTACGACCTGAAGCCGGAGATGAGCGCGTTCGAAGTCACCGACAAACTGGAAGCGGCCATTCGCAGCAAGCAATATCAGGCCATCCTGTGCAACTACGCCAACGGCGACATGGTCGGCCACAGCGGCATCATGGAGGCGGCGGTGCAGGCCGTGGAAGCGCTGGACATCTGCATCGGGCGCGTGGTGCAGGCGATGCTGGAATGCGGCGGCGAAGTGCTGATCACCGCCGACCACGGCAACGCGGAACAGATGCTGGATCGCATCACGCATCAGGCGCATACCGCGCACACGCTGAACCTCGTGCCCTTCCTCTATATCGGTCGCAAGGCCGAGATCGCCCAAACCGGCGCGGGCGCGCTGCAGGATGTCGCCCCGACGTTGCTGGCGATGATGGGCTTGCCGCAACCGCCGGAGATGACCGGCAAGTCGCTTATCCGTATTCTGTGACGACTCACCTGCGTTCGGCATTACTGGCGTTACTCTTTTTCACAGGTAGCGCCTGCGCCTCGCAGCAGAATGACCTGGAAAAACTGCGCAAGCGCATCGCCGCGCTGCAACAGGATTTCGACAAGACCAACGAATCAAAATCCGAGGCGGCCGATGCGCTGCGCGAATCCGAGCGCGCCATCAGCGACAGCAACCGCGCGCTCGAACTGCTCGCCCAACAACAACGCGCCGCAAACAAAGAACTGCAGGCGTTGCAGCAACGCGCTGGCGCTCTGCAAACGGAGATGCAGGGACAACAGGCGCAGCTGGGACGGCTGCTCTACCAGCAATACCTCGATGGCGGCGACCAGGACTATCTCAAGCTGCTGCTCAACAACGACGATCCCAACCAGGTCGCGCGCGACCTGCGCTATTACGAATACATCGCCCGCAGCCGCGCCGCCACGCTGAAATCTTTGCGCAGCGGCCTTGCCAAACTGCAGGCCGTGACCGCACAGGCACGCGCCAAGAGCGAAGAAATTGCCGCACTGCAAGCGGAAGAGCGCAAAGGGTTGCAGCAACTGGAACGTGACAAACGCGCGCGCCAGCACATGCTGGGCAAGATCGCGCTGCAACTCAAACAGCAACGACGCGAGATCGGCCGCCTGCAGCGCAACGAGAACCATCTGTCGCAATTGGTGGAGAAACTGGCACACCTGCTGCCCGGCACGGGCAGCGTCCCGTTCCCATCGCTCAAGGGCAAATTGGCCATGCCGGTCAAAGGCAAGCTCGCCAACCGTTTCGGCTCGCGCCGCCCCGAAAGCACGCTGGCGTGGACCGGCTGGTTCCTGCGCGCCCCCGCCAACCAGCCGGTGAAGGCGGTGGCTGCCGGGCGCGTGGTTTATGCCGACTGGCTGCGCGGCTTCGGCAATCTGCTCATCATCGACCACGGCCAGGGCTACCTGAGCCTGTATGGCAACAACGAGACGCTGTACAAGCAGGCGGGCGATACGCTGCGTGGCGGTGACACGGTAGCCGCCGTGGGCAACAGCGGCGGTAATGAAGATTCCGGTTTATACTTCGAACTGCGTTTTGAAGGTAAACCCTTCGATCCCGGCAAGTGGGTCAAGCATCGATAAGGAAAATCAAATGAGTCGTCGCATCAAGGAATATGGTCTGATCGCTATCGGTCTGGTCGCGGGCATCCTGATCAGCCTGCATTTTTCCGCAATGGCGGACAAAGACACGCCACTGCCGCTGCCCGTCGAAGAGCTGCGCGCTTTCACCGAAGTGTTCGGACGCATCAAGAGCGACTACGTGGAACCGGTGAGCGACAAGAAGCTGATCACCGAGGCCATCAACGGCATGCTGAGCGGACTCGATCCGCACTCCGCCTATCTGGATGCGGAAGGCTTCAAGGAACTGCAAGTCGGCACGCAGGGCGAGTTCGGCGGATTGGGCATCGAAGTCGGCATGGAAGACGGCCTGGTCAAGGTCATCTCGCCGATCGAAGACACACCCGCCTTCAAAGCCGGAATCAAGAGCGGCGACCTCATCATCAAGCTTGACGACACGCTGGTGAAGGGGCTCACCCTGAACGACGCGGTGAAGCGCATGCGCGGCAAGCCGGGCAGCAGCATCCTGCTCACCATCGTGCGCAAGAACGAAATGAAACCATTGCAGATCAGCGTGACGCGCGCTGTCATCAAGGTGCAGAGCGTAAAGTCCAAGCTGGTCGACCCGGGATACGGTTTCGTGCGCATCACCCAGTTCCAGGAGCACACTGGCGAGAACCTGGCCACCGCGCTGGAAAATCTGAAAAAGCAGAACAACGGCCCGCTGCAGGGCTTGGTGCTCGACCTGCGCAACGACCCGGGTGGTCTGCTGACCGGGGCGGTCGGTGTATCGGCGGCATTCCTGCCGAAGGATGCGCTGGTGGTCTATACCGAAGGCCGCACCGAAGATGCCAAGATGCGCCTCCTCGCCAATCAGGATTTCTACCTGCGCGGCAGTAGCAAGGACGATTACCTGAAAGACCTGCCCGACGAATTCAAGAACGTGCCGTTGGTGGTGCTGGTGAATGGCGGCTCCGCCTCCGCCTCCGAGATCGTCGCGGGTGCGCTGCAGGATCACAAACGCGCCGTCATCATGGGTACCCAGACCTTCGGCAAGGGATCGGTGCAAACCATCCTGCCGCTGGGCAACAACACCGCGATCAAGCTCACCACCGCGCGCTACTACACGCCGAGCGGGCGCTCCATCCAGGCCAAAGGCATCGTGCCCGACATCGTGGTGGAAGATCCGGCGACCGCCGGTCTTGAACAGCGCTTTCCGCCTGCGCGAAGTCGATCTGGAGAAGCACTTGAGCAATGATCGCCAGCCGGAAGACAAGAGCGAACCGGTCAAGCCCACCGGCAAAACATCGCCCAAAGGTAAAGAGAACGATGGCAACAAGCCGGAGATCGCCGAGTTCGGCGCGAAAAACGATTACCAGTTGAATCAGGCACTGAACCTGCTCAAGGGCATGAGCATCTTGCGGGGAAAATAAGCGATGAATCCGTTCGAGCTACAGAAGGAGCGTCTGCTGGTTTTCGGCGATGAGCCCGCGAACCAACTCGAGCAGGCTTATGAGCTGCTCAGCGGCCTGAGCGACTTCCATGTAGAAAAAGGCCACTTGCCCAATAGCCTGCGGATTCGCTACAGCGTCGAGCATTATTCGCCGGAAGGCTTGAAAAAGGCGCTCACCAAGGAAGGTTTCAGCCTCCAATACAGCCTGCTCGACAAGATGAAGTGGACGCTGATCCATTATTGCGAGGATGTGCAATACCACAATCTGAAAACGCCCGAGCCGCGCACCAAGAACAACGCCCAGGAAGTTTTCGTCAAAGCCTACGAGCATCATGCGCACGGCGACCATGACGACACGCCGAAGGATCAGCGCGAATCAAAATGATGCGGCATGAACGATAACCAGCTGCTGCGTTACAGCCGCCACATCCTGTTGCCGGAGATCGGCATCGAAGGACAGCAGAAGTTACTCGACACAAAGGCACTCATCATCGGTGCCGGCGGCCTGGGTTCTCCCGTTGCGCTGTTCCTCGCCGCCAGCGGCATCGGCACGCTCACCCTGTGCGACGACGACACCGTCGACCTCACCAATCTGCAGCGCCAGATCGCGCATCGCACCTCCGCCATCGGCACCGCCAAAGTCGTCTCGGCGCAGGCAACCCTGTCCGACATCAACCCGGAAGTGAAGGTCATCGCGTTGCAGGAACGCGCGGATGAGGCGCGCCTGGCCCAACTCGTCGCAGAGGCCGATGTGGTGCTGGATTGCAGCGACAATTTCCCCACGCGCTATGCGCTCAACCGCGTTTGCCTGAAATTGCGCAAGCCGCTGGTATCCGGTGCCGCCACGCGCTTCGACGGGCAAGTCAGCGTGTTTGATTTTCGCCGCGAGGACACTCCATGTTACCAGTGTCTGTATCCGGAACAGCTGGAAAGCGAGGAGACCCGCTGCGCGGTGCTGGGCATCTTCGCACCACTGGTAGGGATCGTCGGCAGCTTGCAGGCGGCCGAGACTTTGAAGTTGCTGACGGGAGCCGGTTCGACGCTGTGCGGGAGACTGCTGACGATCAACGCATTGAATATGGAGCTGCGCACGTTGCGACTCGCCAGAGATCCGTCCTGCACCGTCTGCCACTGCGGCAGAGCGGACTAGCCCCGCTTACTCCGGCAGGGCGATCTTGTTGTCGGTGCTGAACTGGTAGTCTTTGAACACATGCTCGGCGCTCAACGACTGATAAGAGCCATCCGCCAGCTTGCGCGTGGTGTCCTTCAAACGATAAGTGAGCTGTCCGCAAGTCCAGCACTTGAAGTTGCGCATATGGGTACACAGACAGGTCTTGTCGTACACCGCGATCTTCTTTTCACCCGGATGTGCCGCCACTTCGCGGTTGTATGCCTCGATGTAATCGCAGCGGCCATTGGCGTCCAGCAGATAGCCGTAAGACTCGCAACCCGGACGTATGCCGGAACCGGTGGACGGACTGTTTTTCAACATGCGCATCGGGTAGCCGGTGGGTGACGTACCGTTCACCTCGATGTCACTCTCGCTGGCCCTGAAGTACTCCTGCTGCACATCGGGCGGCAATCCGCATTCCTTGCTGACCGTGAAGCGTGTCGCCACTTGCACGGCTGCCGCGCCTTCTTCCAGAAAAGCGGTCGCATCGCTGCCGGTGAAGATCCCGCCGGCGGGGATCACCGGAATATCGAGTTTCTCGTCGCGCAGGTATTGATGGATTTCATTGGTGATCGTGCGCAGGTCATATTGCGCCCAATCCATACCGAAGCCCAAGTGTCCGCCGGCCAACGGGCCTTCCACCACCACGTAATCGGGCAGGCGGCCGGTCTTGACGTTCTTGCGCAGGAACAATTGCAGCGCACGCAACGAGGAGACGATGATGCCCAGCTTGGCATCGCGGAAACGCGGATGATCTTCCATCAGGGCGAACGACCCCAGATGCAACCCGGCTGCCAGCGTGATGCCGTCGATGCCCGCCGACAACGCTTCATGCAAACGCACGCGCAAGGTGTCGCGCGGCGAATTCATGGTGAGTTTTTCCATGATGTTGATGAAGATCATGCCGGAGCCGCGCTTGCGCTTCCATGGTCTTGCTGACATGCAAGCGGGTGGATTCGGCGATGTGGCCGAGATCGAACTTGACTGCCGACTTGTCGGAATTGTCGATGTTGTATTTGTATTGCTGCAGCTTCTCTTTGACGAAACCGGTGTCGTAGCGGCGATCACTTACGGTCGGCAGCATCGCATCGGAAATATGGCCGACACCGCCCAAGCGGGCAGCCTCCAGAGCCAGATCGGCAGTGGAAATGTCCACTCCCATGCCGCCGATCATGATGGGGACCAACTCGTGTTTGCCGAACTTCAGGCGAAAATCATCTACTTTTTTTGTCATGTGCTCCCCAGAAATTCAGGGGTCTCCTCCGTGGAACTGCGTGCGATCGCACTTCACTGATCGATCAGCCAGTTTTTCAGGCTCTATATTACCTTGGAATAGCGCGCATGTTCTTGCCGGGTGCGCAGATATTTGTCGAATACCATGCAGATATTACGGATGAGCATGCGCCCCTTGGGGGTGACGCCTATCCATTGCGGAGAGAGTTCCAACAAGCCTTCTTTCTCATACTCGGCCAATTCCTTCATCTCGGTGGCGAAGTATTGGTCGAAGTCGATCAGGTAGGCGATGTTGAACGATTCTTTGGAAATCTCGAAGTGGCACATCAACGCCTGGATGATGGCGCGACGCACCAGGTCATCGGCATTCAACTCCAGCCCGCGCATGATGGGCAACTGGTCGCGGTCGAGCGCATCGTAATAGTCTTCCAGACCGCGATAGTTCTGGCTGTAGGTCGGGCCGATCTTGCCGATGGCACTCACACCGAGCGCGACCAGATCGCAATCGGAATGGGTGGAATAACCCTGGAAGTTGCGGTGCAAACGGCCCTGGCGCTGCGCCACCGCCAACTCGTCTTCCGGCTTGGCGAAGTGATCCATACCGATATACACATAGCCTGCTGCACTCAGCTTGTTCACGGCCATGCTGAGAATGTCCAGCTTCACTTGCGGTGCGGGCATATCCTCTTCATGGATGCGCCGCTGCGGCTTGAAGATGGTCGGCATGTGCGCGTAGTTGTAGATGGACAGGCGATCCGGATTGGCCGCGATGACTTTGTCCAGTGTCCTGCCGAAGCCTTCCAGCGTTTGCTTGGGCAAGCCGTAGATCAGGTCGATACTCACCGACTTGAAACCGTTGGCGCGCGCCGCGTTGATGACGCGCATGGTTTCTTCCTCGCTCTGGATGCGATTCACCGCGCGCTGCACTTCGGCGTCAAAATCCTGCACCCCGACGCTGATGCGGTTGAAACCGGTCGAACCGAGCAGGGCGATGGTCTCGTCGCTGACTTTGCGCGGATCGATCTCGATGGAATATTCGCCGTCGTCAACCAGCTTGAAGTTCCGGCGTATCGCCGCCATCACTGCGCGAATCTCGTCGTCGCTCAAGAAAGTGGGCGTACCGCCGCCGAAGTGCAACTGCTCCACGACCTGGTTCGGCCCCAGCAGCTTGGCTTGCATCTCCATCTCTTTGATGAGGTAGCGCACATATTCGGCGGATTTGCCGCGATCCTTGGTGATGACCTTGTTGCAGGCACAATAGAAACACAAGGTATTGCAGAAAGGGATGTGGATATACAACGACAATGGACGGCTGACTCCGCCGATCTCGCGCTTGGCCACCCACTGGCTGTAACTTTCGGCGTTGAACGCCTCCACAAAACGGTCTGCCGTGGGATAGGACGTGTAGCGCGGGCCATTCTTGTCCAGCCTGCGTATCAGCTCCAGATCCACCACCAGTTGATTCACTGCCTCATTCATATCCGCCCCCCTCTCAAGGTTTTAAACTATGCCAGTTAGCTGCATGTTCGTCTTGATATATGTCAAAATGTACTTGGAATTATAACCTGCCGCCATGTGCGACCTTGAGCTAAAACCAGTGCCTCCATCCATTTCAACACAACTAAAAGTCGCCTGCTCCAATTGCAATCTGCGAGAACTTTGTCTGCCGGTCGATCTTTCCGACAGCGAGATGAAGCGACTGGAAGACCTGAGCAACAACAAGCGCACCTATGCCACTGGCGACTACCTGTATCGCACCGGCGACCGCTTCAAATCCCTGCACGCCATCCACGGCGGCTCGTTCAAGACCCGCGTATTGCACGAGGACGGGCGCGAGCAAGTGACCGGTTTCCTGATGCCGGGCGAGATCATAGGACTGGATGCCATCTGTACCGACTTCCACACCTGCGAGGCGCTGGCGATGGAACCCAGCGAAGTCTGCGAGTTGCCATTCGCCAAACTGGAAGAATTAAGCCGCGACATTCCCAGCCTGCAACGACACCTGCACAAGATCATGAGCCGCGAGATCGTGCGCGACCAGGGCATCATGCTTTTGCTCGGCTCGATGCGCGCCGAGGAACGTCTCGCCGCTTTCCTGCTCAACCTGTCGCAGCGCAACGCCGCGCACGGGATGTCCGCCACCCATCTGAAGCTGCGCATGTCGCGGCTGGAGATCGGCAGTTACCTCGGACTCAAGCTGGAAACCATCAGCCGCGCCTTTTCGCATTTTCAGGGGGACGGCCTGATTCAGGTCAAAGCGCGCTCGGTTGAACTTTTGGACCTGGCACGTCTGCGAGTGCTGGTCGGGAAATCCTGATGCGGCGACTTGTCCCGTTCCATAATCGTCCGGGAATGGGTATGCTGCGCTCCGCGTTCGAATGATTAACCTCAGGGGGAAATATGACACAACCATACACAGCCATGCAGGATGAGATTACCCGCGCCAAATGGCCGCACGAGCTATTCCTCATCAATCTGGTGTTCAACCATATTCTGGTGTTCGCCTCGACCTTCGGTGTGTTCAGCACCTTTCCGCTGATGGTGCTGATAGTGCCGGTCACTTCGTTCATCATCACCGGATACATCCTGATCAAAGCCAGGCAAATCGCCGCCGGCGATGAGACCATCTTCGTGAAGGCACACTGGGTGGTCGCCGACAAGCGCAACAAGCATTTTATGTGGCTGCTAACTACCACCTGCGTCGTGGTGGGCGGCGGCCTCTGGCTCTCGAAAATGATGGGCTGGTCGAAGATCGCCACCATCGCCCTGCTGGGCGGCGTGGGAATGCTGCCGTTCATGGTGGCGCTGCTGGTACTCATCGTGATGGGCAATGACTCCATGTATCAGGCGCGTCACAGCAAATTACCCAGAGGTCATGCGACACTGCTTCCCGCAACGGCTTCTTAACCTCTTACACGTACGGACACATGACTACTGAAAGCAAAATCTATTGGGGCGTCGGCATTACTTCCGTCGTCCTGCTGCTCGGCGCGTTTCTCATCCCCGGCAACCGCCCCGAAAAAGACGACTTCCCCTGGCACATCGAACACCCGACGCCCAATTCAGTGCGCGTGTTCAGCTTGACCGTCGGGGCATCCACAACCGTCGATGCCGAACAGCGTTTCAAGGAAATAGCCGAACCCAGCCTGTTCAAATCCCCCAGCGGTCAATTAGGTGCCGAAGTGTTTTTTGAACAGGTCGATCTGGCTGGGTTGCGTTCCAGAGTGGTGCTGACGGTGGGCGTCCCGGATGCGGAATTGCACGACATGTATGAACGCGGGTTGCGCATGAGCGCCACCGGCAGCGGCAAGAAGATCACGTTGACACCGGACGACGTGGCGCGCTTGCGCAGCCTGCCGATCAGCAGCTTGACCTACATACCCGGGGTACGCGTCGAGGAGTCATTGTTCCTCAAACGCTTTGGCAAGCCTGAACAAGTCATCAAGGAGACCAAGAGTGGCGCGGTCCATTGGCTGTATCCGCAAAACGGCTTGGACATCACCTTGGGCGGCTCGGAAAAGCCGCTATTGCAATATGTCTCGCCCACGGAATTCGACAAGCTGGTAAAGCCGTTACTGGCCAACGGCGAAGTCGTTACTCAGTAGTTTTCTTGTTGTCCGCATCCGGCCGCTTGGTCGCATGCGGCATCAAGTCCTCGTCATCGTCCATCAGGATACGGTTACCACTGCCTTCCATATCCTCGTACTGCCCCTTCTTCACGGCAAAGATCAGTACGATCACGAATAACACACCGAAGAACATCATGCCCGGAATCAAACTGTAGATCACATCCATCGTTCTATCTCACTTTTAGTTACGGTCATTGTGCTTAACGCCGATGAGACTGGCGTTAGCCTGCACTGAAACTTCATTTTTGAATAAGGTACGGATACGCGCTGCATTCCCGATCACGACCAGCGAACTGATCGGCATAGTGATCGCCGCCACCAGCGGACTGACCTTGGCCATCATGGCCAGCGGCACCATGATGAGGTTATACACGAAGGACAGGCCGATGTTTTGCTTGATCGTGCGCAGAGTACGGCGCGACAGCTGCGTAGCCTGCAACACCTTGCTCAGCTCGTTGTGCATCAGCACGATGTCGGCACTTTCCACCGACACATCCGTGCCCGAACCCAGCGCGATGCCGACATCGGCACGGATCAACGCCGGTGCATCGTTCACGCCGTCGCCCACCATCGCCACCACCGCACCGTCCTGCTGCAATTTCTGGATGACCTGATCCTTGTCCTGCGGCAACACTTCGGCGATCACTTCCATACCGCCCAGTTGTCGCGCAATCGCCTCGGCCACGGGTCGGCGGTCACCGCTCAGCAAAGTCAGGACAATGCCCGCCTCGCGCAGTTCGTTCACCAAATGCTGCGCATCACTGCGCAGGCGGTCGGCCAGCGCGATGATCGCCACATGCTTGCCGCCCTGTGCCATATACACGCAGCTCATCGCCTGTGCTTCCATCTCGTGTGCCCGCGCCTGCAGCGCGACATCCAGCATAATGCCGGACTGCACCAGCCAGTTCGCACTGCCCAGCAGCACGGGCTGTCCGGCAGCCACCGCTGCGACCCCCAAGCCCGCCGTGGCATGAAAACCGGTCACCACCAGGTCGCGATAGGGTTGTTGCTGCTCGTCCGCATAAGACACGATGGCATGCGCCACGCTGTGTTCGCTGTAGCGCTCGACCGCAGCGGCATAGCGCAGCATCTCCTGCTCATTCACGCCTGATGCAAACTGTACCTGCCCCACACTCATCTTGCCTTCGGTCAGTGTGCCGGTCTTGTCGAACACGAAATGCGTGACCTTGGACAGCGTTTCCAGCACCAGTCCGTTCTTGACCAAAATGCCGTACTTGGCCCCCAGCCCCGAGGCAACGGCGATCGACATCGGCGTCGCCATACCCAGCGCACAGGGGCAGGTGATGATCAGCACCGAGGTCGCCGCCATCAGCGCGAGTTCGAAGTCGTGGCTGTTCCAGATAAAGAAGGTGAGTGTGGCGCACAGCAGCGTGACCAGCACGAACCAAGGGCACGATGGTATCGGCCAGGCGCTGGATAGGCGCTTTGGATGACTGCGCTTCCTCCACCAGCCGGATGATCTTCGACAGCGTGGTGTCCTGCAATTGCGCGCGCACCTCGACCAGCAACGCACCGCTGCTATTCACCGTACCCGCCGACACCGTTGCTCCCACGCTTTTGCTTACTGGAGCCGACTCGCCGCTCAACATGGATTCGTCCACCGTGCTGTGCCCTTCCAGCACCACCCCGTCCACCGGAACGGTGTAGCCTGGCTTGATCAGCACATGGTCGCCCGGCTTCACCCCGCGTATCGGGGTCATCTGCTCCTGCCCGTCGCGCATTACCAGTGCCACGCGCGGTTGCAACTCCATCAGCCGCTTGGTGGCAGACACCGCCTGATGGCGGAACATGCCCTCCAGATAACGCCCGATCAGAATCACGAAAGTCAGGTTGGTGACGGTATCGAAATACACTTCGCCGTGCTGGTTGTTGGTTAGCGTCACATACAGCGAATAGGCATAAGTGACGCTCAAGCCCAGCGCGATGGGCAGGTCCATGGTGAGGTGCCCGGCGCGCAAGCCGCCCGCCGCACCGCGAAAGAACGGATAACCGGAATAGAGCAAAGTCGGGGTTGCCAGCAGCAGCCCCATCCAGTGAAAGAAACCGCGAAACTCGTCCTGATCAGCGCCGCTGTAGAGCGCAATGGCGATCCACATCATGTTCATCATGGCGAAGCCGGCGAAGAACAGGCGGAACAACATGGCGCGATTGGTCTTTTTGATTGCCCCTTCCGCGCTCTCCGGATCGTAAGGCACGGCAGAATAGCCGATGCGTGCTAGCGCACGAATCAGGTCGGACAGTTTGCTTTTGCTGTTATCCCAGCGCAGATGCAGGCGCTTGCCTGCCAGATTGACCTCGGCGGACTGCACCCCCGGCACGCGTTGCAATCCACGCTCGATCAGCCAGACACAGGCCGCACAGTGAATGCCTTCGACCAGCAGATGAATGGATCGAACATCACCGGAACAGGTGGTGAATTCCTGCTGCACCTCGTCGAAGTCATAGATCTCGACGTCTTTGGGAGGCTCGGGCGGCGGTCCAAGCAGCACGCCCTCCGGCGTGCGCTGGTAGTAGCCCTGCAAACCCGACTCATAGATGGCTTTGCATACCGATTGGCAGCCGAAACAGCAGAAAGTGCGTTCCTGTTGATCCAGCCTGACATGAAAATGCACATCAACCGGGACAGGCAAGCCACAGTGAAAACAGCTTCCGGTTGCGAGGGTACTTGCTTGCGTCATTGCTGCATGCTGCTTTTATGAAGCTTCTGCGACCTTGAAGCGTTCAGTATTCACCGTAAACTCTTCTGTTCCGCGCTTGATGTGGATGTGCAATTCCCAATAACCCTTCAATGGGAATGTGATGTAACCCTGATAGCTGCCGGTGGCAACCTCTTTGAAAGCCGTGGTGAAGTCCTTGCTGGCATCTGCCGCACGGTAGGCTTCGACCTCCATCGTTCCGCTCACCGGCTTGCCCGAACTGTCAGCGATGCTGATCTCATACATGGTCGGCGCATTCAGCACGATGGCTTTCGGCTTCTTGATGGTGGTCTGCCAAGCCAGCGCTTGTTGTGCCCCAAGTTCGCTCAACACTTGATCGCCGGTTTTGCGATCCTTGGTCTTGTACTCGCGATCCACCAGAGCGGATTTGTTATGCGTGGCAAACCAAATGAATGTGCTGTTCACACCCAGCACCAACACGATCAACGCCACCACACCCAACAACCACGGATTGCGTATACCTGATTTATGACTCTGTGAAATCATTCGCTTCACCTTTTAACGTTTTGGAGCATTGAATTTACTGCTGTACTCGGCGGATACGGCAGGGTCTTCAACCCCTTCCACCCGGAATAGGATCGGTGTCACCTCTTGCTTGATATTCGCACCAGGGGCTTTGACAAAGATGGTGAAAGAAGTGCCGCGACCATGGTGTGTCAACGGGAAATTTTCGGCACCAATGATCACTTGCCCTTCTACCCCCCCCTCAGTGGTGACCTTCACATGGATATCCTTGTCGGTCTTGTTGACCACTTTGAAATCGTACTTGTTCTGAATCGAACCGTCGCTCATGCTGACAAACATCGGCTGACGCTCGGGAATGACTCTCAGCGTCATTGAACCCAAGTGAGTCAGGCCGTAGACGATACCGGACAGCGCAAGGAAGATGATGCCGATATAGGCAAGTGTGCGGGGATGCTGATAAATCTTTCTGGCTGGCTTGCCAGATAACTCATCCAGCGATGCGTAGCGAATCAGACCGCGCGGTTTGCCCACCTTGTCCATGATGGCATCACATGCATCCAGACACAGCCCGCACGTAATACAGCCCAGTTGCTGTCCTTCGCGAATATCCACACCTGTCGGGCAGACCTGCACACATTGGAAGCAATCGATACAGTCACCCTGCGGAGCGACAGTTTCTCCGCCACGACGCAGCTTGCCTCGAGGCTCGCCGCGGGTGTAATCATAGGTCGGCAAGATGGTCTGTGAGTCACCCATGACGCCCTGGATACGCGCATAAGGGCAAAGCCAGAAACAGGTCTGCTCACGCAAAAAACCGGCAAGAATGTAGGTGCCAAAGAAAAACATGATGATCACGACCGAG
This sequence comes from uncultured beta proteobacterium, assembly GCA_963721375.1. Classification (GTDB taxonomy): domain Bacteria; phylum Pseudomonadota; class Gammaproteobacteria; order Burkholderiales; family Gallionellaceae; genus Sideroxyarcus. The sequence goes on along the minus strand of CAVRIW010000008.1, from coordinate 214,665 downwards.
CCAACCATGGGCAGGTTGAAGTGAATCAGATCGTTCCAGTAAGCAAATGCATCCACAAACCAGATGGAAAAACTGATGCCCGTGAACAATGCAATCAGCATCCAGATCGCGTGCTTAAGCACCTTCTTTTTGATCTTGTCCCAACTCCATGGCGCTTCGTCCAGCTTGCGCCGGGCAAGAGGGTTGCCTTCGATCTTGTCCTCCAGCCATGTAAACCAGTCAGTCCACGCAGTCTGGAAGCAGAAGTAACCACACCACACACGCGAAGCCACGGACGTTACCGCGAACAGCGTCATCGCCGCCACCAGCAGCACCAGCGACAGCATCCAGATGTCTTGCGGCAGCACGGTTAAATTGAAAAAGTGGAACTGGCGGTTCTGGATATCGAACAGGATGGCCTGCTTGTCGTTCCAGCGCAGATAAGGAAGCAGGAAGAATGGAAGCCAGAGACTTAGTTGCGCATAGGTTTTGAACGTGCGAAAGAAACCCGGCATACGTTTGGCATGAATGGTCTTTTCACCCTTGTTGACCGTCCACGTCTCGAACTCGTGATAAATGGTCGTGACGGTGCCCATCTCCTTCTTTTCTACTTCGTCATTCACGCTCGCTCTCCTTGAGTTTTATGTCTTTCTAATTGTTTATCCTGCCGCAAATGCCGGCAGCAAAAATGCTTCTGAATCGGTTCTCGCAATAACTTAAAGAGCAGATTCAAAAACACCCTACCCCATATGAAAAAGGGAGGAGAGTATAGCTCTCCTCCCTTTCCCAGTAACCGAAAACTTACTGCTTGCTTTGATCCTTGGTCGCATTCCGGTACGCCACATAGAACAGCCAGCCCACTACCGCAGCTGCTCCAGCGACACAGATAACCACACCATAGAAAACCGCATCATGATTCATCTCGATCTCTCCTTTTAGTATGGTCTGGCGGGATTGCTCCCGCGCAGACAATGAGACAGGATTACTTAGCTGCTGGAGCTGCGGCAACTGCCGGTGCGTCAGGCTGACCGCCACCGAACTTGTACACATAAACCGCAAGCTTCTTAAGCTCAGCATCAGACAGCTTACCACCTTGGAAAGCCGGCATCACAGCCACACGAGTTTCAGGAATGCCTGCATTCACACCGTATTTGATGGTGTACTTGATGCCATCAACCGAACTATCAAAACGCCACACACTGTCGGTCAGATTGGCAGAGCCCATCGCTTGCATGCCTTTGCCATCCGCACCGTGGCAAGCAGTACAACCCTTTTCTGCAAACAGCGGAGTGGAGGTCGGCTTACCGGCGGCAACTGCATTTGCCAAGGTGTCGATTTCGGCATCGGACAGCATGTCTTTATGTGCCATCATCATGCCCTGGCGACCACCAGTGACAGTGGTATAAATATCGCCGATCTTGCCACCGTACAACCAGTCATCGTCGTTCAGGATAGGAGCGAACAGACCTTGCTTGTCGTGCGTACCCTTGCCGTTTTGACCGTGGCAGGCTGCGCAGTTATCGCCGAACAGCACCTTGCCGGAGCGTGTGACGTATTCAGTCAGTTCGCTGTCAGCCAGAATAGCTGCCGGAGTCATGTCTTTCAGCTTGTTTTCATACTTGCTGCGCACTTCGTCCACAACGCTCTTGTCGGCTTCCATTTCACTGATGGCAGTCCATCCACCAACGCCTTTAAAGAAGCCGCCAGCTGTCGAAACAGGAATTGAAGGGTAGAAAACAAAATACACCACCACCCAAATCGCACTGGCCGTCAGCCCCAGCATCCACCACTTCGGGGGTTGATTGGTCAAATCCCCCAAGTCGTCGTCCCAGACGTGACCAGTCGTCGTCACGCCACCTACATCGTGTTTGTCACTCATCTTTTTTCTCCCAATTTGTTAGGCTCTTCGTCGTCCAGAGCCATTCGGCTCTGGGCTTCGAATTTTTCCTTGTTGGACGGTCGGAATACCATGACATAAACTGCCACCATACCGGACGCGGCGACCAGGACGAAAAACACACCCAGCCAATCGTTCGTGGTCATGGATTGCACATCCATGCCAAGGTATCCCAGCAGTTTAGTCACGGTAATTCACGCCTTCTTCGAACTTGACGTGATTGCCAAGCCCTTGCAGGTAGGTGATCAACGCGTCCATATCGGTTTTGCCTTCCAACTGCGCAGCTGCACCAGCGATGTATTCCTCGGTGTAGATATTCTTCGGCACAGGGTTAAACGGCATCATGGTCATTACTTTCAGCGTTTGCACTGTCTCTGCCACGTTCACCGGCTTGTTTTCCAGCCAGAAGTAATTGGGCATTACAGACTCAGGCACCACTTCGCGCGGATAACGCAGGTGACGGCGATGCCATTCATCCGAGTACTTGCCGCCAAGGCGAGCCAGATCCGGACCAGTACGCTTGGAACCCCACTGATATGTGTGGTCGTACATGGACTCTTCCGCGATGGAGTAGTGACCATAACGGTCTTTCTCGTCACGGAACGGACGGATCATCTGCGAATGGCACAGGAAGCAGCCTTCGCGGATGAACACTGCACGCCCAGCCGTTTCCAACGCAGTGTAAGGACGCACGCCATCACCTGGCTGCCAATCCGCCAGCGTTTTATGCTGGGAAGTAGCCGGATTCCAGATGATCTTGTCCATCGAAATCACGTTGCCGTTGGTGTCCTTATGTTGCGTATGGTTGTAGGTACCGTCCGCACTGCTCATCGCCGTATTAGGCAGATAGAACAGCGGCACGATCTCCACGATACCGCCAATCGCCACAGCGATCGCGGTCAAAACAAACATCAGGAGCGTGCTGCGTTCAATCTTGTCCTGAAATTTGGTCGAATAGATTTTGTCGTGATCAGACATTTTTTACTCCTTATGCATTAGCTGGAACAGCGTTCGTACCGCGCACAGCACTGGCTGTGCGTACGGTCATCACGATGTTAAACAGAGCAATCCAGGCACCGATGTTGAAAATCAGACCGCCAACCGCACGCATCGCGTAATACGGATGCATAGCAGACACAGATTCAACAAAGGTATAGGTCAGCGTGCCGTATTCATCATAATCACGCCACATCAGACCCTGCATAATTCCGGAGACCCACATCGCCACGACGTAAACCACCGTACCGATTGTTGCCAGCCAGAAGTGCACGTTCACCAAGCTCTCGGAGTACATCTTTTCAACGCCCCACAGCTTCTTGATCATGTGGTACATCGCGCCGTAGGCAACCATCGCCATCCAGCCCAAAGCACCAGAGTGCACGTGACCCACGGTCCAGTCGGTGTAATGAGACAAGGCGTTAACAGTCTTGATGGACATCACCGGACCTTCGAAGGTGGACATCGCGTAGAACGCCAAGGACACCACGAGGAAACGCAGGATGTAGTCGGTACGCAACTTGTCCCATGCGCCGGACAAGGTCATCATGCCGTTCATCGCACCGCCCCAAGACGGGATGATCATCGCCAGAGAGACAGCGGCGCCCAAGGAGCCGGTCCAGTCAGGCAATGCAGTGTATTGCAAGTGGTGCGCGCCCAGCCAAACGTAGCCGAAGGTCAACGCCCAGAAGTGCAACACAGACAGACGATAGGAGAACACCGGACGACCAGCTTGCTTAGGCACGAAGTAATACATGATGCCCAGGAAGCCGCCAGTCAGGTAGAAACCCACCGCATTGTGGCCCCACCACCACTGGATCATCGCGTCTTGCACGCCAGAGTAGATGGAGTAGGAGTTGGTCAGACTGACCGGGATAGCCATGCTGTTGACCACGTGCAGATAGGTGATCATGACGATCATGCCCATGGTGAACCAGTTCGACACGTAGATGTGCGATGTCTTGCGTATCCCGATCGTCATGATGTAGTTGAAACCATACGACAGCCAGACCACCGCGATCAGAATATCGATCGGCCATGCCAACTCTGCATACTCTTTGCCTTCAGTAATACCCAACGGCAGAGTGATCACAGCCAGCACGATAATCAGATTCCAGCCCCAGAAGGTAAACCATGCCAAAGCATTGCTCCACAGCTTAGTCGCACAAGTGCGCTGCACTATGTAGAAGCCTGTCGCCATCAGCACACAACCACCAAACGCAAAAATCACCGCATTGGTATGCAACGGACGCAAACGGCCGAACGTGATGTATTCAAGGTCAAAGTTCAAGAACGGAAACGCCAGTTCAGATGCAATATACACACCGATGAGCGTACCAACCACTGCATAAATGGCGGCGGCGATGGTAAACCAGCGCACTACCTCCATGTCGTACTTTACTGGTGTCGCTTGATTAGCTTCCACAGTAGTCTCCTCCCCAGAGCAAAGTTAAAAAAACCAATGCGCCCAGCACTCCAGCAAAAATTCTGTCGTGCTTGACGCACCCTTTGTTGCACATTCCTACAGCGCGGCAAATTGTCGCAGTGCTTCGACGACAAGTAAAGCCAAAAGTAGTTCCGTCCACTCCATACCCCACTAAAACCATCGGGATGACAGTGTCTGGACGGTATGGATACTAGGAAATATTCAGGTAATGCAATTTGATTTAAATCAAAAACAGTGACTGTGGAAAATATCAGTTCGGTTGAACTGGCAATTATTCGAGGGAAGTACGGGAGAAGGGAATGGAGCGGGTGAACGGGATCGAACCGTCGTATGCAGCTTGGGAAGCTGCCGTTCTACCATTGAACTACACCCGCGTGTAGAATGCGCCGGGCATTCTAACACGGGCAACATAGGCAAAGTGATCACCATCATCATCAACGGCGCAACGCGCCAATTCCAGCAACCCATTAACGTCTCCAACCTGATTGAAGAAATGGGATTGACCGGCAAACGCATTGCCCTGGAACGCAACGGCGAGATTGTGCCGCGCAGCAATTTTACGATCCAGCAACTGGCCGATGGCGACAAGCTGGAAATCGTTGTCGCGGTAGGCGGCGGCTAGAAAATTCACTGGAGCAAATTATTTATGAGCGACAAATTAATCATCGCAGGCAAGAGCTATTCTTCCCGCCTGTTGGTCGGCACGGGCAAATACAAGGACTTCGCCGAAACCAAGGCGGCCATTGAGGCCAGCGGTGCGGAGATCATCACGATCGCGATTCGTCGCAGCAACATCGGCCAGAACCCGAACGAGCCCAGCCTGCTGGAGATACTGCCGCCGTCGAAATACACGCTGCTGCCCAACACCGCCGGCTGCTACACCGCCGAGGACGCGGTACGCACCCTGCGCCTTGCGCGCGAACTGCTGGACGGCCACAGCCTGGTCAAACTGGAAGTGCTGGGCGACCCGCAATCGCTGTATCCGAACGTGATCGAGACCATCGCCGCCGCGAAGACGCTGGTCGCCGAAGGCTTTCAGGTGATGGTGTACACCTCGGACGACCCCATCATCGCCAAGCAACTGGAAGACATCGGCTGCGTCGCGATCATGCCGCTGGCTTCGCTGATCGGCTCCGGCATGGGCATCCTCAACCCGTGGAACCTGCAACTCATCATGGAGCGCGTGCAGGTGCCGGTGATCGTCGATGCGGGTGTAGGCACCGCTTCCGATGCAGCGATTGCGATGGAGCTGGGCTGCCATGGCGTGCTGATGAACACCGCCATCGCCGCCGCGCGCAATCCGGTACTGATGGCATCGGCCATGAAGAAAGGCGTGGAAGCCGGACGAGAAGCATTCCTCGCCGGACGCATGCCGAAGAAACTGTACAGCGCCAGCCCGAGTTCACCGACGGCAGGCATCATCAGCTCGACACGAAGCTAAAACCAAAAACCTTTATCCGCAGATTACTGAGATTCATGCAGATTTATTCTGCGCTTTTAATCTGTTAATTTGCGGATAGATTCACCTCTGAACACCATGACCGACACCACCGATCTCAGCAAGCGCCACATCCGCAGTTATGTACTAAGACAGGGACGCGTCTCGGTTGCACAGCAACGCGCCATCGACACGTTGCTGCCGCATTTCGGCATACCTTACGCAGCGCAGCCGCTCGACCTCACGCAGGTCTTCGGGCGCAGCGCGCCGAAGATACTGGAGATCGGTTTCGGCATGGGCGACAGCACCGCGACCATCGCGCAGGCGCATCCCGAGAACGACTACCTCGCGCTGGAAGTGCACACGCCTGGCGTGGGCAACCTGCTCAAACTGATCGACTCGGAACAGCTAAGCAACATCCGCATCATGCAGCACGATGCGGTGGAGGTGCTGCGCGACATGATCGGAGATAACACACTGGACGGCGTGCACATCTTTTTCCCCGACCCGTGGCACAAGGCGCGCCACAACAAACGCCGCCTGATCCAGTCGCCGTTCATCGCGCAACTGGTGCAGAAGCTCAAGCCCGGCGGCTACATCCACGTCGCCACCGACTGGCAGGATTATGCCGAGCAGGTGCTGGCCGTATTAAGCGCGGAGCCGTTGCTGCAGAACACCGCCGCCGATTACGCGCCGCGCCCCGCCTACCGCCCGCTCACCAAGTTCGAGCAGCGCGGAATTAAGCTGGGGCATGGCGTATGGGATTTGGTGTTCAAGCGAAAAACCTAGCACCAAATTTGCTGTTAAACTTTCCCCACCAATGACAAAACCGAGGAGTGAACATGAGATATATCCGCTTGCTGCTTTTGTGCCAATTCATGATGTTCGCCACGCAAGCCATGGCAGCACAAACCGGCAGGGACTGCGAAAGCAAAGCCAAGCAGATCGCGCCCGGAAAACGTGACGCATTTATACAAACCTGCCTTGCACAAACCAGCTCACCAGCAAACGTGCAAGAAGTGACACAGCAAAACAAACGCCGCACCTGTGACCAGAATGCAAAGAACCTGAAATTGACTCCGGGTAGCCAGCCCGGCTATGTCGACGAGTGCCTGCATAAGAACGATGCAGCGATTGCCGCCAAGAGACTCCATGCTCCACAGCCTGTGCGTCTCGCCTCTTCCAGTGCTGACAAACCGGCAAAATCCAGCAAAATCGCCTGCACCCAGCAAGCCAAAGAACAAAGCTTAAAAGGGAGCAAGCGCAGACAGTTCATGAAAGCATGCCGCGACAACTGATCGCCTGCCTCAATCAAACAAAGGCGCATTCGAATTTCGATCGCGCCTTTTTTTATCACTTGAGGAATATCTCCAGCAAATCGTTTAGAAAGCGCCTGCCCTGATCGGTGGGAGCGATACGCTGAAGATCGCGCACCAATAACCCGCGTTGCTCTGCCTCATCCAATTCAGCTTGGATGCCCAGCAACGACAGGCTGGTACGTTCATTGAATAAGGCACTTTCGAAACCCGCATTCAGACGCAACGCGTTCATCATGAACTCGAACGCAAGATCGTCATGCAACACCTCGTGCTCCTCCTGCACCGGCAACCCCTGCGCCACCGCACCCATATACGCCTGCGGCTGCTTGTAGCGCACCTGACGAATGATCTTGTCGTGAAAACTCAGCTTGCTGTGTGCACCCGCACCGATGCCGAGATAATCGCCGAACTGCCAGTAGTTGAGGTTATGCCTGGCGCGTTTTTTCGGCTGCGCAAAAGCCGATGTCTCGTAATGTTCATAGCCATGAGCTGCCAGCAACGCTTCGATGGATTGCTGCATATCGCTGCTCGCATCGTCGTCCGGCAACGGCGGTGGATTGCGATAGAACAGCGTGTTCGGCTCCAGCGTCAGGTGATAACAGGACAGGTGTTGCGGCGCAAACTGCAATGCGGTCTGCACGTCCTGCAATGCTTCATCCAGCGTCTGCTGCGGCAGTGCATACATCAGATCCAGATTGATGTTGTCGAAATACTGTTGCGCCATTTCGATGGCACGCTTAGCCTCATCAGCCGAGTGAATGCGCCCCAACGCCTGCAGATGAGCATCGTTGAAACTCTGTATCCCCAGCGACAAACGATTCACCCCGGCGTCGCGGAATCCTGCGAACTTATCCGCCTCCACCGTGCCGGGATTGGCCTCCAGCGTGATCTCGGCATTGATATCCAGCGGCAACAACATGCGCACTTGACGCAGGATCTCCGCCACACTCTCACCGCTCAACAGACTGGGCGTGCCGCCGCCGAAGAACACCGTATAGACCTTGCGCCCCCAGATCAGCGGCAACGCCAGCTCCAGATCGCGCACCAGTGCCGCGACATATTCCTTCTCCGGGAAACCGCCGCGCGCCTCATGCGAATTGAAATCGCAGTAGGGACACTTTCGCACGCACCACGGGATGTGGATGTACAACGAGAGCGGAGGCAGCGCCTGAAAATTGACCGCCTGCGATTTGATTCCGACCGGATGGAGCGGATGCAAAATCATGCGGAACGCAGCCGCTGCAACAGGATGTTCAGTGCCTTGGCGCGATGGCTGAGCTGCGCCTTTTCGTCATGCGACAGTTCCGCGCTCATCCTGCCCAGCTCCGGCAGCCAGAACATCGGGTCGTAACCGAAACCGCCATCACCGCGCTCCTCGCGCGCGATCTCGCCATGCCATTCGCCTTCCGCGATGATGGGTTGTGGGTCGTCGGCATGGCGCACCAGCACCAGCACACAGTAGTAATGTGCGCGGCGGTCGGTCACACCTTGCAGGTCGCGTAACAACTTGTCGTTGTTGCGCCGGTCTGATTTTGGATTGTCGCCTGCATAGCGCGCAGACTGCACGCCGGGTGCTCCGCCCAGCGCTTCGACACAGATACCGGAATCGTCCGCCAGCGCGGGCAGCCCGCTTGCGCGGCTGACGTGGCGCGCTTTGGCCAGTGCATTCTCGACGAAGGTGCAGTGCGGCTCTTCAGCTTCCGAGATGCCAAGCTGTGCCTGCGTCAGCACCTCGATGCCGAGCGGTGCCAGCATGTGCTGGAACTCGCGCAGCTTGCCGGGATTGTTGGAAGCGATGACGAGCTTGTTCATTACTTCAGCGCAGTGCGCTGCATCTCGATCAATTGCGCGATGCCGGTCTTTGCCAGTTCCAGCAACACATCCATTTCTTCGCGCGAGAAGGCATGCCCTTCGGCCGTGCCCTGCACTTCGACGAAATGGCCGTTACCCAGCATCACCACGTTCATGTCGGTGTCGCAGGCGGAGTCTTCGACATAATCGAGATCGAGCACGGGCGTGCCTTGGTAGATACCCACTGAGATGGCGGCGATGAAATCCTTGAGCGGTGTTTCCTTGATGAGGCCTTTGCTCATCAGGCCGCTCACAGCATCGTGCAGCGCGACGAACGCGCCGGTGATGCTGGCGGTGCGCGTGCCGCCGTCGGCCTGGATCACGTCGCAGTCGATCTGGATGGTGCGCTCGCCGAGCTTTTGCAGATCCACCACCGCGCGCAGGCTGCGCCCGATCAATCTTTGTATCTCCTGCGTGCGCCCGGATTGCTTGCCCTTGGCAGCTTCGCGGCTCATACGCTCCCCGGTGGAGCGCGGCAGCATGCCGTATTCCGCCGTGACCCAGCCTTCGCCGCTGCCCTTTTTATGCGGCGGCACGCGTTCTTCGACGCTGGCGGTGCAGATCACTTTGGTATCGCCGCACTCGATGAGCACCGAACCTTCGGCATGCTTGGTGTAGTGGCGGGTGATGCGGATAGCACGAAGCTGGTTGGACTGACGCTGACTGGGACGCATGGAAAGTATCTCGGAAAATTGGACGGCGCGGATTATAGCGCGCCGTCGCGCTGACTTATGGGGTGTCTAGCGCTCGTCGAGCGTCATGCACACCGGGCCATCGGTCAGGTGTTCCTGCTCGGCATTACCCAGGCGTGCGACTACAGCGGTGGTATTGTCGGCATGTGCAGCTTCACGAAACACAGCCATTTCGACCAGTTCGCTCAGCTTATCGCGCAAGGACTGGGCGGCGGTCAACTTCACCAACTCCTGTTCCGCTAGCGGGCTCCAGAAGCCGTCGCTGCACAACAGCAGGGTATCGCCCTCCTGCACCTCGACACCGGGGGAGACTTCCACATAGAACATGTCCTCCACCCCACCCAGACAGTTGGTGATCTTGTTGCGATCCGGATGACCCTTCATCTCCGCTTCGGTGATGATCCCCCAGTCAGCCCACTGCTGCACCACTGAATGGTCGCGTGTGACGTTGACTACCGCCGTGTCGCGCAACAGGTAAAAACGCGAATCGCCCGCGTGCGCGAACCAAACCTGACCATCCTGCACCAGTGCCGCCACGCAAGTCGTACCGGGATTGCCTCCCAGCTGCTGCTCGCGCGCATAGTCGATGATCTCATCGTGCCCGGCTCGCATCGTCTCGCGCAAGAACACTTCGGGCTCTTTCGCCCTGCCCTGCTCAAGGCGGCTGAATGCGCGCATGAAGGTATGAACGGCGATCTGCGCGGCAATCTCGCCGTGCAGATGCCCTCCCATGCCATCGGCCAGGACGAGCAACAACGCATCATTGGTGTAGGCATATCCCACGCGGTCCTGGTTGTACTTGCGACCGCCGATGTGATTGGCCTGATGAACAGCGAACTTCATTGTCTTCCTGATTAATTATCGTCTGAAGCGCTGTGTGCAGCGGCTGTAGGGTGCAATCGTAATATAATGCGGCACATTCAGCCCGTGTTTTTTCCATCCCTCTGGAGTCCCGATGATCTACAGCATGACCGGCTTTGCCGTTACCACCGCCGAACTCGACTCCGGCTCGCTTACGCTGGAGCTGCGGGCAGTCAACCACCGCTATCTCGATCTGCAACTGCGCATGCCGGATGAACTGCGCTCGCATGAACCTACTTTGCGTGAGGCTATTGCCGCACAACTGACCCGCGGAAAAGTGGAATGCCGTATCGGTTACGCCGCACGCCAGTCCGCACAAAATCCGGCGCATCTCAACCACGGCATGGTGCAGCAATTGGCTTTATGGAGCAGCCAAGTGCGCGAGATACTGCCCGACGCTCGCGAGCTTTACGTAGCCGATATATTGCGTTGGAACGGCGTACTGGAAAGTCCGGCGCTATCCGCTGACACCTTGCAAGCCACCCTGCAGAACCTGCTGAAGCAGGCATTACAGGAATTCGCCGCCGCCCGTGGGCGCGAGGGCGAAAAACTTAAAGTCTTCCTGCTGCAGCGCGTGGAGCAGATCGATGCATTGCGCACCGGTGTGGCACCGCGCATTCCTGCCGCCATTGCGGCTTATGAAGCCAAGTTGCGCGCGCGTCTGCTCGAAGCACTGGGCAGCGAAGACGATGAGCGTGTGCGCCAGGAGATCACCCTGTACGCCAGCAAGATCGATGTGGACGAAGAACTTTCGCGATTGCACACCCATCTCGACGAGGTTAAGCGCGTCTTGGCAAAAGGCGGCGTAGTCGGCAAACGGCTGGATTTCCTCATGCAGGAATTGCACCGCGAGGCCAATACCCTGGGCTCAAAATCCGTGGATACCGAAGTCTCGCGTTGCGCGATGGATATCAAAATCCTCATTGAGCAAATGCGCGAGCAAGTACAGAACATCGAATAGGAGAACCCCATGTCCGGCAGTCTTTTCGTCATCAGCGCACCTTCGGGCGCGGGCAAAACCAGTCTGGTGCACGCCCTGCTCAATATCAATCCGCAAATTGCTCTGTCGGTCTCCTACACGACCCGGCCTCCGCGCGCAGGGGAGATCGACGGCAAGGATTACCATTTCGTCAGCCGCGCGCAATTCCTTGAGATGGCGGCACGCAGCGAATTTCTGGAAAGCGCCGAGGTGTATGGCAATCTGTACGGCACCTCGCAAACCTGGATCAGCCAGGAAACCGCCAAGGGACACGATGTGCTGCTGGAGATCGACTGGCAAGGTGCGAAGCAAGTTCGCAAACTGTTCCCCGAGTGCATCACCCTTTTCATCCTCCCCCCCTCATTGGAAGCACTGGAGCAACGCCTGAACGGGCGCGGCAAAGACAATGCCGAGGTGATCGCCAAGCGTCTGGCGGCGGTGCGCGAGGATGTCTCCCATGTCGCCGAGTTCGACTATGTTATTATTAACGACAACCTCAACGAGGCTTTGCGCGAACTGAATGCAGTCGTACTTGCCGCCCGTTTGCGGGGGGCGCGTCAACTGGCAAGACATCAGCAGCTCATCAACCAATTACAGACATCGGAGAAATAAATCATGGCACGCATTACTGTTGAAGATTGCATGGTATACATCCCCAACCGTTTCGAACTGACGCTGGCCGCCGCTTATCGCGCCCGCCAGCTGGCCAACGGCGCCAGCCACCTGGTGGAAAGCGGCAAGGACAAACCCACCGTGGTTGCCCTGCGCGAGATCAGCGAAGGCAAGGTCGGCATCGAAATCCTGAATCGCGGCATGGCCTGATTGCGTGCCGCCGACAAGTGCTCGGCGGCCCCTGATTTTTCATGTCCCAAGCTGATGCCGACGCTCTTCTGCAAGAGGTTTCCGCCTACCTGAAATCCGAGGACGTGGCGCAGATTCAAGCTGCGCTTGATTTCAGCCGCAACGCCCACGAGGGACAACTGCGCCAATCCGGCGCGCCCTACGTCACCCACCCCATCGCTGTCGCACGCATCCTCACTCCGCTGCATCTGGATGCGCATGCCATCACCGCTGCCTTGTTGCACGATGTGGCAGAGGACACCAGCATTTCGATCCCGCAGATCGCCGAGCAGTTCGGCAAACAGGTCGCCGATCTGGTGGACGGCTTGAGCAAGATCGACAAGCTGCAATTCGAAACCAAGGAAGACGCACAGGCGGAGAATTTCCGCAAAATGCTGATGGCTATGGCGCGCGACGTGCGCGTCATCCTCATCAAGCTCGCCGACCGCCTGCACAACATGCGCACGCTGGATTCGGTGTCAAAGGAAAAAAGCGAGCGCATCGCGCGCGAAACGATGGACATCTACGCGCCCATCGCCAACCGCCTGGGCTTGAACACGCTGTACCAGGAGCTGGAAGACCTCAGCTTCAAGTATCTGCACCCCCATCGCTACCACGTGCTATCCAAAGCGCTCAAAGTCGCGCGGGGCAACCGGCGCGAGGTCGTCAGCAAAATTCTGGAAGCGATCCTTAAGCGGCTCGAAGAGTGCCACATAAAGGCCGAAGTCAAAGGCCGTGAGAAACATCTGTATGGCATCTATCAAAAGATGCAGACAAAATCGCTGGCCTTTGCCCAGGTACTGGACATCTATGGCTTCCGCATCCTGGTGGATGATGTGCCTTCCTGCTATCTCGCGCTGGGAGTGCTGCACGGTCTATACAAACCGTTCCCGGGCAAGTTCAAGGATTACATCGCCATTCCCAAGGCCAACGGCTACCAGTCCCTGCACACCGCACTGTTCGGCCCCTTCGGCACACCGATCGAGGTGCAGATCCGCACCCATGAGATGAACAAACTGGCGGAAAGCGGTGTGGCCTCGCACTGGCTCTACAAAACTTCCGAGACGCAGATCAACGAACTGCATCAGAAGACCCATCAATGGCTGCAAAGCCTGCTGGAAAGCCTGGCACAGAGCGGCGACTCGGTAGAATTCCTGGAGCATCTCAAGGTCGACCTGTTTCCGGACGAGGTCTATGTGTTCTCGCCCAAAGGCAAGATTTTCGCCATGCCGCGCGGCGCGACCACGGTCGATTTCGCCTACGCAGTGCATACCGATATCGGCAATCGCTGTGTCGCCACCAAGGTCAATTCAGAACTGGTTCCACTGCGCACCGAGCTGCGCAACGGTGACCGTGTGGAGATCATCACCGCACCGCACGCCCACCCCAACCCGGCGTGGCTGGGTTATGTGGTCACCAGCAAGGCGCGTAGCGAGATACGTCACGCACTGAAGACCATGCACCTGAACGAATCGGCCAAGCTTGGCGAACGCCTGCTGGCGCAGGCGATCAACGCGCTGGGACTTAAACTGCAGGACATGGATGAGGCGCACTGGGGGAAACTGCTGAAAGAAACCGGAACCAAGTCGCAGCAGGATATTTTCGCCGACATCGGACTCGGGAGACGGCTCAATATGGTGGTAGCACGGCAACTCGCCAGCATCGGGGACACCGTCTCGAATGACGCATTGGGCAATGCTGTGGTTACCATTCAGGGCACCGAAGGTATGGCGGTTCAGTTCGCCAAATGCTGCCGCCCCATTCCCGGCGACCCTATCGTCGGCGTCATCAAGAGCGGACAGGGACTGGTCGTGCATACCCACGATTGCCCCACGCTGCGCCGTGGGCGTAGCGGCGAACAATGGCTGGACGTGGTGTGGGACAAACACATCACCCGCCCCTTCGATGTCAACATCAAACTCATCGTCGCCAACCGGCGCGGCGTGCTTGGCCAAGGTTGCTTCCGCCATCGCGGAAGCGGATTCCAACATCGAGAACGTCAACTTCAGCAATGAGGGCGAATACACAGCGATCTACTTCACCCTGCAAGTGACCAACCGCATTCATCTGGCCAACATCATGCGCAACCTGCGCAAGATTCCAGGAAGTGATACGCATCATTCGCGTCAAGAACACCGGCTAGCCTGCCTGTCAAAACAACCCATCATGGGGACTCAGCATGAAAGACACGCTTAAACCGGGCATCAAGTACGAGCACAAATTTCTCGTCCCGTCCTCCAAGACCGTTCCTGCTCTTTATCCCGAAGCGGAAGAATTCCTCGCGATGCCGGAAGTGTTCGCCACCGGATTACTGGTTGGATTTCTGGAATGGGCCTGCATCAAATGCGTCAATCCGCACCTGGACTGGCCCAGAGAGCAAACGGTCGGCACTTACATCGATGTTAGCCATCAGGCGGCCACGCCACCCGGCCTGGAGGTGACCGCCTCGGTTGAGCTGATCGCAGTCGACGGCAGAAGACTGGTGTTTCAGGTCGAAGCACACGACGGTGTGGAGGTGATTTCCAAGGGTCGGCATGAACGCTTCATCATCAACAAGGAAAAGTTCGATGCCAAGGTCGGGGAAAAGCTCAAGCGCTGATGAGCGCTTCGCGTAATTTCAAATAATCTGGCTGCTGTCGGAAGAGTCCGGGCTATTCGCGCTTGCCGCCGAAGCGCCGCAGCAACTCCAGCATCGCCGCCGCCTTATCCAGCGTCTCCTGATATTCCGCGTCGCATTGCGAATCGGCGACAAGGCCGCCGCCCGCCCAGCAACGTATCTCGTTTCCCGAATAGACCAGCGTACGAATGGCGATGTTGGTGTCCATGTTGCCGTCGTGCCCGACATAACCGATGGCTCCGCAATACACACCGCGACGATGCGGTTCGAGTTGCTCGATGATTTCCATCGCGCGCTGTTTGGGTGCGCCGGTGATGGAGCCGCCGGGAAAGCAGTCGCGCAACACATCGAGCGCATCGCGTCCGCTTTGCAGCTGTCCTTCCACCGTACTGACCAGATGATGGACGGTGGCAAAGCTTTCCACTTCGAACAACTTCGGTGTGCGCACCGATCCGGGGATGCAGCATTTGCCAAGGTCGTTGCGCAACAGATCGACGATCATCAAATTTTCGGCGCGGTCTTTCGGATGGTGGCGCAGTTCCTGTGCCAGACGCGCATCTTCTGCCACTTCGGCACTGCGCGCACGCGTGCCTTTGATCGGTTTAGTCTCCACCCTGCCCTGCTGCACCTGCAAGAAACGCTCCGGTGAGGCGCATAAAATCCGTGCTTGCGGCCAATCAAGAAAAGCCGAGTATGGAGCCGGACTCAATCTGCCGCAGTTCCAGATATGCCTCGAACGCATCGCCGGATGCCTGCGCGACAAAGCGTTGTGCAAGATTGATCTGATAACAATCGCCTGCCTGCAGATATTGCTGCACGACATCGAAGGCTTCTCGATAGGCCGCAAATGTGAAGTTGGAACTGATCGTTCCCTTTACGCAGAAAGGCGCTTTACTCTGCGCTGGCGAAGAAGGTGATCCCAGCCGCCCTAGAATCTGCGGTAGCACTTTCGCAGTCGCAGGGTAGCGCTGCCTCGACACCAGCCGCGCACTCAGCTCCTGGTGATCCAGCACTACGGCCCAATCGTAAATCCCAATCACCATCTCCGGCAGCTGTTCTGCGTCCTGTGCAATGCTGGGAATAGGGTGATAGCGCCGCGCGAGGTCATAGCTCCAGTAACCCAGCGCACCTCCGGCAAAAGGAACCTCCGGCATGGGCGCAATCTGTTCTCCCAACTCCTTGCGCACGAGCGCGAAAGGATCATCCGCCGAATAGCGCACACCGGAACTATCGCGTATCTCGGTCTGTTCGCCTTGCGTTACCAGAGTGGAAACCGGCTGCGCAACGAGGATGTCATATCGCCCGCTGCCGCCGCTATCCAGCCACGCAGGCCATGGCAAATCGCGAAGTGCTGCGAAGTAGGCACTGGCATCGGACTGATATGGGAGCGGGGAGCTATACAGCATCAATGATAAAATCGCACATGGACCAATAAGGAAAACTTCACATGACCACCATCGTCGCTGTCAGAAAGAACGGTTATGCCACCATCGCGGCAGATACGCTCACCACCTTCGGCAACACACGTTTGCATGCCTCGCACGACGCCTCGCACGACAAGATTCTGCGGGTCGGCGACAGCTTTGTCGGCATCTGCGGCAGCGCGGCACACCATTTGGTACTGTCCAGCCTGTTCGCCAAGACACCGGACGTGCAGCTTAACAGCAAGGAAGCGATTTTTGAAACGTTCCGCAAGCTGCATCCAGTCCTGAAAGAAGAGTGCTTCCTGAACCCCAAAGAAGATGAAGAAGACCCCTACGAGTCAAGCCAGATTACCGCGCTGATCGCTAATGCCCACGGCATCTTTGCCATCTATTCCATGCGCGAGGTGTTCGAATTCACGCAGTTCTGGGCCATCGGCTCGGGGCACGAATTCGCGCTCGGCGGCATGCTCCAAGCCTACACGCGCTACGATGATGCTGCGGACATCGCGCGTGCCGGAGTAGACGCAGGAATCGCGTTCGACAAGAACAGCGCTGCGCCAGTCACTTTGTACAACGTGAAGCTGGACTGAGCAGAACTACCGCGTGCGGTTGTGTGCTGGAAATGGCGAGAAAAGAAGGTTCTTTTTTAGAGGGAACAGAACCCCTCCAGTGATTTGGATGTTTGTCTGCCACTTGATTCGCAGAGGACACGACACCCTCCACACAACCATGGCAATAATTCCGAACCTGCCGTCAGATAGCGGTGCGAGCCTTAACGCAACGCAGACGATTCACGATACGCCAACCCAATACAACGCAAAACTTATCTAAGGGGACAATATCCCACACACTTTTTCAAGTGTGGTCACAAATACTACCGAGCCTGTCCGGCTCGCCATCCGACAACCGTGAATCAGCCCCTGCCTACCTGCCTGTTCGGGGCTGCCTTCACAGCCTTCCACCACCTTAGTTCGGCTTGCTAATACCGGGTGTGGGGAAAGGCCAAGTCGCAGCTGGACGCACAGGAGCCGGTGCAGAAGGAGCCGGAGAGGCAGCCACCGGAGCAACTACTGGCTTGGCAACTACTACTGGCTTCTTCGCTACAGCTTTTTTAGCAGCGGGCTTCTTTGCTGCTACTGCTTTCTTGGCTGCGGGTGCCGCTGCTGGCTTCTTGGCAACGACCTTCTTTGCTGCTGCCGGTTTCTTCGCTACAGCTTTTTTAGCAGCGGGCTTCTTTGCTGCTACTGCTTTCTTGGCTGCTGGCTTCTTGGCAACGGCTTTCTTGGCAACGACCTTCTTTGCTGCTGCCGGTTTCTTCGCTACGGCCTTTTTAGCAGCGGGCTTCTTTGCTGCTACTGCTTTCTTGGCTGCTGGCTTCTTGGCAACGGCTTTCTTGGCAACGACCTTCTTTGCTGCTGCCGGTTTCTTCGCTACAGCCTTTTTGGCAGCGGGCTTCTTTGCTGCTACTGCTTTCTTGGCTGCTGGCTTCTTGGCAACGGCTTTCTTGGCAACGACCTTCTTTGCTGCTGCCGGTTTCTTCGCTACAGCTTTTTTAGCAGCGGGCTTCTTTGCTGCTACTACCTTTTTGGCTGCGGGCTTCTTGGCAGCCGCCTTCTTCGCTGCTGGTTTGGCTTTCTTTGCTGATACCATTTCAACCTCCTTGAGTGGTGAAAGTTAACAAAAAAACAACTCTACAACTACTACACCTCCAACACACCGCAAAGCGGCATGACTGAAGCCCTTGGGACAAAGGCCACCGAAGCAGCCTTTGTCATCATTCGCGAAAACATAAGCCCACCCCTGATGCGATTCGAGACAGACAACCTTGCCCCGATAGAAAACCGATTTGAGCTGAACCTACCCCTGCATCCAGTAAGATGGGTGTCTTTCATGGCTAGCCGTTGGAGTTTATTCGCAGAGAGATTGATCGCACAGCCAAGCTGACTTTTGCCGACGATCCGAATTTTTGGAGGGAGGGACACCCCTGAGAAGGTTTCTCGCTATTCAATTGCGCCATGAGCACAAAAGGCAACATTAGATTTTAGTTCCTTCTTGAATATCAAATTCGCGCAAGCGAAATCCCCTTTTTTGCATCTTTTAGCCACCATCCCTAGTAGCTATCGATTAAATTTTTCACTACATCTTGCGGTTGCAACTTTATCTGAATTGTGTTGCATGTCAATATTTAATTGTAATCTTTTGCATTTCTTTATTGCGCCCATTACAGATTTTCAAAATCAGAATGACGATAAAGTCGTGCACGCTGCTTTGTACCAAGCATCACGGACCGTCTCACCCTCCTTCTTTCCATGTTTAGCGAATGAGATCGTGCATGAAAATGATTCGACCCGCCTCAGATGCAGTCATACGGCTGCGGCACTCGTTTTGCCCACCAGTGAACTGTGCGCCCCATATTAGTCAATGCTTGATCGTAGAGCCGGCTCTGGATACATTATGAGTCATAACGTACTGCTAACTGGCACGACGTCAGGAGCGGCTGGCTAGGATTGTGCTGACCATATATGCGTCAAGTACTGACTACTTAATCTGAATGAAAAACGCTCCCTCTGAGGGGAGCGTTTTGACTTCAACACATTTTCTTCTAGTATTTTTTACCTAGGTAGAAAGTGGTTCGCACTTAGGGCAAGCTTTCCTGTCCACAGGGGGAGGTTATGCGACCCGAGGGCAGACTTATGTGTCCGCGAATGATTTTCAATCTCAATCCCACGACAACGCACCGCCTGTTTGATATTCGGTTACTCGAGTTTCGAAGAAATTCTTTTCTTTCTTGAGGTCGATCATCTCTGCCATCCACGGGAACGGATTGGTCGCCCCCTGATACAGCACGTCGATTCCAATCTGCTGGCAACGACGGTTCGCGATGAAGCGCAAATATTCTTTGAACATCCCGGCATTCAGACCCAGCACGCCGCGCGGCATAGTGTCTTCGGCATAACGATATTCCAGCTCCACGCCCTTCTGGATCAGGCCGCGTATCTCTTCGCGGAAGGCCGGCGTCCACAGGTGAGGGTTCTCCAGCTTGATCTGGTTGATGACATCCACACCGAAGTTCAGGTGCATGGATTCGTCGCGCAGGATGTACTGGTACTGCTCGGCAGCACCGGTCATCTTGTTCTGGCGACCCAGCGCAAGAATCTGCACGAAGCCCACGTAGAAGAACAGACCTTCCATGATGCAGGCGAACACGATCAGGCTGCGCAGCAGCTTCTGGTCGTTTTCCGGCGTGCCGGTCTTGAAATCCGGATTGGTCAGCACGTCGATGAAGGGCAACAGGAACTCGTCCTTGTCGCGGATGCTTTGCACCTCGTGATACATGTTGAACACTTCGCCCTCGTCCAGCCCCAGGCTTTCCACGATGTACTGGTAAGCGTGGGTGTGGATCGCCTCCTCGAACGCCTGGCGCAGCAAATACTGCCGGCACTCCGGATTGGTGATGTGGCGGTAAGTGCCCAGCGCGATGTTGTTTGCGGCCAGACTGTCGGCAGTGCTAAAGAAACCCAGATTGCGCATCACCAGGCGGCGCTCGTCATCGGTCAGACCATTGGGGTTCTTCCACAGCGCGATGTCGGCGGACATGTTGACCTCTTGCGGCATCCAGTGGTTGGCACAACCCGCCAGATACTTTTCCCACGCCCACTTGTACTTGAACGGCACCAACTGGTTCACGTCGGCGCTGCTATTGATGATGCGCTTGTCTTCCACGCGAATGCGTCCGGTGGAGGTCGAAGCGATGGTGTAAGTGTGTTCGCCCGCATCGCTGTTCATCGCAGCACCGATTTCTATCGATGCCATACGCGCACCTGACGAAGCGGCAGCGGGTGTTATATCGTCTTCAAAATTGAGCATGGCTATTCCTTTGCTACTTAGCGTTCGCCGCACAGTGCGGCGAACAAGTTATTCTCACTGACAGGCTTCGCACCTTACTGGATTGTGGCTGCGACATAACCTAAAGGTTAGTCTTCGCCGCAACCCTGAGTGAGAACCTGCCTATTGGCAGGCTTCGCACTCAGGGTTGTCAATCGAGCAAAACTTCGCTTCCTCTGCCACTGGCGCAGCGGACATATCACCCGCACCGCTACCGTTGGATACCGCATTCAACGAACCGGCACGCGAAGTGGATTTTTCCGCCGAGGTCGCACCCAAAGTGCGCAGGTAATACGTGGTCTTCAAACCGCGCAGCCAAGCGAACTTGTAAGTCTCATCCAGCTTGCGGCCGGAAACACCGGACATGTAGATGTTGAGCGACTGCGCCTGGTCGATCCACTTCTGGCGACGCGAGGCCGCTTCGATCAACCACTTCGGTTCAACTTCGAATGCCGTGGCATACAAGCTGCGCAGTTCGGCCGGAATACGGTCGATCTTGGCCAGGCTGCCGTCGAAATACTTCAGGTCGGAGATCATCACCTCATCCCACAAGCCCAACTGCTTCAAGTCTGCCACCAAGTGCTCATTGATGACCGTGAACTCACCGGACAGGTTGGATTTCACGAAGATGTTCTGATAGGTCGGCTCGATACAGGCCGACACGCCGATGATATTGGAGATGGTCGCGGTCGGCGCGATAGCCACGCAATTCGAGTTGCGCATGCCGAATTGCCTGATACGCGCACGCAACGCGTCCCAATCCATACTGGACGACATATCGACTTCGACATAGCCTCCGCGCTGTTCGCGCAGCATATCCAGGCTGTCCTGCGGCAGGATGCCTTTGTCCCACAGGCTGCCGCGATAGCTGGCATAACGGCCGCGCTCTTCCGCCAGCTCGCTGGAAGCCCAGTAGGCGTAATAGCACACTGCCTCCATCGAGCGGTCGGCAAACTCAACCGCCGCCTCGGACGAATAGGGAATGCGCAGATCGTGCAGACAATCCTGGAAACCCATGATGCCCAAACCGACCGGACGGTGTTTCAAGTTGGAGTTGCGCGCCTTGGCTACCGCGTAGTAATTGATGTCGATCACGTTGTCCAGCATGCGCATGGCTGTGTTCACCGTACGCTTCAATTTGTCATGATCGATCTGCCCTGCCTTGGCATGTCCCTTTGGATACAGATGCGTCGTCAGATTGACCGAACCAAGGTTGCACACTGCAATCTCGCTATCCGAAGTATTCAAGGTGATCTCGGTACACAAGTTGGAGCTATGCACCACACCCACGTGTTGCTGCGGACTGCGAATGTTGCAAGGATCCTTGAAGGTGACCCACGGATGTCCGGTCTCGAACAGCATGGTCAGCATCTTGCGCCACAGCGACTGCGCGGGCACTTTCTTGAACAGCTTCAGCTCGCCGCTGGCGGCCTTGGCTTCATAGCCCAGATAGGCTTTTTCGAATTCAGTACCGAACTTGTCATGCAGATCGGGGCAGTTCGAGGGCGAGAACAGCGTCCACTCCGCCCCTTCCATCACGCGCTTCATGAACAGATCGGGGATCCAGTTCGAGGTATTCATGTCGTGCGTGCGGCGACGGTCATCGCCGGTGTTTTTGCGCAACTCCAGAAACTCCTCGATGTCGAGATGCCAAGTCTCCAGATAGGCGCACACCGCGCCCTTGCGCTTGCCACCCTGGTTCACCGCCACCGCAGTGTCGTTCACCACTTTCAGGAAAGGCACCACGCCTTGCGATTTGCCGTTGGTGCCCTTGATGTGGCTACCCAGCGCGCGCACATTGGTCCAGTCGTTACCCAGGCCGCCCGCAAACTTGGACAGCAGCGCATTCTCTTTCAACGCCTCATAGATGCCGTCCAGATCGTCCGCCACCGTAGTCAGATAGCACGACGACAGTTGCGAACGGCGCGTACCCGCATTGAACAGGGTCGGCGTGGAGCTCATGAAATCGAAACTGGACAACAGACGATAGAACTCGATGGCGCGCTCTTCGCGGTTAATCTCGTTCAGGCTCAAGCCCATCGCCACGCGCATGAAGAACGCCTGCGGCAATTCGATGCGCCTATCCTCCACATGCAGGAAGTAACGGTCATACAGCGTCTGCAAGCCCAGATAGTTGAATTGCAGGTCGCGGCTGGCATCCAGCGCCTTGGCCAGACGCTCCAGATCAAAATGCGCCAATTCTTCGTTCAGCAGCTCGGCTTCGATGCCGCGCTTGATGAATTTCGGGAAGTATTCGGCGTAACGCACCGACATCTCGGCGGGAGCCACTTCCTCGCCGATAATCTCACAGCAGATATTGTTGAGTAACAAACGGGCCGTGACAAAGCTGTAAGCCGGATCCTGCTCGATCAGCGCACGCGCGGAAAGGATGGCGCACTTGCGCACCTCTTCGATGGCAACACCGTCGTACAAATCCTTCAGTGTATGCTTGAATATCTTTTCCGCATCGACCGCAGCACCCAAACCCTCGCAGGCCGATTTGATTTGTGCAGCCAGTCTGGCCACGTCGAGCGGACGGATGGTGTCGCCATCTTTCACGTTCAGCACGTGCGCCGTCTCTGCCTCGGCCTTGCTCTTGGAGCGTTCGCGGGTGCGCTGTTCGCGATACAGCACGTAGGAACGGGCCACGTCGTGCTCGCCGGAACGCATCAGTGACAACTCGACCTGATCCTGAATATCCTCGATATGCAAAGTCCCGCCGTGCGGTTGACGGCGCACCAGCGCGTTCACCACATTCGCGGTCAATTGCTCGACCAATTCGCGCACGCGCGCGGAAGCAGCACCTTGACCGCCATTCACCGCAAGAAATGCCTTGGTGACGGCGATGGATATCTTGCCCGGCGCGAACGAGACCACGGAACCGTTGCGACGAATGACCTTGTATTGATCCAGAGACAAACCGGAAGAGGGTGCGACAGATTCAGAATCTTTGTGCGTGAACACAGTGGTGGAAGCGGATGGTAAAACACTTTCAGAAGCAAGCAACATGTAACTCCCCCTTGAATTACTTGAGCCGATCCAGCCGATAAAGCTAAAACCAGCCGGAAATCAAAAACCACTACATCTAGTGGTCGAACCTGCGAATTGGGGCTAATTCTAGTGCCTGAAGAAATTTATGCAAGCGGAATTTTGGCCTATATATTTTTTGTTATGACCATGCAGCATCGTCGCTTAAAACCCACCTTATTTGATTTTTCCGAGATAACGCCCCCAGTCAAAAAACGGACCGGGATCGGTCTTGCGTTCAGGCGCGATGTCTGCATGTCCGACGATACTGTTGATCGGATAGCGACGCTTGAGATGCCGAGTCAACCTGGCCAGGGCCAAGTACTGCGACGGATCGAACGAAACGTAGTCGCTCCCTTCCAGCTCGATGCCGATCGAAAAATCATTGCAGCGGCTGCGCCCCTGCCATTCAGATACTCCCGCATGCCATGCACGGCGCCGGCACGGGACAAACTGGATGACACTGCCGTCGCGACGCACCAGAAAATGTGACGAGACTCTCAAGCCTTCCAGTTGCGCATAATAGGGATGGGCAGTGCAGTCCAGCGAATTGGTGAAGAGCTGCCGGATGCCCGGCCCGCCGAATTCGTTCGGCGGCAGGCTGATGCTGTGAATGACCAGCAGGGTGATCGGCGTATGCGCGGGCCGTGCATCGTGATTCGGCGAAGCTATACGCTGCACACCGCTGAACCAGCCGCTCGCATCCGCCTTCATGCTTCCTTGTCCTGCTCAGTGATAGACAGCCGGTCCATGCGGTAGCGCAGTGCCCGGAAGGTCACGCCCAGGATCTTGGCGGCCGCAGTACGATTGAAATGCGTCTGCCGTAGCGCCTCCAGAATCGCCTCGCGCTCGACGCGATCAAGATAGTCGGTGAGCGGGTACTTGCCCGCGCTTGCGGCCTTGCCATTTGACGATACCGGCTCGACGGGAGCCAAGCGCAAGTCGTCCGGCGTGATGACGCCATCGGAACACAAAGCCACTGCTCGTTCGATGATGTTTTCCAACTCGCGCACATTGCCCGGGAAGTCGTAGCTCGCCAACGCCTTCAGGGCTGCGCCGGAAAACTGCACTTTGGACTCGCCGCGCAGCCGCTCCAGAAGCTTGCTGGCGATTTGCGGCACGTCCTCGCGCATCTCGCGCAGGGCCGGCATATGCAACGCGATCACATTCAGCCGGTAATAGAGGTCTTGACGGAACTTCCCCTCCTGCACTCGCCTGGTCAGATCGTGGTGGGTCGCACTGAGGATGCGCACATCCACCGCCTCCTCTTCCGTCGCGCCGACGCGGCGCACTTTCTTCTCCTGGATCGCGCGCAGCAACTTCACCTGCATCGCCAAGGGCAGATCGGCCACCTCGTCCAGCAGCAAAGTGCCCTGATTGGCCGCCTGGAAAAAGCCTTCCTTGTCCTTGTCCGCGCCCGTGAACGCGCCCTTGCGGTAACCGAAAAACTCGCTTTCCATCAGATTCTCCGGAATCGCACCGCAGTTCACCGCCACCAGCGGGTGATCCCGTCGCGCGCTCTGCTCCACGATCAGCCGCGCAGCCAACTCCTTGCCGCTACCCGACTCGCCGCTGATATGCACCGGTGCCTGGCTACGCGCCACCCGCCCGACCAGATCGCGCACTTGCCGCATCGCGGGGGAATCCCCCAGCAGAGTGGACACGCCGGTGGTCGAATCGTCACGCGCTACGGGCAGGCGCAATGCAGAATTGACCAAAGCACGCAACTGATCCAGCGCCACCGGCTTGGACAGGTAATCGAACGCACCCGCCTTGAGTACTGCCACCGCATTCTCCAGATTGCCGTGTGCGGTTATCACCGCCACCGGCACATCGAGATCGCGCTCGGCAATATGGCGCACCACTTCCAAACCCTCTCCGTCCGGCATGCGCATGTCGGTCAGACACAGATCGAATTTCTGCGCATCGAGGCGCCGGATCGCTTGCTGTACCCCGCTCGCACGCTCCACCTCCAAACCCATGCGCGCCAGCGCCAACTCCAGCAATTCAAGGATATCCGGCTCATCGTCCACGATCAGCACACGCGGAATAGCAACTCTCACTTCGACTCTCCATTTTCGATATTCATTTTTCCGGCAAACGTGATGCGAAAGCACGCACCGTCCGACCCGGATTGCCCATAGTCGATGCGCGCCCCATTTGCCTCGCACAACTCGCGCGCGATGTACAACCCCAAACCCGTGCCTCCTGCATCGGTGGTATGGAACGGCTCGAACAGTTTTGGCACCGCGTCGGCTGCCACACCCGGCCCATCATCCGCCACTTCAAGCGAGGCGCGCCCATCGTCGGCAAGCGTCGCACGCAGGCGGACGCTGCCCTGCTTCTTTTGACTGTAACGAAATCCGTTGCGGCACAGGTTCCACAACACCTGCTCGAAATGCCCGCGATCAAAATACACGATGCAGGATTCCGGCACATCCAGCGCAAACACCTCGCGCGGCATATTCTCGACCTGGCACAGCGTCTCAAGGAACTCCGGCAGGCGCAGGGACAAATTAATCGGCTCTGCCTGCACGCGGTCACGACGGTTGATCTGCATCACGTCCTGCACGATGCGGTTCAGGCGCGAGGTATTGTCCAGAATGATCTGAAACAAGCGCTCCTTCGCCGGGTCATGCCCCGCTTCTTTCAACAACTCGGTCGCATAACTGATGGACGACAAGGGATTGCGCACTTCATGCGCGATGTTCGCCGTAAGCCGTCCCAGTGCGGCGAGCTTGACCTGCTGCGCCTGCTCCTGCGCCCGCTGCATATCCTCCAGCACCACCACAGCCCCCCAAAAACCTTCGCGCTCGACCGGAAGGAATCGCACGCGCACCAACTGGTTGGTGACTGGCAAGCGCAACACCTCATGCCCCAGCGCCTTGTTCTGGCGCCACGCGGCGAACATCGCCTCCAGCAAAGGTGAGCAATCCGCCAATTTGACCTGAGCCACTGCCGGAAAGATATAACCGAGCAACCGTCCCGCACCCGGATTAGATTGGCGCACCACTCCGCGCTCGTCCACCACCAGCACCCCGTCCGGCATGTCCTGAATCATCAGCCGGTTGGCCTCCGCCATATTGGACAAGTCAACGCCGCGCAGGAACGCCAGCTTCTCGCTGGCAACGG
Organism: uncultured beta proteobacterium; assembly: GCA_963721375.1. Classification (GTDB taxonomy): domain Bacteria; phylum Pseudomonadota; class Gammaproteobacteria; order Burkholderiales; family Gallionellaceae; genus Sideroxyarcus. Next base: position 188,281 of record CAVRIW010000008.1, on the reverse strand, counting down.
CATACTTGGATAAGGTATGCGCCAGCCAGGCAATGGCGAAATACGAAATACTCAATATGCCCGTCTGGAAGAACTGCGCCACTGCCGCTTCTCGCGTCAGCACGGAATAGCCGTGCTCCAGCAAGATAGCGATACTGGCCAGCGCCGCATACAGCAAAGTGATACGTCCGCGACTGATCAATCCGGCGAATGCCAATGACACCAGCAACAGCATCCCCAGATTGCTTTGAATGCCGCCACTGAAATATGTCAGCAGGGTGATGCCTGCAATATCGGTTAAAACCTGAAAGGCAAGCTGCCACCCCGGACGCGGCTTGCGTAGCGTGATCGCCAATACCGACATCAGTGTCAGCGAGGAATATCCGGCACTAACCCAGAAGAAAGCCGCCTGCTCGCGCAAGCTCAAATCAAGCGCGGCGCCGAACAGCGTGGCCATGAACATCAGCAGCCCGCCGAGGATCAGGCGATACAGATTGAAAAAGCTAAGTGAACGCCAAAGGCTTGCTTGCGAGAGCGGCTCTGCCATCGGCAAAGTGGGAAACAACCAGTCGAAAGGGGATGGACTATCCCGCATCTGGATTATTTTGATTCGTGCTCGCGGCGGTGCGCATCGCTGCAATAGAAATTGCCGCTGGACAGGATGCTTTCGCTCTTCGGCAGATGCACTCCGCATTGCGCGCAGCGCACCATCTCCTCACTCGTGGCAGGCGTATCCTGCTGGTCCTGTTTGGGCAATTGCTTTCTGTAGCTCTTAAGCAACCAATAGACGACGGCAATAACAGCCACAACGAACAGTAAACGACTCATGCGCACACTCCACGGAAAACAGCCTGCGGGCGGCTGACGAATTGATCGGAGGCATCCTAAAACCGAATATATTGAGTACTGAATTGGCATTTACTACCGCAAAACCAGCCTCATTCAATGCCTGTTTGGATGATAGCACACAGCCATCCGCTCTAGATTGTCCGCGCAGGTTTTGCCGATCAAGGTGGACATCTGGATGTGTATTTGAAACTGATCGCTCTTGAATTCGGCTCCGCTTTAACGGCTTTCTCGCCCAGCTCATCGGTCAGCAATCGGTTCGGCCAGCACTGCTGTAAATTATTAGCGGCGGCGCGGGATCAAATAAATTCGGTCGGCTTGGGAATGATTCTGCCTTCGGTTTTGCTGCCGCGCGGCAGCTCTGCACCTTCCACCCGGTTGCGCCCCTGCTCCTTGGCTCGATACAAGGCACGGTCCGCACTGTCGGTCAGCTCCCTTGACGAACTCAGCGACTCGGACGAAGTCGCCACCCCGATGCTGACGGTGATATGGCCGTTCTTGCTGCCCCCCAGTTCGAAATGCTGCGCCTCGACCGCCTTGCGCAGCCGTTCGGCAATTTCCATCGCGCCATCCGCAGCCGTTTCCGGCAGGATGACGGTGATCTCTTCGCCGCCATAACGACAGGCTATATCCATCGCACGACACGAACGCATCACCAGCTCGCTCAGCGTCTTGAGCACCCCATCTCCCGCCAGATGCCCGTAATGGTCATTGACCAGCTTGAAGTGATCGATATCCAGCAACAGCACGGAAACCGGTTGTCCCGCTGCGATGCCGGCGAATGAACTCTTCATCCAGCCGCACGTAATACATGCGATGGTTATACAGCCCGGTCAAGCCATCGTGTGAGGCCAGCTCGCTCAAACGCTGCCGATCCCGCTCCAGACGTTTCCCCACCACGCCCAGCAGCCAATAGAAAAATCCCAGCAAGATCACACCGGCGACACCGCCCACCAACAGACTTTCGCGCGTCAGTGAATTGGTGGCCCTTACCTGCGCCGAGACATCCAGCAGCAGCACCATTTTGCCCACGTTGCTTCCGGCAGCATCCTTGAGCGGCAGGAACAGCACCCGATAGGCCGTGGCACCTTCCACCATGGACTCCATGACTTTCTGCTCGGAAAGCAGCCTCTCATGCAGGCCGCGAGTCAACTCTTTGGGGAAATCTTCAGTCGCCTGATTGTTCACCACTGCATCGGGAAACTGCTCCCAGTCCGGCAAGCGCCCCAGCATGTGCATGCCCGCTTCCCATTCCTTGCGCTCGAGAAACTGCTTGTTGATCAGCACGTAGGTTTTGGCAGCGCCGATATGCTGCACCGTGCGCAACACATGATCGATCTCCATCCCCAGTTCGACGAAACCCAGTAACTGGCCGTCTGCGGCAAACCACGGCGTCACCAGCCGCAGGGTGAAAGTGCCCAGCGGCCCCAGCTCGACCCCGTAGCTGGTTTGCTTGCTGCGCTGCGCCTGCAGCGTGGTGGCGCGATTGATGGTGTCGCCGAAACGCGCCGGCTGGTGCACGCGCAGAATGTTGACACGATGGCTATCGGAAAAATAAAAATGGGTGATGGAATACTTCTTCTTCAGCTCGGCGAATAGCGGCGCGGAGCGCTGCAACAGCTGCGTGCGATCCCGGCGCGCTAGCGCCTGGCGCAACTCCCGATCAGTGGCCAACACCTCCACAGCTGCCCCCAACATGCCGGCTGAACCGTCGATTTCCTCCTGATACAAGTGCTCTGCAAGACTAGCGGTGTTCTCGGCCTCCCGCTCGATGTCTTCGTCCGCATGGCGATGGATGGCCAGCACCATGAGCAGCACCGTGACCAGCAAGACGCCCGCCAGGGGCAGCAAGAACCACAGTCGCAGTAGTAAGGTTTCTTTTCCCTTTAACTTTGAAAATATCATTGCGCCTCCAGCTGTCGTCTAGATTGGCATTCAGGATCGTTGCACTAAGATCATATCAGCATGCCTCAAGACACGCCCAAGGCTGCGAATGCAGCCAAGTGGGATTTTCTCATGCCATCAATGCCACGCTCTTTACCTGCGCGAACACTTCCATTCCCACTGTCAATCCGAGCAGGTCGCGCGAGCGGCGCGTGATGCGCGACAGCAGCATATGCGAAGCGCCGAGCGTCATACGCACATTCACCTTGTCAGCCCCTTCGTCGCGCATCTCGGCGATGCGCGCCCGCAAAATATTGGCGATGCTGGAACCGTGCGGCATCTGCGTGGCGATGCTCACGTCACGCGCCAGCACGCGAGCACGCACTTGGCTGCCAAGCGCCTGGTTTACCCGGCCCACCCACAAACTGCCGCCGGAGAAATCCAGCCGCGTGAGGTGATAAGTTGCGTCATGCTGCGCCACTGCCGCCTCGATCACCGCGCCCGCATCGTCGAAATGCGCGGTAGGCAGATCAAGCCGTGCCAGCGTCGCGCCGAGCGCATCGCTGGCGATGACGCGCCCTTTCTCCAACAGCACCAGATGGTCGGCCAGCCGCACCACCTCATCCAGCGCATGACTGACGTAAAGCATGGGGATAGCCAGTTCGCGATGCAGGCGCTCCAGATACGGCAGGATGTCCTGCTTGCTTGCTTGCAGTGTCGAGCGCGGAGAGCGGCTCGAATGCGCGGACTGGTGAGCAGCGCACGACCGATAGCGACGCGCTGGCGTTCGCCGCCGGAAAGTTTTGCCGGGTCGCCGCGCTCGATGAGACGACTCAAGCCCAACCATTCCACCACCTGTTCCAGATGCACCTTGCGTTCGGCCGGCGCAATGCGCTTCAAGCCGTATTCCAGATTGGCGCGCACCGACAGATGGGGAAACAGGCTGGCCTCCTGGAACACGTAGCCCAATGCTCGGCGATGCGTCGGCACAAATTGCGTATCGTCCTGCCACGTCTCACCGTTCATAGTCAGCGTGCCAGCGGCGCGCTCCAGCCCGGCGATGCAGCGCAGCAAGGTGGTCTTGCCGGAACCGGAAGGGCCAAACAAGGCGGTGACACCAAGCGCAGGCGCATTGAACGCGGCATCCAGTACGAAACCTTCGAGTTGCAGCATGAAGTGCGCGCGGATCTCGCTCATTGTGTCAGCTTTGATAACTTGCCACCCGCAAGGTACAGCCCCAGCAACACGCTGAACGAGAACAACACCATGCCGCCCGCAAGCAGATGCGCCGCGCTGTATTCCATCGCCTCGACATGGCTGTAGATAGCGACTGAAAGCACCTGCGTCTCGCCCGGAATGTTGCCGCCCAGCATCAGCACTACGCCGAATTCACCCACGGTGTGCGCAAAAGCGAGAATGATCGCGGTGAGGAATCCTGGACGCGCCAGCGGCAGCGCCACACTGAAGAAACGATCCCATGCGTTCGCGCGCAAGGTGGCTGCCACTTCCAGTGGACGCTTGCCCACCGCCTCGAACGCGTTCTGGATCAGCTGCACTGCGAAGGGCATGGAGAACAGCACCGAGCCGACCACCAGCCCGGCAAAGGTGAACGGCAACCTGCCGAGATTCAGCGCCGTAGTCAGTTCACCCACCAGGCCAGCGGTGTGGCGATGAGCATCAGCAGCAAGGTGGAAATGCCCGCCAGCTTGAGCGTCAGCCAGACGGCTTGCAGGTCGGAGGGGTCTAGGGTGCTTTCCATAATTTCAAACCGCGCTTCATTTCAACGCACCAGCAAGAATAATTTCCCTCCCTGTCATTCCGCGCAGGCGGGAATGACAGGTTAAACACATCAGGGCAACTCATACCCAAATCCGCGCATCACTGCCACCGCTTGCTTGCTCTTGAGGAAGGTGAGGAACGCCTGCGCCGCTGCCCGATCTTTTGCACCTGACAACAGTACTGCGCTCTGCCGGATGGGTTTATGCAATTCGGGCGGCACCAGCCACCATGAACCGTCGGTCACCTTGCCGTCATGCATGACCTGCGACAGCGCGATGAAACCCAGTTCGGCATTCTCTGTCGCAACGAACTGGTAGGTCTGCGTGATGTTCTCGCCCTTCACCAGCTTGCCCTGCATCGCATTCCACATCGTCAATTTCTCCAATGTCTCTTTCGCTGCCACGCCATACGGCGCGAGACGGGGATCGGCGATAGCCAGCCTGTTGAAGTTGCCCTTGTTGAGCACCGCCCCTTTGTCATCCACGAAACCGGGCTGTGCACTCCACAACACCAGCCCGCCTGTGGCATAGACGAAGCGCGAACCAGTGACCGCCAACTTTTCTTGCAGCAAACGCTTCGGAATCTCTTCGTCTGCGGCGAGGAACACATCGAACGGCGCACCGCCCTTGATCTGCGCATACAGCTTGCCGCTGGCACCAAGACTGACCTTCACCGTGTGCCCGCTTTCCTTCTGGAACAACGCCACGATACGCTCCATGGGTGCCGCGAAATTCGACGCCACCGCAACACTTACCTCGCCCGCACGCGCCGGCGCACTCATCAGCCCAAACAGTACCAAGACAGCAGCGACAGGGCCGCGCAAAGAAATATGCATCATCAACTCCTCACTGGAATAATTGCCATAATAACAAGCAAGATGATGGACAGCGAAAACTATCTAGGCTGTTTGGCATATTGACCGGTTGGCATCGTGCAGGTACGGTGCGGGCTGGTAAAAATCGGCCGGGAATTAAGAAGCAAAGTCACCCCTTTTACAATCAGCTCCACGCTGGGCGGACAAAGCCGACCACTCCAGTCGCAAGAAAGGAGAACATCATGGCTGAACTCACATTGACTACTTTCCTCACGCTGGATGGAGTAATGCAGGCACCCGGTGGCCCGAACGAGGATACGAGCGGCAATTTCTCTTATGGCGGCTGGCTCGTTCCCCATGCTGATGCGGACATGGGAAAGACCATGACCGAGATCTTCTCGAAGGCGGATGCATTCCTGCTGGGGCGGACGACTTACGATATTTTCGCGGGCTATTGGCCGAAGGTCACCGACCCCAACGACCCTATTGCCAGCAAACTTAATTCGCTTCCTAAATTTGTGACTTCTCGTACGCGGACCACCTTTAACTGGAATGGCACCTCACATGTTCGTGATGTCACGGAGGAAATCGCCGGCATCAAAAAGCGCTTTTCACGCGAAGTGCAGGTTCACGGCAGTTGCGGCCTTGCCCAAACGCTGATCAAGAACGACCTCATTGACGAATACAGGCTTTTGACTTTTCCGGTGATCCTTGGCACCGGAAAACGGCTCTTCGGCGCTGGTACCGTGCCGGCCACGCTCAAGCTCGTGAGCTCCACCACCACGAGCAAGGGTGTGGTTGTCAGTGTTTATCGTCGCGCCGGAAGCCTCAAGACCGGCTCGTTCGCGCTCGAATGAATCGCCAATCGGTGCTAGCGCCCACATTGGCTGCGAGCCGCTTCAAGAGCAACAAGTGGGTAGCTGGCGTAACCCGAACGCAATCCGGGATTATTGCTGACAACCGTGACGACTCTTCCATTTCACTGAGAGGAATGTTTTGCTACTAAGGTACCTCTGTTTAGCAATGGCATCGTTGCTCCTCGGCTGCAAGGTGAGCGGCAGCGAATGGCAGAAAACGCCGGCGTCACCCGTCAAGCCTGGTGCCACAGTGCAAATTCGCGTCTTGCACGCCACCAACCCGCGTCTTGCGCGGATGTCCAGGGAGCAGTTGCGCATCATGCTGGCCTCTGCGCAACAGACCGTTAAGGAGAATTTCGGGGTCGACGTCGTGTTCACGGAAGTTGCGGAAACCGGAATCGACCAGTTGTTTGCCCTGATTCCACCGCCTGTGCGTGAAGCGCGCAAATCCTCCATCTACGACTTCAAGTCCGGCACGGGCGACAAACGCAAACTCGCCGATGGAATTTACACGACGCTTACACAACGCGGGACGACATTGGCTGATGGGCTGGCCTTCGCGGCTCCTTACCTGCCCGCTACCGCACATCCAAAAGACTTGAAGGAGTTTTCGGCTTTGCTGTCGGACGTGATGCTGGAGCGCCTGGATAACTGGCGCCAGCTCAAAGCGGCAGATGGAGCGCCCGTGCTTGATGCTACGCCGTTTAACGAATGGGTCTATTGGGATACCTTGGGTTACGGCAACCTGCAATACGATCTGGTGATCACCAATCAATTGATCGCGAGTGCTGAAAACATCGCTGTCGATATCCATTCCGCCATACGCGGTGGCGCGACGGTAGGCACCACTACTTACAGTCGTCACGGCAGATTTGGTGCCTATATCTTCTGGAGCACATTTCCCTTTTTGGACGAATCGGAGAACACGCTGCTATTGCGTGGCGGTGAGCGATATTCCGAGGTGGAAGCGGCGCAATTGTCCGGCATCTATCTGGCACATGAGATCGGGCACCTGCTATTCCAATTCGGCCATCCGTTCGGGCAGAACGCTTGCGTGATGAATCCGGTGAGCATGTTGCGCTTCCGTGAGTGGTCGCACCAAATCGATAGTGCCCGTTGTGCGATAGGCAGCCGTCTGGAGATGACCGCAGGTGCCATCCCCGAGTATTACAACGTTAACTGGTTGCGGATGTCGCGCGAGCCATGAACTGTGGCAGCGGCAGTACGCACACAGTTCGCATTGCCTGGCCTAGGCTTTCGCCACATCCAGCGTCAAATCAAGCATCCCGTATTTATTCATCAGCTTAATAACGATCAGCATCAGTTCCTGGTCGTCCGAACCGCTAAGTTCTTTCAGCGTGGACTCGGCGTAGAACATGTCATTGCTCATTTTGACCACGTCGATATTGACCCCTTCTTTTTTCGCCGAAATCTTCAACTTGCCGAGCAACTTCACTGTTACGGGATCTAGCATGCTTCGAAGACCTGTTCTATTAACCATGTTGGCAGCATGTTTGCATGACCGCTGGATATTTCAAAGCACTTATCCGGAAAATGATGAATGAATCCGGACTCGAAGAAACCATTTCACCCCGCCCTTTACATAACAGCCACCTACCATTCGATTGACAACAGAACGAACGTTCTTTACGATACGAAGAACGTTCGTTCTGTATCAATCATGCCATGCCAAACTTCAACCTTGATCTTCCCGGCCCGGGGCAGCGCGTCGCCCACCCTGCTTTGCTGTCCTTCACACATCCCAGCAGGTCCCTGTTCGAAAGGCAGCGGGCGTTGTTGCGCAAAGCGGTGCCTGCGGGTTTTCCGTCCCCTGCCGATGACTACGTCGAGCGCCGCCTCAGCCTGGACGAGCATCTGATCCAGCACAAGGAATCCACGTTCTTCATGCGTGTGGCGGGACACTCCATGCGCGACTTGGGCATCTTCGACGGCGACCTGCTGGTCGTGGATCGCTCCGTGCCGGCCACCCACGGTTGCGTGGTGGTTGCGGTGATCGACGGCGAATTCACGGTGAAGCAATTGCTGTACACCGCGCAAGGCAAAGTGTTGCGTGCCGCGCATCCGGATTATCCGGAAGTCGCCATCACAGCCGAGCAGGATTTCTCCATCTGGGGCGTGGTGCAATGGAACGTGCACAAGGTGTAATCCATGCAACGCGCCATCGCACTGGTCGATTGCAACAACTTCTATGTCTCCTGCGAACGCGTGTTCCAGCCCAAACTCGAAGGCAAGCCCGTCGTCGTGCTCTCCAATAACGACGGCTGCGTGGTGTCGCGCTCGCAGGAAGTGAAAGACCTGGGACTGAAGATGGCCGTGCCCTGGTACCAGATGAAGGACATCGCCAAGCGGCACGGCATCGTCGCCTTCTCCTCCAATTACACTCTCTATGCCGACCTCTCCAACCGCGTGATGTCGCTGCTTTCCCGCTTCAGCCCGAACCGGGAAGTCTATTCGATAGACGAATCCTTTCTCGACCTGACCGGCATCCCGGATAACCACACCGCCTATGCCCAGACGATACGCCAGACCATCGCCCAATGCGTCGGCCTCCCGGTGTGCGTGGGCATTGCTCCCAGCAAGACACTGGCCAAACTTGCCAACCATGTCGCCAAAAAGAATCCGCGCTTTAACAGCGTGTGCGACTTCAACAGCATGAGCGCAACCGAACTCGACGCCCTGCTCGCCACCATCGAAGTGGGCGAAGTGTGGGGCGTCGGCAGGCGCACCGCGCCCAAACTGCAGGAGACCGGCATCCACTCCGTGCTCGACCTGAAGCGCACGCCAAGCAGACAACTCCGCGCCAGATTCAGCGTCGTGTTCGAACGCATCGTTGAAGAACTGAACGGCATCGCCTGTCTGGAACTGGATGATGTCGCGCCCGCCAAACAGCAGATCATCTGCTCGCGCTCGTTCGGCATGCTCACCTCTAGCCTGCCCGATCTGGAACAAGCCGCCATTGCCTACACCACACGTGCCACCGAAAAGCTGCGGCAACAGCGATCGATGGCCGGCGGCATCCAGGTCTATATCCGCACCAACCCGCACAAGGAACGCGATCCGCAATACCAGCAAAGCATCCTGATGCCGCTGTCCGAGCCGACCGACGACACCCGGTTGTTTTGTCATGCAGCCTTGCATGGATTGCGCCAGATATACCGCAGCGGCTTTGCCTACCAGAAGGTCGGCGTCATGCTCAGCCACATCATCCCCACCGCCGAGCGGCCCAACACCCTGTTCGACGATACCGCCGCCCGGCAAAGATCACATGCCCTGATGACGGCACTGGATCGCATCAACCACAGAATGGGCAGCGGGACGATAAAACTCCTGGGCGAAGGAACCGACACGCGCTGGGCGATGCGCAGAGGCAATGTGTCGAAGCAATACACGACTGAGTGGAATGAACTGGCTGTGTGTCACGGCTAGAGGGTATGCGCCCTTGGCGGGGATGCCAGCGCGGCAGACCGGACAAGCTCGATCAAAGTCCAGGTTGAAATCCGGCTACAATTGCCCACTGATTCCACCGACGAAGCAGAGCACAAGGAGATTCTATTTTGGCCAATATCCAGAAGTGTCTGGCAGTTTTCTTATTCCTGATTTGCGCGCCGGCATTTGCCGATAACACAAACGATCCCTTTCAGGACGTCGCCGCAAAATATCTGGCGGCGAACCCCAAACCGGCATTGACCGAAGAGGCGCACAAGCTCAAGGTGCAAGCCGAATTTGCCGTGCAGGAGAAACGCTACGACCAGGCTATCGCGCTATATGGCAAGGCACTGGATATCGCGCCCTGGTGGCCAGATGGGCACTTTCAACTGGCGCTGAGCCTGGGTGAAACCAAAAAATACCGGAATGCGATGCGCGAGATGCAACGCTTCCTGCTGCTTGCGCCGGATGCACCCGAGGCGCGTGCGGCACAGGACAAGATCTACCAATGGGAAAGCGTGGCAGAGCCGGAAGCGGGCAAGACATTCAAAGACTGCCCGGCTTGCCCGGAGATGGTGGAGCTGCCTGCCGGCAGCTTCGACATGGGCGCAAACAACGGCAAAGCAGACGAACAACCCGTGCACCGCGTCACCATCACCAAAGCTTTCGCCATCGGCAGGACCGAAGTCACCCAGGAGCAATGGCACGCAGTGATGGGCAACGACCCGAGCTATTTCACCGGCTGCGGCGACACCTGCCCGGTGGAGCAGGTCAGCTGGGATGACGTACAGGCATACATCCAGAAGCTCAACGCCAGGACCGGCAAACAATATCGCCTGCCAAGCGAAGCCGAATGGGAATACGCCTGCCGTGCGGGAAATCAGCAGGAATTTTGCGGCGGCGACAATCAGGACTCCGTATCTTGGAACAGCTTCAACAGCGGCAGCTTCTTCTTCAACACCCCCCACCCCGTCGCCACCAAGCAAGCCAACGCCTTCGGACTGTACGACATGAGCGGCAACGTGTGGGAATGGGTCGCGGACGGCTATCACGACAGCTACAACGGGGCGCCGACGGATGGCAGCGCATGGCCAGATGGCGCTATGCGTGTACTGCGCGGCGGCGCCTGGGGCGTCGATCCGAAATACGCGCGCGCCGCATCACGCTCGAAATTCGGGGATAACTACCGTTACTACGGCTATGGATTCAGGCTGGCAGTCTCTCTGCCATAACCAAGGAAGAAGTCGAAATTATCCTCAACCGCCCCTATTGAGGAGATCGCAAACCACGCGCCAACCCAGGACTGCTGGCTTAACAGGCTGTGCTAATTTGCATGCTGCAACAACGTGCTGCGGGACATTGGCTGACTTAATGAGTGAGCGACGTGGCATGGCTCAGGTGATTTCAATTGAGCTCCGTCCCCAGTAGTTCCCCACACCGCCTCGATTCTTTATGAACACACTTCCCAATCCAGCAGTTGCCGAACACCACGCATAGCAATGACCTTTGCCGCGTCGTGATCCGCATGATCTGTGTGGGGTTCCCGCAGCTTAGGCAGGCAAATTCGGCTTGTGACACCCGCTTGTCCTGGTGAACGTGGCCGCCGCACGCGGCACCTTCCTGCGAAGAATAGAACGGTGGAACTTCGATAACCAGCTTGCCTGATCGGCGAGCCTTGTACTAAAAAAACGCTTTCGTCTGCCCCGACGTCGAAGCCAGAATGCATTTATTGAGGCCGGACTTGGTGGCTGCGCCATTCCTGCCCCAGCGGAGCGCCCTTGTTCATCCAGCAGGCTTAGCTTTTGGGGTCATGTCATGTTCTTGACTTTGAGTGCCTCGAACACCAATTCGCGCTATCCATCCACGCCCTGAACGACGAGGATTTCCGCTCATTCACTTAAACATCACATCAAAAAAAGAATATTGGCAATCCGTATATCGGCTAAGCCCCATCCCCAAAACTAATAGCTTGCATCGAAACTAATGAATCATCTAGCGTCAAATATATGGAAGAATTTCTTATCAAGTGCTGCACAAAAAAAATATATATATCCAATTAATCAACATTAAGTACTAACTTTAGTGACTTTTTTATGTATTAATCGTGACTCGAATATTTATATTGGCATCGCACAACCATCATCTCTTTGAGTGACGAAGTTTTGTCACTTGTCGAGGGCGGTGAGCACCCCCTCTTTATTTCAATATGCCGATGGCAGGGAAAGCCGCGAAGATACGCTATCTCCATGATTTATTGGAGATTTATAGAGGTATGTTGTTGTATCATTGCATCTGCTCACCGCCCTCTTTAAATCATTAAATTTGAGGAGTTTAAATTGAAAGAAAATTATTCTGTGTTTCAAAAGGATGAAATTAACCCGGTTTATGCAAATTTATTCACTGCGATCCACGAGTCGGCTAATTCCTCTCTGCCTCAATTCCCAGAAAAACTGGAACCAACAGCCATCACAAAAACCAAAAAGAAGAAGCGCGTGCATACGTCACAGCTGTCAAAAAAACTTAAGTGCGCTTTTCAAGCAAATTTCAAGACTGTGTTGGCCTTTTTGGGCGGCGGAGAAGTTTGGAGTACATTGCCAAATCTTTCGAATCTTTTAAAAATTGAAATAACTCAAACTGAAAAAATTCTCGACATAATGGTGGTCGAAAAATTATTAATGTGTGAGGAACTCGTCACCGGCGAATGGCTGTATGGGATCTCGACGAAAGGTCTAAAATTTATCGATATGGCTTCGTGTAGCAGACCGTTCAGGCTGAGGGTGACTTCTATATCTTCAGTCCCTCACCAAGTTCTAACCCAAAAATGTCGATTTGAATTGGAATCGGCTGGTGCTGATGATTGGCTCCCAGGTAAGTCCATGTTTAAAAAAACACATCGCCACTTAAAAAACATTCCAGATGCCATCTTTCATTTGAGTGGAACAGTGGCAGTCGCCATGGAAGTGGAGCTCCACGTAAAAAGTAGCCTAAAAATGAAACAAATCCTAAATAATTACTATGACGATATGGGCGACATTGACGATCCAATGTCCCCTGTCCAAGTCGTAATCTATTACACGCCTCATGTAAAAGCGATCACTAAACTTATCGACAAATATATTCCGACCAATCGCAGATCTCAATTTTGGATTTTTCACTTGGACAAAAGTATTCTTCCTTTTGAAGAAACCAGAGCCATACCATCGGCACTTCTACAAAGATTAAAACAGCTGCAAAACTCTCTCCACGATTGAGTTTTTCTGGAAAACCTGCGTATTCCAGACCAAACTGAACGCGCGCTCCACGGCAAACTGGACAGTGATTCCGGCGCAAACCGGACAGTGATTCCGGCGCAAACCGGACAGGCGTCGCGAGATCGGGGGATAACCGTGGCACCCTCGATGATTTTTATCGAGGAGCCACATGGCGAACAACAGGTTATCCATGCGCAAGATCACAGAAGCCCTACGGCTGCATTACGAATGCGGCGCGCCCAACGAGAAATCTCCCGCGCCATCGGCGCATCGCCCACGACTGTTGGCGAATATCTGCGTCGCGCCAAAGCGGCGGGGCTTAGCTATCCACGCCAGCCGAGTTGGATGAGTCTGCCCTTGAGCAGCGCTTGTTTCCACCCCCTGTGCCGGCCGATATCGTGCGTGCAGAGCCCGACTGGGTGATGGTGCATGCGAATTTCGCTCAACGTGACCGTCTGTTTCGGTCTATCGTGACCGCTGTTTGAAGGAATAATTCAAAAATTGGCGATTTCGAAAATTTTCATGGGCACGGAATGGGCACGGAACGAATTTTTGATCTGTTGTCCCGCATGAAGAAATGCGGAAAGACGTGTGGAATTTAGTCACAAGGATTCTTACAAAGACCAATAATAACAATGGCTTTGATGGATTTGACGTGAGGAATTGAAGACCAATTTGATTGGTCGGGGTGAGAGGATTCGAACCTCCGACTCCTGCGTCCCGAACGCAGTACTCTACCAGGCTGAGCTACACCCCGCTCATACAGACCGGACGGTCTGCTGTGAAACTAAAATTGCCGCGTCGCGGCAAAGTTGGCTAATTCTAACAGACACTGCTTGTGTTTTGAATCGGTAAATGCGGCGATGGCTGCGCACGCTGCTTCTGCTTCACGCAAAGCCTGCTGCCGCGTGAACTCCAGCGCACCCGTATCGCGAATGATTTCCAGCACCTCGGCGAACTTGTCCACGTCGCCCTGCTCGATGGCGATACGCACCACGGCGGCTTGTTGCGGCGTGCCGTGCTGCATGGCGTAGATCAGCGGCAGCGTGGGTTTGCCTTCGGCGAGGTCGTCGCCCAGATGTTTGCCGGTCTGCGCTTCGTCTGCGGAATAATCCAGCACATCGTCGATCAGCTGGAACGCGGTGCCCAGATGCATGCCGTATCTCGCCGCCGCCTCTTCATCTTCGGCAGACGCTTTGCCGAGGATCGCACCGAGGCGCATCGCCGCCTCGAACAGCTTGGCTGTCTTGCAGTGGATGACGCGCATGTAGTTGGCGATATCCACATCCGCATCGTGACAGTTGAGCAGCTGCAGCACTTCGCCCTCGGCGATGACATTGGTCGCTTCAGCGAGTATCTGCATCACGCGCATCTCGCCGACTTCGACCATCATCTGGAACGAACGCGAGTAGAGGAAGTCGCCCACCAGCACGCTGGCGGCATTGCCGAACAGTTCGTTGGCTGTCTCGCGCCCGCGCCGCAGTTCCGACTCGTCCACCACATCGTCGTGCAGCAGGGTCGCAGTATGGATGAACTCCACCACCGCCGCCAATTCGTGCTGCTGCTTGCCACTGTAGCCAAAGGCCTGTGCCGAGAGCAGCACCAGCGCCGGGCGCAAACGCTTGCCGCCGCTGTTGACGATGTACTCACCGACCTGATTGACCAGTGCCACTTCGGAATGCAGCCGGGTGCGTATCACCGCATCCACTGCCCCCATATCCGCCGCAAGCAACTGTTTGAGTTTTTCCAAGGAACTTTCCTATTCTGAATCGTAACTACCGGATGGCGCTTGCCGCGCTCTAATTGGCGGCGCGCATTGTCGCATAAAGCGGCGCTATCTAATAACCGCACCGCGCCGGTGGAGATAGAGGCCGATTGCCACGCCGAGCACGCTCAAGGCGACGACATAGTGTGCCGGCGCTCTGGCATCCAGCGGCAACAACAGACTGACCAGCACCGGCGTCAATCCGCCGAACACGGCATAGGCCACGTTGTAGGAGAACGACAGCCCGGAGAAACGCACCACGGGCGGAAAGGCCAGCACTGCCGCACTGGGGATCACCCCGATCACGCCGACGAAGAAGCCGCACAGCGCATACAGCGCGTAGATACGTTCCGGCGCGACACTCATCTGCTGATAGAACAGCCACGAGGTCGCGCCCAATGCCACACTGCCCGCCGCCAGCACGCGCCCCGCGCCGAAGCGATCCGCCAGCGCGCCGAACAAAATGCAGCCGACGCTCAGGAACAAAGTGGCGATGCTGTTCGCCTGCAAGGCGGTGGCTGCAGGGATGGCAAACAGCTTCTGCACCAGCGTCGGCGTCATCAGGATCATCACCACGATGGCGGCGGACAGCAGCCAGGTCATCAGCATGGTGAGCACCACCGCCGGACGGTGCGCGCGCACCACGGTCTTCAACGGCAACTCGTCGGCCAGTTGCTGCCGCGCCTGCATCTCCTTGAACACCGGCGTCTCGTGCAGATACTGGCGCAGCCACACCGCCACCAGCCCGAACACGCCGCCCAGGATGAACGGCACACGCCAGCCTTCCGCCAGCAGCTCGGCGGGAGTGTAGCTGCGCGTCACGGCGGTCGCCACCAGCGAGCCGAGCAGGATGCCGCCGGTCAGGCCGGCGGTCAGCGTGCCGCAGGCGAAACCGACATGGCGCTGCGGCACATGCTCGGCGACGAACACCCAGGCACCCGGCACTTCGCCGCCGATGGCCGCGCCCTGCAGCACGCGCAAGGCCAGCAACAGCATCGGCGCCCAGATGCCGATCACCGCGTAGGTCGGCAACAGACCGATGAGCAGCGTCGGCACCGCCATCAGCAGGATGCTCAGCATGAACATGCGCTTGCGTCCCGAGCAGGTCGCCGAAGTGCGCCATGATGATGCCGCCCAGCGGACGCGCCAGATAGCCCGCCGCGAAGATGCCGTAGGTCTGCACCTGACGCAGCCAATCCGGCATGTCGGGCGGGAAGAACAATTGCGCGATCACTGCCGCAAAGAAGATGAAGATGATGAAGTCGTAGAACTCCAGCGCTCCGCCCAGGGCGGCCAGCGTCAGCGTCCGGTAGTCGTTGCGGTTCAGTCTAGGCACGTTTTCCCCGTTTCACATTGATCAACAGCAATTTGCCGGTAGCGGCCAGGGCATAGATCGCCAACGGCACATCGATCAGGTAATCCCACAGGTTCGTGGACTCGTACCAGCCCAGGCTCCAGGCCAACACCGCCAGCGCAATGGCCAGCGGCAGCAGCGTCAGATTGCGGCGCATGGCCCACAGCGCCAGCAGCGCCAACGCCACGAGGAACGCGATGCCTGCGAAGCCGGAACGGTAGGGATCGAGGACACCGATACCCAAGGCGAAGGGATACAGCAACAGAGCGATGACGCTCAAGAAAAACAGCAGGCTGTAGCGGTCGCGGGCACCCCACACCGCATCCGCCTCACCACCTGCCAACAGCCGCAAGCGGGTGAACAGTGCCGCGCCCAACAGCAACACACTGGTGAGGCTCAAGTCACCCACCATGCCGCGCAGCCAACCTGCCAGCGACAGGCCGAACAGCGGCAGCAGCACCACACAGTAAGTCGCTGTGACAAACAGAGCGCGCCTTGGATTCGTGAGACGCGCGGCGACCGGCAAGCGCAACGCCAGCAGCACCCACACCAGCGCCAGTCCCGACAAGCCGGTCCAATCAGTAAACGGCATCATGGCTGCTTCTCCTGCAATCGGTGTTGCAGCCAGGTTTGGTCGAACACCACATGTTTGATGAAGGTACGGTTCCAGGTGTACACCACATGAATATCGCCATTGTGTGTCTGGATCATGTAGGGGTAGGAGAATTCGAAGGCGCATCCGCCGTCGGCGCTCACGCGCACCTTGGCTGAATCCACATGACCCGCCGCCAGTTGCCCATCGCCCTGGTCGAGTCTCGCCTCACTGTTGCGCGCCAGGCTTTCCACCAGACCGAGGCAGGCAGGCTCGCCCTGGACCTTGTTGCGCAATCCGCTCATCTCTTCCAGCCGGCGCAACTCGTGCCACGTGCTGCCGCCATCTGCGGACATCTGCAAACTCAGGGAGTCGCGCCCCTGCTCTTGGTCGTTGAGCACGGCGAGCAATTTGCCGTCGGGCAGCACTAGCGCGGTCAACGCAGCATCGGGATTCTTCAGTGACGACTTGACGGGCTTGCCCCAGTGTTTGCCGCCGTTGTCGGTGGCGATGCTGACCACGCGGCGTATCTCGTCGTTGCCGGAATAGCGCGTGAGCACCAGCGCTTCTTTCTCGCTCTGCACCAGCACCACCGGCTGCAACGTGCCCTGCCCGCCTGCGGCCAGGCGCTGCTTGTCGATCACTTTGCCGGTCTTGTCCAGCCGCAGTATCTCCGCGAATTTGCTGACGAACTCGTGGTACACGGGCAATCCCATGGTGCCGTCGGCATACAAGAAGGGAGCGCCCTTCACCAGCGTGCTGATGTTGATGAAGGGCGAAGTGACCAGGCGGCGCGGCGCACTCCAGCTCGCGCCGTCATCGTCCGAAGTCATCATGCTGATCGAGCTGCCCGCCCAGCCGCCCAGCGATACCGTGACATAGAACAGCCACAGCGAACCGTCTGCCGCATGCGTCGCCACCGGATTGCCGACCTTGGCGATGTAGCGATGCAGGGCGCGCTGCGTGCTGTCACGTCCGGTCACCACCTGCTCCTCATCCCAGACGTTGCGTACCGGATCGAACACCGCGCTGTTGATGGTCACGTCCGCCGCACCTTCGCGGCTGCCGGAGAACCAGAACGCGCGCACCCGCCCGTCCTTCAGCTCGACCAGCGAAGCGGCGTGCGTCTGCGTGTGCAACTTGCTTGAAGCGAAGTGGCTATCGAAACGACCCGTGACAGCGGTCGGCTCTTCCGCCCTGCGGGAGCGATGTCGGCCTTTTTTGCGCAGCGGAGGCTGCTCCGCCACTACAGATGGCACCACGGCCTGCGCCACCGGAGGCTCAGGCAAGCGGAATCCGTATGACACGCGCCAGCTTGAAGCTTTGAACAACGCCAGCGTGAAAGCGAACAGCACGAACCCCAGCAAGGCCAGCCTTTGGTATTTCCCCATCAACGACACCCCTCTGCATACGATTGTCTGGCCACGCCGGTCTGCGGTGATTCCAACAACCACTCCCTCACGAACAGATGCCGGTACACCTCGCCCCCGAGCATCGCCCGCAATTCTTCGTCGCTGTGGCGTCCGCGTATCTCCAGGCGCTGCCCGATGACCTTGCACCCCGCACAAGGCTGCGCCTGCAACGGCAGTTGCAGGGTGAACAGCGGGTAGCGCGCCGCCAGCTCATCCGGCGTCAAGTTCCAGCTTTCCGCATAGCCGTGCACCAGCGCGCCTTTCAGCAGGATGCGATGCCCCTCGTCGTGCGCGCGGAAATTGCAGGAGACCCACACGTTTCTGTCCTGCACATAGCTACGCGCCTCTTCGCTATAGGTGCCCAGTGCGCCGTCGAACGGACGCAGGAACACCGCCAGCCCGAGCAGCGTGAGCAGCAGCCACCACATTGACCAGGCCTCGCGTCCACACCGCCTTGAACATGGCCAGCAGCAGCAAGACCAGGGTCGCGCCCATCAACAGCCAATAACCCCAGCCGTACAGCCCGCCCACTTCATGCTCCAGACTGCGCGCCAGGAAGGCCAGCAGCGCGAGCACCGCGCCGCAGGCGACGAGCGAAGCGACGAACACCCAGCGCGGGATGCGCTGCCAGTTCAAGGCGCACAGCAGCGCCACGCCCGGCATCGCCTCCAGCAGATAGCGCGCGGAACGCTGGCTGGGCACGGCGAACACCACGAACAGCACCGCCATCCAGATCCACAACAGCTTTTCTGTATCGCTCAGTTGATGGCGGCGGCGGTAAGCCAGCACGAACAGGGCGGCCACCGGGAACGCCAGCAGGCCTGCGTTCAGCGGATAGCCCAGCAGCAACGCCCACAGGCTGCTGCCGCCCCACAACAGGTTCGCCCAGTAGCTCTGACCTTGCGCTGCGAATTTGCCCGCGTTCTCGCCCACCACGAATTCGCGCCACACCGCCTGCGGATCGGGATCGAACGCGAACCACAGCGCGAACAGCGCCAGCGCCACGCTGCCGGCCAGTACCGGCTTATACGCATCCCTGAGCAGGAACTCGCGCCACTGGTAACGGCGCTGGTGGAGGTACCACCACACCAAGACCAATCCGATCGGCGCCAGCAGGGCGAATGATTTGTACAACAGCCCGATGCCGATCTCGATTCCCAGCAGCAGGGGTATCCACAGTCTCGATTCAAAACTGAACGGCCGCACATAGAGCAAGGTGAAGAACGGCAGGAACAACCAGAACACTTCCGCCGGATTCACCAGGAACGGACGGCCATAGCGGTAGGTGCTGAAGAAGGCGAGGAAGGTGAGCGCGGCGACCGCGCCCGTTGCCACCCTGCCCGACAACTGCCTGCCCAACAAAAAAACCAGCAACGCGGTGAGCAGGGTGTAGATCACGCTGGGATAACGCAGATGCCACCAATCCCAGTCATGCCCCCAGTTCGTGGCGATGATGCCTTGCCAGAACAGCAGCGGCGGCTTGGTGTTGCGCATATTGTCCAGCCCGGACTGCAGCGGCAGCAGATGGCCGCTCTGCGCCGTCAGCCGCGCGATGTGGGCATACACGTCCTCGTCGCCGTTGCGCGGAATGTGCTGGCTGTCGAGGCCGTAGAAATACACGAACACCGCCAGCAGCAGCGCAGCGAGGTAGCACAACGAGCGCGTGGCGACGATACGTCTCAACATGTCAGTCTTGCTTGTCCTTCTTGCCCGCGGCAGCGAACTTCACGCGGCCGAAAGTCCAGATGTCGTTGAGCAGGAAGTTCAACACACTGGTCAGCGCAATGGCGATCAGGTTGGCGACCTGGTAGTAGAAATGCGGCGCAAGCAAGTTGGTGAACAGCACTTGCAGCACGATGCTCAACCAGCAAGCCAGCGTGTATTGCCCGAACTGCGCCAGCCACGGACGATGGTGATGCTGCTTGCGATCCGCCCAGGTCCACAGGCGATTCCAGAAGAAGTTGTTGAGCGTGGCCAGAAAGATCGCCAGCACCAGCGAAAGATTGAGCCGGATCTCCGTCGATTGCACCGTGTTGAAAACATACTCCTGCGCCAGATACAGCACGCCGATGTTGACCACGGTGCCGGACGCGCCCACCGTGCCGAACTTCAGGAAGCGCCTTGAAAAAAGACGGCGCAACAAGGAAGCCGTGTGCATGCGCAACTGTAATGGAGAACTCATGCGGGATCGGCCTCTTGCAACAAAGCGCGCGCCTTGTCCAACACCTGCTGCGGCGTGATCTGCTTCAGACACTGGTTGTTGCCGTCGCACGGCGAGTTGCGGTGGTTGTAAGCGGTGAGACAGGGCGAACAGGACAACGCGGTATAAAGACAATGGATGTTGGGCGCCAGCGGGCTGTACAGCGCAGGGGTCTCCGGCCCGAAGAACACCAGCGTCGGCAGCGGCGTGAGCGCGGCGAACTGTCCCGGCCCGCCGTCGTTGGTCACCAGCAGGGCAGCGCGCTGGAAGATCGCCAGCAGATGACGCACCGATTTGGTGTAGCCGGTCAGGTCGATGCAATGGTCGTGATTGCAATGCGCCACGATCTGCTGCGCCAGCGGCTTGGCATCGGGCAGCCCGATCAGCGCCACCGCATAACCGTCCTGCAACAGCGCATCGCATAACTGTTTGTAGTAAGCGGGCGGCCAGGCGCGGATCGGCAAAATGCCGCCGTCCGGATAGACCAGCACCAGCTTCTTGCCCTGCAACACCGGGAAGTCCTTGTGCAACTGCGCCGTGATGCCTTCCACTTCCCCCACGGCGAACTGCAACATCGGCGGCGCGCCCACTTCGTGCGGCGCAGCCTTGGCCAGCGGACGACCCGTCCGACTCGATGGCCTCCACCATGGTGAGGAACTGTTGCGACAGATGGCGGTACGGGTTGTACATCACCTGGCGGTTCATGAACGAGCCGCGATACAGCCCTTCCTGGGTGTGCGCATGGAAACCGACATGGATACGGGCGCCGGACAGGTAGGAAAAGATGCTGCTCGCGCGCGAGAACAGCTCGCAATCGATGACCACGTCGAAATCGAGGGAGCGCATCTTGCGCAATGCCCGCAGGCTATCCGTCGCGAAAGAACCCAACGCCTTGTCGTTGAGGGTGATGACGTTCTCTTTGGGCATCACGCCCAGCAGGTCGAGCACCTCGCGGTTCTTGGCGAACATCAGCATATGCAGCTCGGCGTCCGGGTAGCGCCGCTTCAACTCGGCGAACATCGGCTGCGCCAGCACCAGACTGCCCATCTCGGACAACAGCACGATGAGGATGCGCTTGGGTTGTGCGGGCGGAGTATTCGCCGACAAATAGCAGGCGCAGCTTTTCGAGCAGCGACAATGCCGCACAGATCGGCACCCCGGCCCATCGGTCAACCGCACGTTGGAAATTGATGTTCAATGAAAGACCCAGTCATCTAAGATAAAACCGAATGCAGGACTCTCGGCATTCGGCGCCGCGGGATTATCGGTGAAAGCGCTATCCTGAACAAGCTGATGTCGCTACCTCAACGGTGCTGCCCGGTGTGCACCAGTGCGATATATCACCGGGCCTGCATTCAAAGCGGCGAATCCGGCACAGTAGCTGTTGCCGGAGTCGATGCGACCGGGGGAACCTCCACTGCTGCACGCATAGCGAGCTCAAGCACCGGACGTTTCTCCAGTTGCTCGTCGAGCAGGCCGTCCAGGGTATTCAGCGTGGACATGCTGTAATCGGCTTCGGGGATGCCGGATCGGTCGAGCTTCAGAGGAATGACCCCCACCCCCAGCAGCTTGCCCTGCGGGCTGAAGCGCACCTCGGCGATGATGGAATTGGCGAGCTTGCCCCTGGTTGATAGCGAATGATAGCCAACGAAATTCCCCAGCGAAAAGAACACGGGCTTGCCTTTGTAAATCTCGAAGGGGCGCACCACATGCGGGCCGTGGCCGAACACCGCGCTGGCTCCTGCATCGATCGCCAGGTGAGAGAACTTCAGGATATCCCCCCGGTATTCGTCCATGAAATATTCGTCACCGCTGGGCGCACCGATGGCGATCACGCCTTCTTTCCCCCCGTGCACGGTCACCACCACCAGATCGGCAGCGGCACGCGCCTGTTTGATCTCTGCCTTTATCCGCTGCTCATCGTCGATGCGCGCAAAGGCGGGAAGGTAGCTGTAATTCAGGAAGGCCACGGAGGTATCCCTGACCTTGACGACAGCCATCTCGGCGCCCGGCACGCCCACGGCCTGGATGTTTTCCGCCTTCAGCGCGCGCAGGGTCGATTCCAGCCCTGCTGCGCCAAAGTCCATGGAGTGGTTGTTCGCCAGCGACAGCACGTCGAAGCCCATCTCGCGCAGCGTCGCCGCATAACCCTCGGGCATCCTGAAGGTGAACAAGCCGCGCCTGGAAGTATCCTTGCGCGACTTGCCGTGGTCGGACAACACCCCTTCCAGATTGCCCACGACGATGTCCGCATTCCTCAGCTCATTGCGCAACGAGGCCATGCGCAGCTTGTCGTGGTCACCGGGCAGGCGATATCTGGGGAAGTCGCTGCCCAGCACCACATCGCCCACAGCGCGTATCACGATGGGCGTGACGACCGCCGCTTCTTTCTTGACCGTAGCGGCAACGGCAGATGCGCTGACGACCGGCGGCAACTTCACGGTGGCGACCGGCACGCTCGCCTGCGCGGACTTGAACATTCCCGGCCAACCGTTGAGATGGATCGCGCCCACAACTGAAATGCAGCAGCTGATGAATAACGCCCAGAGCAAACTCATCCGTACGCGGGGGCGGGGTGGCACATGGACAGGCTCCTGCCCCAGCTGCTGCAACGTCAGTCGCACTTCCGCATCATCGGGCATCAGCTCCAGATAGCGCGCCAGTGCCATGCGCGACATTGCATCGCGATCGGCGGCGATGCGGCCCTGCGTGGCGATACGCACCCCCAGGCGCGCCAACACCAGCGCCTCGGTCATTTGCCCGCGCTTGCGCTTGGCGTGAATCAGCGCACGCAGCGCGACTGAACTTTCAACGGAGGGACGGCTGTGCATTTGCGCTCAAGTGGGAATGCCATGTTCAATGAAAGCCCCGGTCAAACCGGGTAAAACCGAATGCGTGAGTTAACATTCGGCGTGCCCGGATTATCAGCGATAAGCACGCCGCCGAACAAGCCGCGATACAACGACTGTTCGTCCACGACGGCTTAGTGTAAATTCCCCCTCGTCAAAATCACACTTTCACCCACAACGAGCCAACGATGGACCACCTAACGCATCTCGGCAAGTACCGCCTACTCAGGAAGCTGGGACAGGGCGCAACCAGCGTGGTCTATCTGGGCTACGATCCTTTTGACGAGCGCGAAGTCGCGCTCAAGATCATCAAGCAGGAATTCCTCGACGATCCGAGGAACGGCAGGCAGAACCGCAGACAATTGCAGAACGAAGCGGCGCTGGCCGGAAAACTCTCCCACCCGCACATCGTGACCACCTACGATGCCGTAATCACCAACGAGTTGAGTTATATCGTGATGGAATATGTGCCCGGCGGCACGCTGGAAAAACACATCCAGCCGGACAACCTGCTGCCGCTCGACCGCGTGGTGGAGTACATGTTCAAATGCTGCCGCGCGCTCAACTACGCGCAGTTCAACGGCATCATCCACCGCGACATCAAGCCCGCCAACCTGCTGCTGGCCAACCCGGACGAGATCAAGATCTCCGACCTGGGTGCCGCCGTCCGGCTGGACATCGAGCAAACCCAGAGCAATGTCGGCTCGCCCAACTACATGTCGCCGGAGCAGGTGCGCGGGGAGCCGGTCACGCATCAGACCGACATCTATTCGCTGGGGGTGGTGATGTACCGCCTGCTCACCGGACACTCGCCTTACAACCCGAAGAATCTGGCGCATCTGTATCAGCAGATCATGCACGGATCGCCCATCCCGCCGACGCAACTGCGCAATGACTTGCCGCCGCAGCTGGAACGCATCGTGATGATCGCCATGCAAAAAGACCGCGCTGAGCGTTTTGCCACCTGGCGCGACTTTGGCAACGAACTGGCCGAACTCGGTCACTTCGAGAAAGGCGATCTGGAGATCAACGAAACGGAGAAATTCTCCGCGCTGCGCAAACAGCGCTTGTTCCAGGATTTCAGCGACATCGAGTTGTGGGAGATCCTGCGCGTGGGCGAATGGCAGAAACAGCCGGAGAAGACCGTGCTGATGCGCGAGGATGAGATGGGCGAGGCGTTCTATGTGCTGCTCGACGGCAGCGTCAGCGTGACGCGCAACAACCGCCTGCTCAACGTGCTGAGCAGCGGCGACTGCATGGGCGAGATGGCCTTCATCAACGGCAGGCAGATGCCGCGCTCCGCCACCATCAACGCCAACACCGAGATCACCGTGATGAAGATGCTGCCTTCCCAGCTCGCGCGCCTTTCGAGCAACTGCCAGCTGCACTTCAATCAGGCGTTCCTGCACGTGCTGGCCGACCGGCTGCGCGTGGCGGATGACCGGTTTGCCAAGCAATTAAGCTAGAATCCGCCGCCCGCCAAGACCGACACGCCACGAAACGATCGCCCAGATATGAGTCAGCCCCAAACCATAGGCAAGTACACCCTCTCCAAGATCCTCGGACAGGGCGCGACCAGTACCGTGTATCTCGGCTTCGATTCTTTCGCAAAACGCCAGGTGGCGGTCAAGATCCTGAAGCAGGAGATATTGAACGACCCCAAGATGGGCAAGATATATCAGCGCCAGCTGGACAACGAGGCTTCGCTGGTGGGCAAGCTGTCGCATCCGCACATCGTGGCGATCTACGATGCGCTGATCGGCGACGACGCTAGCCACATCGTGATGGAATACGTCAGCGGCGGCACGCTGGAGAAACATGCCGAGCCGGACAACCTGCTGCCCATCGACCGCGTGGTGGAATACATGTTCAAGTGCTGCCGCGCGCTGAACTATGCGCAATTCAACGGCGTCATCCACCGCGACATCAAACCGGCCAACATGCTGCTGACCGAAGACGGCGACATCAAGATCTCCGACATGGGCGCGGCCGTCCTGCTCGACCTCGAGCAGACGCAGGTGAGCAACCTCGGCTCGCCCGGCTATATGTCGCCGGAGCAGGTGCGCGCCGAAGTGCTGACGCACCAGACCGACATCTATTCGCTGGGCGTGGTGATGTACCGCCTGCTCACCGGGCGCGCGCCGCACCAGGCGCAGAACCTGGCCAGCCTGTGCCATCAGATACTGCATATCGAGCCGCCGACATTGCGCTCCCATCGCCCCGACATCCCGCAGGAACTCGAACGCCTGGTGCTGCGCGCCATGCACAAGGATCGCAAACTGCGCTATCAGAACTGGAAGGACTTCGGCAGCGACCTTGCTGCACTGGGGCGCTTCGCGCAAAGCGAGCAGACGGCCAACCAGACCGAACAGTTCACCACCATGCGCGAGATGTCGCTGTTCAAAGACTTCACCGACATCGAACTGTGGGAGATCCTGCGCATCGGCGAATGGCAGAAACAGCCGGCGCAGACCGTGCTGATGCGCGAAGACGAAATGGGCGATGCCTTCTACGTCATCATCAAAGGCGGCGTGAGCGTGACCAAGAACGGGCATCTGCTCAATCTGATACGCGGCGACGACTGCTTCGGCGAGATGGCCTACATCAGCGGCAGGGTCGTCCCGCGTTCCGCCACCGTGACCGCCAACACCGAAGTCACCGTGCTGAAAATAATGCCGAACCTGCTCGCGCAACTTTCCGACCATTGCCAGCTGCATTTCAACCAGGCGTTTTTGCGCGTCATGGCAGACCGGCTCAGAATGGCCGATGACCGCTTCGCCAAACTCGCCAGCTAAACCCAAGGAGAATCTCATGTCGAACAAATTCGTGGTACAAACCCCCGACGCACCCGCCGCCATCGGCACCTACTCGCAAGCGGTGCGCGTGGACCACACCGTCTATCTTTCCGGCCAGATCGGCCTCGACCCCAACACCATGCAGATGGTCGAGGGCATCGAAGCCCAGGTGAACCGCGTGTTCCAAAACCTGCGCGCCGTCGCCACCGCAGCGGGCGGCAGCCTGGACGACGTGGTGAAACTGAACATCTACCTCACCGACCTCGCGCACTTCGCCAAAGTGAACGAGATCATGGCGACCTATTTCCATCAGCCCTACCCGGCGCGTGCCGCTGTCGGCGTTGCCTCGTTGCCGCGCAATGCGCTGGTGGAGGCGGACGGGGTGTTGTTCCTTCAGGAATAAGCCAGCCACAAGACAGCTTTATCCGCAGATTTCGCCGATTGAACTCCAAGTCAAATTTCTGCGTGGATCCGTGTATCCATAGGGCAGCAGAACCTCCGCAGGGCAAACTGCGGACACGGCGCTTTTCATGCAGCTAAGTCAACCCGCCAAAATCTCGCCCGCCACGCTGGGCAAGCTCGCCAAGCTCGGCATCCATCACCGCGCCGATCTGTTGCTGCATCTGCCGTTGCGCTACGAGGACGAGACGCATCTCACGCCCATCGCCGCTGCACAACCGGGAATGACAGTGCAGGTGCAGGGCATCATCACGCATTGCGAGGTGATGTTCCGTCCGCGCCGCAGCCTGATCTGCCGCATGCAGGAAGGTAATGAAGAGCTGACGCTGCGCTTCCTGAACTTCTATCCCAGCCAGCAGAAGCAACTCGCCGTGGGCAAACAGATACGCGCCATCGGCGAAGTGCGCATGGGTTATTTCGGGCTGGAGATGGTGCATCCGAAGTGCCGCGCTGTGGACGACGAAACGCCGTTGCAGCAGAGCCTGACCCCGGTCTACCCGACCACCGCCGGACTGTCGCAGCCCATCTTGCGCAAGCTCATCGTGAATGCGCTGGACACCATCCCGCTCACCGACACGCTGCCGCCAGCGCTGCTGAAGAGACTGCACCTCGCTCCATTCGGCGACAGCCTGCGCTTGCTGCACAACCCGCCGCCGGACATCTCGGCGACCACGCTGGAACAGCGCAGCCACGCAGCCTGGCGGCGCATCAAGTTCGACGAGCTGCTGGCGCAGCAACTGTCGATGCGCGTGCATCACCGCGAACGCAGCAAACGCATCGCTCCCCAATTGCCGCCGCTACGCACGCTCACGGAATGCTTTGTTGCAAGGCCTGCCGTTCACCCTCACCGGCGCGCAGCAAAAAGTATGGCGCGAGATCAGCAACGACCTGGCACAGAAGCACCCGATGCAGCGCCTGCTGCTGGGCGATGTGGGCAGCGGCAAGACCATCATCGCCACGCTCGCCGCGCTGCAAGCCATCGAGAACGGCTACCAGGTCGCGTTCATGGCGCCCACCGAGATACTGGCCGAGCAGCATTTCCTCAAGCTGCGCGAATGGCTGCTTCCGCTCGGCATCGAACCGGTATGGCTGTCCGGCAGTTTGAAGAAAAAGGAAAAGACCGCAGCGGCCGCACGCATCGCCAGCGGCGACACGCTGCTTGCCATCGGCACCCATGCGCTGTTTCAGGCATCGGTCGAGTTCAACAGACTGGGCCTGGTCATCGTGGATGAGCAGCACAAGTTCGGCGTGCAACAACGGCTGGCGTTGCGCAACAAGGGCGACGAGCCGCACCAGTTGATGATGAGCGCCACGCCCATCCCGCGCACTTTGGCGATGAGTTACTACGCCGACCTCGATGTGTCGGTGATCGACGAATTGCCGCCGGGACGCACGCCCATCGTCACCAAGCTGGTGAGCGACGCACGGCGCGAGGAAGTGTTCGAGCGCGTGCGCGCCGCCTGTCTGGAAGGACGCCAAGCCTATTGGGTGTGTCCGCTCATCGACGAATCGGAAGCGCTGCAATTGCAGACCGCGCTGGAAACCTACGCCACGCTCACCCAGATTTTTCCCGAGCTGCGCATCGGCCTCGCCCACGGCAAATTGAGCAGCGCCGAGAAAGCACAGACCATGGCCGCATTCAAGGCGGGCGAGCTGCAACTGCTGGTCGCCACCACCGTCATCGAAGTCGGCGTGGACGTGCCCAACGCCAGCCTGATGGTGATCGACCATGCCGAGCGCATGGGGCTGGCGCAACTGCATCAACTGCGCGGACGCGTCGGACGCGGCGCGGCGGAAAGCATGTGCGTGCTGCTGTTCCAGCAACCGCTCTCCGAACTGGCGCGCGCCAGACTGAAGATCATCTTCGAGAACAGCGACGGCTTCGTCATCGCGCAACAGGACTTACAATTGCGCGGCCCCGGCGAATTGCTGGGCGCGCGCCAGAGCGGTGTGGCGATGCTGCGTTTCGCCGACATCAGCGAGGACGAAGACCTGCTGGAGCAAGCACGCCTGGCCGCCGATGAACTGCTGCGCGACTTCACCCGATGTGGCGCGTGCACACCTGCAACGATGGATGGCGAACAAACATGATTTCCTGCAAGTCTGACCGATTCTGGAACGGCGCGTCGTTCGGCTGCGATGCCGCACTGCGCCCCTGGCTGCACGACCACGGCTCGCTCACGCAGCGCATCCGGCAGCGCTGCCGGCAATTTTCCGTGCAGCCCGTGCGCGCCGGCCTGGCCCGCATCGCCTTCGACGAAGCCGCGCTGCTCGGCATCGCGCCGCATCGACTCGCCTGGTCGCGCGAAGTGTTTTTGCATGCCGATGGCACAGCCTGTCGTGTTCGCCCACAGCACCTGTGCCCAAGTTCATCTGCGCGGCGCATGGTCGTCGATGAGCGACTTGGGCAACCGTTCCCTCGGCAGCCTGTTGTTCACCCACCCGCTGGTGATCCGCCAGCCGCTGCACTACAAAGCCCTGCGCTCGCACCACCCGCTCTACCGCAGCGCGGCCGCCGTATTGACTGATGCGCCGGACCGACTGTGGGCACGCCGCTCGCTGTTCTATCTGCACGATGCGCCGCTGCTGGTCACCGAAGTGTTCCTGCCGGAAATATTGAAGTTGACCGCATAGCAAGCATCTATTCGCCAAATGCCTGCCGATATGCCGCCAGTGTCAGCCCGGTGGTTTTCTTGAATGAGCGATGCAGGCTGGCTTCGCTGCTGTAACCAAGCTCATCGCTGATCTGTTTAATGGAAGTGTTCCTGCCGCACAGCGCTTCACTGACCTGCCTGAGCTTGATACGCCGCAACCAGTCGCCTGCGGCCAACCCTGTAGCAAGCTGCACCTGTCGGCACAGTGTCCGCACGGAAACATTCAAGTGATTTGCCGCACCGCGCAGATCCAACTCTCGCGCAGGCGTGCGTTGGGCGAACTGCAATAGTTTGCGCAGACCGGCATCCTGCATGGTCATGCTATCGACAGCGCGGAATGCATCGTGGCGAATGCGCGGTTGCGGCAACATCAACACCTCGCGCACTTCGCGCACCACCTCCACGCCATACAGGCCGGACAAGCGATCCAGCATCAGCGGCAGGTAGCCATTGGCTCCCGATGCAGTGACCGTCCGGCCATCCACGACCAGACTTTCGCTACGCTGCCAGTGAACATCGGGGTAGCGACTCAAGCATGCGATCGCACAACCACCACGTCATGGTGGCATGCTTGCCGTCGAGCCGCCCCGCTGCGGCCAGCAATGCCACCCCGGCACAATAGCTCCATAGTTTCGTTGACCGTGGCAGCGCACGCAATTGGCCGATGAGAGCCTGCTGCTGTTGCAGTATCGCCTCCAGACCATCCGCCGATGTCAGCCATAGGCCGGGCACCAGCAGCACATCGCAGTCGGCATCGGCGAGCGTTGCCTGCGGTTGCAATGCCGGGCTTTGCCCCGTGCTTACCGGTTTGGTATCGACGCCAACCCAAACGACCGAGATGCGCTCTCGCCCCGCACGCAGATTGCATGCGCTGACCATATCGGACAGCGCAAACAATCCTGCAGGCAGACAACCCGGGAACAGGAGCAATCCCAGTCGCAACGGCTTAGCGGAGCTACGGATTCGTGATGGCATGATTCGGCATTAGATTGGCACTTCCTGCCATTGTAGGCGGGCGCCTTCTCTCCATACAATGCATCCGCTTAACCATATAAAGCTATCTCGTGAAGATCACTCAAATCCGCAATGCCACCCTCCTGCTCGAATTCCAATCGAGCGGGAACAACATCGGCCTGCTGGTCGATCCCATGCTGGCACCGCGCGCTGCATTGCCATCGCTCAAATATCTTTGGAGGACAGCGGCAACGCAATCCGCTGGTTGATCTGCCAAGCAATACACCGGCACTTCTACAGCGCGTTACACACTGCCTGGTCACGCATTGCCGACGCGGACACTTCGACCATCTGGATC
Organism: uncultured beta proteobacterium; assembly: GCA_963721375.1. GTDB lineage: Bacteria > Pseudomonadota > Gammaproteobacteria > Burkholderiales > Gallionellaceae > Sideroxyarcus. The sequence goes on along the minus strand of CAVRIW010000008.1, from coordinate 158,032 downwards.
GGGCAGGCAAGCAGTTCCTGCGAGATGCGGCCATCCCGGTGATATGCATGCCACGCGATGCGCACTATCTCGCCGCTCGCGGCATCACAACCCAGCCATTGCTCGGCGGACAGACTCAACCCTTCTTCCACGGACACATCACGCCGATCCCATGCGTGCATGGTCGTGGACTCATCGGACGTTTGATGGAACATGGCCATGGTTACTTCATCGACCTGCCCGGTGAGCCGACTGTCTATATTGCCGGAGATACCCTGCTCACCAACGATGTGCGGCTATGCCTGACCCAACGCCAGCCGCGCGTGACGATACTGCCCGGCGGAGGTGCGCGCTTCGATATCGGCTCGAAGATATTGATGGATGCGACTGACGTGCTGGCTGCCTGCGCGCTGACATCGGGCATCGTCGTGGCGAACCATCTGGAAGCACTGGATCACTGTCCGACCACCCGCGCCGATCTGGCTGCTGCCGCTGTGCATGCGGGCTTGATGGATCGCCTGCGCATTCCAGAGGATGGCGCTGTACTTGAATTTCAGTTGTGAAAACACACGAACATCGGGAGAAAATCTTGCGCGGACTTAAAGCACTGCTCATCCGGAAAATCGCCATCACCGGCCTGTTCTGGTGCATACCGCTTCTGCTGTTTCCAGCATCGTGGTTCGTTGCGCTCGGCATTCCAGCGCCTGAACCTCTTGTTTTTGTGCGGCTGCTCGGAGCCGCATATTTTGCCTTGCTGGTTGGGTACTACATGGGTTTGAAAGGGTTAGCGAAAGGCGAGAACCCTGCGCAAGTGATCAATATGGGCATCGCGAGCAATGGCCTGGCCTGTTTACTGCTCGCGTATTTTGGAAGCACAGGCGCTTGGGCGGCGTGGGGTAAAGGTGCGCAAATCTTCATGTGGCTATCAACGTTAGGTGCGCTAGCCATTACGTTCAACCTGCTACGGTTTAAACATCGCACTTTGCCAAACCGTTAAGCCTTGAATCAAAGCCGCAAACTCGCATGTGAATGGCAGGTTAAAATCGCGGCATGAACCTCGCCGAACGCCTGCACCTCTATATCCAGCTCACCCGCCTGCACCGCCCCATCGGCATCCTGCTTTTACTGTGGCCCACGCTATGGGGCGTTTGGATCGCTGCCGACGGCCACCCCGCGTGGAGCATCGTGTTCATCTTCACGCTCGGCACCGTGCTGATGCGCTCCGCCGGATGCGCCGTGAACGACTACGCCGACCGCCACATCGACAAGCATGTGGAGCGCACCAAGGAACGCCCGCTCACCAGCGGCAAAGTCAGCGAACGCGAAACGCTGTGGCTGGCCGTGGTGCTGGCGCTGCTCTCCTTCGCGCTCATCCTGCCGCTGAATCCGCTCACCTGGGTGCTCGCCTTCCCCGCCGCCTTCCTCGCCGCCAGCTACCCGTTCACCAAGCGCTTCTTCGCCATCCCGCAGGCCTACCTCGGCATCGCCTTCGGCTTCGGCATCCCGATGGCCTTCGCCGCCACGCTGGGCCACGTGCCGCCGGTGGCGTGGGTGCTGCTGCTCGCCAACGTGTTCTGGTCCATCGCCTACGACACCGAATACGCCATGGTGGACCGGGACGACGACATCCACCTCGGCATCCATTCCTCGGCGCTGTTCTTCGGCAAATACGACGTACTGGCGGTAATGATCTGCTACGCGATCACCCTGCTATTGCTGGCCGTGGCCGGACTGATGGCAGGCTTGGGACTGGTGTACTTCGTTGGATTGATCGTCGCGGAAGGCATCGCGCTGCATCACTACCAGCTCATCAAAGAAAGAAGCCGCGACAAATGCTTCGCGGCTTTTCTGCACAACAACTGGTTCGGGGCGGCGGTGTTTGCGGGGTTGGTGGGGGATTATTTGGTGCGGTGAAGCTATCACCAGTTACGGTGTTGTTTGCCACGTAATATCAATTTTTCGATGGCTTGAAACACAGTCTCGCAAATACAAATTGATAAGGCTTTGGTAGGGAACCCCTTGCTCATCCGCCCTGTTTGAAATATCCAATCACATCTTCACTCAAGCGCATGGTGACTGACATAGTGGTTGCGCCTAACGTGAAGTTGAGGGGCTGACGCGGGCTGCTTCGCGTCCCGCTCGAACGTTAGGTTAGCCCTCTCATTGCACACCTGCCGGCATGAAGGTGCTGCATGCGCTACAGCTCACGCCGTCCTCCCGCATCTCCATCACTCCTTCGCCGCAAGTCGGGCACATTTGTCCTGCCATCTCGCATGGAGAGCCGGAAACGAATTCCACTCCCATAATTGCCTGCGAAATCACCGCATCGAGAGCTGAATGGTCGCCTTTGTCTGCTTTGGCGAGTGCATCAAAATACGGCCGACGATCTTCTATAACTACCCTACGCCTTTGGTGCAGGAGTTCCTGCGCCTGCAGCGACAGAAGGAAACGTGCAATTCGGCCGTTCCCATCAGTGAATGGATGAATGCTTACAAACCCATGATGGAACCTTGAAATGGCGGAAATCTTCTCCGTCGGGGACGCTGTTGCAAGGTTAGGAAATGACGTTACCCAGTCAGATAGCAGACGCTCAAGTAGCTGTGGCACTTGCTCTGGATCTGGTGGCACAAAACTGGCGGTAGCGGGAGTGCTTCCGGGACCACCAAGCCAAAGCTTCGTACTTCGCAACTCACCAACATTAATACCGGAAGGAGCGTCAAACAGAAGTGCTCTATGGAGCATGCGCAGCTCTCCTATGGAAAGCTCCTTGGTGGAGAACTCCGCCCCCACAGAACCGATGCTTCCCTTATTGCTCGGGGTAGCGATCTTCACCAGCAACGACTGGGTTTGACTGACAGCTTGTCCCATGTTGTGAAGCTGTGCACCAAAGGAATCGGTCACCCCCGCCAGTGCATCGATTCTCTTGCCTACCTCGCGGATGATCATCAGGCTCTGGGCTTGAAGCAAATCGGAGAAGGAGCGGTTCCATTGCGAGAAGAAGCTGAGTTGCTCCTCACGTGACATATCTATGTCAAGAAACTGCAACCGCGCGCCATATCCGATGGGTGTATCTAATAGCGCACGGAGCCTTTCCAAGTGGTAGATGATCGACTTATGGCCCTTTGCTGTGGCCTCATTGACAAGCACTTCCTGTTCACCTGGAGTGAGGGCTTGGTTCGTTAAGAAAACTATGCCGTGCGTTTCGTTGGCGGCTACCCCCTTCAGATCGCCATTGAACTTTTTCTTGACGTCGCGGAATGGCTTGTCTGCTGTCGGGAAGTAAACGGCAGCCACATAGTTCCACCCATTCTTCTCGCAAAGTACATCCTTGAGTCCATCCGGCCCCCCTAGCGGACACTGTGGGTTCACTGAGGAGAAGCCTTCTAAATGCAAGATGGTCGCGGCCAAGCGTTCAGCGCCTATCTGATCGCCGCGCCAGAGCTTCAGCTTGATTTCGGTATCATTCATGGGAGGGCTTGAGATTAAACGGGTCAGCATCGGATTCTCCGCCCAACCACTCCTACACCGCAAGCGTCTTCACCATCTTGTTTAGCTCGCCAGCACATTCAAATGTGAGCACGAATCCGAACAGGTGGTTCTACCCATTCACGCTTGATCTATACCTAGGCCACTGAGATTTCCACTACACTCTTGGACATGAAAAAACCCGATCAACCCTACCGCCAGAATCCGCTACTACGCTTGAGCTACAGCCTCGCCGCGCCACTTTACGACGCCATCGCTGAACGCCCGATGCGGGCGGCACGCCAGCAATCGCTGCGCTCCTTGCCGATGAATGAAAGCAAGCACGTACTGGTGAGCGGTGCAGGAACCGGGCTGGATTTCCCTTTGCTGCCGGCGTTGCACCGCTACACTGCGCTCGATTTCAACCCGGCGATGCTGGCGCGCGCCGTGTCGCGCGACGACGGGTTGAATGTTGAGTTCGTGCTGGGCGACAGCATGGAGTTGCCTTTCACAGACAGTGCTTTCGATCACGTGGTGTTGCACCTCATCATGGCCGTGGTGCCGGAACCGCAACGCTGCCTGAGCGAGGCAGCACGCGTGCTAAAACCCGGTGGCACCATCATCCTGTTCGATAAGTTCCTGCAGCCGCATAAGCGCGCGCCGCTACGTCGCTTGTTCACCGTCATCACCCGCCATTTCGTCACGCGCATGGATGTGGTGTTCGAGGAAGTGTTGTGCGCCGCACCGGAGCTGGAAGTGGTGAGCAATGTGCCGATGCTGGGCGGTGGCTGGTTCCGGGGCATCGTGCTGCGAAAATCCGGAACGGTGCAGTGCGGATAGTCAAACCGATGCAGCTCCGATAAATTCCGTTCGGCCCATATCAGATTCACAAATCAGGAGCATAGAGAATGGCTAATAAGATCGAAGGAACAAGGCGTTCCTATTTATCGTGGAACACTGTTGTGCGCTTGGGCATTACTGCTGCCTTTGCTTTCTGGTTTTACCTGATCTGGAATAGCACAGCGGATCTGAATGAAAAGCTGAGTATCGCCTCAGCGCGATATTCTGCTATCCATAACATTCAGGTTGAATACAAGAACGAGATCCAGGATTGGAAGAACCTGCTGCTGCGCAGCAATAGCCGAGACGCTTTGGATAAGAACTGGCAGTCCTTTGAAACCCGGTACCAAAAAGTTGAAACGGCGGCACAGGAGATCATCCGCCAAAACGATATGCGGGCCATCAACCAGCCCATGAAGAATTTTGTCGAAGCTCATGAAGCGAATCATGAGAAGTACAAGAGCAGCATGGAAATGCTTATCAAGAACGGCATCGACCCGCACCAGGCCGATGCTAACGTTAAAGGTATCGACCGCCCTTTGCTTGCTTACCTGGAAACCGCAGAGACCGCAATGGAAGATGAGACAAAGAGCATCAACGAAGGCTTAACTGCCAAGGCGCGAGGCCAAATCGAGCAAAGTCTGTTCATACTTGGCTTTATTGCATTTCTAGTCGTGTGGATGCCGAAATGGTGATTCATTAAGTTGGTCCGATAGTGCATCGCAAGTGTCGAATAGAAAGTTCCATATCTAAAGCAGCCACTCACGTTTTCGCGCGCTTTGTCTCTTGTTTAGCGTCATTACCCGTCGTTTGTCACATGCATGGATGGTGTTCGAGAAACTGTTGTGCGCCGCACCGGAGCTGGAAGTGGTGAGCATTGTGCCGATGCTGGGCGGTGGCTGGTTCCGGGGCATCGTCTTGCGCAAGACGGGGTGAACCTCGATTGTCCAAGTAAAGTCCCTCACCCTGTAGGAGCCAGCTTGCTGGCGATTATCACGGACATTTTCGCCGGCAAGCTGGCTCCTACAGGATGGCTTCTGGGATAGACTGAAAATTCAACACGTATGCAGTTGCTCGATCTCTTGAGGAGAATCACATGAACGACCTCACCCGCATGTCCCGCTCAGATGACGATGCCGCTGCTCGCGTCGCCCGCTTGTTCGCCGCACAGCGCGCCGCCTTCCAGTCCGCACCCTACCCGTCGGCAAGTGAACGAATATCCAAACTCAAGGCGCTGAAGAAACAGATCGGCCGCTATCAGGACGCACTCGCCGAGGCCATGAGCGATGACTTCGGTTTCCGCTCTGCGGCCGAATCGAAGATGCTCGATCTGCTTGGCGCAACACTTGAAGTCAATCACGCCATCGCCCACATCAAACGCTGGATGAAGCCCAGCCGCCGCGCTACCGAACTGCTGTTTTTCTCCAACAGCGTGCAGGTGACTTATCAGCCCAAAGGTGTGGTGGGCATCATCGTGCCGTGGAACTTCCCGATCTATCTCGCGCTCGGCCCGCTCATCGCGGCGCTGGCGGCGGGCAATCGGGTGATGATAAAGATGTCGGAGATCACGCCGGCCACCAATGCCGTGCTGGCGCGCCTGCTCGGCGAGATCTTCAGCGAGGAAGAAGTGGCGCTGGTGGGAGAGGAGCTGCTTGAACACCGCGTGTTCACCGCACTGCCTTTCAATCACCTGGTGTTCACCGGATCGCCTGCCGTCGGGCGTATCGTCATGCGCACCGCGGCGGAGAACCTGACGCCGGTGACGCTGGAACTCGGCGGCAAGTCGCCGGCGGTGGTTACGCGCCACTATCCGCTGGCCGATGCCGCGCAGCGCATCACTCACGGCAAAGCCATTAACTGCGGGCAGGTTTGCACCTCTCCCGACTACGCGCTGGTGCCGCGCGAATGCGTGGATGAATTCGTCACCAACGTTCTGGCCAGTTTCAGCGCGATGTTCGGCGACAAGGTCAGCGGCAACCCCGATTACACCTGGATGGTGAACGATCGCCACTTGGCGCGCCTCCAAGAATTGCTGGCAGACGCGCGCGCCAAAGGTGCGACGGTGATTCCTTGTGCGGCATTCGATGCCGCGCGCGATGGCCGGCAGATGCCGCTGCACGTCGTCACCGGCTGCACTGCCGACATGCGCATCATGCAGGAAGAACTGTTCGGCCCCATCCTGCCGGTCGTGCCCTACGACAGCATGGATGAAGTCATCCGACCTCATCAACGCGGGCGAACGTCCGCTGGCCTTGTACTGCTTCAGCCACGATGACGCCGAGCGCCAGCATCTGCTGCGCCACACGCATTCGGGTGGTGTCACCCTCAACGACTGGGGCTGGCATGTGGTGAACCACGATGCGCCGTTCGGCGGCATCGGCAACTCAGGCATGGGCACGTATCACGGCGTGGAAGGCTTCCGCGAGCTGTCGCATGCCAGGACCGTGTTCAAGCGCCAGCGCTTCTTTCCCACCCAGTGGTTCTATCCGCCGTATGGCAATCTCGTGCAGCGCCTGTCGCTTAGATTTTTTCTGGGCAAGGCCGATCCGGCGCTGAAGCACCAACGATGAGCGTGGACAAACCATTAGTCGCTTTGCCGTAGGCTGGTGGTGAAGCACGAACCCAAGCATTCGGCCAAGAAGCAACATAGTGGGTGAGGCCATCTAAACCGCTTCAAACTGTCGGAAAATACTCATACGGGAGGCAATATGAAACTCGGAATTGTCATCTACTCAAATGATCCGGAGACCGTCTGGAATGCTTTCCGACTCGGAGTGTTTTCCCGCAAGCAAGGGGATGTGGTTTCGGTCTTTTTGCTTGGCAAGGGCGTAGAGGCCGAATCGCTGGATAGTGGTAAGTTTGACGTCATTGGCCAGATGCGGAGCTTTGCAGAGGCCGGAGGTTCGATCCTGGCATGCGGCACTTGCCTGAAAATACGCCAGTCCGAAGGGTCGGATATTTGCCCGATGTCCACGATGCAGGATTTACATGCCATGATCCGCGACTCAGACAAAGTGTTGAGCTTTTAAGGAGATTAAGCCATGAACAGGAAGCAACATTGGGAGCAGGTGTACAACACCAAGTCATCTGAGTCGGTTAGCTGGTTTCAGGAACATGCCGATCAGTCTCTGAGACTGATCCACAATATGGGACTCGGCAAAGATGCGGCCATCATCGATGTCGGTGGCGGCGCTTCCAGACTGGTGGACGACCTTGTGGCCGAGGGCTATACCGACGTGACCGTGCTTGACCTGTCGGCGGCTGCGCTTGCGGTCGCAAAGCAGCGTTTGGGAAAGCATGCGGATTCCGTGCACTGGATGGAGAGCGACATCACTTGTGCAGAGTTTCCTATTCACCGATTCGACATTTGGCATGATCGTGCAGTGTTCCATTTCTTGACCGATCCGGCTGACCGCCATGCTTATGTCGAGCATGTTATGCGGGCAGTGCGCCCCGGTGGGCATGTGATCATTGCCACATTTGGCGAGGACGGCCCTGAGAAATGCAGTGGCCTGCCAGTGATGCGATACAAACCTGAATCCCTGCATGCGGAATTCGGCGATGCCTTCCTGTTGGTCGAACATGAAAAGGAAGCACACCACACCCCGTCCGGAAATGTTCAGCAGTTTGTCTATTGTTATTGCCGCAAAGGGAAATAGCTAGCGCCACCTGATGAGTCTGAAATTCAACGGCTGAATGGGTAGGGATTTCTTCTTACCCACATTCCTTGGGCACCAACTATTTGTCGCACGACTTCGCTTGCGGCGCGCCCTTGGCAGGCTGGCAATCATAGCCCCCTTTCACCGGCAGAAAAAACACTGGCGAAACAAGTTGCGCGTGCTAAATTGTCCGCCAATACGCAACCAACGGCGGCGGATATGAACGGTAAATCCAACTCTCCGAATCTCGGCACGGTAGTCTCGGTGCGCGGCAGCGTCGTGGATATGCGGTTTGAAGAGCGTTTGCCCCCCGTCTACTCCCTGCTGCACGCCACCACCAAGGATAGGATCGTCATCGAGGTGTTGGCCCAGCTCAATGCGCATCTCGTGCGCGGGATCGCGCTGACCCCCACACAGGGCCTGGCTCGCGGCATGCCGGTGGAAGATAGCGGCGGGCCGTTAATGGCGCCGGTGGGCAATGCGATACTCTCGCGCATGTTCGATGTCTTCGGCAATGTCATCGACCGTCTGCCTGCGCCGTCCGATATCGAATGGCGCAGCGTGCATCGCGCCCCGCCTCCCCTGGCGCGGCGTTCCACCCAATCCGAGATCTTCGAGACCGGCATCAAGGTCATCGATGTGCTGGCGCCGCTGGAGCGCGGCGGCAAGGCCGGTCTGTTCGGCGGCGCGGGTGTGGGCAAGACCGTGCTGCTCACCGAGATGATCCACAACATGGTCGGGCATCACGAGGGGGTGAGCATCTTCTGCGGCATCGGCGAACGCTGCCGCGAAGGCGAGGAGCTTTACCGCGACATGAAAGCAGGCCGGCGTGCTGCCGAACATGGTGATGGTGTTCGGGCAGATGAACGAACCGCCGGGCAGCCGCTTCCGCGTGGGGCACGCGGCGCTGACGATGGCCGAATATTTCCGCGACGACGAACACCGCGACGTGCTGCTGCTGATCGACAACATCTTCCGTTTCATCCAGGCCGGTTCCGAGATCTCCGGCCTGATGGGGCAGATGCCGTCGCGCCTGGGTTATCAGCCGACCATGGGCACCGAGCTGTCCGGGCTGGAGGAGCGCATCGCCAACACCGACACCGGCGCGATCACTTCCATACAGGCGGTGTATGTGCCGGCGGACGATTTCACCGACCCGGCTGCGGTGCATACCTTCTCGCATCTGTCCGCCTCCATCGTGCTGTCGCGCAAGCGGGCGAGCGAGGGGCTGTATCCGGCCATCGACCCGCTGCAATCCAGTTCCAAGATGGCCACGCCCGGCATCGTCGGCGAGCGCCACTATCTGCTGGCACAGGAGATCAGGAGCACGCTCGCGCAATATGAAGACCTCAAGGACATCATCGCGATGCTGGGTCTGGAGCAATTGTCGGCGGCAGATCGTGCCGTGGTCGCGCGCGCGCGGCGGCTGGAACGTTTCCTCACCCAGCCGTTCTTCACCACCGAACAATTCAGCGGCATCAAGGGCAAACTGGTCAGCCTCAAGGACGCGCTGGACGGTTGCGAGCGCATCCTGCGCGACGAGTTCAAGGATATGCCGGAGAGCGCGCTGTACATGATAGGTGCGATCGAAGAGGCGCAGCAGAAGATCACAGGATGTGCCGCCCGCAACCCGGCCTAGTCCCGCGCAGGAGGTCGAACATGAAGCTTAAAGTGCTGCTGCCGTTCCAGGTCTTCGCCGAGATAGACGGGGTGAAGCGCATCGTGGCGGAGACGCCGCAAGGGTCGTTCGGACTGCTGCCGCACCGGCTCGATTGCGTGGCGGTGCTGGCGGCGGGGATCCTGACTTATGAGACCGAAACGGAAGGCGAAGTCTACGTGGCCGTCGATGAGGGGGTGCTGGTCAAGGCCGGCGCGGACGTGCTGGTCTCGGTGCGCAATGCGATCGGCGGCATGAGCCTCGGTCAACTGCGCGAGGCGGTGGAGCGGGAATTCGTGAATCTCGACGAGGGAGAAAAGCAGGTGCGTGCGGTGCTGGCGAGACTGGAGAGCGGCTTCGTGCGCCGCTTCGCGGAGTTCCATCGTGGCTGACGCGCCGAAATCCAAGAAGGACGGAGGGACTTTCATCCGCCAGGTCGGCGCGAAGGAAACGCGCAAGCTCAAGGCGCAACGCAAGGTCACGCAGACCGTCTGGTCCGGCCTGGGTATGATGGGCCTGGTCGGCTGGTCGGTGGCGGTGCCGACCTTGCTCGGTGCGGCGCTGGGTATCTGGCTGGACAAGCGCTATCCGGGAATCCATTCCTGGACGCTCACGCTGCTGATCATCGGCTTGTTCATCGGCTGTCTGAATGCGTGGCACTGGGTGGCGAAAGAAGACAGGGAAATGCGCGAGGATCTGGAGGCGAAAGATGAGTGAGGTGATGCAACTGACTCTGGCGTTGCTGGCAGGCATGCTGCTCGGTGCGCTGTTCTTCGGCGGCCTGTGGTGGACGGTGCAGAAAAGGCCTTGCATCGCCCAGACCGGCGCTGTGGTTCCTCGGTCAGCCTGCTGCTGCGCACCGGCATCACGCTGCCCGGTTTTTATTTTGTCGCGGGCGCTGACTGGAAGCGGCTGCTGGTGTGTCTGCTGGGCTTCATCATCGCGCGCTTCATCGTCATCAGGCTGACCGCGCCAGCCGATGGCACAGGAGGCGAGCCATGCACCTTAGTTCCGACGAACTGATCCTGTGGCAGCACGGATTCTTCAAGCTCAACGCCACCATCGTGACGACCTGGGTGCTGATGCTGGTGCTGGCCGTGGGCGCCAAACTCATCACGCGCAATCTCGCCAGCGAGGTGCATATCTCGCGCTGGCAAAGCCTGCTCGAAATCGTGGTGACCAATATCCGCAAACAGATCGAAGAAGTCGGCCTGCGCCATTCGGAAAAATATCTGGCTTTCCTGGGCACGCTGTTCCTGTTCATCGCGCTGTCCAACCTGTGCACGATCTTCCCCGGCTACGAGCCGCCGACCGGATCGCTCTCGACCACGGCTGCGCTCGCGCTGTGCGTGTTCGTCGCGGTGCCGTTGTTCGGCATCGCGGAGAGCGGCTTGAGCGCCTATCTCCAGTCCTACCTGAAGCCGACCGTCATCATGCTGCCGTTCAACATCATCAGCGAACTGTCGCGCACGCTGGCGCTGGCCATCCGCCTGTTCGGCAACATGATGAGCGGCACCATGATCCTCGCCATATTGCTGACCATCACGCCGTTCATCTTTCCGATCGTGATGAGCACTGCTCGGCCTGCTTACCGGCATGGTGCAAGCCTACATCTTCACCATCCTCGCCACGGTCTACATCGCGGCGGCCACACGGGTCCGGCAGGAAGCCGGAGATTGAAGGACATTCGAATATCACTCAAGGAGACATCATGGATAGCACGACACTCATCGCAATGGCTTCGATCATCACTGCCGGCCTCACCATCGCCATCGGCGGCATCGGCCCGGCGCTGGGCGAAGGGCGCGCGGTCTCGACGGCGCTGAGTTCGCTGGCGCAGCAACCCGATGCCGCCGTCACCATCACGCGCACCTTGTTCGTGGGGCTGGCGATGATCGAGTCCATCGCCATCTACTGTTTCGTGGTCGCGATGATCCTCATCTTCGCCAACCCGTTCTGGAACCACGTCATCGCACAGGTCGCGGCGAAGTAGCCATGCTGATCGACTGGTTCACCGTCGTCGCGCAAGCGGTCAACTTCCTCATCCTGGTGTGGTTGCTGAAGCGCTTTTTGTACCAGCCCATCCTCAACGCCATCGACGCGCGCGAGAAACGCATCGCCGCCGAGCTTGCGGATGCCGACGCGAAAAAAGCCGAAGCCCAACAGGAGCGCGAGGAGTTCAGGCGCAAGAACGCCGAGTTCGACCAGCAACACACCGCGTTGTTAAACCAGGCCACGGCAGAGGCAGCCGCCGAACGCCAGCGCCTGTTCGACGCGGCGCGGAATGATGCGGACAAGCTTGCGCGCCAAGCAGCAGGACAAGTTGCGCAGCGAGTATCAAAGCTTGCAGGAAGAGATCGCGCGCCGCACCCGGGTCGAGGTGTTTGCCATTGCGCGCAAGACGCTGACGGATCTGGCCGGGACGAGTCTGGAAGCGCAAATGGTCGAAGTGTTTGTGCAGCGCTTGCGCGTGCTGGATGTCGATGAAAGGAAACGGCTGGCGATCAGCGTTGCAGTCGTCGTCCGTCCCGGTTCTCGTGCGCAGCGCATTCGAGCTGCCAGCGGCGCAGCGCGCCCGGATCGAGAGCGCCGTCAAGGAAACACTGTGCTGCTGAGACGCAAGTCCGGTTCGAGCTTGCGCCGGATCTGGTCAGCGGCATCGAACTCATCATGCAGGGCCAGAAGATCGCGTGGAGCATCGCCGACTATCTTGCGTCGCTGGAAAAGAGCGTCAACGAGCTGCTGAAAGTGCAACCAAAGAGCTGCAACGCAAAGTCCCGATGAACACGCCAGATAACAACCTGCAAAGCATCTTCGAGCGCACCTTTGCGGACATCAGCCAGGCGCGTGAAGCCCACGCACCGCAACTGATCCCGCGCGAGGTGGGCACGGTCACCAGCCTGTCCACCGGTATCGCCCGGGTATCCGGCCTGCCCGGCGTGTGCTTCGAGGAGGTGGTGAAATTTCCCGGCGACCTGTACGGCATCGCATTCAACGTCGATGAGGACGAGATCGGCGTCGTGCTGCTCGGCGATTACTGGCAGCTGCATGCGGGCGACCAGGTCGAGCGCAGGGGGCATGTGATGGACGTGCCGGTGGGCGACGGCTTGATCGGGCGCGTCGTCAATCCGTTGGGGCGGCCGCTCGACGACAAGGGGCCGGTGATCTCCGATAAGCGTCTGCCCATCGAGCGTCCCGCGCCGCACATCATGGACCGCTCGCCCGTCACGGTGCCGCTGCAGAGCGGCATCAAGGTCGTCGATGCGCTGGTCCCCATCGGGCGCGGCCAGCGCGAGCTGATCCTCGGCGACCGGCAGACCGGCAAGACCGCCATCGCCATCGACACCATCCTCAACCAGCGCGACAAGAATGTGCTGTGCGTGTATTGCGCCATCGGCCAGCGCGCATCCGCCGTGGCCAAGGCCGTCGCCGACCTGCGCGAGAACGGCGCGATGGAATACACCGTGGTGGTGGTGACCGAGGGCAACGACCCGCCCGGCCTCTCCTATATCGCGCCTTACGCCGCGACCAGCATCGCGGAATATTTCATGGAAGCGGGGCGCGATGTGCTCATCGTGTATGACGACCTCACGCACCATGCGCGCGCCTACCGCGAGCTGTCGCTGCTGCTGCGCCGCCCGCCCGGCCGCGAGGCCTATCCCGGCGACATCTTCTACATCCACTCGCGGCTGCTGGAACGCGCCACGCATCTGCGCGACGAACTCGGCGGCGGCTCGCTCACCGCGCTGCCCATCATCGAGACCGAGGCGCAGAACATCGCGGCCTACATTCCGACCAACCTGATCTCCATCACCGACGGACAGATCTACCTGTCGCCGAAGCTGTTCGAGCTGGGCATCCTGCCCGCCGTCGATGTCGGCAAATCCGTGTCGCGCGTCGGCGGCAAGGCGCAGCTGGCAGCCTATCGCGCGGTGGCGGGCGACCTCAAACTCGCCTATGCGCAGTTCGAGGAACTGGAAACCTTTGCCCGCTTCGGCACGCGGCTCGACGAGAACACCCGCAAGATCATCGAGCACGGGCAGCGCATCCGCACTTGTCTCAAGCAGCCGGAATTCGAACCGCTGACCGTGTCCGGACAGATCGCCGTGTTGCTGGCGTTGACCGGAAGACTCTTCGACAGCGTGCCGCTCGAGCGCATGCGCGATGCCGAGCTGGCGCTGCGCCAGGCGGCGGCAGAACTGCCGGCGGAAGTCAGCCAGCGCTTCACCACCGACGAGCAGCTGAGCGACAGCGATCGTGAAGCGATTCTGCAAATCGCCCGCGACACACTCGCGCCGTTCCAGAAAACGCCATGAGCGAAACCTCCGAAAGTCTGCGCCGCAAGATCGATGGTGCCGCCGAACTCGAATCGGTGGTGCGCACGATGAAGGCGCTGGCGGCGGCCAGCATCACGCAATACGAGCGCGCGGTGCATTCTCTGGATGATTACTACCGAACCGTGGAGCTGGGCCTGGTGGCGTGGCTGCATCAGGCAGGTGCAGAGATACACCTGGGCGGAACAACGCGGGCACATGGCGGCGCGACAGGCGCGGTGGTGTTCGGTTCCGATCAGGGACTGGTCGGCCAGTTCAACGAGGTGCTGGCAGACTTGGTCATCGGTACGCTGCGCGACATGCCGGGCAACAAAAGTATTCTGGCAGTCGGCGAGCGCGTGCAGGGACACCTGACTGATGCCGCCTTGCCGGTGACCGGCAACTTTCCTGGTGCCGAATTCCATCACCGCCATCACCTCGCTGGTCGGGCGCATCCTCATCGAGATCGAAGCACAGCGCGAGCGCGGTGAAGTCGTGCAGGTGTATCTGTTCCACAACCGCCCCAAGTCCGGGGCACTCTACGAACCCGTCATGCAGCGGCTGCTGCCGCTGGACGACGCGTGGCGACGCGGACTGGCAGAACTTCCCTGGCCGACAGGAAACTTGCCCGAGGTCATGGCCAGCGGCGAGCCGACGCTGCAGGCACTGATCCGCGAATATCTGTTCATCTCGCTGTTCCGGGCCTGCGCCGAATCTCTGGCGAGCGAAAATGCCAGCCGTCTGGCGGCGATGCAGCGCGCCGAGAAGAACATCGACGAACTGCTGGAGGATCTCAATCAGACATTTCACCGTCTGCGCCAGAGCGCAATCGACGAGGAACTGTTCGACGTCATTGCCGGTTTCGAAGCGCTGACCCTGCCGCGTTAAACAGGATCGAAAATTGCTGAACCCTGCCAAAGGAGACAACCATGAACAAGCAAACCAATCATTTTGTTGGCGCTGTGTTTGACGATCCCAAGCACGCCAAGGCCACGGTCGAGGAGATGATCGAACACAATTTCCCGATGGACCAGGTATCCATCCTGCATAGGGCGGGCGGTAGTGGTGACGACTTTCTCGGCATCGTCTATTCCAACGAGAAGGAGCGCCTCAAGGTCTGGGGTACACAAGGTGCGCTATGGGGTTCGCTGGGAGGACTACTGGCCGGCGCCTCCGGCCTTTTGCTGCTGCCCGGTATCGGCCCTGTGCTCATCGCGGGTCCCTGATAGATGCCATCGCCGGTGCTGCGATCGGTGCCGGCCTGATGACCGCAGGTGCAGCCGCGACTCACCTGACCATCGCCCTGCGTCGCCTGGGCATTCCTGAAGACAAGCTCGCAGATACTTCATCAGGCGGTGATGGATGGCAAAACGCTGGTGCTGATTCACTGCGGCAAGGACGACCCCGAATTCTGGCGCCGGCGTCTGGCCTGGAAGGGCGCAGACCCGGTGCTCACCATGCCTTGAAAGCCTGCAGATATTCCACCTGGGGCTAACCGCCTGCCAAATCGATTGCCCTGCCGTAATCTTGGCAAGATAATGCCGCCCCCCGCCAAGCCGCCCCGGCCGATACCCGCACAGCGGCGCAGGATTTTCGATACCAACGGAGTAGATCCATGCAGAACACAGTTGCACCTACCGCCCCGGGTTTTCTGGACCGGGAACGCATCATCGCCCGACCGGGCTTCAACCGCTGGCTGGTGCCGCCCGCCGCACTGGCCATCCACCTCTGCATCGGCATGGCCTACGGCTTCTCGGTGTTCTGGCTGCCGCTGTCCAAGGCGATCGGCATCACCGATCCGGTGGCCTGCGCGCAGGACATGGGCTTCTTCGCCCAGATGTTTGCTTCCACCTGCGACTGGAAGATCTCCACGCTGGGCTGGATGTACACGCTGTTCTTCGTGTTCCTCGGCACCTCGGCCGCGATCTGGGGCGGCTGGCTGGAGCGCGTGGGTCCGCGCCGCGCAGGCGTGGTGGCGGCGATCTGCTGGTGCGGCGGTCTGCTGATCTCGGCACTCGGCGTGCACCTGCACCAGATCTGGATGCTGTGGCTGGGCTCGGGCGTGATCGGCGGCATCGGCCTCGGGCTGGGCTACATCTCGCCGGTGTCCACGCTGATCAAGTGGTTCCCGGACCGCCGCGGCATGGCGACCGGCATGGCGATCATGGGTTTCGGCGGCGGCGCGATGATCGGTGCACCCTTGGCCAACAAGCTGATGACCTATTTCGCCACGCCCACCTCGGTCGGCGTGTGGGAGACCTTCGTCACGCTGGCCGTGATCTATTTCGTGTTCATGATGGCCGGCGCACTCGGCTACCGCGTTCCCGCCGACAACTGGAAGCCTGCGGGCTGGCAGCCGCCTGCCGAGCCCTCGAAGAAGAGCATGATCACCGACCGCCATGTGCATCTCGATGTGGCGTGGAAGACGCCGCAGTTCTGGCTGGTGTGGGGCGTGCTGTGCCTTAACGTGACGGCCGGCATCGGCATCATCGGCATGGCCTCGCCGCTGTTGCAGGAAGTGTTCGGCGGCAAGCTGATCGGCCTCGATCTCGCGTTCAACGATCTCGACGCCGCACAGAAGACGCAGATCGCCGCCATCGCCGCCGGCTTCACCGGCCTGCTGTCGCTGTTCAACATCGGCGGCCGTTTCTTCTGGGCCTCGCTCTCCGACAAGCTCGGACGCAAGCTGACCTTCTCGATCTTCTTCCTGCTGGGCTGCGCGCTGTATGCCTCCATCCCCAGCATGGCCTCAGCTGGCAGCCTCGCGTTCTTCGTGGCGTTCTTCTGCATCATCCTGTCGATGTACGGCGGCGCTTTCGCCACCGTGCCCGCCTACCTCGCCGACCTGTTCGGTACCCAGATGGTGGGCGCGATCCACGGCCGTCTGCTGACGGCCTGGGCGGCCGCCGGCATCTTCGGCCCGCTGCTGGTGAACTACATCCGCGAATACCAGCTCGACCACGGCGTGGCGCGCGCCGAGGCCTACACCGTCACCATGTACATCCTCGCCGGCTTGCTGGTGCTGGGCTTCATCTGCAACTGGCTGATCCAGTCGGTGGCCGAACAGCACCACATGAGCGAGGAAGAGCTCAAGGAAGAAAAGAAACAGGCCGACGACACGCACGAGCATTTCGTGCAGGACGCCAAGGCGCTGGCGCACGAGGCCAGCCACAGCTGGAAGGTGACGCTGGCCTGGCTGGCCGTGGGCCTGCCGCTGGCCTGGGGTTTCTGGATGACGCTGCAGAAGGCGGTGGTACTGTTCAGATAAGCAGACCTCCCTGACGGTATCCGAGAACTTTCTGATACCAACAAAAACAAAACCCGCCGCTGGCGGGTTTTGTTTTTGGCTTAAGTGAACCTCTAAAAATTGTCGCACCGGCGAAGGCCGGTGCCCAGTTGATTAAAAAAACTGGATTCCGGCCTTCGCCGGAAGACGAAATCTGAATTTTAGAGATGCCCTCATACCCAGTCTTTGGGCACGAGGTACTTGTCGTACAACTCCGCTTCCGGCGTACCCTTTTCCGGGTGCCAGTCGTAGCGCCACTTCACCAGCGGCGGCATCGACAGCAGGATGGACTCGGTGCGGCCGTTCGATTGCAGGCCGAAGATGGTGCCGCGATCGACGACCAGGTTGAACTCGACATAGCGGCCGCGACGATACAGCTGGAAGTCGCGCTCGCGCTCGCCGTAGGGCGTGTCCTTGCGCTTCTCCAGGATGGGCACATAAGCGGAGAGGTAGTGGTCGCCCACGCTCTGCTGGATGGCGAATGCAGTCTCGAAATCCGGTTCGCTCATGTCGTCGAAGAAGATGCCGCCCACACCGCGCGGTTCGTTGCGGTGCTTGAGGAAGAAATACTCGTCGCACCATTTCTTGTATTGCGCGTGCAGCGAAGGATCGAAGGGTGCCAACGAGTTCTTGCAGATCTGGTGGAAATGCACTGCATCTTCCTCGAAGCCGTAGTAAGGCGTGAGGTCCATACCGCCGCCGAACCAGAACACTTTTTCGCCGTTGGGCTTGTGCGCCATGAACATGCGCACGTTGGCATGCGAGGTCGGCGCGTAGGGGTTGCGCGGGTGCATCACCAGCGACACGCCCATCGCCTCCCAACTGCAGCCGGCCAGCTCGGGGCGATGCGCCGTGGCGGATGCGGGCATCTTGTCGCCCTGCACATGCGAGAACGCCACGCCGCCGCGCTCCAGCACATTGCCTTCCTCGATGATGCAGCTGATGCCTTCGCCCTTGCCGATGCCGCCGCTGCCGGTAGCGCGCGTCCACTTGTCGCGCAGGAATTTTTTGCCGTCCACTTGTTCCAGACGATCGACGATGAGCTCTTGCAGTTCGAGCAGGTATGTTTTGACGGCGCTGCTATCCATTTTCTCTCCCGTTTGATGCGTTGTTATTTGCGGATGATTTTACCATCCGACCACGCTTGTATCGTCGAAGGTTGCTTGCGTTTTCCCACACGCCCGCGCAATACCCACACTTTTTTTCCGAATAAGCGCTGGCACTCGGCATAGGTTTTTGCGGGACGCTGCCCGCTGCGATTGGCGCTGGTGGAAACCAAGGCGCTGCTTGCGCTGCGGCAGAGTTGCCTGGCGAACGGATGCGCAGTGAGGCGCACTGCCAGCGTGTCATGCGCGCCGCGCAACCAGCGCGGTGTGGAGTGACGTGTCGGCAGCAGATAGGTGACGGCCTGTGCGCCATCGTGCCGCAGCCGATCCTGCTCAGCCAGCGTGAGCGGTTGCAGGTAACGCGCGACCTGATGGTAGTGTGACGCGATGAGGATGAGGCCTTTGCGCTGCGGGCGTTGTTTGAGTTTCAGCAGCCGCAGTACCGCGTTGCGGTTGTGCGGGTCGCAACCCAGTCCGTAGCAGGATTCGGTGGGATAGGCGATGAGGCCGCCGCGCTTGAGATGGGCGGCGAGTCGTCGAGTGGAAATGACTATACGATGCAAGCGCACCTCTCCGATCTGATTCCCTCACCCCCAGTCCCTCTCACGCAGCGGGAGAGGGGTGCGCGTCAACGCGGGAGAAGGTGATTATTTTCGGCCGATGGCGCGGTAGCCGATGTCTCTGCGCATCTGACAGCCGTCAAAGTGAATGCCGTCAGCGATCTCGTACGCACGATTCTGCGCCTGCTTCACCATGTCGCCGAGCGCCACTACGCACAGTACGCGCCCGCCGTTGGTGACCACCTTGCCGTCCTGCATGGTCGTGCCGGCGTGGAACACATGCGCGTCTTCCAGTTTCTTCGGCAGTCGGGTAATGGCATCGCCTTTGCGCGGCGTGTCGGGATAGTTCGCAGCGGCCATCACCACACCCAGTGCAGTGCGTCGATCCCACTCCGCTTCCACCTTGTCCAGCGTGCCGTTGACGGCGTGTTCGACGATGTCGGCTAAATCGCTCTTCAAACGCAGCATGATGGGCTGTGTCTCGGGGTCGCCCATGCGGCAGTTGAACTCCAGCACCTTGATGCCGCCATCCGGCGAGATCATCAGACCCGCGTACAGGAAACCGGTGTAAGTGATGCCTTCGCTTTCCATGCCGCGCACCACCGGCTGGATCACTTCGCGCAACACCTTCGCGTGAATGGTCGGCGTGACCACCGGTGCGGGCGAATACGCGCCCATGCCGCCGGTGTTGGGGCCGTTGTCGCCATCCAGCAGCCGCTTGTGATCCTGGCTGGTCGCCATTGCCAGCACGTTCTTGCCGTCGACCATCACGATGAAGCTGGCTTCTTCGCCCGCGAGGAATTCCTCGATCACCACGCGCGCACCGGCATCACCCAGCTTGTTGTCGGACAGCATCATGTCGATGGCGTCGAACGCTTCCTGCTTGGACATGGCCACCACCACGCCCTTGCCTGCAGCAAGGCCGTCGGCCTTGATGACGATGGGCGCACCGTGCTTCTCGACGTAAGCCTTGGCGGCCGCGATGTCGCTGAAGGTCTCGAAGAACGCGGTGGGGATGTTGTGGCGCGTCATGAAGCGCTTGGCGAAATCCTTGGAGGATTCGAGCTGCGCTGCGGCCTTGGTCGGGCCGAAGATCTTCAGCCCCGCCGCGCGGAACGCATCGACCACGCCCGCCGCCAGCGGCGCTTCCGGGCCGACCACGGTGAGCTCGATGTTCTCGCGCTGCACGAATTCGATGAGGTCGGGAATCGCAGTGATGGCGATGTTCTCCACACCATCTTCCAATGCAGTGCCCGCGTTGCCCGGTGCGACATACACCTTCTGCACCTTGGCGCCCTGCGCCAGACGCCATGCCAGCGCGTGTTCGCGGCCGCCGTTACCGATAACCAGAATTTTCATTTCAACCCCTTATTGCCACATAACCAGCGACTTGGCTGGCGTCTTTTGCCAGCTTAGTCGAATGGCTAGTTGTTTTACCAAGAGAGCACAGAGAACACAGAGAGGGAAGCTGGTTTTGCGAGTTGGGCAAGAAGCCGCCCATCCCTGCCAACCCCAATTCTCTGTGACCTCTGTGTGCTCTGTGGCTAAATATTTTTAGTGCCTGAAGTGGCGGAAGCCGGTAACCACCATGGCGATGCCATGCTCATCGGCCGCCGCGATCACTTCTTCGTCGCGCATCGAACCGCCGGGCTGGATCACCGCTTTCGCGCCAGCTTGCGCCAGCACATCCAGGCCGTCGCGGAACGGGAAGAACGCATCCGACGCGACGACGGAACCGACCAGGCTCAAACCTGCGTTCTGCGCCTTGATGCTGGCGATGCGCGTGCTGTCCACACGGCTCATCTGCCCGGCGCCCACGCCCAACGTCTGGCCATTTTTGCAGAACACGATGGCATTGGACTTCACGTACTTCGCCACGCGCCACGCGAACAGCAGATCGATCAGTTGTTCCTTGCTCGGCTGAACCTTGGTCACGACCTTGAGTTGCGACAGTTGCACGTTGAGCGTATCCGGCGTCTGCACCAGCAGACCGCCGCTGACGCGCTTCACGTCGTATTGGTTGTGCGCGTTGGACAGCGGCACGGTCAATACGCGCACGTTCTGTTTGGCTGCGGTGATTTTGAGCGCAGCTTCGGTTGCGGAAGGCGCGATGATGAGCTCGACGAACTGATTGGTCGTGATCTGCGTCGCGCTCTCGGCATCCAACTCGCGGTTGAAGGCGATGATGCCGCCGAACGCGGAGGTGGTGTCGGTGGCGTATGCCAGCTTGTATGCATTCAGCGCGGTGTCGGCGATCGCCACGCCGCAGGGGTTGGCGTGCTTGACGATGACGCAGGCGGGTTGGTCGAAGGTCTTCACCAGTTCCCATGCCGCATCGGCGTCGCCGATGTTGTTGTAGGACAGTTCCTTGCCCTGCAACTGGGTGTAGTCGGAGATGCCGCCCGCCACCGGAACGAGGTCGCGGTAGAACGCCGCTTGCTGGTGCGGGTTCTCGCCGTAGCGCATGTCCTGCACCTTGGCGAAATTGAAGTTGATCTGCGCCGGGAATGCGCTCTTGCTGCCGTCGCTGTTGATCGCGGTGAGGTAGTTGCTGATCATGCTGTCGTAGGCGGCGGTGTGCGAGAAGGCCTTCTTCGCCAGCTCGAAACGCGTCGCGTCGGACACCGAGCACTTGTTAGTCTGCATCTCGGCCAGCACGTCGGCATAGTCCGCCGGGTCGGTGACGATGGCCACATGCGCGTGGTTCTTGGCGGCGGAACGCACCATGGTCGGGCCGCCGATGTCGATGTTCTCGATGGCGTCTTCCAGCGTACAGCCGGGCTTGGCGATGGTCGCCGCGAACGGGTACAGGTTCACCACCACCAGATCGATGGTGGGGATATCGTGCTTCTTCAGCGTGGCGACATGCTCCGGCAGATCGCGCCGCGCCAGGATGCCCGCGTGGACTTTCGGTTGCAGCGTCTTCACGCGCCCGTCCAGCATCTCGGGGAAGCCTGTGTAGTCCGCCACTTCGGTGACCGGGATGCCGTTGTCGGCGAACAGCTTCGCCGTGCCGCCGGTGGACAGTATCTTCACGCCGAGTTGGTGCAGACCCTTGGCGAATTCAAGGACGCCGGATTTGTCCGAGACGCTGATGAGTGCTTGTGTGATGGCCATGTTTAGGTTCTTTCGTGGATTATTTGATTCGGTGATCCTGCATCTTCTTGCGCAGGGTGTTGCGATTGATGCCGAGCAATTCGGCGGTGCGCGTCTGGTTGCCGCCCGCATGAAATAGCACGGTCTCGATCAGCGGCTTCTCCACGCAACAAAGCACCATGTCGTAAATTGCGACGGACGGCTCTTCTCCATCCAGGTCTTTGAAATAGTCGTTCACCGCCTTGCGTACATGCTTGGCGATATCGTTCTCGTTGATCGGACAATCATTCATGCTGCCAATTCCTCTCCATAGAGCAGTCGTTCGCTGCTCGTTTTTTGTTCTTCAAAGAAATCCGTGACGGCGTGCATCTGCTCGTCCACGCTTTCCAGCTGGTTCATGCGGTGACGGAACACGGCCGAACCCGGCAAACCCTTGGTGTACCAGGAGATATGTTTGCGCGCCACGCGCAACCCGGTCTGTTCGCCGTAGAAATCGTAGAGCTCGTCCATGTGCGCGATCAGCACATTTTGGATCTCGCCGACTTGTGGTGACAACAGGTGCGTGCCGGTCTGCAGGAAATGCTCGATCTCACGGAACAGCCAGGGACGACCCTGCGCAGCGCGTCCGATCATCACCGCATCGGCACCGGTGTGTTGCAGCACGTATTTGGCTTTCTCCGGCGTGGTGATGTCGCCGTTGGCGATGATGGGGATGCGCACTTCCGCTTTCACGGCGCGGATGGTGTCGTATTCGGCGTCGCCGGTGTAGGCGCAAGCGCGGGTGCGACCGTGGATCGCCAGCGCCTGGATGCCGCTGGCTTCGGCGATGCGCGCGATGTTCACCGCGTTGCGATTGGTCTTGTCCCAGCCGGTGCGTATCTTCAGGGTGACCGGTACCTCCACTGCACCAACCACCGCTTGTAAAATCTCGGCCACCAGCATTTCGTTCTGCATCAGCGCGGAACCCGCCATCACGTTGCAGATCTTCTTGGCCGGGCAGCCCATGTTGATGTCGATGATCTGCGCGCCGTTATCCACGTTGTATTGCGCGGCCTGCGCCAGCATCCTAGGATCGGCACCGACGATCTGCACCGAGATGGGATCGACCTCTCCCTCGTGATTGGCACGGCGCTTGGTCTTCTCGGAACCGTACAGCAGGGAGTTGGAAGCCACCATTTCGCTTACCGCCATGCCCGCCCCCATGCGCTTGCACAGCATGCGGAACGGCCTGTCCGTCACCCCAGCCATGGGCGCGACGATCAGGTTGTTTTTAAGTTGGTAGCGGCCGATTTGCATGACGATTTCCAAAGGGGGCGGCGATTATAAATTAATCAACACACCCATGCTATGATGCTTCTCGCAAATATTTTGCGAGCGGCCGCTGTGCGGCTTGCCTGCTTAACCCTTTTCTGCGGGGTGTCCCAAATGGAATTCGACATCGTCATCATCGGCGGCGGCCTGGTCGGTGCCAGCCTTGCTGCTGCGCTCAAGTCCAGCGGCCTGCGGCTGGCCCTGGTGGAAGGCCAGTCACTGCCCAGCCTCGATTCCGACTGGGATAGCCGTATCTACGCCTTCACTCCCGGCAATGTGGATTTCCTCAAGGAATGCGGCGCTTGGCAACGGCTGGACACCTCCCGCGTGCAACAGGTAGAAGAGATGCGCGTGTTCGGCGACACCGGTGCCATGCTGGATTTCAGCGCCTACCAGCTTGGTGCGCCGGAACTGGCCTTCATCATGGAAAGCCGCCTTCTGCAGCACGCCCTATGGCAGGGCCTGCAACAACAAGACAACCTGACGCTGCTGCATCCGGCGCAATGTGCAGAACTGACCTGGCAGGACGATGCCGCGCACCTGAAGCTGAAGGACGGGCGCGAGATCAAGGCTAAACTCATCGTCGGCGCAGACGGGCGCGACTCCTGGGTGCGCCATCAGACGCTCATGCCTGAAGTCCCCACGCCCTATCACCAGCACGGAGTGGTCGCCAACTTCAGCATCTCCAAGGCACATCGCGGCATCGCCTATCAGTGGTTCACAGCGGACGGCATCCTCGCACTGCTACCGCTGCCGGGCAAACGCATCTCCATCGTGTGGTCGGTCAGCCCCGAGCAATCGGCCGAACTGTTGGCGCTTACTCACGAAGAACTCTGCGCGCGCGTGTCTGAGGCATCCAACCACACGCTGGGCGAGTTGCAAGTCATCACCCCGCCTGCCGCCTTCGCGTTGCGCGTGCTGAATCTGGCGCACATCACCAAGCCACGCCTGGCCCTGATCGGCGATGCCGCACACAACGTGCATCCGCTCTCCGGCCAGGGCGTGAACCTCGGTCTGCGCGATGTGCGCGAACTGGCGCGCGTGTTATCACAACGCGGCGCGCTGGATTGCGGCGATCTGCGTCTGTTGCGCCGTTATGAGAGCGCACGGCAAGAGGACATCATGTCCATGCAGCTCACCACGGATACGCTGAAGCACCTGTTCGTCAATAACAACCCCCTGCTGCGCACCCTGCGCAATATCGGCCTTGCCGCGACCAACCAGATCGTGCCGCTGAAGAAGATGCTGGCGCGTCACGCCCTCAACTGATTTTTCCTTAAGGACTTTGTAAATGTTCAAAACCCTGCTGATGCTATTGCTCTCCGTTTCTCTCGCGCACGCTGCCGAAACCGACAAGACCGCTGCCGCCATCAAAGACACGCTGCATAAGAACTACGAGCAACTTATCGGCCCGGTCGATCAGGTGAACAAATCGCCCATGCCCGGCTTGTATGAAGTGGTCACCGGCGACCACATCTTCTACACCGACAAGAGCGCGCAATACCTGATCGACGGCAGCATGTTCGATCTGAAGCTGCGCCGCAACCTCACCGAAGCGCGTTCCAAAGTATTGTTCGCCGTCGATTTCAACAAATTGCCGCTTGAACTCGCGGTGAAAAAGGTCAAGGGTAATGGCAGCCGCAAGATGGCTTACTTCACCGACCCCAACTGCGGCTATTGCAAGAAGCTGGAGCACGAGTTGCAGGATGTGAACGATGTCACGCTCTACCTGTTCCTCTATCCCATCTTCGACGGTTCTGCCGAAAAGGTACAGGGAGTGTGGTGCAGTGATGACAAAGTCAAAGCGTGGGATGACCTGATGCTGAAGGGCGTGCTGCCCGCTGCAGGCAAGTGCGACGCCCCCATCGCCAAGGTGCTGGAACTGGGCAAGCGACTCAAAGTGAACGGCACGCCCGCGCTGGTCTTCGCCAATGGCGTCATCAACCCCGGATACATGCCTGCGGCCGAGCTGGATAAGGCGCTGAATAACGCCAAGTAAGACCAAGCATTCAAAGTAAAGGAGCCGGTCAATTGCCGGCTCCTTTTTTTCGCGCATCACATAGCCTCACGCGCTACCCGCAGATGACTAGAGCAATGCCGTAGCCCTGTTTGGATTTGCTCCGAATGGGCTACCGTGCGCTGATGCTGCCAAATCTCACTTCGGAGTCTCAGGCGCGGTAATCTGCGGATGGCTTGCCGGATGCGGCGAATAATGCCGAGGGAAAGAAGGCGGATCTTTCTGAAAATAACTACGGTATCGGCGCAAGAATGCCGCAGGTGGAACCTGTTTGGAATCGTCGCTCAAGTTTGCCAGGACTCCGTTCACAAAATACAAGTCCATCTCATGGGATACCTTCGAATGTGTCTTGCTGCGCTTTTCGCATTCGAAAAAATCTTTGATACGTGTATAGGTTTGCCCGGACAAGGCGATGCGATTGGGTTCGCTGCTGGATTCCACGCGCGATGCGTAATTGACGGACTCACCCCAGATGTCATAGGCAAACTTTTGTTTGCCGACCATACCTGCAATCAGATGCCCCGTGTGTATCCCGACCCGGATAGACCAGTTAGGCTGACCGTTGATGCCACTGCGTTCGGTCACGGCGCGTACGATTTCCATCGCCGCCATGACAGCATCTACCGGATGTGATGGATTGCGTTCCGGCAATCCTCCGGCGCACATATAGCTGTCGCCGATGGTCTTCAATTTTTCCAGTCCATAACGTGCCGCAATTTCATCGAAGGCGCTGAAATATTCATGCAACATCTGAACCAGTTCGTCAGCTGCCAGTTTTTCGGCGGAGGAAGAAAAGCCCACGAAGTCCGTGAAGATAATCGTGACATCTTCCAAATACTTGGGCTCGACCGCCCCCTTCCTCCGGAATTCTTCGGCGACCGTGGCAGGCAGAATATTGAGCAAAAGCGATTCTGAAACCTGCCGCTGCGATTCGATCTCTGCATTACGTTGTGCCAGCTCCTGCTCAAGGCCAGCCCGCTGATTCCGGGTTGTATGCAGATCGTCAGAAAGCTTGTCGAAAGCGTTGGCTATTTCACCTAGTTCATCTTTGGATTGCAGGCCGATCCGATGCTCAGCATCGCCATTTCGGATTGATTCAACGCCCTGCCTGAATGAATTCAACCCTCTGGCAATACGGCGATACACAAGCACGGCAAGGACGGTCGCCATGCACAAGGACAAGATAAAAGTGATAAGCGCTGCTCTGTCGGTCCACCATTGTGCAATCCCGAGTTTCTGACGTGCAGTTTCGATCTGCTGCCGCTCAAGCTCCTCAAGCGAGGGCAATGCCTCATACAACACATACTGACTGAGTGGCTCAACGTGCAAGGCCAGTTCGGTGAGCGCCTGCGCATGATTGCTGCCAAAATTCCCGTAAAAAAGATGCCACGACGCTGCTAATTCTGCGTATTTTTGCTGCAATGCCTCTGCCTTGGCATGCACCTCGCCGTCCGAAAGTTTATATAGCTTCGCAACCTCTGACGCGATATGAGCCGACTGCGCCTCTGCCTTTTCTTTCTCGCTAGGAATCAAAGGTATCGTCGTGCCGTCCAACTGTATCTGCCCCAGACGGGAGACCTGTTTCTGTATGTCACCGGCACCCTGTTTGATCGTTGTCGTTATGGATTGAAGGTCGGTTTCTTGCTGCAGCAGCTTGATCGCAGCATCCTTTTGCTGGGCACTCCAGAAGTTGATCGAGAAATTCAGCGCAAAGAGAAGCAGGATGGCGAAGAGGGAAAACTGGATCTGGTTTTTTAGTTTCATTGTTCAGACTTTTCTGGGAACGCGAGTATGGCGGGATGTACTGGATCTTCCAAAAACCATCAGGCAAGCAACCCGCGCATACGGAAGAAAGGGACGCGCCTCAGCGCTGGCTTCCAATTTTCTCGTTCGCATCGGCAGCATGATATTCAATCCCTTGGCATTATTTCTGACAGCAGATTGTACTGCTCGCCCGGAAAATCGCTACCTTCGACATAACTCGATGTTTCGTGGATTCGAATCTTTACCGCAAGTGCCACAAATCACATTCTCGAGAATGTTCCGCCAAATCAAATGAGGTGAAGCTGGCCGATAAGCCGGGTTCTGTCGTGGACAGTCATTCCTCTAGGCGTTTCGTTACCTGACGCTCAAGCAACCTACCCGCTGGCGACGCGAGCAGCGCCATAGCCAGCCTATTTGGTCTTGCTCCGGATGGGGTTTACCCTGCCACTGATGTTGCCACCAGCGCGGTGAGCTCTTACCTCGCCATTTCAACCTTACCTGATCTGCTTGCGCAGCCATCGGCGGTGTATTTTCTGTGGCACTTTCCATCGCCTCACGGCGTCCGGCCGTTAACCGGCATCCTGCTCTATGGAGCCCGGACTTTCCTCTACACAGCATAAAGTGTGCAGCGACTGTCTAGCCAGCTTCGGGGCGCATACTAACACGCGAAGCTTATGCCTCACCCACTTGCAGACTGACTCCCAGCTCTTTCCACTGCTTGGTCTCCTCTTGCAAGGCGGTCTCGGTCAGCGGATTTTGCGCCAACCAATCACGGCTCAACAGCAAATGGAATTTCGTGCCGCTGAAACGCCCCTGCATATCGGGCAGATCGATGTCGCTCCGGTTGCGATGGAATAACGCTGCCAGGCGCAGTGCCAGCACTTGGGCGAGTTGTTCCGGCGCGTTCAACATCCCGCGCATCTTCTCCAGACCGCCGCGATGAGCCAGCGTCAGCACACTCAGCCGGTTCTGCTCTTTCTTCGAGAAACCCGGCATATCGGCGTTGGCCAGAATGTAGGCAGTGTGCTTGTGGTAGCCGCTGTGCGCCACGCTGATGCCGATCTCGTGCAGGTGCGCCGCCCAAGCGAGCAGATGCGATTCGTCTTCGCCAACCCTGCCTTCGAGAAATTGCCACGCCAGCAGATCCGCAAGGTGCGCCACGCGCGTCGCCTGCAGCACATCCACATGGTAGCGGCGCATGAATTGCTGCACGGTGACTTCGCGCATGTCGTGGTTGTGCGAACGTCCCAGCAGGTCGTACAACACGCCTTCGCGCAACGCTCCGAGCGCGGGCTGCATGCGTTCGATACCGAGTTCGCAAAAGGCGGCATACATGATGGCGTAGCCGCCGGGCAATACCGGGATGCGATCCGGTTTGAGTCCGGGCACATCGAGCTTGTTCACATCGCCCACCTTGAGCAATTGCACACGCAGTTGCTCAAGGCCTTCGCGCGTGATGCCGCCGTCGCTGTAGCCGTTCAGTTCGAGGATGTCGCACAGCACGCGCGCACTGCCGGATGAACCGAGCGCCACTTCCCAATTGCCGTGCGAGAATTCGGAAACGATGGCCTGCACTTCGTTGCGTGCGGCGAGTTCGGCCTGTTTGAGGTTGGACTTGTTGATCTTGCCGTCGGGGAAATAGCGCACGCTGTAGCTGACGCAGCCCATGTACAGGCTTTCCAGCTTGAGCGGTTGCAGGCCGTTGCCGATGATGAATTCGGTGGAACCGCCGCCGATGTCCATCACCAACCGTTTACCTTCCGCTTGCGGCAGCGCCCGCGCCACACCCAGGTAGATCAGGCGCGCCTCTTCGCGTCCGGCGATGACGTCGATGGGAAAGCCGAGGGCAGCTTCGGCCTGCTGCAAAAATTCGGGGGCATTCTTGGCGACGCGCAGCGAGTTGGTGCCGACTGCGCGCACCGCTTCGCACGGCAGGCCGCGCAGGCGTTCGCCAAAGCGTTGCAGACAGGAAAGTGCGCGTTGCTGCGCGGGCTTGTCGAGGCGTTTGTCTTCCGTCAGTCCGGCAGCCAGACGCACCGGCTCACGCAGGCTGTCCAGCATGTACAGCTGGTCGTTCTCCACACGGGCGACTTGCAGGCGAAAACTGTTGGAGCCGAGATCGACCGCTGCGAGGATAGGCTGGTGTTGCACAGGAACTTATTCTAGGACTTCGCGTTCAATTTCCTCGACGGTCACATGGCGCACGTCACGCCCCTTGACCATATACACCACATATTCGGACATGTTCTTGGCATGGTCGCCGATGCGTTCAATGGCCTTGGCCACGAACAGGATCTCCAGCGAGGTGGAGATGGTGCGCGGGTCTTCCATCATGAAGGTGATGAGGTAACGCATGATGGAACGGAACTCTTCATCCACCTGTTCATCCTGACGCACCACCTTGGCGGCAGTGGCAAGATCAAGACGTGCGAACGCATCCAGCGATTTGCGCAGCATATCCAGCGCGATGTCCGATGCGTGTTTGATCTCGTGGTAGCGCGGCAGGTGCAGGCGTTCTTTTTGCGACAGCAGCTTGGCCATACGCGCGATCTTTTCAGCTTCGTCGCCGATGCGCTCCAGATCGGTGATGGTCTTGATGACAGTCATCACCATGCGCAGGTCGCCAGCCGCCGGTTGGCGGCGCACGAGGATGTGGTTGCAGCTTTCGTCGATCTCCACTTCCATGGCATTCACGCGATGGTCATCTTCGATCACGCGGTTCATCAACACTACATCACCCGTCACCAATGACTCGATGGCCAAACGAATCTGGCTTTCCACCAGCCCGCCCATCTGCAGCACGCGGGCGCGTACCGCTTCGAGTTCTGCGTCGAATTGCTTTGAGGTATGTTCGCTACCGGCCATGATTATTCCTTAAGGATTATTACAAATGACGGATGCTACCGATGCGCCGTTAAATTTTTGTTACGCTGCGTCAAACGGTAAGCGTCTTCACGCCGTCCGGCGTGCCCAGCAACAACACATCCGCCCCACGGCGCGCAAACAAGCCATTGGTCACCACGCCCGCCAATTGGTTCAACGCGGTTTCCAGTTCCACCGGATTCATGATCTGCAAATTATGCACGTCGAGAATGACGTTGCCGTTGTCGGTGGTAAAACCTTCGCGCAACTTCGGCTGCCCGCCCAGTTTTACAATTTCACGCGCGATGTAGCTGCGCGCCATCGGAATCACTTCGATCGGCAACGGGAACTTGCCCAGCACATCCACCAGCTTGCTGGCATCGCACACACAGATGAACTTCTTGCTGGCTGCCGCCACGATCTTCTCGCGGGTCAGCGCGCCGCCGCCACCCTTGACCATGTGCATGTGGCGCGTGATCTCGTCCGCCCCATCGATATACACAGGCAGATCGCCCGCCTCGTTCAGCGACAACACTTCGATGCCGTGCCCTTGCAGACGCTTGGCCGACGCTTCCGAGCTGGCCACCGCGCCGCGAATCTTGTGCTTGATCTTGGCCAGTTCGTCGATGAAAAAATTGGCTGTGGAACCTGTGCCCACACCCACGATGCAATCGTTGGGAACATAAGTGACCGCTGCCTGTGCGACCGCGCGTTTCATATCGTCTTGAGTCAAAGCCATGTTCTATCTCGTTTCGGTAATAGTGTTTCGTGCGGGGATTATTGCAGGAATTCGCTAATTTAGAAACCTCACTGACCCTTTCCAAGTAACTCTTTGCAAACCGGCGATTTGCATTTAGGATTCGCCTGCCGTGGGGGTGTAGCTCAGTTGGGAGAGCGTCTGGTTCGCAATCAGAAGGTCGTCAGTTCGATCCTGATCACCTCCACCATAACAACAAGGCTTGCACCGATGCAGGCCTTTTTCATATCAAGCATTTTTTGTTCCGTGTAGGCTTGGTGTAGGATTTTCCAGACTGCGCGGCATCACGCCCACAAAAGGGAATCCGCTCAACACCAACCGCAAAACAAAATGCCCCGCTCACGCAGGGCACTAAGTACTCAGCATCTATCCCCTGCCCTACAATAGCCCCCGCTCAGCAAAGCTCAACACCTCCACCCCGGCCACGATGAAATGATCCAGACAGCGCACATCCACCAACGCCAGCGCGTTTTTAAGTGCGTCCGTCAGCATACGGTCGGCCTGGCTAGGCTCTGCTACGCCGCTTGGATGGTTATGCGCGAAGATTACCGCCGCCGCGTTATGTTTTAGCGCGGCCTTGACTACCTCGCGCGGGTAAACCGAAGTCTGGGTTAATGTGCCCCGGAATAATTCTTCAACATCTATCACCCGATGCTGTGCGTCGAGGAATATCGCCACAAAGCTTTCGTACTCGCGACCAGTAAAATGCAGCTTGAGATAATCACGAACCGCCCCCGGCGAATTCAGCGCGTCACCGGCTTTCATTTCTTCGCATAGCCACCGCTTGACCAGTTCCCGTGCAATTGATGGGGTGTCATGCCCGGATGTAAACACCGAAGCCAGCGACCCCTTATAGACATGCTTTTGGCTTGCCTGACGCCGACAAGCCTGCCGAGTAACTCAGTGTCAGAAAACCTTTCGTATGATGCTTGTGCGCCCTTGGTGGGCATGCCACCGATACAGAAAATTGCATCCTCCCGCGTAGATGCGGGACTATAATTTGCGTTAGCCATGTTTGACTCCTTAACAGTCAGATTTTGGTTAGGCGGGTCGGAGAGTTGACGCTCCCCGATTCGCCGCTTTGCCGCTTTTCGCGACAGCAGAATTATAGCACAAATACAAATTAAATCAATTAGATACGCGCCACTTGTAAAGCATCCTTTTTCCAGTTGTCAACAGGGGGGGGCAAGGGGGAAATGGCTGGTCATGGGGGGCATGGTTTTGTCCCATCGCTCACGCAAAATTCCACAAAAAATTTCAAGATTCGTTTTACCCCCTTACTCCTGAGGGTAAAACAGGAATTATATTGATGCGTTTTAATCCGAACATTCACCGAATGTCTTGCTGTATGTCCCTGCGCTGCCACATGAATACACGCATCGCGCCCATGTAGGATTAACAGGTTGTCCATAAACAAGACCCTTACATTTTTTTGGCGAATAGTCTGCCCAGCAATTCAGGAAATTTATACCTTTTTGACCGGTACACATTTCTTCGAATGTTTTTACAACTTCATTAAGATATTCCTGATTAGGGTCTCTCACTGGGGCAAAAAGGTCAACGTATCCGTCAGATGACTTGGGGGCAACATATCCCGGAGCGAAAGGATCAACGATTCCGTCAGACGCAGGTTGATCGGTTGATTTTTTCAATACCGCTGTCGTCGTTATTATTGCCAACACAAGACCGAAGGAAATTGCGAACGACCAGAAAATAACGGTGCTTCGACTCTGCATGTTCTTCGTGACTTGCGTTCGCGCGTAATGGCACAAAACATAACCAACAACGCCACCAAGCAAAAAAGACATGGCGACTGCATGACCCGATGCATCCGGGGAGCCGTGGAAGATTGTCAATACTCCTTTACTAAGCGATTGGCCTAAGGCAGCTCCCGGAAGTATATCCAGCAACAAGTAATAGTCTCGCTTCTCGGAACGCGGCCTTGCCACAGTGGTTTGCGTTTGTGCAGATGGTTCTGGTGCACTATTTGCGACCTTAAATTTCTCCTCCTGCACAGCAAGCCACGCTTGCGCTTCCGTGTGTCCCTGTTCAGCCGCCTTGCGCATATATGAGGTGGCCTGTTGAATGTCCTGGGTGGCACCTTCCCCGCCTTCATGCATTATTCCTAGCAGGTACTGAGCATCAGCAAACCCCTGTGCCGATGCTTTGCGTAGCCATGTTGCTGCCTCGTTGAAATCCATAGGTACAACTTCACCATCAATATATTGCAACGCATGCTTGTATTGAGCTTCTGCATCTTCCAACTCGGAATTGTTCACGATGCACCTTTAATGTGTTTGGCCGACTATACCGGAACAGGGATTTCTGCTTTCGCACAGACGACTATCCCTAGCCCTTATTTCCTTTCTTGCCCCATAAATTCTCCTGCATACGTCGCCAATAATCAGCCTTTGTTTCACCGCTCTCTGGGCTGCGAATAATATTGGCTTGCATCAAAGCCAGTCGTGTTTTTGCTTCTTCTGCAAATTCGCCATTGCCGAATTTCTCAACAACAGTTCTATACAGGTATTCAGCCAGTTCAAAATTCTTACGAACACCCCTGCCGATCTCATAAAGCACCCCTAAGCGCAATTCGGCTTGTCCGCTGTACGCGCGTTGCTCGATTGCTTTCAAATACCATTTTGCAGCCTCGGCATAGTTCACTGGCACACCCCATCCATTTTCATGGAGCAGGCCGACATTTGATGAACCTTCTCCGAAACCTTGGTTAGCTGCTTTCAGATTCCATTCCATAGCCAGCTTGTAATTTGGAGCAAGCTCCCAGATCGTCGCTCATGTACGCCCAGCCCATGCTTGTCTGTGCGTTCGGCTGTCCGGCTGAAGCCGCCTTTTCAAACCAAAATAAAGCCGCCTTCAAGTTCTTGGCCGCATTCTTTCCGGCAGCATATGACCTTGCCAGATCGTTTTGCGCGACTGCATCACCTTGTTCCGCACGAAGGCGTAATGCATCAAAGGCGGTGGTAGGGGCATCGTGTTTATTCGCGGCTGCATCCCCCTCAAGAACTGCTGAGGCAGGGTGTATCGTGAGCAGCGCGCCTAAGAGGAGAAGATATTTCCCTAAGTTATATCTCATGACGCGCCCATTTCCTCCGTATTCATCTGTGAGCCGTATCTTCTATGATTTTTTGCGTTTTCATTCTCTGCAATTCTTTTTTCATTTTCTAATTTCACGTTGTTGCTGATACTCACTATCATCACTTTTTCATATCCATTACATGCGCGCCTCTCCGCTCCCCCATGCCGCCTGTTCATTAACTCCCTCTTTCTTTTTTTTCTCTTTTTTTTTTTTTTTTTTTATGCATCATATTTTGTTTTTTTTCTCTGTTTGTCGTCCGTTTTCAAACTGTCTGATGCATCTGTAGTGTCCCTCGTCATGCCCTTGAATTGCTCTGTTATCTTCGATCTGCAGTTCAGCAGTATGGTAATTCAAGTCGCTTATTTATCTCTCCAAGTCGCAGCCAACTCGCTCAACTTTTTTTCATTGCTATCTGCCCTAAGTGGGTGCTTGGTTGCATTTTTTTCGTTCAGTAATCTTGCTTCGATCTCGCTTTTCTGCGAGAGCTTGCGTAGTATTTTTCATTTCGAATTCCTGCACTCTTCGCCGGGGTTATGATTTTCATCGTCTATCCCTCACTATTATGCTACTGCACGCAAACCCGCTCGCACGGGCACAAACTTTATCCCGGCCTCTTTCAATATCCACGCTTCTATTTTGACGTGCCACAGGTGCAGTATGTCGAGTTCCCGCTGGATGTAATGCTTTTCAGCTATCGCGCTTGGCTTGTGCCCCATTATCTGCGCCACGACACCGGCAGGGACTTCCACCCACTCAGACAAGGTGCCAAAGGAACGGCGCAAACCATGCAAGGAAAGCGCAGGAAGCGCAGCGGCAGCTAGCGCCTTGTTATGTTGTGCGCGCGGCTCTTCAAGCCTTCCAGATGCGGCGGTGGGACTGCTGAATACATACGGATTAGGCTTCGCTCTTTTTAAGCTACTCGCCTTATCTCCGATTTGTCGTGCATTCAGACTACGGCGCGGCAGGGCGGATATTAGGTGTTCCAGATAGGGCGTTAGCGGTATGGTGCGCTCCCCTTCCACTTTGTCGCGGATAGTTAAACTCTTCCACTTAAAATCCACATCTTGCCAGCGTAGGGCGGCCAGTTCGTTGCGCCTTGCACCCGTCAATAGCAAACCTTGCAGGTATGCACTAATCACTGGATTATTGATTTTCTGCACAGCTTCAAACCATGGCTTTATCTGCGCCTTGCGTAGGCTGTCATTCTTTTTGGTCTTGGGTGTCGGTACTTTGTTCTTTACATCGTCAGACTGACACGCATCAGCATGAACAGCGGCGCTGTAGGTTTCATGCTTGGCGCACCACGCAATAAAGGAACGCAACAGGCTGAATGCCAGCCGTGCCATGGCTGGGGCTTTTTGTGTTTCTTTATCCAGCCATGCGGCCAC
The DNA here is from genome assembly GCA_963721375.1 of uncultured beta proteobacterium. Taxonomy (GTDB): domain Bacteria; phylum Pseudomonadota; class Gammaproteobacteria; order Burkholderiales; family Gallionellaceae; genus Sideroxyarcus. Next base: position 122,875 of record CAVRIW010000008.1, on the reverse strand, counting down.
GGTAGCAGCATCAAGGTCGGCGAGTCGCATCGTCATCAGCGGCACTAAAATGCCGGCGCGGGTATTCTTAGGCTCGTTTGTCCGGCGGCCACTTTTGCGCTTTACTCCTCCTGCTTGCACGAAGTAGGTATGGCATTCCCTGTGCCTGTCGCCCCATACCGGCTTACCGTCTATCGTGGCTGCGCTTCGTTCGGCCACATAGACTTGCCACGCATCCGCAGCAGTTACCGATTCGCGGGCTTCCTGCTCACGTTGCGCGGCGGCTTTGGCTTCCTTGGCCGCAATTGCATCGGCTATCACTTGGCGCGGGTCTATGCCTTGGTCGGTCATTACTTTAAGGCGTGATGCTTCGGATTGTGCGTCCCCAATTTTCCAGTTGCGCGGATCGCCTATGGTCATGCGGATGGTTTGGCCGTTTAGCCGCGTTTCAAATACGAACGCCTTGGAACCGGCAGCGGTTACACGCAAACCCAACCCCGGCGTTTTTCCGTCCCAATAGATGCACTGCTTTTTGCCTGGCTGGCACTTGAACCCTGCAACCCTATCCGCCGTAAAGTTTCCCCGTTTCATACCGCCCGCCTTTCGTGTAGGCACTGTGTAGGCGAATTATAGCAATATCACGGAATACTAATCAACACGCATAATCTACTAAATATCAGTATTGGCGGGGTGTTGCAGGGTTTTGGTAAGTTGTCGGAATGGCAATCAACACCCCGAAATGTGCATTTTCTCTGGTTCGCAATCAGAAGGTCGTCAGTTCGATCCTGATCACCTCCACCAAATCAAATCCTCTATTTATCCTCGCGGATGATGCATTGCATGCAAGGCTTTTAGCCGTTCACGCGCCACATGGGTGTAAATCTGCGTCGTTGAAATATCCGAATGCCCCAGCAGCATCTGCACCACGCGCAAGTCCGCGCCGTGGTTGAGCAGGTGCGTGGCGAAGGCGTGGCGCAAGGTGTGCGGCGACAGCGGCTTGTGCAACCCGCCGTGTTTCGCGTGCTTCTTGATGAGATACCAGAACATCTGCCGCGTCATCGCCTTCACCGCGCTGGGTGACGAACAGCGCATCGGTCAACTTGCCCGAGAGCAAGGCAGGACGGGCTTCCGCGAGGTATTTCCTCACCCAGTCCAGCGCTTCTTCGCCCAGCGGCACGAGACGTTCCTTGCTGCCCTTGCCCATCACCCGCGTCACGCCCATATCCAGGCTCACCTGCGCCACGCTCAGTCCGACCAGTTCCGACACGCGCAGGCCGCTGGCATACAGCACTTCCAGCATGGTGCGGTCGCGCATGCCGAGCGGAGTATCGACATCCGGCGCATTCAGCAGCAACTCGACATCTTCTTCGGTGAGACTCTTGGGCAGACTGCGCGGCAGCTTGGGCGTGGCGATCTGCAGGGTCGGGTCGACAATGATCTTGTTCTGCCGCAACAGGTAGCGAAACAAGCGCTTGAGGCTGGAGATGGCGCGCGAAGTAGAAGTCGCCTTGGCTTTCTGCCCGCTCACCAGATGCGCCAGAAAGCCCTGGATATCGGCATGAGTGGCGGCCAGCAAGCCGCATCCACGCTGCTTTGCCAGCCAGTCCGCAAACTTGTTCAGATCGCGCCGGTAGCTTTCCAGCGTGTTGCGCGACAGGCCGTCCTCCAGCCACAGCGCGTCGCTGAATTCGTCGAGCAGATCAAGGTCGCTCATGTGCCAACAGCCAACGTTTGATCTCGAGCGAAGCACCTTCGGCGTGCTTCATGAAACCGCCCAACCCGGTCTTGCCCACCACGCGGTGACAAGGAATGACAATGGGAATGGGATTGTTGCCGCAAGCCTGCCCCACGGCTTGAGCACTTGAGCCGATCCGCGCGGCGAGCTCACCGTAGGTCAGCGTCTGCCCGCACGGGATGGCCTGCATCGCTTGCCAGACTTTGCGCTGATGTGGCGTTGCATCGAGCTTGAGCGGGAGATCGAAATGAAAATCAGAATCAGCGAGATAGGCTTCGAGTTGCACGCATACCGTTGCTGCCAAGGCACTTTGCGCGGAGTCAGTGCCCGTGTGTTGGCCGGAAGAAAATCGACACCCAACAAGGCGTCATCCGCGCAACGGATGCCGAGTTTGCCAAAAGGTGCAACGAGAATCGCTTGATAGTCCATGCGGACATGATAGCGGAAATGAAAGCGCCAGATTTCAGTGCAGGCTCATGTCGGCGCAGCTGATGTGCAAGCCGCGAAGCGGTGGCCGAAACTAAAAACGGGAGCCGAAGCTCCCGTTTTCTTTGCTGCATACTGCCGCTGCTTACGCCACGACTTTGCGTGCAGGCAACTTTTCTTTGATACGTGCAGACTTGCCGGAACGGTCGCGCAGGTAGTAAAGCTTGGCACGGCGCACATCGCCGCGACGCTTCACTTCGATGCTGGCAACGCTCGGGGAGTAAGTCTGGAAAGTACGTTCCACGCCTTCGCCGGCAGAGACCTTGCGCACGATGAAGCTGGAGTTCAGCCCCTTGTTGCGCTTGGCGATCACCACGCCTTCAAAAGACTGCACGCGCTTCTTGTCACCTTCGACCACGTTCACGCCGACCACAACTGTGTCGCCGGGTGCGAAATTAGGGATAGTCTTATTCAGACGGGCAATTTCTTCTTTTTCAAGAATTCCGATCAGATTCATTTTGTTTCCTCTTCTTGTACGGAAGCTTGTTCCTGCTGGTACTCTGCCAGTAGCCGAGCTTCCTGTTTAGTCAACTGGCGATGTGCCAGCAAATCCGGACGACGTTCCGCAGTCCTGCCTAATGCCTGCTTCAATCGCCACTTCTCTATCTCGGCGTGGTGCCCGGACATCAATACTTCCGGAACCGCCTCGCCGTTATAAACCTCAGGCCGCGTGTAGTGCGGACAATCCAGCAGACCTTGTACGAAGGAATCCTGTTGCGCCGATGCGTCGTCGCCCAATACACCCGGGATCTGCCGCACCACGCTGTCCATCACCACCATCGCTGCCAACTCGCCACCGGACAACACATAATCGCCGATGGAAAGCTCTTCATCCACTTGGCTCCGCAACAGGCGTTCATCCACACCCTCGTAACGGCTCGCCAACAATATCAATCCTTCGTCCCGCGCCAGCAGCTCCATCACTAGCTCATGGGTGAGCGGTCTGCCTTGCGGCGAAAGATGGATCACCCGACTCTTCGCAACTCCGCTGGCGGCCTGCGCCGCTTTCGCTGCGCTGATCGCCTTTTCCAGCGGTGGCGCCAACATCACCATCCCGGGGCCGCCGCCGTAGGGACGGTCATCTATGGTGCGGTAGTTGTCGGTCGTGAAATCGCGCGGATTCCACGTCTGCAGCTGAAACTTGCCCTGCTCTGCTGCGCGTCGCGTCACACCATATTTGGTGAGCGCGTCAAACATCTCGGGGAACAGCGTGACAACGTCAAACCTCATTTGAGGTAGTCCGCCTGCCAATCCACGCGAATCGTTTTCTCTTTCAGGCTCACTTGCTGAATGACGCTGGCAATGAACGGGATCAACGTCTCGCCGCGCTCGCCTTTGACCACCAGCACATCGTTGGCGCCTGTCTCCAGCAGCGAATCCACGATACCGAACGACTCGCCTGCCAGATTCTCCACGGACAGGCCAATCAAGTCTGACCAGTAGTATTCGCCTTCCGGCTGCTCCGGCAGGCTGTCGCGCGGAACCGCGATCAACAGGCCTTTGCATTTTTCGGCTGCGGTACGGTCGAGGATGCCTTCAAGCTTGGCGATCAATACCTTGCCGCCATGCACGTTCGCTTCCAGCACTTGCAGCGGACGCCAAGCTTGCTCGTCGCCCACATACCAAGTGTCGTAATCGAGCAGACTGTCCAGATACTCGGTGAAAGCATGTACCTTCAGCCAACCTTGGAGTCCCTGCGCCCCGACCACCTTCCCCATGACGACCATGGGGCTTGCCTCATCAGGCCTTGGCTGCTGCACCGGCTTTTTTGACCAATCGAGCTACGGTCTCGCTCAACTGCGCGCCCTTGTCTTGCCAATGAGTCACGCGATCCAACTGGACACGCAGGCCTTCAGTGCCTTCGGCTGCCAGCGGATTGTAGAAACCGACGCGCTCGATAAAGCGGCCGTCACGACGATTGCGGGAGTCCGCCACCACCATGTTGTAATACGGGCGATTCTTCGAACCACCGCGAGAAAGACGAATGACTACCATAATGATTATCCGATAAAAATTGATTTGGCCAATGCCAAAGGGCGCGAATTCTACGATACCTCGTTGAATTTTGGCAAGGATTGATTTTTGATGGCGCTCAGCGGTGCAGAACGACCTCTATCACAAACTGGCTGCCCAGATAGGCCAATACCAGGAAACCAAAGCCACTCAGCGTCCATCGCACCGCCGTATGACCGCGCCAGCCATAGAAGTGATGCCCCAGCAACAGCACCGCAAACACCAGCCAGGAAAGCATCCCGAACAGCACTTTATGGTTGAACTGCCAGGCGTGGCCAAATATCTGCTCGGAGAACATCAGGCCGGAAGCGACAGTGATGGTCAGCAACACGAATCCCGCCCCGATGATGCGAAACAGCAAGGTCTCCATGGTCATCAGCGGCGGCAGGTTGCGCAACACTTTGGGCATCTTGGCATGGTGCAGATGCTTTTCGACCAGCGACATCAGTGCGGCATGCAAAGCCGCGATGGTGAACAGACTATAAGCCAGCATAGCCATCAGCACGTGAGTGTCGAACAGGCCCGATGCAGACTGGGACAGGATGTGAGCATCGGGGAAGATCGCGGGTAGCGCCGTACTGACGGCAGCCAGCGGCAACACCAAAGTCTGCAAACTGGACAGCGGATAGAAGAAGCGCGCCAGCCAATACACCAGCACGGTCAGCCACAGGATCAGCGACAGCGCATACACCAGCCCCAGATTCAGTGCGCCCCATATAAACAAAGTGTCGTACAGCAACCAGCCGTGCAGCACCAAAGGCACGATGACCGCAAAGCCCAGCGCGCCGCGATTCTGCTGCTCGGCATTGCCCGCTGCCTGCGCGCGCCAGAACAGAATAGCCAGAATGGAATAGAGGACAAACGTGAGCAGATGCAGAGCTTGGTTCGACATGGGGAGTGCAGATGTTTTAGACTGTGCGGATTCTACAGGAAGCGCCGCAAAAGTGTCTGCACCGGCGCTCGCCAAAAACATCGGGACCTAAATCATGTTGGACAACCTTACACAACGCTTCACCGGCATCGTCAAGAATCTGCGCGGCCAAGCGCGACTGACCGAGAGCAACATCCAGGATGCCCTGCGCGAAGTGCGCCTTGCCCTGCTGGAAGCGGACGTCGCGCTGCCGGTCGTTAAAGATTTCATTGCCAAGGTAAAAGAAGCTGCGCTGGGACAGGAAGTCATCGGCAACCTGCAACCGGGACAGGCGCTGATCGGCGTGGTCAACCGCGAGTTGACCACGCTGATGGGCGAACACAACGATGCGCTTAACCTCACCACCGTCCCGCCCGCCGTGATCCTGATGGCCGGTCTGCAAGGCGCGGGTAAGACCACCAGCAGCGGCAAACTGGCCAAGCTGTTGCGCGAACAGAACAAAAAGAAAGTATTGCTAGTGAGCTGCGACGTGTATCGCCCCGCCGCCATCGAGCAACTGCGCATGCTGGCGCAACAACTCGACATCGACTTCTTCCCATCCGATGCCAGCCAGAAGCCGCTGGACATCGCCCTCGCCGCGCACGACTTTGCGCGCAAGCATCACCACGACGTGTTGATCGTGGATACGGCGGGTCGCCTTGCCATCGACGAAGCGATGATGGCGGAGATCAAAGACCTGCATGCCGCGCTCAAGCCCATAGAGACCCTGTTCGTGGTGGATGCGATGACCGGTCAGGATGCGGTGAACACCGCCAAGGCCTTCGGCGATGCACTGCCGCTCACCGGCATCATCCTCACCAAGCTGGACGGCGATGCGCGCGGCGGCGCGGCCTTGTCGGTACGACAGATCACCGGCAAACCGATCAAGTTCGTCGGTGTCAGCGAGAAACCGAACGGCCTCGAAGCATTCCACCCCGAGCGCATGGCACAGCGCATCCTCGGCATGGGCGATGTGCTGTCCTTGCTGGAAGAAGCGCAGCGCAACGTGGATCACGTCGAAGCCGAGAAGCTGGCGAAGAAGATGCACAGCGGCAAAGGCTTCGACCTCAACGATTTCAAGATGCAGATCGTGCAGATGAAGAAGATGGGCGGCGTCTCCGCGCTGATGGACAAGCTGCCCGCGCAACTTTCGAAAGCGGCCGCAGGCGCCAAGATCGACGAGCGCCAGATCAACCGCACCGAAGGCATCATCAACTCGATGACCCCGTTCGAGCGCACCCACCCCGAACTCATCAAAGCCTCGCGCAAACGCCGCATCGCGGCAGGCGCTGGCGTGCAGGTGATGCACGTCAACCAGCTGCTGAACCAGTTCGAACAATCGCAAAAGATGATGAAGATGTTCAGCAGCAAGGGCGGCATGGCGAAGATGATGCGCGGCATGGCCGGCAAGTTTCCGGGCATGCGTTAACCCTTATTCAATAGAACATTCAACATGACTATCAAAGCCATCATATTCGACGTGGACGGCACACTGGCCGATACCGAAGACGCGCACCGCATCGCATTCAATCAAGCGTTCGCCGAGAACGGACTGGATTGGAACTGGGACGTGGCGCTGTACGACAAGCTGCTCAAAGTGACGGGCGGCAAAGAGCGCATCAAGCACTACGTCGAAAGCTATCTGCCGGACTTTCCAGAAGCCCGCCGATTACGAAGGCTTCGTGAAGAACCTGCATGTGCAGAAGACCGCGCATTACACCGCCGCGTTGCGCGATGGACATATCCCGCTGCGCCCCGGCATCAAACAGCTCATCAGCGATGCGCACAAGGCTGGCATCAAGCTGGCCATCTCCACCACCACTTCGCCGGAGAACGTCTCCGCCTTGCTGGAAATGGGACTGGGCAAAGACTGGGCGAAGCATTTCGATGCCATCGGCTGCGGCGACATCGTCCCGCTAAAGAAGCCTGCGCCGGACATCTACAACTGGGTATTGAACCAGCTCAAGCTCGCCCCTCAGGATTGCATCGCGCTGGAAGACTCCAACAACGGACTGCGCTCGGCATTGGCAGCGGGGATCAAGACCTACGTTACCACCAACCCCTATACCCACAAGCAGGATTTCGCCGATGCGGCGGCAGTGTTCGACGACCTCAGCGATCTGGCCAACTTCTACAAGGTCACCGGCCTGCGCGTTTAGGCAGTTTGGCCGGTTTCCTGCTAACCTTGCGGGAAATTCAATCGTCAGCAGAACATCATGCAAAGCTATCTCAAACGTATCCTCACCGCCCGCGTCTATGACGTGGCCATCGAAAGTCCGCTGGAGCACGCGCCCAATCTGTCGGCGCGTATCGGCAACACCGTGCTGTTCAAACGCGAAGACATGCAGCCGGTATTCTCGTTCAAGCTGCGCGGCGCTTACAACAAGATGGCGCAGCTCACCCCCGCGCAGCTCAAGCGCGGCGTGATCGCCGCCTCGGCCGGCAACCATGCGCAGGGCGTGGCACTCAGCGCGCATCGCTTGGGCTGCAAGGCGGTCATCGTGATGCCGACCACCACGCCGCAAGTGAAGATAGAGGCGGTCAGACATTTCGGCCAGCGTTCCGTGGAGATCGTGCTGCACGGCGACAGCTACAGCGATGCCTGCAGCCACGCGTATAAACTCGAGAAGGAAAAGCAACTCACCTTCGTGCATCCGTTCGACGATCCCGATGTGATCGCCGGACAAGGCACCATCGCCATGGAGATCCTGCGCCAGCATCAGGCCCCCATCCATGCCATCTTCTGCGCCATCGGCGGCGGCGGATTGATCGCGGGCGTGGCTGCCTACGTCAAACAGGTGCGCCCCGACATCAAGATCATCGGCGTGCAGACCACCGATTCGAATGCCATGTACCAATCGCTCAAAGCCAAGAAGCGCGTCACGCTCAACGATGTCGGCCTGTTCTCGGACGGCACGGCGGTCAAGCAGGTCGGCGAAGAGACCTTCCGCATCTGCAAGAAGTACGTGGACGAAATCGTGCTGGTGGATACCGATGCGGTGTGCGCGGCGATCAAGGACGTGTTCCTGGATACGCGCTCCATCCTCGAACCGGCGGGTGCGCTGGCCATCGCCGGTGCCAAGCTGTACGCCAAGCGCGAACAGCTCAAGGGCGAGACGCTCATTCCCATCGCCTGCGGCGCGAACATGAACTTCGACCGCCTGCGCTTCGTCGCCGAGCGCGCCGAGATCGGCGAGAAGCGCGAGGCCATCCTCGCGGTCACCATCCCGGAAACGCCCGGCAGCTTCCGCAAATTCTGCTCGCTGCTCGGCAAGCGCAACATCACCGAATTCAACTACCGCTACGCCGACCCGAAAGCGGCGCAGGTGTTCGTCGGCATCCAGGTGAAGGACCAGTCGGAAACTGCCGATCTGGTGGATAAACTGCAACGCAGCAAACTGCCCACGCTCGACCTCTCGGACAACGAAATGGCCAAGCTGCACCTGCGCCACCTGGTCGGCGGTCACGCGCCCGATGCCAGGAACGAGATCCTGTTCCGCTTCGAATTCCCGGAACGTCCCGGCGCGCTGATGAACTTCCTCAACAGCATGAGCCACAACTGGAACATCTCGCTGTTCCACTACCGCAACCACGGCGCGGACTACGGTCGCGTGCTGATCGGCATGCAAGTGCCGCGCACCGACAAGAAGGCGCTCAAAACCTTCCTCGACACCCTCGGCTATCCGTATTGGGACGAGAGCGACAACCCGGCGTACCGGCTGTTCCTGGGGTAAGGCCGGGTGAGCACGGACTCCTTCCGTGACTTCGTGCTGGAGCAACTATCCGCTCTCGACGGCCTGCGCTGCAAGCGCATGTTCGGCGGCTACGGCCTGTATTGCGGCGAGCAGTTTTTCGGCATCCTCCACGACGGTCGGCTGTATTTCAAAACGCATCCCGACACCCTGGCGGAATACCTGCACCAGCATGCCGCCGTTTTCGCCCCCTCGGAAAAACAGGTTTTGAAGAATTACCGCGAAGTTCCTGTCGAATATTCTGGAAGATAGCGAACGTTTGCCGCTTTGGGCACGAAAGGCATCACGACCATGAGCATCCAAGCTAGGAAGCAAGCGCTCAGGCAAAGTATAATCGCCGCCCGCGAAAAGGTGCCCGCCCCCGAGCGCATGCGCCAAAGCCGCGCCGTTATTGGGTTTGTGTGCGATCTGCCCGCTTATCGGCAGGCGCAAACCGTGCTGGGTTATCTGAATTTCGGGGCGGAACTGGCGGCCGAGTTATGGGTGCAGCAGGCTTTGGCCGACGGCAAGCGGGTATTGCTGCCGCGTGTGAACCGCGCCAGCAAGCACCTGGACTTATACCAGGTGCACGACTTGCGGCATGACGTGGCACCCGGCTTGTGGGGTATACGCGAACCGCTCGTGGATCGCTGCATAAAGGAAGAGGCGCCGGGCACAGTGGATTTCATCCTGCTGCCGGGCGTGGCGTTCACCCGCGAAGGCGCGCGTCTGGGATACGGCGGCGGCTTTTACGACAAGCTGCTGGCGCATATACCGCAACGCCCGACTTTGGTCGCCGGGGCGTTCGCGCTGCAGGTGGTGCAAGAGATCCCGCAGGAAAACACCGACCGCAAAGTGGAATGGTTGGTAACGGAAAACGAAACGATACGTTGTAACTTAGGAAGAGAGTAAGCGATGGCCACACAGAAACCTGATCACGATCCGTTGGAAACACAAGAGTGGCTGGACGCACTCGATTCCGTGCTTAAGAACGAAGGCGCCGACCGCGCGCACTTCCTCATCAGCCAGTTAATCAACCAGGCACGCCTGGCCGGCGACGACATGCCGATCAGCGCCACCACGCCCTACCTCAACACCATTCCGCTGGACAAAGAAGAACGCTCCACCGGCAACCACGAACTGGAACACCGTATCCGCGCCCTGATGCGCTGGAACGCGATGGCCATCGTGCTCAATGCCAACAAGGAATCCTCGGAACTGGGCGGCCACATCGCCAGCTTCGCTTCGGCGGCGACTTTGTATGACGTCGCTTTCAACCATTTCTTCCACGGCAAGACCGACGACCACGGCGGCGACCTGGTGTATTTCCAGGGTCACTCCTCGCCCGGCATCTATGCCCGCGCCTTCATCGAAGGCCGCTTGAGCGAAGAGCAACTGTACAAGTTCCGTCAGGAAGTGGACGGCGACGGCCTGTCCTCCTATCCGCATCCCTGGCTGATGCCGAATTTCTGGCAGTTCCCCACCGTGTCCATGGGTCTCGGCCCGCTGATGGCGATTTACCAGGCGCGTTTCATGCGTTATCTGCAACACCGCGAACTGGCCCAGACCAATGGCCGTAAAGTGTGGGCCTTCCTCGGCGACGGCGAGACCGACGAACCGGAATCGCTGGGCGCGATCTCGATGGCCGGACGCGAGAAGCTGGACAACCTGATCTTCGTCATCAACTGCAACCTGCAACGTCTGGACGGCCCGGTGCGCGGCAACGGCAAGATCATTCAGGAACTGGAAGGCGTGTTCCGTGGCGCAGGCTGGAACGTGATCAAAGTCATCTGGGGCGGCAAGTGGGATCGCCTGCTGGCCAAGGACAAGACCGGCCTGCTGCTGAAGCGCATGGAAGAAGTGGTCGACGGCGAATACCAGACTTACAAATCCAGAGACGGTGCCTATGTGCGCCAGCATTTCTTCGGCAAATATCCCGAGCTGCTGGAGCTGGTCGCCGACATGTCGGACGACGAAGTGTGGCGCCTGAATCGCGGCGGTCACGATCCGCACAAAGTGTTCGCGGCCTACACTGCGGCCAACAAGCACAAGGGACAGCCGACGGTGATCCTCGCCAAGACGGTGAAGGGTTACGGCATGGGCGAAGCGGGCGAAGCACAGAACCCGACGCACCAGCAAAAGAAGATGGGCGAAGATGCGCTGCGCCAGTTCCGCGACCGCTTCAACATCCCGGTCACCGACGAACAGTTGCCCAATCTGCCCTTCGTGCGTCCCGCCGAAGACAGCCAGGAGATGAAATACCTGCGCGAACGCGGTGCGGCGATGGGTTCGATCCCGGCGCGCAAACCCGTCACAGACGCCTTGCAGATCCCCGGCCTGGATGCATTCGATGCTTTGCTGAAATCCAGCGAAGACCGCGAATTCTCCACCACCATGGCCTTCGTGCGCATGCTCGGTGTGCTGGTGAAAGACAAGAACATCGGCAAGCAGATCGTGCCTATCGTGCCGGACGAATCGCGCACCTTCGGCATGGAAGGCATGTTCCGCCAGCTCGGCATCTTCTCGCAGGTGGGTCAGTTGTACACGCCGCAGGATGCCGACCAGCTGATGTTCTACAAGGAATCCGAGACCGGACAGATCCTGCAGGAAGGCATCAACGAAGCGGGCGGCATGGCCGACTGGATCGCTGCGGCGACCGCTTACGCCAACCACGGCACGGCGATGATCCCGTTCTACATCTACTACTCGATGTTCGGCTTCCAGCGTATCGGCGACATGGCTTGGGCGGCGGGCGACCTGCGCGCACGCGGCTTCCTGGTCGGCGGCACGGCGGGACGCACCACGCTGAACGGCGAAGGCCTGCAACACCAGGACGGCCACAGCCACCTGATGGCAGCGACCATCCCCAACTGCGTGTCTTACGATCCGACCTTCGCCTATGAACTGGCGGTGATCGTGCATGACGGTATGCGCCGCATGTACCAGAACCAGGAAGACGTGTTCTATTACCTCACGGTGATGAACGAAAACTATGCCCACCCGGCCATGCCGAAGGGCGCCGAGGAAGGCATTCTCAAGGGCATGTATCGCTTCAGCGCGGGCAAGGCCAAGGCGAAAGCCAAGGTGCAGTTGCTGGGCAGCGGCACCATCCTGCGTGAAGTGATCGCCGCCGCCGCATTGCTGGAGAAGGATTTCGGCGTTGCTGCCGATGTGTGGAGCGTGACCAGCTTCAACGAGCTGCGCCGCGAAGGCATCGATTGCGAACGCTGGAACACGCTGCATCCGGAAGCCAAGCCGCGCGTGAGCTACGTCGAGCAATGTCTGGACGACAAGACACCGGTGATCTCTGCCACGGATTACATCCGTTCGTATTCCGACCAGATCCGTCCCTTCGTCAAAGCGCGCTACAAGACGCTGGGCACGGACGGCTTCGGTCGCTCGGATACCCGCAAGAAATTGCGCGGCTTCTTCGAAGTGGATCGCCACTATGTCGCGATTGCCGCATTGAAGGCATTGGCGGACGAAGGCACCATTCCGGCGAGCGAAGTGAGCAAAGCGATCAAGCTGTACCAGATCAATCCGGACAAACCGAACCCGACGACGGTTTAAGGCAAGGGGAACAACGTGGCGGAAATCAAAAACGTATCAGTGCCGGACATCGGCAATTACAAAGATGTGCCGATCATCGAAGTCGCCGTCAAAGCGGGCGACAAGGTCAAGGCGGAGCAAACCCTGGTGACGCTGGAGACGGACAAGGCGACCATGGATGTGCCTGCGCCGTTCGACGGCGTGGTGAAGGAAGTGAAGGTCAAGGTCGGCGACAAGGTGTCGGAAGGCTCATTGATCGTGACGATCGAAGCCGGCGCTGCAGCGGCTGCGCAAGCCGCCACACCGGCAGCAGCAACCGCACAGCAGGCAGCACCGGTCGCGCCTGCGCCCGCCGCCAAACCCGCTGCGGTCGCGGCACCCGTTGTGGCTCAAGCCGTGTCCGCCGCTGCATCCGGCGGCAGCGCTCACGCCAGCCCGTCCATCCGCCGCTTCGCGCGCGAGCTGGGCGTCAACCTGCCGCAGGTAAAAGGCAGCGGCGAAAAAGGCCGTGTCACCCGTGACGACGTGCAGAACTTCGTCAAGCAATCGCTGGCGCAACCGCGCGGTGCGGCAGGCGGCAACGGGCTGCAAGTGCTGGAGATGCCGGTGGTGGACTTCGCCAAGTTCGGCGCGGTCGAAACCAAGCCGCTGTCTCGCATCAAGAAGATCTCCGGCGCCAACCTGCACCGCAACTGGGTCACCATCCCGCACGTCACGCAGTTCGAGGATGCCGACATCAGCGAGATGGAGGCCTTCCGCAAAGAGCTGGGCGCGGAATACGCCAAGCAGAACATCAAGATCACGCCGCTCGCCTTCATGCTCAAGGCCGCCGCGATCGCATTGAAGCACTTCCCCGATTTCAACGCATCGCTGGATGCGAGCGGCGAGAATCTGGTGCTGAAGAAATACGTCCATATCGGTGTGGCCGTGGATACGCCGGACGGTCTGATGGTGCCGGTGATACGCGATGTGGACCAGAAGGGCATCGTGCAGTTGGCGAAGGAACTGGGCGAGGTCAGTGCCAAGGCGCGCGAGAAGAAGATCACCGCCGCCGACATGCAGGGCGGCTGCTTCACCATCTCCAGCCTGGGCGGCATCGGTGGCACGGCGTTCACGCCGATCATCAATGCGCCGGAAGTGGCCATCCTCGGCGTGTCGCGTTCCAGCATGAAGCCGGTGTGGAAAGACGGCGAGTTCGTGCCGCGCCTGATGCTGCCGCTGTCGCTGTCCTACGACCACCGCGTGATCGACGGTGCGGCCGGTGCACGCTTCACCACTTACCTCGCGCATGTGCTGTCCGACATGCGCAGGCTGGCACTGTAATCGGTGAACAGCGCACCCATCGGCATTCTCGGCGGCACCTTCGACCCGATCCATCACGGGCATCTGCGCTTGGCGCAGGAGGCGCTGGAGCAATGCCGATTGCAGCAGGTGCGCTTCATTCCCAGCGGTACGCCGCCGCACCGTGCCGCACCGCTCGCCTCTCCAACTGCACGGCTGGAGATGGTGCGTCTGGCGCTGCATGGCCATCACGAATTCCTCGTGGATGTGCGCGAGGTCTATCGCACCGATCCCTGCTACACGGTGGACACGCTCACCAGTTTGCGTGACGAACTGGGCACGGAACAGCCGCTGTGCCTGCTGCTGGGCAGCGATGCGTTCCTGCAGCTGCATACCTGGCATGAATGGCGGCATCTGTTCGAGCTGGCGCACATCGTGGTGATGCAGCGCCCCGGTCAGCCGCTGGGCAATGCGATGAGCGAACGCCGATGTATCGCTGCAGGCAGAATACCAGGCGCGTCTGGCCCCCGCGCCGCGCCGCCTGCATGAATCGCCGCACGGCACGATCGTGGCACTGGACATGCCCTTGCTCGACATCTCGGCCACCGACATCCGCCGTCGCTGCGGCGAAAACAAAAATATTCGCTATCTAGTCCCGGATAGCGTCTCCCATTACATTCAATCAAATCAAACTTACTCGACATGCTAAACACAAAAGACAAAACCGCAGCCATCGTGGCCGCACTGGAAGACATCAAGGCGCAGGACATCGAAGTCATCGATACCAGCAAACTGAGTCCGCTGTTCGAACGCATGATCATCGCCAGCGCCCAATCCACGCGCCAGACCAAGGCGCTATCCGACAACGTGGAAAAGAAGCTCAAGGCACTGGGCGAAGAAGCGCTCAGCGTCGAGGGTGAACAAAGCGGCGAATGGATACTGGTGGACTTCGGCGAAGTGCTGGTGCACATCATGCAGCCCGCCGTACGCGCCTATTACAATCTCGAAGAACTGTGGAGCGCGCACCCCAAGGCGCACGCCAAAACCGCAAAATGAAACTGCTGATCCTCGCGGTGGGCAACAAGATGCCGTCGTGGATCACCGAGGGTTTCAACGAGTACGCCAAGCGCATGCCGCGCGAGGCGACGATCGCACTGATCGAGATCAAGCCGGAAGCGCGCAACAGCGGCAAGACCGCCGCGCAGATCATGGAAGCCGAAGCGCAACGCATCCGTGCCGCACTGCCCGCCTACTGCACTGTGCATCGCACTCGACGAACGCGGCGCGACCCCCACCACCAAACAACTCACGCAGCAGATGCAGGACTGGATGCAGCAGGGACGCGATGTCGCGTTCATCATCGGCGGCGCGGACGGCTTGCACGAATCGGTCAAACAGCAGCGCACAACAACTGATGGCGCTGTCCGCCTTGACCCTGCCGCACGGCATGGTGCGCGTGCTGCTGGCGGAACAGCTGTACCGCGCGCACAGCCTGATGCACAATCACCCGTATCACCGTGAATGAACCATGAGCATCAAACATCCCCGCATCTACCTCGCCTCGCAAAGCCCGCGCCGCCGCGAACTGCTCAAGCAGATCGGCATCCGTTTCGAGCTGCTGTTGCTACGCAGCGACCTGCGCCGCACGGTGGACGTGGACGAAACGCCGCATGACGGTGAACTGCCGCTGGATTACGTGCAGCGCGTCTGTCACGACAAGGCGCTCGCCGGCTGCGAGACTTTAGCGCTACGCAACCTGCCGCCATTCCCGGTACTGGCGGCGGACACCACGGTCACGCTGGACGGCAAGATCATCGGCAAGCCGCGACAACAACGAACATGCCGCCGAGATACTGCACATGCTCTCGGGACGGCAGCATCAGGTACTGACCGCCGTCGCCGTGGCTTTCAAAGAGCGGGTGGAAATGCGCCTGTCGACCACCACCATCACTTTCGACACCCTGAACGAAGATCGCATCCGCCGTTACCTGCTGACCCGCGAGGCGCACGACAAGGCGGGTGCTTACGGCATACAGGGCTACGCGGGCGCGTTCGTGAAACACATGGATGGCAGCTACAGCGGCGTGATGGGACTGCCGCTGTATGAGACGGTAGAATTGCTGAAACTTTTCGGATACCCCGCACCATGACCGAAGAAATCATGATCAACGTCACCCCGCAGGAAACACGCGTCGCGGTGATGCAACAGGGTGTCGTGCAGGAGTTGCACATCGAGCGCGGCAGCCAGCGCGGCACTGGTGAGCAACGTCTATGTCGGCAAAGTGAAGCGCGTGCTGCCCGGCATGCAGTCGGCCTTCATCGACATCGGGCTGGAGCGCTCCGCTTTCCTGCATGTCGCCGACATCTGGGAGAACCGCGTCAACGGCGATGCCACCAAGCCCATCGAAAAGATGCTGTTCGAGGGTCAGAGCGTGCTGGTGCAGGTCATCAAGGACCCCATCGGCACCAAGGGCGCGCGCCTTTCCACGCAACTCAGTTTCGCCGGGCGACTGCTGGTGTATCTGCCGCAGGAATCGCACATCGGCGTTTCGCAGCGCATCGAGAACGAAGCGGAACGCGAGACCTTGCGCGCCAAGTTGCAGCAGGTGCTGCCTGCCGAGCACAAGGGCGGTTACATCATCCGCACCATGGCCGAATCCGCCTCCGACAACGAGTTGCGCGCCGATGTCGCCTATCTGGACAAGCTGTGGAGCAACCTGCAGCTGCAGTCGCAGCGGCTCGCCGCCCCGGCGCTGCTGTACAAGGAGCTGGACATCAGCCTGCGCGTGCTGCGCGATTTCGTGAACGAAGAGACCACGCGCATCCTCGTCGATTCGCGCGAGACGCATGAACGCATGCTGGCCTTCGCCACCGATTACATCGCCGCTGCCGTGCCCAGGCTGGAGCGTTACGTCGGCGCCCGCCCGCTGTTCGACCTCTACGGCATCGAGGAAGAGATCGAGCGCGCCCTGTCGCGCCGAGTCGATCTGAAATCCGGCGGCTATCTCATCATCGACCAGACCGAGGCGCTGACCACGGTGGACGTGAACACCGGCGGCTTCGTCGGCGTGCGCAATTTCGACGACACCATTTTCAAGACCAATCTGGAAGCGGCTCAGGTCATCGCGCGCCAACTGCGGCTGCGCAATCTAGGCGGCATCATCATCTGCGACTTCATCGACATGGACTCGGCCGAGCACCAGAACGCGGTGCTGGAAGAGTTCAAAAAGATGCTGGCCAACGACCGCACGCGCATCAGCGTGAACGGCTTCTCCTCGCTGGGCCTGGTGGAGATGACGCGCAAGCGCACCCGCGAAAGCCTGGCGCATGTGCTGTGCGAACCCTGTCCCACCTGCCAAGGGCGCGGCGAAGTGAAGACCGCGCAGACGGTGTGCTACGAGATCCTGCGCGAGATCGTGCGCGAAGCGCGCCAGTTCAACGCCCGCGAATTCCGCATCCTCGCCTCGCAACAGGTGATCGACCTGTTCCTCGACGAGGAATCGCAAAGCCTCGCCCAGCTTGTCCGACTTCATCGGCAAGCCCGTGTCCCTGCAGGTCGAGACGCTCTACTCGCAAGAGCAATACGATGTCATCCTGATGTAGGACTTGACGTTTTCTTTACAGTTGTTTTGATATTCTCCTCGCGCGCTTAAGACGCATAAACCAAATATAAACGCTCGAGGAGAATCCACATGTTGAAGAAGCATCTGGCTGGCCTGCTGGCCGCCGCCTGTATCGCTGCACCCGCTTTTGCCCACGACGAACACGAACACGGCGATGCCGCCGTGGCTCAGGCCATCATCAAGGAGATCCAGTCCAACGACAGCAGCCTATATCGCCGCACACAACACCGCCTTCTTCCAGGAACTGTCCAAGGGGCAACATCCGCGCGCTACCGTGGTGACCTGCTCCGACTCGCGCGTGCACACCAACATGCTGGACAACACCCCGGAAGGCGACCTGTTCATGGTGCGCAACATCGGCAACCAGCTGGCGACCTCCAAGGGTTCGGTCGAGTATGGCGTGAACCATCTGGCATCCTCCCTGCTGATCATCATCGGCCACTCTTCCTGCGGCGCGATCAAGGCAGCCAGCGGCGACTATTCCGCGCTGGAACCTGACATCAAGAAGGAACTGGACACCATCAGCATCGGCAAGGGCGTGGCCAGCATCGACGGCGTGAAGTGCCAACGTCAACAACCAGGTCGCTGCCGCGACTAAAGGAATTCGCCGACAAGGTGAAGTCCGGTCAGCTGCTGGTAGTGGGCGCGGTGTATGACTTTGCCGACGACATGAAGCAAGGTGCCGGCAAGCTCAACATCATCAACGTCAACGGCGATACCGACGCAGCCAAGATCAGCTCGGCATTGACCACCACCAAGCTCGCTTCTGCAGAGCACAGCGGCCACGGTGAACACGCACACCACTAAGGTCTGCCTGCTGCCTTTGAAAAGAGCGGCTCGCGCCGCTCTTTTCGTTTGCAGTCCCGTTCTGACCGGAAATGTTTCTGTGTATCATCCGGCACATGCCTGCTACCGCCCTTCCCGAACCACGCCACATACCCCGTGTACTGTGGCTCGCCGCTGTTCTCGTTTTCCCTTCAGTCGCCTTCGCCACCGACAAGACGGTCATCGAGGAAATCCCGGCCCTCGTCGACTCCAGCGTCACGACAGCGGATTCCACGCGCGACTATGTTTCGCAACAGTTCGTCGGATTCGTCACCGGCATCGACCGCTTCTTCGGCACCGAGCGCAACTTTCAGGAAACCAACCAGAGTGTGTTGCAGCTCAACCTAAGCGAGTTGATGCAGCAAGGCGGCAGCCGGCAGGCACAACTGGCGTTGAAGACCAATCTGCGCCTGCCTGCCGCCGAAAAACGCCTGCATCTGCTGCTGGAAAGCGACCCGGAAAAGAACGTCACCGGGGCGGATACTGCCACCCTGCCGCAGGCCCTCAGTCAGCTCGTCACGCCGGCGACCTACGGCGTAGCCCTTCGTTACGTGAAAGAACTGGAAAACATCTGGCACGTCAGCACCGATGTCGGCATCAAGGTGCCCCTGCCGCTGCAACCTTTCGTGCGCGCGCGCGCGAGTTATACGGCAACACTCGATGGCTGGCGCATGAAAACGACGCAGTCGCTGTTCTGGTTCAGCCGGACAGGAGCGGGCGAAACCACCCAGATCGATTTCGAACACGCGCTGGGCGATCCCGCCTTTTTCCGCGCCACCAGCACCGCCACCTGGATGCATGATCTGCAACGCTTCGATCTGCGCGAGGATCTCGGGATATATCAGACGCTGGATGAAAAGCGCGCCCTGCTCTATGAAGCCAGTGCCATCGGGGTGGACCGCCCGCAGAGCCAGGTGAACGATTATGTGCTTTCGCTACGCTACCGGCAGCAGCTGAACCGTCGCTGGCTGTTCCTGGAGATCAACCCGCAACTGCATTTCCCCAAAGAGAATAGCTACCGCAACACACCGCTGCTGCTGCTGAGACTGGAAACGCTGTTCGATGCCCTCTGACAACTGCGCGCCAAGCAGGCGCGCCGTGCAGTCCGCTTAGACACCGATAGTCTCAAAAACAATCGCGGAGCTGGTCCTCTGATATTCCCTTAACTGCGTTTCCACAAAAAACGCTTGACGTGTGCATATTGCACACGTATTGTGTGACTGTGTGCATTGCGCACACAGTCAAAGACAGGCACTCGTTTAAACATATGGCAGAGCCTCCTGCCAAATGCACCAGGCTCGATCCTTAAACAAGCGACGGTTGCCTATCTCTTGTAACTGCATCAAATCAGTTAACCACAAGGGAGGTCGTCATGCGGGCGCCCTCCGATGCGAATCCAGCCACTCCGCATATCACGTTCCGCATATTAAGCGAGGACATCATGAAAACACTCCATTCAAAGTTACTTGTAACGATTGCTCAAATCGTACGCTGGTCGGTCGTTGGCATTTTCACGCTCATCATTGCTTTGCCTGCCATCGTTTCCATCACCACCTCGGCTTAACCTAGGGGCGAGCAACGCAGTGTCGATCGTCGGTGACAACCGGTGCCAGGCGCTGCGGCCTGCACGCAGTTCGTCGTTCTCCACAACCATCGTGGATGAACATGTGGACTGGCTGTGGGTAAGAGGATAATTCACCGCTGCGACAGACAGATACCACCTCTGCTCAATTCTCGCTCGTCATGACGGGAAGCGATCGCACGGATTGCGGTCGGCTGCCAGGTCGCGGCAACATGGCGGCGGAGATCACGATTCAAGGCGGGCCTGCCTACTTGCTGAAGCTAAGTGTCGGGGTATGTCTGCGTCGTTCGAAACAGAATGCACGCGTATTCGCTGTTTTCCACAACCATCGTGGATGGATGCGTGAATTGGCTGTGGGTAACAGGATAATTTCACGCTGTGACAGTCAGATAGAAGGCCTGCTCAATTCTCGTTCGTCACTACAGGTAGTGATCGCCTGGAGAACAACGGGTTGCTCAGGGCGCAGTGACATGGCGGTTGAAACTAAATGCAATGCTGCTCCCTGTGACCGGAAGCTGCTATTTATTTCCTTGAATTAACAGCTGCGCAATTGGATTTTCAAAAAATCCAACGTCCTGTTCTTTTTCGCGGTAAACATAAATTGCATAGGTCTTGTTTCTAGGAAGTGCCTTTGTAACTGCTAGCAATTTTGCGAATATTTCAGCAATCACTTCTCTATCAGACAAAGTATAAATTCTCCATGAAATATGCCCTGCAACCGAATATCTCATTATTGATCGACCAACACAGTCATTCGTATTGGCGCAAATATTATGCGCAAACAACGTCGGCTCGATTACGCTTACCCTAATTTCCTGTGCAATAGAGGTATCTTCGGCAGACTCTCCGGCATGTACATTCATTGAGGCAACAAATGGTGCGAGAGCGCACAAAACAAGGACTAAAGAGCTCAGTTTCCGCATTTCTCATCTCCAGTTCCAAGCTTCGCTGCGAACTTAACAGAGGGTGTAGTGCTGAACAACCTGAAAGATGGCCTATATATCCTGGCCTACGGACTGGCGCTTCTGCCACGCTGGTTACTGTCGGGGGTATGACTGGAAAATGATCCGGGATCGATCGAATGACGGTGATCGCCCGGGTTCAGTTTGCGATGCATGCGCCCGGCCCCTTGCAGGCCGGGCGCAGCTGGCAATTAGCGGTGCATCAGGTTGAGCTGCTTGGCGATGATGTCGTGGTTCAGCCACAGCACCGGCGCCTGCGGGATTGGACGACTCATGGAACATCAGTGGCCCGGTGCCTTCCAGCACCAGCGAGCTCAGCACATCGGTCACCAGCGCGTCGCGGCTCTTGTGCATCTTGGTGATCTCTTCCGAGGTGCCTATCATCACATCGGCCAGTTCAGCCGAGTTTGGCATCGGCCATGCCGCGAAATTGCGGAAGCGCTTCATCACGTCGCTGGCATTGTAGGCGTCGATCTTCTGCAGCAGGCTTTCCAGCGTCTGCCCTTCCTGCAACACGTCGCGGCAGGCTTGCCACTGTGCTTCGGCCCAGGCGCCGCCCTGTTCTTTCTTCAATGCCTTGAGCAGCGGGAACAGCGAGAGCTCCACGCCGACGAAGATGTCGGAGGAGTTGGTGCGGATCTCGGGGCAGTTGTACACCGTCGCCTTGATGCCCTGTTCCCAGGCCGCTTCGGCGATGCGCTCCAGGCGCATCTTGGCTTTGCCCTGCGTGTAGCTGGTGTAGGTCTGCCACTGGTATTGTTCGTCGATGAGAATCTCGGTGCCGTGGTAACCATAGGCGGTGTAGCGCACCTGCCCGCCGGTCTTCTCCAGGCGTGCGCGGATCGCCGCGCTGCCTTCGATCAGGTGCTGGAAGGTGTTCGCGGTGACCTCGTCGAAATTCATCAGGATCAGTTTGCCAAGGTCGCTGTCGAGCAAGGCGCTGCGAAGACAGGAAGCGTTCGCCGCGCCCCTTGTAGATGCGGTTGGCGATCGCCAGGAACACCTTCACCTTGGGGATGCCGCCCGCCATGGTATGGGCGAAGAAAGCGTTGCTGCCGTCCGGAATCATGCCATCCAGCTCGGCCATCACCTTGGCCACGGAATCCTTGAAACGCTTTGACGCCCACTGCGCGGCATTTCTCGATGTGCTGCCCAATCGAGCTTGTCGTCCTGCCAGCTCTTGAGCGTCATGTCGGCCAGCAGATCGGTCGGTGTCGGTTCGCCTGCCGGCGCATCCAGATCGAATCCCGCCATCAGCGGCACATTGATGATGCGTCCGCCCAGATTGGCCTCGGCCTGGGCCAGCTCCTCTGCGGTCAGCGGGCGCAATTTATTGTTCTCGTCGCGGCGGCCCACGGTGACACCGATGATCGTCATGCCCGCTTTGCGCGCTTCGTTGATCAGACCGTTGGCGTAACCCCGGCCAAACAACTCGCCGAACAGCACAAAGACATCGCCTTTGCGGAAAATGTTGGCTTGCGGAACTACTCTTAACGAAATTGGTGAATTCATAACTATGGACTCCGGCATGACGAACAGTTCAAAAAGTTTGTGGATGGTAACCGAGGTTGGTAGCCTTACCAAATCAAAGACGGTACAAATTGGCCGGGCACGCTTTCCGCCGTGCATTGGATTAGCCTGACAAGGCGAATGAATCCGCAGCTTATCTCGAAGATGTTCTGCTCCCCTCCGGCTACACGGATTTGCGCAGCACCGCCTCTAGCGCTATCAGCGCGGCCCGAATCTCGCCGAATAGAGGCCGCGCATCGACCTCTCGCCTGCTCACAGCGAACGCTGCAAGGCGCGTAGCGCATCGACGACGTGCCGTGCCCCGAGCGGCGCATCGCAACGTTCCAGCAGCTCCTCCAACAAACAGCCAAACGCGCGCACTTCGATGCGTTGCAAACCGGTGGCGAGGCCCACATCCTGCGTTGGAACGAAAGAGGCCGCGCCAAAATCGCCGAGCAGACACTCGCCCTGCGCATTCCACAAAATATTGTGCGCATACAGATCACCATGCATCACGCCTTGTGCATGCAGGTGTTCCGCCACCTCCGCAATGCGCAGTGCGATGTTCAACGCAATCGTCAAAGTGAAGCGGGTCGCTGGCGGATAGATGTCGCGCGTGCAGGATTCCAGGCTGGGCGGCCCGGCAAGATTGACGAAGCCGGGGTCGATCAGCGACATCACCAGGCCCGGTGTGCCTGCGGGGTGTCCGCTGATCTTTCCGGCGACGGGGATCAGGCCCGGGTGCGTGCCGGCTGCAATGCACGCGGCTTTTTCGCTGCGCGGCAAACCATCGCTGGTCAGCGCACCTTTGAACACCTTGACCGCCACCGGCGAGGCGCTGCCGTCCTGCAGGCGGTTCGCGCGATAGATCACGCCGGATGCGCCTTCGCCCAAGGCGTGCTGCAACTCGAGGCTGTACCAGTCGATGTGTGTGATCGGCTGCTTGGCCATGGCTGCCACTTCGCCGGCATCGCTGCACGGGTTGCCCGCATAGGCCAGCCATGCCAGACGAGGCAACGACAGCAACCAGTCGGGTAATCGTGTAAAGCGATTGGCCGCGATGCGCAGCAATTCCAGTTGTGTGCAGGCAGCCATCTGCTCCGGCAATTCCTGCAATTGGTTGCCCGCCAGCATGAGTTTTTGCAGGCGCGTGCAGGAGCCGAGTTCGCCGGGCAATGCGCTGATGCGGTTGTCGGTCAGGATCAGCCAGCGCAGTTTTGCGGGCAAGGCGGCCGCGGGCACGCTCGTGATCTGGTTGGCCTTGAAGCCCACCATCTCCAGCTGCGGACAGCGCCCCAGCACTTCGGGCAGTGCAGTGAAACGGTTGTCGGAGCAGAAGATCACGCGCAGCTTGTGCAGCCTCGGCAGGTCATCGGGCAGGCTTGATAAGGCGTTGCCGGACAGGTTGAGGATCTCCAGCGTGTCGGCCAGCTGATAGATCTCGTTGGGGAACTCGGTCAGGCCGCAGGAAAGATCGAGGCGTTTGATGCCGGTCAGTTGACCGGCGCGTAAAGCTGCGAGCGTGTGCATGATGTGACTGTTCCGAAGCAAGTGTTTCGACGTGTGCTGGGCGTTAGCTCAGGGATAGTCGATGTCCTGCTCATTGCCCGCGTAATTATTCTGTATCTCGGTGATGACCGTCTTGATCCTGGTCTTGGACAGGATCTTCTTGACGATGGTGTCTCTGTATTCGTCCATGCGTTCACGCAGTATCGGCTGGTATTCGGACGGAACTTCTTTCAGCCATGCGTTCCAGCCTGCTTCGATGTCCGACGGTGTTTTCCGAACACCCTGGATCAGGGTTTCGAGATCTGCTTGCCTGACCCGCGCGACGATGGGCGCGACGCCGGCGATCGCGAAGATCACCGCGATCGCGATGACCGCATGGGCATCGAGCTCGGGATCCCTGACCGGGCCGGCGTAATGTCTTGTGCGCAGCCACTTGGCGCAGTCGATGATCTTCTGGTTGCTCTTGCGGTCCCGCAATTCCCTGACATAGACATCATCGCCTGACCAGGTGGAGTTGGGTTCGGCACGGCATATCTCGAAGAAGAGCGCCTTCAGGTTGCGCTGCTGCACGAAGGGATCGGCCTCGAACTCGGAGAGGACGGGCACGTAAGGCAGGCTGGATCAATTCCTTGATATGCCGGAATCCCATCTGGAACACATGTTCGGCACCGTGGTGCAGCAGGAAGGACAGCCTGGATTCGTCGCCCTGCGGCAGGTTGGCCTGACTGATGCCCAGCGAGACACAGCCGACAGTCAGGTAGAACGCTTCGAGCAGGCCGTCCGCCGTTCGGTCATTGGTGAATTTCCTGGCGACCAGCACGGTGATGCCGCTCAGCTCCTGCATAAGCGTGTTCGCCGCCTGCTGATGGTCCGCGCGTTGTGCAAGCGCGTCGAGCGCTTGCACCAGATGCGGCGGGCGCGTGGTGATGCTGGCGAGTTGCATGGATGATTTTCCGGTAACGTGCTTGGCGATGCTCAGGAAAAGATATCCTCGCCCAGGCTTGGGCGGCTGCCGGTTTTGGGTGTGCTGAGCGATTTGCTCGGCACCTGTTTGCGCAAGCGTATCAGCAATTCCTTGGTGGTTCGGCCGGTGGCATATTCATGGTCCGTCTTCATGCTCGTCATCATCGCTGTCTCTTCGTCGGACTTTGCCTGCAACTGGTTCTCGCCGGGCACGCCAGTCGGGGAACATCTCGAACAACACCCGATCCCAGGCATCCGCATCGGTGCGCGCAATTTCCAGCGCGAGCGGAATAACATCGTGATCGGAAGTCGTCTGGCCGCTGCTGTGCGCGCCGCGATTGTGGATGTCATTGGCGATCTCGATGATCTCCTCGGCGGCGGTCGAGAACAGCACGGCAAAAGCCGTCGTCCCCCAGTCGGTCGATAACGCTTCGTGGATCAGCGCTGCGCGCCGTTCCGCGTCGTCGCTGGCAGAATATGACTCCGTGGATATGCGCGAACAGCGATTCGGCCAGCACTTCCGGCTCGTCTTCGATCATGTCCTCGTTCCAGGGGGCGGCGAAGAAAGCCAGGCTTTCCGCCCAGGCCTTGGGCGAGATCAGCAGCGTGGCCAGCGACAATTTGCCGCCGTCGAAAGCGGACAGGTGCAGCGACGCGACTTGCGGCTCCAGCGAGTCCAGCACTTCGACCACGGCGAGATCGCCGAACTGTTCCGCGGTCTCATTGATCGCCTCTTCCGCATGTTGCGGTCGAACCGGACAGGACCAGCTCGGTGACCTGACGGCTGATCGCGGGAAGATTGGATTTGTCAGACATTCTCGTCTCCGCGCGTGTCGAACAAATGATCGATATCCTGCCCCTGCTCGAACTGGTCTTCGTCCTCATCCTCGTCGCCGCCTTCGTCCTTTTGCAGGGCTTCGAGCGAATGGTCTTCGTCCGTCCAGCGCTTAGTGTTCTTGAACAGGAATGCCGTGATGATCGCCTTGCGCGCCAGTTCCGGATCGGCATGGGCAACGGCTCGCCAAAGCCTTGCCTGCTTCGGCATCGGCGCATGACACCATCTTCATGACCTTCGCGGCATCGCCTTCGTCGTATTGCGCAGCTTGCGCCAGCAGCCCGGCGGGATCGTCAAAGCGCAGGTAATCGACCAGCGCGAAACTCAACAGATTCACATCGTCGATCGCCGGTGCCGTTGGCAAATTCGCCGATCAACGATTTGATGACTTTTGCATAGTTCTTTCTGTCAGGCGGATCGCCCAGGGTGTCTTCGATCTGGATGCCCAGTTCGCGCGACTGATAGGCAAATTCGGGATGGATATTTTTCATATGGTTTGCGTCTTTAAAGTGATGAATGATCATGCTGCGGCAGAACGATTCCGCAGCGATTGAACAGTGAACTCCACAGCGCCTGCGCTTCATTTTCCGGATCGATGACGATGCGATTGTTGAGGCTCTGGTTGTATTCGGCTCTTTTTTTGGGGTCGGAAAGCAGCTCATATGCCGTCTTGATGGCATTGAAGCGGATCTCCGCGCTGGAATGGGTATTCCTGTCCGGGTGATGGCGCATGGCAAGAGAGCGGTACGCCTTCCTGATGTCTTCGCTCGACGCGGTCGGAGATACGCCCAGAATGTTGTATAGATTTTCCAATGAAGTGTCTCCTGTGGGTCGGCGATTTTACCCATTAACCATGGCGGGGGTTGTTTTGAATTGCTTCCCTTGCCTGTTTCGAGTGAAGGGCGAGCGGCCCGCCCCCCTTGACTCAGGCTAGCAGCACCGGATGTGAGCACTTCACCATTGCGGTGTGATGCCACGCGCTCACAGCAAACTCATCACGCCCCGTTCCAGCCCGCCTATCGGCACGATGAGGATAAGTTGGCAGATGATGAACAGCACCAGCACCGAAAGATCGACGTTGCCCAGCGGCGGGATGCTGCGGCGCAGAGGTTGCAAAAATGGGCGGTTGACTGCGGCCAGCATCGGGGCCAGCGGCGTCTGCGGATTAACCCACGACAGAATGGCTTCGGCGAGCAGTGTGGCGATGAGCAGGTAGATGCTGAGCTTCAGCAACTTGACAGCGGTCCATGCCAGCAAGCCGGCCAGCGGGAAAGTTTCATACGCATAGCCCTGCACACCCAGAAAGGCGCCGAGATAGATGAACTCGACCGCGAATGCCAGCAGCAGCGTGGCGCTATCCAACCCCCACACCGCAGGCACAAAACGACGCGTGCGCAGCACGACAAAGTCGGTGAGCGCCATGAGGAATTCGCCGATGGGATTGCGCATCGGCGCTTTCAGCCACACGGCGTGGAAACGGAACAGCAGCACGGCAGCGAACGGCTGCACCAATGCATCGATCAAAAACGACAGCGCCTCACTCCACATCACGCATCCTTCCCTAATTCGTCGCCCAACTCTTTGGAGCGTGCCGCCGCCGCATGCGCGGCAGTGATGATGTGTTGCTTCACATGGTTGGCAGCCATGCTCAACAGTGCGCGCTCGGTGGTGCCGTTCTTGGAGGTGACGCGGGCGCGCAGGATCGCGACTTCCTCTTTGCTGCTGTCGGCCAGCTTGCTCGCACCGATGAAGGTATCCAGCACCAGCTGGCGCGCTTGCAGTTCGTCCATGCCCAATTCGATCGCCGCCTGCTGCATGGCTTCGATGAAATAGTACACGTAGGCCGGACCGCTGCCGGAGATCGCCGTCACTGTATCCAGCAGCGCTTCCTCTTCCACCCACAGCGTACTGCCAACCGCCTCCAGGATCGCCTCGGCACGTTCGCGCTCCTGTTCCTGCACTGCCGGCAGGGCATACAAACCGGTCACGCCGTGCCGTATCAGTGCCGGGGTATTGGGCATGCAGCGCACGACGTTCTGCGTATTCAGCCAGCGCGCGATGTCAGGTGCCCGGATGCCCGCGGCAATGGAGATCACCAGCGGGTTGTTGATCAGCGGCGTCAATTGCTTGCACACCTCGCGCAGCTGCTGCGGCTTCACAGCCAGCACCACTATTTCGGAACGCGCCACGGCCTCGCTCATGTCGGTCATCGCGCGCACCGCGAATTCCTCATGCAAGTCAACACAGCGTTGCTCATCGACTTCCACCACGCGCATCCTGGATGGCGCGTAACCACGCTTGATCAAGCCGCCGATCAATGCCTTCGCCATGTTGCCGCCGCCGATGAAACAAATGTTCATACCGCCCCCGAGGAAAATCGTTGTGGAGGGCGATTATCGCAAATTGACAACGACTCGGCACGACCAATCCGAACCGCTGATCCAGTGCGATATCAAATGGATGACGAACCACCTGATGCAGCCGGCCTCCATCGACGACCTCGCCAACGCCATGCACGTCAGCTACCGCACCCTCAACCGCCGCTTCATCGAGATCACCGGACTGACACCGCTCGCCTATTTGCAGGCACTTAAGATCGAGCGGGCGAAGGAATTGCCGGACGGTACTGCACAGCGATTTCGGGGCGATCACATTGAGTGTGGGCTACGAGGACGTTTCATCGTTCAGTAGATTGTTCAAGCGCTCGACCGGAATTTCTCCAGCACAGTATCGAAGGCAGCTCAAAGGCGGCGCTTTGGCTATCAGATAACTATCTTTCTGTGTAAGTGCGTTTGCGTTCTAGCGTGAACGACCACCACGGCAGCGCCTCGCCGCCATCCATGAAGTGAACAACCGACATGAACACATCGATCACGCACGGATCGTGGCGCACCCCGGTGCGTTCGCATAGAGCCTCATACAACTTGAACGGGTCTTGACCGATGAGTTGCTGCGGCGTGCGGATGCCTATGCAGCGCAGATCGATGGCCATCGCTTTGCCGATGTTGGGCAGGTCTTCCAGTGTGCAGACGTTGTCGCGCTGGACTTTTTGCGGGTTCATGCTTGCGGCTTGCTGCGCCCGCCGAAGATCGCCGTGCCGATGCGCACCATGGTCGCGCCCTCCTGTATCGCCGCCGGATAGTCGTGCGACATGCCCATCGAGAGCGTATCCAGCGACAGGCCCTGCCCGTTCAATTCTTCCAGCAGCTGGCGCATCCGTGCAAACGGTGCGCGCTGCGCCGCCGCATCCTCGGCAGGCGCGGGTATCGTCATCAATCCGCGCAGCTTGAGTTGCGGCAACTGTGCGACATCCCTTGCCAGTTGCATCACTTCTTCCGGCGCGACACCGCTCTTGCTCGCTTCGCCACTCACGTTCACTTGCAGGCAGATATTCAGCGGCGGCAGCTGCGGCGGTCGTTGTGCAGACAGACGCTCGGCGATCTTCAACCTGTCCACGCTGTGCACCCAGGCGAAGTTCTCGGCGATGGGGCGCGTCTTGTTGCTCTGGATGGGACCGATGAAATGCCACTCCAGCGGCAGGTCTTTCAGCTGCGCCATCTTGTCCAGCGCTTCTTGCAGATAATTCTCGCCGAAGGCCGTTTGTCCTGCCTGATATGCCTCGCGCACCGCCTGTGCCGGAAAGGTCTTGCTCACCGCCAGCAAGCGGACGTTTGTAACGTCCCGTTGCGCGGCTTTTGCGGCCTGCGCAATGGCTTCGCGGGTTGCTTGCAAGTTGGAGAGGATTGCAGTCATAATCGGCCGGACGATCGCCTTTCAGCGCGGTAAATAAGCTCAGGGATTATATATGGATATCACCGAACTGCTCGCCTTCGGCGTGAAGAACAAAGCCTCCGACTTGCACCTTTCCGCCGGCTTGCCACCCATGATCCGCGTGCACGGCGATATGCGCCGCATCAACCTGCCCGCGATGGAGCACAAGGAAGTGCACGCCATGGTGTATGACATCATGAACGACGGACAGCGCAAGCATTACGAGGAGAACAAGGAGATCGACTTCTCGTTCGAAGTGCCGAATCTGGCGCGCTTCCGCGTCAACGCCTTCGTCCACAACCGCGGCGCGGGTGCGGTGATGCGTACCATTCCTTCCAAAATATTGTCGCTGGAAGAACTCAAGGCGCCGAAGATTTTCGAATCCATCGCCGATTATCCGCGCGGCATGGTGCTGGTGACCGGCCCCACCGGCTCCGGTAAATCGACCACGCTGGCGGCGATGGTCAATCACAAGAACGAAACCGAGATGGGCCACATCCTGACCGTGGAAGACCCGATCGAATTCGTGCACGAATCGAAGAAGTGCCTGGTCAACCAGCGCGAAGTCGGCCCGCACACCCTGTCCTTCAACAACGCCCTGCGTTCCGCATTGCGCGAAGACCCGGACGTCATTCTCGTCGGCGAAATGCGCGACCTGGAAACCATACGTCTGGCGATGTCGGCTGCGGAAACCGGCCACCTGGTGTTCGGCACACTGCACACCAGCTCGGCGGCCAAGACCATCGACCGTATCATCGACGTGTTCCCGGCGGACGAAAAGGAAATGGTGCGCGCGATGTTGTCCGAATCGCTGCGTGCGGTGATCTCGCAGACCCTGCTCAAGACCAAGGACGGCACGGGCCGCGCAGCAGCGCACGAGATCATGATCTGTACCCCGGCGATCCGCAACCTGATCCGCGAAGCGAAAGTGCCGCAGATGTATTCCGCCATCCAGACCGGCGGCAACATCGGCATGCAGACACTGGATCAATGCCTGACCGACCTGGTGAAACGCGGTGTCGTCTCTTCCGCCGAGGCGCGCACCAAAGCCGCGAACAAAGACCTGTTCCCCGGCTGAAACAATTTAGGAGTAAATCATGGAACGCGACCAGGCCACCGAACTAGTACACAATCTGTTGCGCGGGATGATCTCGCAAAAAGCATCCGACCTGTTCGTCACCACCGGCTTTCCGCCCGCATTCAAGATCGACGGCAAGATGACGCCGGTGTCGAGTCAGGCGCTGTCAGCGCAGCACACGCAAGAGCTGGCACGCAGCATCATGAACGACCGTCAGGCTGCCGAGTTCGAATCCACTCACGAATGCAACTTCGCCATCAGTCCGCCCGGCATCGGGCGTTTCCGCGTCAATGTGTTCATGCAGCAGCAGCACGTCGGCATGGTGCTGCGTACCATCACCACCAAGATCCCGAGCTTTGACGACCTGGGACTGCCGCCCGTACTGAAGGACGTGGTGATGACCAAGCGCGGCCTGGTGATCCTGGTCGGCGGCACCGGCTCCGGCAAATCCACCTCGCTGGCCGCGATGCTGGGCCACCGCAACCACAACAGCTACGGTCACATCATCACCATCGAAGATCCGGTGGAATATGTGCACGAACACGACAAGTGCATCATCACCCACCGCGAGGTGGGCGTGGATACCGACAACTGGCACAACGCGCTGAAGAACACCCTGCGCCAGGCTCCGGATGTGATCCTGATCGGCGAGATCCGCGACCGCGAAACCATGGAGTACGCCGTCGCCTTCGCCGAGACCGGCCACTTGTGCATGGCCACGCTGCACGCCAACAGCGCCAACCAGGCGCTGGACCGCATCATCAACTTCTTCCCGGAAGAACGCCGCGAACAACTGTTGATGGACTTGTCGCTCAATATCAAGGCGCTCATCTCGCAACGCCTGATCCCCAAGCGCGACGGCAAAGGCCGCGCTGCCGCCTTTGAGATCCTGCTCAACTCACCTTTGGTCGCCGACCTTATCTTCAAGGGCGACGTGCACGAGATCAAAACCGTGATGTCCCAATCGCGCGAGCTCGGCATGATGACCTTCGACCAGGCGCTGTTCGACCTGCACGAAAGCGGCATGATCAGCTACGAGGAAGCATTGAAGAATGCCGACTCCGTCAACGACCTGCGCCTGAGAATCAAGCTGGAAGGCCAGGGCACCAAGGACCGCGACGTGATGAGCGGGCTGGAACACCTGAAGATGACATGATTGGCTGCGCATGAACTTCCAGCCCACCTTCCGCATCCACCTCGCCGCACCGCTCGGCATGGTGGATACGCCCTTCATCGTCAGCACGGCCTATACCAATGCGGCAGGCTGCCCGAGGGCGGAATGGTTCCTCGTCATACCGGAAGGCAAAGGCATACTTTTCGCGCAGCGCAACAAACTCGACCTTCATGCCTTTCCCGAAGAGCGCGTGATATTCGATGAAGAGCTGTTGTTAAACGAGGCTCTCGACCAGGCCATACTGCGCCTGCGCCGCTACATTCTGGAAAACCAGGAAGGCTCCGCGCCCTGGCTGCTGTCCGCGCCGACCGCAGTGCAACCCGGCGACCACAACCACCTCGTCAAACTCTGGATGCGCGGCTCGTATTGCGGCTGCCTCAGCGAGATACGCGCCAAGAGCGAATGCTCCGCGCTGATCGATACCCTGGTCTGGATACACGGACTGCCGATGCTGGCGACGGGCGACTTGTAACAACGCTGGTCGGTACCTGCTTTCAAGCCCCGAACCTCTGGAATCCAGCCAAAATCCCCCTGATACGGCCGTTTGCAGGCACTGCAAGGCCGATTTTCGGCACCAAAGTGCGCTTTCCAAGAAAACTTAATATTTGTCCAATGCCGAGCATACCTGTACATTGACGCCTCAAGCTATATCGCTGGTGTGGTAATGACCCTATGAAAGAGATCCTGCAATACCTAAAAACGCATGGCGAGCGCCTCGATACCGAGATCGCCGAAGCCACCGGCCTCTCACTGGCCAAGGTGCGCCTCCACTTGGCGGAACTCGCTGCCAAAGGCGAGATCATGGTGTGCCATTCGACCAAGTTCGAGAAGGGCAAAAAGATCGAGGGCATCAGCTGCCGTCTGGCCGGGTTCATTCCTCCGGCAGCACCGGGCAGAAAATCCAAGTCACAGTTGAAGTTGTCGTAAGCCTCCGCACCGTCGCCCGCGCGGAGATTCATTCAAACTCCAGCCATGCCTAAACACACCACTCCCGATCACGCACGACTCGACCGCGTCGTCGCCGAAGCACGCCAGCAACGTGAATTGCGCGAGGCCGGCTATCGCGAGCGTGCGCTCAAATTGTTTCCGTGGATCTGCGGACGCTGCGGGCGCGAATTTTCCGGTGTACGGCTGCGCGAATTGACGGTTCATCACAAGGACCACAATCACGACAATAATCCGCTGGATGGCAGCAACTGGGAGCTGCTCTGCCTGTACTGCCACGATAACGAACACTCGCGCATGCTGGATGAAGCGGTGCGCAACCGGGGGGCTGCGGACCATACAACAGCAACCCACAATCCTTTCGCCGACCTGAAATCACTGCTGCAGAAAAAATAGATTCAGGTCTGACTTCTGTAGCAAACCATCATCCACAATGGCCACCGTAGCCACATCGCGCCAAGCGCATGAGCGCGGATGACGGGTTATCGGACATGCCATTGCCGCTAGCCGAAGGTAAAGGCAAACGCCTCCACATCGGCATCCATGAACTCGATGCGGAAGGTTCGATCCCTGATCTCACCGCGCTGACGCACCAGCTGGTATAGCCGCTGTTCGCGGACCACACCGTTGCCCTGTGCATCGGTATCCTCGCCGTGATCTTCGCCCGGCATTTTTCCATCCAGCGTGACCTTAAAGCGTAGCGGCTTGCCGTTGCGCGATCCCAACACCAAATGCAGGTCACGTCCCTGGAAGTGGTAGCTGATGGAACCTGCGGGTGATTTCAACACAGCGGATTGCTGGCTGATTTGCCATGTTCCGCTCAACGCCCATTGATCCAGCCTGAGTACCAGCGGCGCGCTGTATTGAGCAAAGGCATCGCGACGGACTGCTTCCGGCGAAGCCAGATTCTGCTGCCGTGCATAACCCAGATAGGTTTCCGGTGAACGCTCGGTATCCGCTGCCGCAGCTGTCGCCCCCTGACCTTGCACCTGCACGAATTCCTTGCTCAATGCCAAATCCTGATGCGCTTCCATGAGCAGCCTCTGGATCATCTGTTCGGTCTCCTGATACGCGCCTTCGCCGAAATGTTGGTCACGGATGCGCCCTTGTGCATCGATCAGATAATGCGCGGGCCAGTACTGGTTCTCATAGGCGTTCCAGATCGCATATTTATTGTCCAGCGCCACGGGATACTTGATACCCAGTTCGCCCACGGCTTGTTCGACGTTGCGCAGGTCTTTCTCAAAGGTGAACTCCGGCGCATGCACGCCGATGATGACCAAGCCTTTAGCGCGGTATTTCTCATCCCACGCTTTCAGGTAAGGCAAGGTGCGCAGACAATTGATGCAGGAGTAAGTCCAGAAATCCACCAGCACCACTTTGCCGCGCAACATCGCATCGTTGAGCGGCGGCGAATTGAGCCAGGATGTTGCGCCCGTCATGGGCGGGGCCATCCTTGCATCCTCAGCTCCTCCGGTGTCGGATCGCTGCGCCAAACGCTCGATCAGCTGCTGCTCGGTGGCCGTAGTGTTGGCCGAAGTGAACTTCGCGAGGAAGCGTGTATCCCATCCCAGCGCGATGACGACGACACTCAAAACCGCTGCGATGCCCAGCGCACGCCGCAGCCACTCTTCGACGCCGAAGCTGCGCTTCATCCAGGCGATCACCCGGCCGCTGGCCAGCAACGCCACGGCCAGCGAAGATGCGGCGCCAGCGGCGAACGCCAGCAGCAGCGATGCGCTGTAGAGATTCGCGCCGTTCAGGGCCGCGCCTGCCAGCAGCAGTCCGAGGATAGGCCCCGCGCAGGGCGCCCACAGGAAGCCGACCGCCACGCCCAGCAGCAGAGAACCTTTGACACTGCCCTGCTGGTCGGCGCGTTGCTGCAGGCTCCCGCCCAGCGCGACGAAGGGTCGCATCATGCGCTCCGACCATGCCGGGAAGATCAGCGCCAGTCCCAGCAGCAACAGCAGCAGCATCGCCGCATAGCGCCCGTACTGGTTCACCTCGACCAGCCATGCGCCACCCACCGCGGCCAGGCTGGCCAGCACGGTGAAGGTCGCCGCCATGCCGAACAGGATAGGCAGCCCGGAACGGTAGAACGACTGCTCCGAGCGCGCGAAGACAAAGGGCAGCACCGGCAGAACGCACGGGCTCAGGATGGTGAGCACACCGCCGAGATAGGCCAGCAGGAAGATCAGCATGATGCTTGCTCCTGGATGTCGGTTTTATTTGGCTCTGGGCACGAAGCGCAGCGCCACCGTGTTCATGCAGTAACGCAAGCCGGTCGGTTTCGGCCCGTCGTTGAACACATGGCCGAGATGCGCTTCGCACAAGGTGCAGCGCACTTCGGTGCGCGCCATGCCGAACAGACGGTCTTCGATGTTACGTACGTTCTCCGCTGCGATGGGCTGCCAGAAGCTCGGCCAGCCGGTGCCGGAATCGTATTTGGTACTGGAGTCGAACAGTGCGTTGTCGCAGCACACGCAACGATACAAACCCGGCTCATGTCTGTCGTAACCGGGCTGGGAGAACGCGCGCTCCGTGCCCTGCTGGCGCGTCACTTCGTAAGCCAGCGGCGACAGGCGTTTCTTCCACTCGGCATCTTTGCTCACCCTGGTTAAGGTGACGCGCCCCAGCGGCTTGCCGTCATCGGAGAATTGCATGATGGTCACTTGATCATTGGCGGATGCTGTCCCGGCAAAAGAGCGCGCCGCATAGGCCAGGCCGATGCCGGATAACAGGGATAAGAATTGTCTGCGTTGCATGATGTCGACCTCCTGTGAATAGGGGAGACGGAACAGACTGACGATCTGACGCGGAATATTCTGCTCTTCATCCAGCACGCTCGCCACACCTTTGGCAATCGCCCCTGCTGGCGATAGGTGTATGCCCTTAGGCATGTTTTTGTGGATGGAAAAAGTGATACTGGAGTGGCGTGTGCGTCGCAAAGACCAACACCGGGTGAATCAGCGCGAACCCGATTCTTTGGTCTGATTCGCATCCAGAAAGGCTCGCACCGCCTCTTCCGACCATGCCCACAAGCGCTGCGCCAGTTGCCGATCCTGCGCCTGCGCTGCTGGCGCGACAACGGTGCAGTCGTCGAAATATCTTGCCGGTCACGCCGGCCACTTCGGGCGAGGTGGCGAGATACACCGAAGTACGCGCACCTGACTCCACCGCATCGCCCTGCATGTCGAATCCGGCATGCAGCAGCTTGGTACCGATCACCCCCGGATGCAGGCTGTTCGAAGTGAGCCAGGGTTCGCGCCGCGCCAGCTCGTTGGCAAACAGCGCGTTGGCCAGTTTGGAATTGGCATAGGCGTGATAGCCGTCGAAACCCTGCTCGCTATTCATGTCGTCGAATACGATGCGCCCGCTCGTATGCGCCATCGAGCTGACAGTGACCACTCGTGGCGCTTCCGATTTTCTCAGGAGCGGCAGCAGCAGATTGGTGAGCAGAAAGTGCGCGAGGTGGTTCACCGCCAGCGTCATCTCGAACCCATCGCGCGAGGTCTTGCGCTCGGTCAGGTAGACACCGGCGTTGTTGATCAGCACATCCAGTCGCGGCAGGCGCGAGGCAAGGTCATGCGCCATGCGTGCCACGGCAGCCAGATCGCCCAGATCGGCACAGACAGTCTGCAAGGAGGCATCGGGCGCGACGGCACGTACCGCATCACTCGCACGCAGCAGCTTTTCTTCACTGCGCCCATGCAGCACCAGTGCATGTCCCTGGCTGGCCAATTCCTTGGCGGTCGCCAGGCCGATGCCGTCGGTCGAACCCGTGACAAGGATCGTCTTCATGCTTAATCGGTGATCTCGAAACTGGAATAATTGCCGTCGCCCTGCTCGATCTCGATTTGCTCCACGTCCGCCAGCGTCGGCCCGCGCTCCGCCCAGCGCACGAGCGCGTCCACGGCTTCGAACTCGCCCTGCACCATAGCCTCCACCGCTCCATCGCTGCGGTTGCGCACCCAGCCGGTGATCGCCAGATCTTGTGCTTCGCGTTGCATCGAATTGCGGAAGAACACGCCTTGCACGCGTCCACGGATCACAAGGTGTTGTGTCTTCTTGGTGGGAGATGATTGGATGGCCATGCTGTTTCTCCTGCAGTAGATCGCATGGTAAACAATACTAGGAAGCTGCATCCTTTAGCTAGTGCCTACCGTATCTTCCGCCTATAGCCATGCTCCGTCATTTTCCGCTCAAACAACGTAGTCAGGCAATACTTGGAATCATGTATTGAAAAGGCCACCCATACGCCGCAAGCTTTGCTCTCCTAAAAGCGATGACGTGGTGAGTCGATCATGAGCACAGCTCGCTCTACCCTCATACCAGCTCTATTGCTCGGCCTGTTCCTGACCGCGCGGACGTGCCTCGCAGTTACGACTGCGCCGGTGGTCATCGTGCTCAATGTGGACGGTGCGATCAGTCCGGGTACAGCAGACTATGTCGTGCGCGGCCTGAAGTCGGCTGCCGACGAACCGGCCGACCTGGTCGTGCTGAAGATGGACACGCCGGGCGGTTTGGATACAGCCATGCGCCAGATCATCAAGCAGATCATCGCTTCGCCGGTCCCCGTTGCCACCTTCGTCGCGCCCGACGGTGCGCGAGCCGCAAGTGCAGGAACCTATATTCTCTATGCCAGCCACATCGCTGCCATGGCACCGGCCACCAATCTGGGAGCGGCCACACCGGTGATGATCGGGATCGGCGGCTTGCCGGGGTCCGGCGAACAACCGCAAAAAGGCGGTAACGGCAGTGATCAAAACAGGAGCGGAGGCATGAACCCGGCATCCGGTGTTGCAGCCGAACCTCTCACCGCGATGGAACACAAACAGGTCAATGACTCGGCCGCGTATATCCGCAGTCTGGCGCAGATGCGCGGGCGCAATGTCGAATGGGCAGAAGAGGCGGTGCGGCAAGCAGTGAGTCTGACCGCGGCGGAAGCCTTGAAGAACAAGGTCATCGACGTGATCGCGACAGACGTGCCCGACCTGCTTCATGAACTGGATGGCCGCCAGGTGAATGTACTGGGTGTGGAGCGCACATTGAACCTGGCGGGAGCACGCATCGTGACGCTGGAACCGGATTGGCGCAGCCGTGTGCTGTCTGCCATTGCAGACCCGAGCATCGCGTACCTGTTGATGCTCGCCGGCGTGTTCGGCATCTTCTTCGAATTCTCCAACCCGGGATTCGTGTTGCCGGGTGTTGTCGGTGCCATCTCGCTGCTGCTCGCACTGTTCGCATTTCAGGCATTGCCCATCAACTATGTCGGCTTGCTGCTCATCCTGCTCGGCATCGCCTTCATGACCGCCGAAGCTTTCCTGCCCAGCTTCGGGATACTCGGCATCGGCGGCATCGTCGCTTTCGTGATCGGCTCCGTGATGCTGATCGATACCGACATCCCGGGATATGGCGTTTCCTGGTCGGTCATCGTTCCGGTCGCCTTCACCAGCGCACTGTTCATTTTCCTTGTAGTCGGCATGGCGCTGAAGGCACGGCGGCGTCCGGTGGTGAGCGGACAAGAGGAAATGATCGGGGACATCGGCGAAGTGCTGGAAGACTCCGATGGCAAGGATGGTTGGGCGCGGGTGCACGGCGAGACCTGGCACATCAGGAGCAAGCAACCGCTGGGCCGGGGACAAAGGGTCAGAGTCGTTCGCATGGACGGGCTGATCCTGGACGTGGAGCCGGAAGAAATACCCATGAACAAATAATTTCGTTGCCTGAATACTTTGATAAGGAGAATGTCATGGACCTGGATATGAGTTTCGGTGTTGTTTTTTTACTGCTCGCCTTGCTGGTGGTCTCAAGCTTGAAGATCTTTCGCGAGTATGAGCGCGGCGTCGTCTTCACCCTGGGCCGCTTCTGGAAGGTGAAGGGACCAGGCCTGATCGTCATCATCCCAGGTATCCAGCAGGTGGTTTGGGTGGACCTGCGCACCGTGGTGCTGGAAGTGCCGACCCAGGACGTGATCTCGCGCGACAACGTATCGGTGAAAGTCAGCGCCGTGGTGTATCTGCGCGTCATCGATCCCCAGAAGGCGATCATCCAGGTGCAGAACTACCTCAACGCCACCAGCCAACTGGCGCAGACCATGTTGCGCTCGGTACTGGGCAAGCATCAGCTGGACGATATGCTGGCGGAGCGCGAGAAACTGAACCGGGACATTCAGGAAGCGCTGGATGCACAGACCGACTCATGGGGCATCAAGGTCGCCAACGTCGAGATCAAGCAGGTCGACCTGACCGAGTCCATGATACGGGCCATCGCCCGCCAGGCCGAGGCGGAACGCGAACGGCGCGCAAAGGTGATACACGCCGAAGGTGAATTGCAGGCTTCGGAGAAGTTGTATCAGGCAGCCAAGATACTTGCCCAGGAACCGCAGGCGATCCAGTTGCGTTATCTGGAGACATTGACGGTGATCGGCGCGGACAAGAACACGACCATCGTGTTTCCCTTGCCCATGGACCTGGTCACTCCTTTTCTGGAAAAGACAAAAGCAAAATGAAGGCAGGCTGGGTTATTGAAGGTTCCATAATTGGCACATGGCCCGCTACCACGTCATTCCGGCGAAGGCCGGAATCCAGACAATTGACAGAACCCCACGTAGTGGGACGACACACAGAATACGGTTTTACCCGCTGCGCGGCTGTTGGATAAACTGGATTCCGGCCTTCGCCGGAATGACGACTCATGAAGATGTGCATGTAATGAATTGCGGAAGATCAATAGCTTCAAATTTCTTGCTTAACGTTAACAACAGGAGGCAATCATGAAATGCAATGTCGGCGGAATCGATCGCACTGCTCGTATCGTGCTTGGTATCGCGTTGCTGGGTGTCGGTTTTTTCGTTCAACTAGAGATGACTTGGCGGATCGTCGTACTGGTCGTTGCCGCCATCGCGCTGATAACGGCATTCGTGCGC
Organism: uncultured beta proteobacterium; assembly: GCA_963721375.1. GTDB lineage: Bacteria > Pseudomonadota > Gammaproteobacteria > Burkholderiales > Gallionellaceae > Sideroxyarcus. Next base: position 83,487 of record CAVRIW010000008.1, on the reverse strand, counting down.
TTCTGCCCGATCAATGCGATGCTGGGCCTTGATACCAGCAAAGGCGAAGAAAAGAAGTAGCAACGGCTCCGGTTTGAGCCAGGGAGTCCGGATTGCGGAAGTCGTACTACAAGTACTGTCTCCGCACTCAATGAGCACCTGCGCTTCCCCAACGCTCCATTCCTCAACCCAAGGCGCCCTCCTGCCACTTCCTGAAGGACGAGATCGAGTTCGCCTGCTCAAAATTTCAGCAATGGAAGACAGGGTTCCTCTCCCTGCGGTACAGTCCGGTAAAATAAATCAGCAGACAGCCGCACATCATCACCCATATAGATAACCAACCAATTGAATAATGGCGACTTATAACGAATCCAGCTTCAAAGTCCTGCGTGGTCTCGACCCGGTGCGGCAGCGCCCCGGCATGTACACCAACCTAGAATCGCCCAACCACATCATCGCCGAAGTCGTGGACAACGCCTGCGACGAAGCGCTGGCCGGTTTTGCCAAGAACATCCATGTCACGGCGCACACCGATGGTTCTATCTCCGTCAAGGACGATGGGCGCGGCATTCCGGTGGGCATCCACGCGGAAGAAGGCCGCTCGGTGGTCGAGGTCGCCTTCACCGTGCTGCACTCGGGCGGCAAGTTCGACAAGGAATCGGACGGCGCATACAAGTTCGCCGGAGGCCTGCACGGTGTGGGCGTCGCGGTGACCAATGCCCTGTCGCACAAGGTCGAGGTCACGGTATTCCGCGATGGGGGTCAGCACGACCTGCGCTTCCTCGACGGCGTCGCCGAGAAGCCGCTGGCGAAGACAGGCAGCTGCCCCAAGAAGCAGACCGGCACCGCCGTGCGCGCCTGGCCCAACGCCAAGTATTTCGACAGCCCCAGCGTCAACCTCGCCCAGCTCGAATTCTCGCTGCGCTCGAAAGCGGTGCTGCTGCCGGGCGTCACCATCGTGCTGCATCTGGAAAAGACCGGCGAGACGAAATCGTGGACCTATCCCGACGGCTTGCGCGGCTACCTGGCCGAAGCGCTGGCCGAATACGAACTGGCCACGCCCATCCTGTTGCAGGAAAAATTCACGCGCAAGAACGAAGGCAGCGGTTTCGCCGAAGGCGAAGGCGCGTCCTGGGCGTTGACCTGGTCGGCCGAAGGCAACGTGGTGCGCGAGTCCTACGTCAACCTCATCCCCACCCCTGCCGGCGGCACGCATGAAGCAGGCCTGCGCGACGGCGTGTTCAATGCAGTGAAGTCGTTCGCCGAGATCCACGGGCTGTTGCCCAAGGGCGTGAAGCTGGTCGCGGAAGATGTGTTCTCCCGCTTGAGCTTCGTGCTCTCGGCCAAGGTGCTCGACCCGCAGTTCCAGGGACAGACCAAGGAGAAGCTGGTGTCGCGCGAGGCGCTGCGCCTGGTCTCCTCCATGCTCAAAGACCCGCTCGACCTGTGGCTGAACGAACACATCGATGCGGCCAAGAAGATCGTCGAACTGGCGATCCAGCAGGCGCAGGCGCGTTTGCGCTCGGCGCAGAAAGTCGAGAAGAAAAAAGGCTCCAGCGTCGCGGTGCTGCCCGGCAAGCTCACCGATTGCAGCTCCAGCGATCCTACGCGCACCGAACTGTTTCTGGTCGAGGGCGACTCGGCGGGCGGTTCGGCCAAGCAGGGGCGCAACAAGGAGTTCCAGGCGGTGCTGCCGTTGCGCGGCAAAGTGCTGAACACCTTCGAGGTGGAGAAAGACCGCCTGTTCGCCAATAACGAAATCCACGACATCGCGGTGGCCATCGGCGTCGATCCGCATGCGCCGGGCGACACCGTCGACCTGTCCGGCCTGCGCTACAACGCCATCCTCATCATGGCCGATGCCGATGTGGACGGTGCGCACATCTCCACCCTGTTGCTCACCCTGTTCTACCGTCACTTCTTCCGCGTGGTCGAAGCGGGCAAGATCTATGTCGCGCAGCCGCCGCTGTTCCGCGTCGATGTGCCCGCGCATGGCAAGAAACAGGCGCACAAGGTCTATGCGCTGAACGAGGCCGAGCTGACCGGCATCCTGGACAGATTGCGCAAGGAAAAGATACGCGAAGGCAGCTGGTCCATCTCGCGCTTCAAAGGTCTGGGCGAGATGAGCCCGGAGCAGCTGTGGGATACCACGCTCAATCCGGATACACGTCGCGCGCTGTGCGTGAAGGCCGATCTGGCCTCGTTCAAAGCCACGATGGGGATATTCAACATGCTGATGGGCAAGCAGGAAGCTTCGACCCGGCGCGCCTGGCTGGAATACCACGGCAATGAGGTCGCGGCGGATATTTGAGATGCTGCATCCTCCAGCACGAAACCTCAAATCATTTGTCATTCCGGCGAAGGCCGGAATCCAGTGTTTTAAACCAACTGGACACCGGCCTTCGCCGGTGTGACGACTTGGAAGTTATGTGGCACTAACTAATTATTACGGCACCAACAAAGAATGACCATGAACGAAAACGAACCACAAGACACACCAGAAGTTGAAGCTCCCGCGCCCGTCGAATCCAGCAGCGGCAAGCCGCGATTCGCCCCGCTCGCCCAACTGCCCGACAGCGACGAAGTCCTGATCGCCGACTACGCCGAGCGCGCCTATCTCGAATACGCGGTCTCTGTCGTCAAAGGCCGCGCGCTGCCGGAAGTGTGCGACGGGCAGAAGCCGGTGCAGCGGCGCATCCTGTTCTCGATGCTGCGGATGGGTTTGACGCATGGCAACAAGCATGTGAAATCGGCGCGCGTGGTCGGCGATGTGCTGGGTAAATACCATCCGCACGGCGACTCTTCCGCGTATGAAGCGATGGTGCGGCTGGCGCAGGATTTTGCGATGCGCTATCCGCTGGTGGACGGCCAGGGCAACTTCGGCAGCCGCGATGGCGACAACGCGGCGGCGATGCGCTACACCGAGGCGCGGCTCACGCCCATCGCCGAATTGCTGTTGTCCGAGCTGGACATGGGCACGGTGGATTTCGTGGCCAACTACGACGGTGCGTTTCAGGAACCGGCGATGTTGCCCGCGCGCCTGCCGATGGTGCTGCTCAACGGCGCATCCGGCATCGCGGTCGGCATGGCCACCGAGATCCCTTCGCACAACCTGAAAGAAGTGGCCAAAGCCGCAGTCGCGCTGGCGAAGAACCCCGACATCAAGGACGACAAGCTGTTGTCCTACATCAGCGGCCCGGACTTCCCCGGCGGCGGCCAGATCATCTCCTCTGCGGCAGACATCCGCGACGCTACACCAGCGGGCGCGGCTCGCTGAAGATGCGGGCGCGCTGGACCGTCGAACAACTGGCGCGCGGCCAGTGGCAAGTGGTGGTGAGCGAATTCCCGCACGGCGTCTCGGCGCAGAAGGTGCTGGAAGAGATCGACGAACTGACCAACCCCAAGGTCAAGGCCAACAAGAAATCGCTGTCGCCGGACCAGGTGCAGAACAAGCAACTCATCCTCTCCGTGCTGGATACGATTGCCGACGAATCGGACAAATCGCAAAAGATCCGTCTGGTGATGCAGCCCAAATCGTCGAAGCAGAATCCGGACGACATGATGGCGGTGCTGCTCACCCACACCAGCTTGCAGAACTCGGTCTCGGTCAACCTCACCATGATCGGACTGGACGGACGCCCGCAACAGAAAGCGCTGACGCAGGTGCTGCGCGAGTGGGTGGAGTTCCGCCTGCGCACCGTCACGCGCCGCTGCGACTATCGACTGGGACAAGTCAACGACCGCCTGCACATCCTCGCCGGACGCATGGTGGTGTACCTGAACATCGACGAAGTGATCGCGCTGATCCGCGGCTCGGACAATCCCAAAGAAGACCTGATGGCGAGGTTCGAACTATCCGAACGACAGGCCGAAGACATCCTGGAAATCCGTCTGCGCCAGCTGGCCCGTCTGGAAGGCATCAAGATCGAGAAAGAGATCAAGGCGCTGGAAAAAGAAGCCAAGGATCTGAAGAAGATCCTTTCCAGCGAAGATGCGTTGCGCGAGCTGGTCGTCAGCGAGATCGAAGCCGATGCCAAGACCTATGGCGACGAGCGCCGCACGCTGATCGAAGAAGCGCAGATCTCGAAAGTGACCGTGCAAGTGAGCGATGAACCCGTGACGGTATTCATCTCGCAACGCTTCTGGGTGCGCATGCGCCCAGGGCACGGCCTCGACCCCACGGCAATCGCCTTCAAGGACGGCGACAGCATCGCGGCCACCTATGAATGCCGCACCACCGACCAGTGCATCGTCATCTGCAGCAACGGCCGCGTGTGCAGCATCCCCGTCTCTGCGTTGCCAGCCGGCCGCGGCGACGGCGCACCGCTGGCCACCTTCATCGAACTCGCCCCCGGCGCCAAGATCGCGCACGCCTTCTGCGGCAAAACCGATACCCCCGTGCTGATCTCCACCAGCGCCGGTTACGGCTTCCCCTGCTTCATCGGCGACATGGTCGGCCGCAACAAGGCGGGCAAACAATTCATCAGCGTGAAGGAAGACACCATCCTGCCGCCCGTCATCCTGGCCCCGACAAAAACTTCACTGGTCGTTGTGCTTTCCAAGCACGCAAGGTTGCTCACGTTCATGCTGTCCGAACTGAAACTGCTGCAAGGCGGCGGCAAAGGCATGATGCTGATCGACCTGAAGGAAGGCGACGAGCTGACGGCCTGCACGGTCGTCAATCAACCGGCGGTGACCTTGAGCGGCACGGCGGGCAGCAAGGTGCAGCAGTTGCAGATTGGCGGGAAAGAATTGCAGACTTACTTTGGTGCGAGGGCTAGGGCTGGGAAGGTGGTTGAGACGAAGTTGAAGGGGTTGAGGTTTGAGTGATTTGCCTACCCCGTACACCCATCACCAAGTATCCTGTTGTCAAGATAAAAAGGAAAATCAATTCAGTCAACGACAATTTTGTGAAAGTCAAACTATGGTTGACGAGCGCCCCAAGCTGGCTTACATTTCACTCATGTCAGCAACTCTTACGCCAAACATCGATAGTGCGCGCCTGCATCTTCTTCAAATTTGATGTCTAAGCGAATACCCAGAGGTCCGTGTAAATTCGTCCAGTGCTGAATTGCGAATTGACATTTGATAGACATGAACGGAGCAACTGTTATTCGAGCTTGGAGTGCTTTATCGTTGGCGTCGTAAGCATAAAAATAAGTTCGTGTTGACCGAAACATAGCAATTGCAAGCTTTTAGCCGGCAAGCGCGTAACGGATACAACGGCATCCAACCAATCGAAAATTTCGATTCTCGCATCACTTTTGGTTCCATGTTCTCGAAACGCAAAGTACCCTACTATCAGGATTGACGTCAGACAGGAACATTCGTTGCTGCAGTGGCGACGTAGCTTGCGGTATCTTGCCGCTAAGCTATCTCGGCTCGCAATCCCGGATTCCCGGAAAACCGAGCATTTACATCAAGGTCTGCCGCAAGTTCTTGGACTGAAATGAAAATAGATCCCAACAAGAGAAGGTAGTAATTCGTTACCTATGGACGTAACGGACAGCGCCACGGGATGAGCTACCTGACATATTCATGCCTTTACAACCACTCGATTGAATTTGCCAAGCAATTGGTTTTTTACGAGTGGGCTGGTTCTTCTATGGCTCGCGTGGACATCGCCTCGCTTACCGACTCTTTTGCAAGACCTGAGAACTGGTGACTTTGAGTTGAGAGATGCAGATATCTGATTTGACTGCGGCCAGCATGGCAATGCTTGAATTTCGCATTGACATTGAATCTATACGCTGCTGACAAGGCAGCGCTTCCGAATAAAACTGATTCTTGCTCAACCTCATTCGAATTTCATCGTTGGCTCAATTTGCTTCCTTTGGCCTCCGTCGAGCTGCAACAGTAACTGTTTAATGAAACCACAGATGTTGCCACCTGCCAGCTGTGGCATCAATACGCGAGCAGTTCAACCTACCGTAGAAGTTAGGCTAGACAAGCGTAGCAAGAACCTACATGTCATGCGCTCATTTTGATTATGGATGGCCGCCATGATTCTCGAAGAGTCTTCTGCAGAACGCATTACTCTGGATTACCTTGTTGTTTGTGTTTGCGTTAAAGCTGCTCTCGCGTACGTAATTGTGGCTACGAACGGCGTTGTCTCAAGTGGAGCCAGCTTTTACGGATTGCAATCGCATCGTACGCTTTGTTTCCTTTATTTGCCGTCCACATAAAATCACCAGTTGCCTCAACATATTTCCAGGCAGGATTCTGTATTCCTTAAACGCATGCGGTTCTTCTGTATCCGAACAATTGAGGTCTCATAGGCATGACATACAGCGCGTTCTTTGTCGAACAACTGGGCGCGATATATCGAATCGCCTAGTTTCCCCAGTTGCAGTCACATGAGTAGTTTTACCGCCCTTCCCAAAGTAAACGCCAGCAAGATCGCCCATCCGGAGCTTTAATGTAGCCGTCGAATTCGTTCCACAATGGCCTTATCACGATCGGACAAACCTAGATCCCTCTGAGCCATTGACGAGCACCTACGGCAATAATAGATCTTCAGCGCATGCGCCAACTGCGATCGAACGTCGAACAAATTGGTGCCAAAATGTTCGAACAATTTTCATTTTCGCCAATCGTACGAGTTTTCTGATTGCTCTTAATTGCACTTCGATTCGATTCGGCTTCGTTCGTACCGGTATAGTGATTTCGCCTGCCCGAAGGGCTCCGTCCGGGATCATTGACGGTAGTGAGCCGAACCAACGCAAATTCGATTTTCCGAACAAGGATTCGTGATGTTCAACTGTATCTATTTCTCTGATCCATTTAAACGCGATTGCAATTTTGAACGCTTGCTAGCGATTTCGACAAGACCAAAGCGGAAGATATGATTGAGGCGACGCATCTAGAAAATCTGCCGTGGCACAAAATTTATAACGAGCTGGGCTTGAAGCAACAACTCATTCCATATGAACTTGCGTTACGACACCAAGAGGAAACAAAAATGCGCAGTCTGGTGCAGAACGCACGGCGCTGATCAGCTCACGCTTTTCGTAAATGTTCATGACCCGCTAGTCATCAACTTTCACAGATCAGAATTTTGTCCTTCATCATGGTGAGGTCGGAAATAAGATTCGCATCTCATTAAGTTCAAAATCTGGCGCAACGTAATAGCAAAAGCCACGTCCCAGGTCGTAGATATAACTCAGTTTTTGGCTGTCAGGTATATGACAGACACCCCAATTTTCATTTAGTACACGAGGTTTGCCGTTTACACTGCTTCCCGATTGATGTTGCCTCGGGTTAAGTCCCGCAAAGGCGACACATTGGCGAGCGTTGGCAAAGTGATGCTGATCCGCTCCAAAGGCCAGGATCGCCGCAATGGTGCGCTCTCCGATACCGGGAATGCTGTCGAGCAAATCACGCTTTCGTTTGAGATCAGGATCACCGTCAATGTGATCGTGAATCTGTTTCGTTAAGGCCGCAATTTCCTTGTCCAGCCAAGCCAGATGATCCGCAATGCCTTTTCGCACAGTGTCACGCGCCACGCCAAGACGGTTGCTTTCTTGCGTGTGCATCCGTTGCAGGGCATCCAGACGCTGCACCAAGGCTCGCAACGCCTGCTCGGCTGGCGAGGGTGGTTGCCAGGTTTCTGGCGCCATACGCTGACAGAATTCAGCAATCAACCGGGCATCGACCGCATCGGTCTTGGTGCGCACCAGGCGCGAACCACCGAATGCTTTAATTTGAGCTGGATTCACGACGCTGACTTGCAGGTCATGGGCAGCTAGGAATTCTGCGCTGGCTTCCCAGTAAACACCGGTCGCCTCCATACAGACATGAGGTGAGTCAACGTGCCACTTATGAAGCCAATTCAACAGGTCGGTGAACCCTTGAGGATTATTGGTTACGACTTTACTTTTGTACTTGCCATCGACACATAAGGCACAGTCGAGTTTGTCTTTTGATACATCAATACCCAAAACAGGAATGTTGTTCATCATAGCCTCCGCGCAATCTACCTTGTGAATGCGGGCTCACGGCAAAGCCGGGCCAAAGATACTGTTCGATTTCTCGCATAAGGAGTTGAGTAGCCGCTGCAAAATCTACGCTACAGGCTTTGAGCTAAAGGGCGCAAACGGCATCCGGCTACTCTGTCTTGAGATCCACTTCAGGACGGCTGCATAATACAAGGGTGCAATAAGCGTAGCGCAATGCACCGGGTATCTTTGGTCACACATTCGGCGCTATGCCCGTTTGTTTTTAGCTACAACCTTCTCTACTTTGCGTTGCTCGCCGGAAGCAGCGCGCAACCGGGGAGTCAACCATGAATAGCAACAAGACTGCCGTTATCGTGTCGCTGGCCCTTGGGGTCGCATTGCTCGCTGGGGCCGCATACATGTATGCGGACACGCGGGAGTTGATTTCCAACGCAGTGAAGGTTCCGGGTACCGTGGTGGATTTCGAGCGACGTTCTTCGAAGGGCGGCAGCACAGACTATCCCGTGATTGAATTCGTCACTGCCTCCGGTGAGATTCACCGCTTCACCACATCCGGCGCGGGCGACTTCGCCAAGGGTGAATCGGTGGAGGTGCTTTATTACGACAACGACCCCGCCAATGCCCGGGTCAATGTGTTCATCGAGCTATGGCTGGGCAGTCTTGCGCTTGGCGCTTTCGGGCTGTTGTGCCTGGGCGTTGGCGTAGCGAATTTGCTCTACGAGCGAGCACGCAGGCATTCCGGCATCGATAGCAAGTAAAGAATTACAGGGGTTGGAAGTAATCGGTGACCAGAAGTCGATGGGGTCAGACTCCATCGATCCGCGTTGAATCACTGCACCCGAGCCAGCTCCGTCAAACCCTTCTTAATTTTCAGCCTGAGCTGCTCCGCAGCATTTCTTGAACTTTCTTCCGCTGCCGCAAGGGCAAGGTGCATTGCGGCTTATTTTTGGAGTTTCATTGTCAGAGGTTTTGCCACTAGCGATTTCTGCTGCGCGACGTTGCGGCGCCCAGAATTGGTATATCCAGCCAACGCTGGCCGGGATTTGTTTTGAAAGCTCTTCTCGCTGGGCCGGCGTTTTTACCAGCTCCTCTTCTGCCTCTGTGACTTCCGGCGCACCCAGCAGGTAGATTGGCCGCAATGCCACTGGGCCGTGCTTGGATTCAAATAAGGCCTTCCAGCTATCCCGCTGCATATCGATGCCGGTCATGTATCCGTGTGCCCACATTTCTCCGTCCATGTATTCACGCTCGTCTCCCTCGAAGACTTGCATATCAAAGACGGGCTCAAAATGTTCTGCGTCCTGTTGCAGGCTCCAGACGATCGCATTCATGTGGCGCATCATCAAGTCAGTGATTCGTTCTGCCTGGGCAGCGGACTCAAATGTCGGCGCATCTTCTGCTGTCGAGCCCCACACGCGCGGGATCCATTCTTCCGGTTTTGGCATCGCCGGGCCGGAAGCGATGGCGGTGAGGAATCCATCCAGGCAATCCAGCAGCATGACTTCATTGGTCGTGGCGTCGGACATCAGGAAGCTGTCGAGCTCATCCATCTCTTTTTCGGAGAGCGCGGGGGTTACTTCTTCCTCGATTGATTCTTGTTTTGACATGGTTGTACTTACTTTCCTTACTGAACGATTATTGAGGTTTCCATAATTTGCGACAACGTGCAGAACACGCTACACCGTCATTGACAGAACTACTAGCCATTCGACTAAGCCCGCAAGCGGGCAAGTCGCTGGTTATCCGGCGAAGGCCGGAATCCAGCTTGACCAATAGTACCGCGCAGCGGGCAAAGCCGTATCTTGTGTGTTGTCCCACTGATAAAACTACTAGCCATTCGACTAGGCTGCCAAAGAACGCCAGCCAAGTCGCTGGTTATACGTGGGGGTTGTTAATTGACTGGATTCCGGCCTCCGCCGGATAACCAACCACTTGGCAACCGTTTTGCGGTTGCTTAGTGGGATGGCTAGTAGTTCTATCAATGACGTATGCTGAAAACAACATAGGGACGGAGCCCAATCTATTTTGAAAGAAATATGACTCCGTCCCTAAGTACTCCTCTCTGTGGGAGTTCAACGAAATATTTGGCATTGACCGGAGTGCTGCGGTTACGGATACTTCAATTCATGCGATTACATTTCCTATCCATATGACGACCTTCTGGACATGGCTTTCCATCATCGGGCTGTCGATGACCCCCAACCTGATACTGGGGCCATCGGCGGCGGTCGGCGTTGGCATCGCGGCACACATCGACCCGTGGGTTCTCCTGCCGGTGGTCGCGGTGGCGGGCTACTTCGAGGGGCTCGTCGTCGCCTGGCTCGCCGGCGAGAGCACGCAGATCGGTTTCATCGGCCGGTGGGTCGCGCGGATGCGCACGCCGAGGAGCACGGCGTTGGCCGACAAGTGGGGAGTCTGGGGCGGCCTCACCCTCGGCTGCGCCTTGGTCGGCCAGGAGCCGATCCTGGTTGCCCTTCGCTGGCTGGGCGTCGACATGCGCCGGATCTGGTTGCCGCTGGCGGTCAGCAACGCGGTCTTCGCGGTCCTCTACTACGCGGTCGTGTGGTTCGGCCTCGACCAGGTCGCGAAACTCTGAATTAACGATTAAACGAGCTCAGGGTCGAGTTGTTCCCAGCAACCGAATCCGTCAGTCTTTTCGGGGTCGCACCACCAGTTTCAACTCGACCTATTTCCTTCCCGTTTCTCCAAAACACATTATATCTCCAATTGAGATATAATTTCCTCCATGCACATCATCACTCACCGCCGCATCGTGACTGCGCAGCAGGAGCATCCGCAATGCGCCAGTGCCTTGGATCAGTGGTATCGCCTATGCAAGAAGTCCGAATGGCGCAATTTCTCGGAGTTGAGAAAGCTGTTCCCTAGCACTGACAAGGTGGGTGATGTATTCGTGTTCGACATTGGCGGGAACAAACTTCGCTTGATTGCCGCGATCCACTTCAACACGGGGCGGGTGTTTATCAGGGCGATATTGACGCATAAGGAATACGACCAAGGAGGTTGGAAATGAACGCACGAGTTAAAACTGCAATTCAGCATTGGGGCTTTGTCGCACCGCTGTTGCAACCTGCGCGCAATGCAAAGGAGTACGCGCAGTTGGTTGAGGCGCTGGACGCAGCTATCGATGCGGGCGGTGCGGATGAAAAACATCCACTCGCGCGTTTGGTTGATTACCTCGGCGATCTGGTTGCCGAATACGAAGCCAAAGACAAGATGCCGAAGGCTGCAACCGGCGCGGAAGCGCTACGTTACCTGATGCAGCGCGATAGCTTGCGCCAGGTCGATCTGCCGGAACTGGGCAGTCAGGGGGTCGTGTCCGAATTGCTCGCAGGCCGGCGCGATTTTAATGCTCGCCAAGCGAAAGTATTGGCAGAGCGGTTTGGTGTTTCGGCGGCTTTGTTTTTGTAGTCCAAAAGATAATGGCAAAAAAGCTTAATGATGTGCTGGCTACGCTGCCAGCAAAACGCCGGGCAAAAGTGGAACAGCGCGCGTGCAAACTGACGGCGCTCGCATCACCCGAGTGGCACGGGTCGGCACTAAAGGACGCAGAACTTACAGTCGCTGAGAATCAGGCTGGTTTTATTTCTTGGGATGCAGCCAAGAAAGCGTTGCGCGACAGCTTTTCGTCAGAGCAAAAGGAGCTAGGCTCGAAGTAGTTCCCGAGGTTTGTCCAATCAAAATTGATGATGGCTATCTCTACTTCGCGCCTATCCTGCCCCACACTATCCCAGCAAGAGAGAACCATGCACTCGCTTATCGCCACCACCTTCCGCAACTGTTTGCGTTTCATCCTGTTCGCCCTGCCTCTGCTGGCACATGCAAGTCTTCCCCAATCCTCCAGTGTTCCCGGCGGTGTCGCGGTTGTTCCGCTGTGCAGCGTTTCAGTTTGCGCCGATGCTCCGCAAACATGGCTGGGCGATCAGCCTGTTCTGGTCACTGCCGATCACGATCAATGGTATGCGGTGGTCGGCCTGTCGCTTGGTACGACGCCGGGTTTGCATGAGCTGCGCGTGCAGATCGGCAGCGAAACGGGAATGCAGCAATTCGTGGTCAACCCAAAGGATTACCCCGAGCAGCACGTCACGCTCAAGGACAAGAGCAAGATAGAACTGTCGGCCGCCGACGCGGCACGGGCCGAGCGTGAGCTCGTTGTCATCACGGAACTCAAGCACCACTGGCGCGCTGCGCAGGATACCGATCTGGCTTTTATCCTTCCTGCGAAAGGGATGTTGGGTGGGCGCTTCGGCGTGCACCGGTTCTTCAACGGTGAACCGCGCGAACCCCATTCCGGCCTGGATGTGAGGGTAAAGCTCAGAACGCCGATCAAGGCGAGCGCACAGGGCGTGGTGCTGGCAGTCGGTGATTATTTTTTCAACGGCAAGACGGTCTTTGTCGACCACGGCAACGGGCTGATCACCGTGTACTGCCACCTTGACCGCATCGATGTGCAACCCGGCGAGTCGGTGCGCAAAGGTCAGCGACTCGGGCTATCCGGCAAGACAGGACGCGCCTCCGGCCCGCATCTGCACTGGAGCGTGGTGCTTAACGGGGCGATGGTCGATCCTGAATTGTTCATCCCGGCAAAGCAGCTGCATCACTGATCGCGTTGGGAACGCCCGAAGGATGATCAGCTTCTATCGTGCCTCTCACGCGGCAGCGTTCGTGATATAGGAATTATCCACACTGAACAGGATCTCTGTCGTCTTGATGAACTTCTTCTTGGCGAGCGCGATATCCAGAGCCGTCATCCCGTCAGCATTCTTCGCAGAGTAGTCAGCACCGTGATTGATCAGTTGCTGCACGATCTTCGGATAGCCTTTTTCTGCGGCCAGGTGCAATGGCGTCGCGCCATAGAAACTGAAGTTGACGCTGACCTTCCTGTCCAGGAAACGCTGAAGGGTGGCCTGATTACCTTTCGCTATCGCCGCCATGATCTCCAGGCGCTCATTCACCTCTTCACGTTCAGCGGGGCTGTCTGAGGCAGAATTTTCTTTAACTGTAGGCAACAGATGGGTCACACGATTCAGGAGTGCCATCGCGATCAGGATCCCGAGCGATACCAGCAGGACCAGTTGGCTGATGCCTAAGGCGGCTGCCAGCTCTGTCGGAAGGTTGGCGCCGATGGCCAGGATGGAGATGATCAGCAACAGCATCATCTGCAGGTAGCGGAACATCGCCACCACGACCAGTGCTGACAAGCCGGCCAGCAATGCTTGCTTGTCGATTATCTTGCCCACTGCGTCATCCGGAAGGTTGGCGAGGAAGCTCATCACGCGGCTGCCATCAATATCGATACTTCACTGGATTTGATCTGCATTTTCACGATACTCCCCTTTCGTAGGCGTCTGATTTGTTCAGGACTCCACGGTAATAGCTATGAGGGGTGTTTTTCTGTCGAAACGACCAACGGATGGCCAAATTCGGATGGACGGTAAGGTCGGCTGCAAGGACTGGGTTGTGACAAGAGGAAGCATGAGTGCTTGATTCTGATCAACAATAATCAAATTGATCAGCCTGCATTATGAAATTACGGTCGCATTTGGCAAGCAGCTGAAACTTCGATTTTCATTACTGCAATCAGCTTCCGACCATGAAGCTTGGGTGTCAGGCCGTTACGCTGATCGACGAGAATCCCAGGTGATGCATGAACTCGCGCAGTATCAGAAGCGTAGCGGCGAACGTGGGGCTGCCGGGAATTCCTGAGATCGAAGCGGGCCTGCCCAGCGAGTGACTGGCAAGCAGTGAGAAGACCTGCTCCACGGCATCGACAGGAAGTTGCACCGCTGATCCAGCGTGGCCGCCGGCGATATGCGCGATCTCGCGGATGGATGCATCCGTCGTCACCAGCGTTGCATAACCCGCAATCATTTCTCGCGCGCGGGTGATCTCGTCTTCGACTTGCTGGATGGCGTTCTCGATCTCGCCCGGAGTGGGTGGCGTATGCAAAAAGAATTCTGCAGCCGTTCTTTGTGAACCGATGGCAAGCAGCAGCACCTTGTCAGGTTCGGCTCCCGCGCCTGTGGCAACAGCGGTTTCCTGCTCGCCGATATGCAGCACGGTGATGGGCATGCCTGCCGGCAGGCCCAGTCTTATTGCCCGATACCGTTGATGTATCTCTGTTTCCATCTCGTTTGCCCAAGTGTGCAGAGCTGATGTTTGTCGAAGGAGAATGAACCTGCTGTGTTCACTGTAGTGCCGATACTCTATGTCCAGATTGAAGTAGTAATCGCGTGCATTGACGCCAGTGCGTGCCCAACACTACGCTACACACAGCATGATAGTCCGCACGGTTCATGCGCAATCAGGGAATGATCCAATGAGAATGGAGAATTGCATGATCAATAGAGAAGTCGTCCTGCATACGCTCAAATGCAACCCCAATCAGTACCCGCAAATGCTTCACGAGAGGTTTCATCATGTTCTGGAAAAAATCGTCGAGCTGTGGAATTCATCTGAAGTGAAATCCTATTTCGCCGACTTGTTGCAGCCCAATGGCCGAGGTGGCGGAAGACTCGACCGCGATGGTTTTCCTGATAAAGCATGGTGGGAAATATTGCGGTTGCAACTACTCTACTACAAGCAGAGCCTTCACTAAGCGAGTGATCGCACTGGACCGTGACGCGGTCTGCAAATAACAGGGGCCAGACCACTTGTTGCGATGTTGGGTTATGGGCGAACAGGGAAGCCAACACTGTTGGCTTTGATTTGAACTAGTCGTTTGGAACGAACTGCAGCGAACAGGACAGCACGCCCGCGGCAAATAGATTTTCGCTGTGCGCGACGACTGCGCCTGGCAACAATTTGAAACACACCAGGGTAGCGATGACCTTGCGAACCTTGTGTTGTGTCATCAACTCCCAAGCGGCATCAAACTCATCCTGCTTAAAAACCAGCTCAAGACCCAGACCGCTTTGGTTTGGCATCTTGGCGATGTACATCCGGCCGATCTCTCCGCTGCTCACCCCTTTTTGCGCTGCGATATAGCCTAAGGGTCCAGAAGCAATATTGACCCTTGAAGAATCGACCTTCGTCTGCGTCGTAAGGGAATTGAAAATCTTGTCGTCGAACTCCTGGTCGATGTCGGCCTTAGTCGCCCCCTTGCCCGAAGCGCCCAGAAACTCAAAATCAGCACTTGGCTTATTTTCCGTGAGTCGTCGCACTGAAGCGACTTTCTCGCATGACAATCTCAGTGCCTTGGCAGACATCTGGCTCGACGAATCATCAGACTTCCCCATGCTGTTAACAAGGAAGGAATCGAGTTTGAGTTCAAGCAAGACTTCAATCATTTTGGTCGATTGCTCCCTGACACGATCTTGTACTCGAACAAGCGGCATTCGATGGCACCGTTGTACAGCGGTGTGCGCTTGGACGGTGTTAGCCGCATCAGTTTGGCGATGCGCAGGTCGGCGGTGAACAGGTAGGCGTTCCAGCCGCCGAATTTCTTTTTCAGCACGTCGCCCAGTTGCGGATACAGCTCGGCCAATTCGTCTTCGTCGCCCATGCGTTCGCCGTAGGGCAGGTTCGCCACGAGGATGCCTTCTGCTTCAGGCGGCGAAGCCTCCAGTGCGTTGCACTGTTTCAGATCCACGGTCTCGCGGATGCCTGCATCTTCCAGATTCTGGTGCGCGGCTTTGAGTGCGTCGCCGTAGAGGTCGCTGCCGTAGATGGGCAGTTCGCTCGCGGGCAATTGCGCGGCGATGGCTTCTTCGCGCATGGCGTTCCATGTCTTCGCATCGAAGTTCTTCAACTTCTCGAACGCGAAATTCGCGCGCGATGCCGGGCTGGATGTTGAGCGACATCTGCGCCGCTTCGATGAGGAAGGTGCCGCTGCCGCACATCGGGTCGAGCAGCGGGATGCCGGGCTTCCAGCCGGCCATCTTCAAAATGCCCGCAGCCAGATTCTCGCGCAGCGGGGCGATGTTGGTGTGCGTGCGCACGCCGCGTTTGTACAGCGCATCGCCGGAGGTATCCAGATACATGGTGAACTTCTCGCCCTCGAAGAAGGCGTGGATGCGCATGTCCGGATCGAGCTTTGCCACGCTGGGGCGCGCGTCCTTCTCGGCGCGGAACTTGTCGCACACCGCGTCCTTGATCTTGAGCGTGATGAATTCCAGACTCTTGAGCGGGCATTTGATGGCGGTGACTTTGACCAGGATGGTGTCGTTCACGTCGAACCAGCGCGTCCAGGGCAGATCGTAAACGGCCTTGTACACATCATCTTCGCTGCGGAACGGCGTGGCATCTTTTACGCGCCACAGGATGCGCGAGGCGAGACGGCTTTGCAGATTGGCGCGATAGCACAGCGGCCAGTCGCCCGCGAACGCGACACCGCCATCGGTGGTGCGCACATCGGCAGCGCCGAATCCGCCGAGTTCATCGGCCAGGAGTTTTTCCAGTCCGCGCGGACAGGGGGCGAAAAAATCAGGCATATCGTTCCGTTCTCATTCAAAACATAAATATTCACTTCACCCGTAGGAGCGGCTTTAGCCGCGAACAGGCATTCGCCAGCAAGCTGGCTCCTACGGTAACAAATCGGCCAATCAACTATCTCGGTTAAATCAGAATGGTTTCACGACAACAAGAATGACGACGGCCAGCAGCACCAGCACCGGCACTTCATTGAAGAAGCGGAACCAGACATGGCTGCGGGTGTTGCGGTCTGCGGCGAACTCTTTGAGCAGATGACCGCAATATAAATGGTAGGCGACGAGTCCGGCCACCAGCGTGGTCTTGGCGTGCAGCCAGCCGCCGATTGCAATTTGATCGGCATAAGCGAACCACAACCACAACCCGGTGATGACGGCCAAGGCGCCGATGGGGGTGACGAAGCGATACAGCTTGCGCTCCATCAATTTCAAACGTTCGCGCACTGCCTGCTCCTGCGCCATCGCGTGATTGACGAAGATGCGCGGCAGGTAGAACAGCCCCGCGAACCAACTGACCACGAAGAAGATGTGAAAAGCCTTGAGCCACAACATGACAATTACCTCGACAATCTGCGCCGGAACAATACCAGCGACACATAGAAAGCGACCAGCGTATATGCCAGCAATACTGCGATGTGCAACGCCGCCTGCGGCGGCACAGCGCCACTCATCAATGGCCGCGCCAGATCGACCGCATGAGTCAGCGGCAACACACTCGCCACCACTTGCATGCTCTCCGGCAACTGGGTCACCGGAAAAAACACGCCGCATAGTAGCATCATCGGGGTGATGACCAGCGTGAAGTAGTACATGAAGAAGTCATAGGCGGGCGCCAGCGCGGTCATGATCAGGCCGAGGGCGGCGAAAGCCAAACCGATCAGCAGCGCCAGCGGAATCATCCACAGCGACATCAGCGAATGCGACAGTCCGAGCACCCAGATCACGACGAGCACCGCCACGCCGGACATCAGACTCTTGGTGGCCGCCCACAGGATCTCGGACAGCACCACATCGTCCAGCGACACCGGCGTATTGAGGATGGCCTCCCAGGTGCGCTGCTCGTGCATGCGCGCGAAACCGGAATACAGCGCCTCGAAGCTGGCGCTGTTCATGGTGCTGTAGCACACCGTCCCCGCCGCCAGGAACGCCATGTACGACATGCCCCCCATCTGCGGCAGCAAGGTGCCCAGGCCGTAACCCAGGCCCAGCATGTAGATCACCGGATCGGCCAGATGACCGAGGATGGAGGGCGCAGCGATCTTCTTCCACACCAGCCAATGCCTGCGCCAGATAGGAAAGAAGCGCAGGCTCAAACGCGGCAATGCAAAATCACGGTTACTCATTTCAATCTGTCCTGTTCCACTGCGGCAAGCGCATCGACGGGTTTGACCACGCCGACACCGCGCGCATAGACGCAGCCTTTCGACGTGCCGGTCGCCATGACGCGTTCAGCCTTGCAGAAGGTATGCTTCATGTAGAAATATTTTTCGTCCCAGTGCGTCACTTCCAGCTTCACCTCGTAACGCTCGAAGATGTTCAGCGGTTTCTTGTAGGTCATGGTGTGTTCGGCGATGACCGGCATCCAGTTGCGCTTGAACATGGCTTTCAGCAATCCGCTGCGCGCGAACACGTCCACGCGGTTCAGGTCGCAGATGGTCAGGTAGCGGCCATTGTTCATGTGGAAGTTGATGTCGATGTCGTTGGGCAACACGCGCAAGCTCAGTTCGCTCACTAATTTGCCAGCCTCGATCCGCTCGCAGAACAGCGAACGGATGATCACGTAGAGCATGCGGAAGATCAGGTTCATTTCAAGTCACAGTCGACGCAAGGCCAAGGCGGCAAGGTTGAGGCGACGAAGACATAACCAGCCACTTGCCGCGCATTTTGCGGCTTAGTGGATTGGCTAGTAGTTCCATCAGTACAAATAGTACGGCAAGGAGCCGAATACCGCAGCCAACGCCGGGATTGCGATGAATTGGCTTGAAATTCATTCGCGCATCTCCCGGCCGGTCAGTTTCAGGAACACGTCTTCCAGATTCGCCGGACGATGCAGGTAACGCAACTCGCTTTGCGCCTGCAGATGCGCCACCAGCGGCTGCGCATCCTGCACGTAGCAGAACACCGACTCGCCGCTGACCTCGAAGCGTTGCGAATATTTTGCAGCATGTTCATTCGCCCAGTGCGCGGAAGTCTCGCCGAACACTTCCACCACCTGCGGCTCGATGTTTTGCTCGATCAATTCGCGCGGCGAACCCTGGCTGATGAGTCTGCCGTTATCCAGCACCGCGAGGCGATGGCACAGGCGCTCGGCCTCGTCCATGAAGTGGGTGGTGAGCAGCAGCGTCTTGCCCTGCTGCGTCAGTTCGCGCAGCCGTTGCCAGATGAGATGGCGCGCCTGCGGATCGAGCCCGGTGGTCGGCTCGTCGAGGAAGATCACATCGGGATCGTTCACCAGCGCGCGCGCCAGGGTCAGGCGCCGCTTCATGCCGCCGGACAGCGTCGGCACTTTCGCATCGCGCTTGCTGGGTGAGGCTGGCGAATTCCAGCAGCGACGGGATGCGCGCCTCGATCTCGCTGTCCTGCAAGCCGAAGTAGCGCCCGTACACCAGCAGGTTCTCCGCCACGGTGAAGTCGGGATCGAGATTGTCCATCTGCGGCACCACGCCGACGCGGATGCGCGCCTCGCGCGCCGCCTGCGGCACCGGCAGATCGAGCAGCGTGGCCGTGCCTGCATCCGGCGTGATCAGCCCCAGCAACATGCGCAGCGTGGTGGTCTTGCCCGCGCCGTTGGGTCCGAGCAGGCCGAAGCATTCGCCCTTGCGGATGGACAGGTCGAGACCGTCCACCACGCGCTGGCCGCCGTAGGATTTTTGCAGGCCTGTTGCTTGAATGACTGGATTCATTTAAAACCTTTTTGCCACAGAGACCCACAGATGACCGCAGAGCACACAGAGAGGACTGCGTTTTGCTTTTCTCTGTGTGCTCTGTGGTCTCTGTGGCTAGATTGTTTCTTTTCCTCACAACTCGACTCCGGTGAAATGCCGCTTCACGATGTCGCGCAGTTGCGTCAGGCGTCCGTGAAAGATAATGCTCGGCCTGCGGCAGCACCACGATGGGCAGGTGCTGCGGGCGCGCCCACTCCAGCGCATCCGCCAGCGGCACCACGTCGTCGTGCTCGCCGTGGATGACCAGCGTGTCGGGCGATACCGCCGGCATGGCGAAACGACCCACCGCCGGAGCGGCCAGCACCAGATGCTGCGGCTGCAAGTGTTGCGCGGCACGCGCGGCGACATAGCCGCCGAAAGAGAAACCGGAGAGCAGCAGGGGCAACTCTTCGCCGAACTGTTCCTGCGCATAGCGCACAACGGCGATCATGTCCTGCTCTTCGCCGTCGCCGCCGGTGAACTCACCTTCGCTCGCGCCCACGCCGCGAAAATTGAAACGCAGCGTCACGCAGCCCAGTTCGGCGAAGGTCCTGGCCAGCATCACCGCCACCTTGTTCTCCATGGTGCCGCCCATGGTCGGCAACGGATGCGCCACCACCGCGATGGCAGCACGGGATGTCATCCGGCATATGCACGAGACCTTCGAGATGCCCGGCCGTGCCGACTACAGAAAACTTTTGCAGTGCGATCGCCATCAGATCTTCAGCCGTTCCACCACGCGCCCATGCTTCAGATGCTCTTCGATGATCTCGTCCAGATCGCGTTCGTCGACAAAGGTGTACCAGACGCCTTCGGGATACACCACCAGCACCGGGCCGTCGTCGCAGCGATCCAGACAGCCTGCCGAGTTGATGCGTATCTTGTTTTGCCGGTCGGAGATGCCCAGCTCTTTGACTTTGTTCTTGACGTAGTCGCGCGCCTTTTGCGCGCCGTGGTTGTTGCAGCAATCGCTGCCGTCCTCGCGCTGGTTGGTGCAGAAAAAAACATGCTTGTCGAAATAATTACTCATGGCTCGCTCCTATGGTCCGATTATAAACGCCTGCGTGCCCAGCCGAAGTACACCAGCAACAGCAACGGGAACATCACCGACACCGTTTGCGACAGGCCGTTGTAGTTCAGCAGATGTCCGTAGCGCCATTGATACAAGCGCATCGCGGCGGAAGGTGTGCCGCTATCCAGCACCCACAGGGCGAGCACGAGGTAGCACAGCGCGACACAGACAGCCATCCACAGCAGAAGCGGCCTGCGCAGCCAGCTCATCCCCCACATCAGCAGCAGGCCGACGACGATGCCCAGCATCGCTTCGCTGTTGAGCCACAACAGCAAGGCCCAGGATTTGAGCAGCACTGCCGCCGCGATGAACTTGGCCAGCGCGACCGCGCACAGGATCCATGTCAGTGCGACTACCGCATGGCGGCGCGCCTGCAACAAGGTGTGCAGCAGCAAGCCGATCATCAGCAGGTTCAACGCCACGGCCGCGCTTTCCCATATGTTGAACGGCTCTTCCGGCATCGCCATAAAGATGCGGTGGGCGGCTTCGGTGATGAACACGTTGCCCAGCATCGGCAGCGAGGGATTGATCTGCGCGAACATCCACAGCATCACCAGCGCCAAGCCGAAATCCACGCCGGGTCCGCGCTGGAACAATGCGATGCGCCAGTGCGTGGCGCGCACGAACCAGGCGCGCGGCGCAATCGCCCACGCCAGCAAGGCGCCGCTGAATGCGCCCAGACCATTGCTCAGCACATCGGCATTGGAGCTGATGCGGCTGGGCAGATACATCTGCAAATATTCGAACATGGCGGAACACAGCACACCGACCAGGGTGGCCAGCAGCAGACTGCGTCCGCCAGTGAAACGGATACGCAACGTCAGCGCCAGCAAAAATCCGAAGGGCAAGTAGGCGAGCCAATTGGTGAGCGCATCAAAGGCGGTATAGGTTTGCCACAAGGGCGATGTGAGCACCGCCCAGAACTCCAAGCCCTGCTCCTGCCAGCCGGAGAACGGCGACAGGCTGGCGTACACGAGCAGCAGCACATACACCACCAGCAGGTAGCGGCGCAGCAAAGTACGTGCGTGAGGAGAGGGGTGAGCGCTCATCGCTCAAGCCCGCATGGGATAGTAAGACTCATTTTGGTTGACGCAAGGGCATGGGTAAGAAAGAATGCCGCACCGCAGCACATAAAAAATACTACAGTTTCACTAGGAGGAGATTATGGCATACCTGCACTGGTCCAAAGACTTGGACACAGGGATCGAGGTCATCGACAAGCAACACCGGCGCATTGTCGACTACATCAACAATCTGGACTCAGCCATCGCCAAGGCAGACACCGCTGCCGTGAACCATGTGCTCAATGAACTGGTGGATTACACCCTGTCGCATTTCAGCTTCGAAGAGGAATTACAGGAACGGGCCGGCTACCCGTTTGTAAAGGCGCATAAACGCGTGCACGAAATATTCGTCAAGCGCGTCGCCGAATTTCAAAAACGCGCAGCGAATGGCGAAGACGTCGCAGCCGATATCCTCACCATGCTGCAGACGTGGCTGGTCAACCACATCAAGGGCGACGATGCCGACTACGCCGAATGCGTGATCAAGGCGCTTGGCATCGAAGCACAGTCAGCCGAGCCTGTTGCCTCTGGCTGGATGAGCACCGCACTCAAAAAATTCTTCCGCTGACAGACAGGGACGAAGTACGCTCAAGGTGCTTCGTCCAATTCCGCCACAACCCCATCCTGACTTAGAACTTCTCATACGGCAGCAAATAGCGCCATTGCCCCAGCGGCAATTTGCCCATCGACACGCGCCCGATGCGCAGCCGCTTCATAGACAGCACCTGTAGCCCGACGACTTTGCACATGTGCGCGATCTGGCCGGGTTTCACTCCCTTGAGCGCGAAGCGCAGCCGGGTTTCGTTCTGCCAGCTGACCTTGATCGGGGGCAGCGCCTTCCCGTTATAACTGAGCCCGTGGTTGAGCAGCTTGAGCCCGTCGGCGATCAGCTCACCCGCAACTTCCACGACATATTCCTGCTCGATGGTGGCGGCATCGTCGGTCAGCTTGCGCGTCACGCGGAAGTCCTGTGTGAACACCGTCAAGCCGCTGGCATGTATCTCCAGCGGCGTGCCCTGCGTCAAACGAATGAAGTGTTGCTTGAGCAGGTGGATGCCGGAACGGTCGTCCGCCGCGCGCGTATCGGCGCAGATCAGTTGCGGCACGGAGACGGCATTCATGTCCGCATCGGAAGGCTGGTGAAACAGGATGGTCACCGGCTCCACCGGGACGAGGGTGGCATCGGGGTGCAGCTCGACCTTCTGCTGCGACACCATGAACTGCGGCTCTTCCACCACCTGCCCGTCCACCAGCACCCAGCCCCCGGCGATATACAGCTCCGCCTCCCGGCGCGAGCAGGGGACTAATTCGGCAAGGCGTTTGGCGAGACGGACGGGGTCGGTCATGTGAGGGATATCTTGGAAACGAAGGGCTGCATTGTAAACGCTCAGGCCTGGCGTTCACCTGTAAAATCCCAACATGGACTCCAACAAAAAACCCGCAAGCCGCCCCACCCTGGACGGCATCACCCTTGAGATGATCGTCACCCAACTCTCGGAGAGCATGGGCTGGGAAGCGATGGCCGAGGCCGTGCCCGTGCGCTGCTTCACGCACGACCCCAGCGTCAAATCCAGTTTGAAGTTTTTGCGCAGGACGCCTTGGGCGAGGGCGAAGGTGGAGGAGTTGTATTTGTGGTCGATTCGTTCGAAGTGACCGTCTGAAACCGTTCGTGCTGAGAACCACACCATGCCGTTCGTCCTGAGTAGGCGCAGCCGTATCGAAGGATGGGCGAAGCCCGCTAATCTGGAAATTCGTAACCAACACCGTCGGGGGTAGCCCGACAGCTAGTCACTTTCTTTTGCTTCGCCAAAAGAAAGTAACCCAAGAAAAGGCGACCCCGGTTTGCCGCCCCTGCGGGGTTCCCTGCGTTGCTCGACTGGTCAGGCGGCTGCGGAACTCGCGCTACGCGCTCAGACAGTCCTCGCCGACCACCCCTGACCAGCCTGCGCTACTCGGCGGCGCACAGGGGAAGGAAAGTCAAAAACCAAAACCACAGCGTGGGCACTTCGTGCCCACCCTACGCAGCTATTTTATTAATTCACATACTTTTGCTGCTTTTCTTGCCACCACCACAACAGGCTTAATTGGCTGACTTACCGAAGGCCAAACAACACGAATTTCTTTCTGTTGTGCATATTTCTGATCTTTGAGAAAAGCTGGTGAAATGCCCGTGTCTAACAGATGCTCAAACCGTCTACCCGAGTAATCTACTTTAGCTGGCCCCAGGAAATGCGATGCATGCTTTAGTTTGCGTGTTATCGCATGAAAAAATTTTGAGGGGGAAATAATCTTTACGCATGAATCATATCCAAGGCTTTTCATTGCAATACGATCAAACTCATGAGTCCCACAAAATACATAACTGTCCTGTTCCTCAACGGAGGCCTCTATACCCTTAGCTGCAATGAGTTGAAGACGGTTTTCACCGGAAACGCGAATGTGGGGTTTTAGAAAATCGGGGATACCTGATGGGACAGCGGTATCAATTTCTGTGTGACCTGTCGTGAATAAGTACTTCAGCCCTTCTTCCGTATCGCCAACTTCTGGGCCAAGTAACTCAATATTTCTATAACCGTACAAAGTACCAATTTTGACTTCACCACTCTGAAGAAACTTCAGAGCATATTGTTTCGTCATGTATTTATAAATGGGGTGTTCCATGCGAAATATATTATCTACAAACTAATAAGGAAATTGCTATTGCAATGGCATGTTCAGATGATAAACAACTTGTTGCCCTCCATCTGGTTTTGACTTTTTCCTTCCCTCCCCTGTGCGCCGCCGAGTAGCGCAGGCTGGTCAGGGGTAGTCGGCGAGGACTGTCTGAGCGCGTAGCGCGAGTTCCGCAGCCGCCTGACCAGTCGAGCAACGCAGGGAACCCCGCAGGGGCGGCAAACCGGGGTCGCCTTTTCTTGGGTTACTTTCTTTTGGCGAAGCAAAAGAAAGTAACTAGCTGTCGGGCTACCCCCGACGGTGTTGATCTTTACTGGATTCCGGCCTCCGCCGGATAACCAGCGACTTGCTCGCTTGCGAGCTTAGTCGAATGGCTAGTAGTTCCTTCAATGACGGAGCGCAATATCTAATGCGCCTCATCCCAATTCCCGCCCTCGCCCAACCCCACCTCCAGCGGCACCTTCAACTCCGCCACATTGCACATCAACTCACGCACCTTCTCTTTCACGAGCGCCAATTCCGCCTGCGGCACTTCCAGCACCAGTTCATCGTGCACCTGCATGATGAGCTTCGTTTGCAGCTTTTCTTTTTCCAGCCAGTCCTGCACGGCGATCATCGCCAGCTTGATGAGGTCGGCAGCGGTGCCTTGCATCGGTGCGTTGATGGCGGCGCGTTCGGCGGCTTGTCTGCGCATGCCGTTCGCGCCGTTGATCTCGGGCAGCCACAGGCGGCGCCCGAACCACGTTTCGACGAAGCCCTGCGCTCTTCGCCTGTTCGCGCGTGCTGTCCATGTAGCGCTTCACGCCGGGGTAGCGCGCGAAGTAGAGGTCGATGTATTGCTTGGCGGCGCTGTTTTCGATGTTGAGTTGGCTGGCCAAGCCGAAGGCGGACATGCCGTAGATGAGGCCGAAGTTGATGACCTTGGCGTAGCGGCGCTGTTCGCTGCTCACACCGTCCAGCGGCACGCCGAACACTTCGGCGGCGGTGGCGCGGTGGATGTCTTCGCCGGCTGGCGAACGCCTTGAGCAAGCCTTCGTCGCCGGACAGGTGCGCCATGATGCGCAGCTCGATCTGCGAATAGTCGGCCGACACGATGCGCGAACCGGCTGGCGCGATGAACGCTTCGCGGATGCGGCGGCCTTCCGGCGTGCGCACCGGGATGTTCTGCAGGTTGGGATCGCTGGAGGCCAGACGCCCGGTCACCGCCACCGCCTGCGAGTAGCTGGTATGCACGCGCCCGGTCCTGGCATTCACCATCTGCGGCAGCTTGTCGGTGTAGGTGGATTTGAGTTTTGCCATGCCGCGATATTCGAGCAGCAGCTTGGGCAGCGGGTAATCGAGCGCGAGTTCCTGCAACACTTCTTCGTCGGTGGAAGGCGTGCCGCTCGGCGTTTTCTTTTTAACCGGCAGGCCGAGTTTGTCGAACAGGATCTCCTGGATCTGCTTGGGCGAATTCAGGTTGAACGGCTGCTCTGCCGCAATGAATGCCTGCGACTCGATGGCCATCAGCTTCTCGCCCAGCTCGTGGCTTTGTCTCGCCAGCTTGGCGCTGTCGATGAGCACGCCGTTGCGCTCCATCTTGAACAGCACCTCGCGCACCGGCAGTTCGATGTCGCGGTACACCTCCTGCAGACGGCCTTGCAGCTGGCGGCGACAAGGTCTGGTGCAGTTGCAGCGTGATGTCGGCATCCTCCGCCGCGTAGCGCGTGGCGGTGTCGAGATCGACCTGGTCGAAGCCGATCTGCTTCGCGCCCTTGCCCACCACGTCGGCATAGCTGATGGTGGAAAGCCCGAGATGGCGCAGCGCGAGATTGCCCATGTCGTGCGGCTTGTGCGATTCCAGCACGTAGGATTGCAGCAGCGTGTCTTCGGCGATGCCCGCCAGCGCGATGCCGTGATTGGCGAAGATGTGCTGGTCGTATTTGAGGTTCTGCCCCAGCTTCTTGTGCGCTGGCGCTTTCCAGCCAGTGCTTGAGTTTTTGCAGCGCGTGTTCGCGGTTGAGCTGGTCCGGTGCGCCGGGGTAATGGTGCGCCAGCGGCAGGTAGGCGGCGTGATGCGTTTCGATGCAGAACGAGATGCCGACCAGTTGCGCGGTCATCTCGTCGAGGCCGGTGGTCTCGGTATCCAGGCTCACCAGCGGGGCTGCCATCAGTTTTTCCAGCCAGGCGTCGAGCTGGGCATCGGTGAGGATGGCTTCGTAATTGGAGGTGTCGTTGGCAGACGTCGGCAACGCGGGTTGTTCGAATTGTCGCGGCACAACAGACGGACTGGCTTTTTTCGCAGGAGCTTCTCCTGCAACTTCGCGCAGCCAACTCTTGAACCCGAAGCGCTCGAACAGCACGCGCATCTGCTCATCGTCCGCAGCGGGAGCCGCCAGTTCGTCGAAGCGCTTGTCCAACGCCACATCGCATTTCACCGTGACCAGGCGACGGCCCTGCGGCAGCCAGTCGCGCGCGGCGCGCAGGTTGTCGCCGACCACGCCGCCGACTTCGTCGGCATGTGCCAGCAGATTTTCCAGCGTGCCGTATTGGGTCAGCCATTTCACCGCGGTCTTGGGGCCGCACTTGGTCACGCCCGGCACGTTGTCCACCGTGTCGCCCACCAGCGACAGGTAATCCACGATGCGCTCTGGCGGCACGCCGAACTTGGCCAGCACGCCCGCTTCGTCCAGCACTTCGTTGCTCATGGTGTTGACCAGCATGACGTGTTGATTGACCAGTTGCGTCAGGTCCTTGTCGCCGGTGGAGACGATGCAGCGCACGCCGCTCTGTGATGCCTGCTGCGCCAGCGTGCCGATCACGTCGTCGGCCTCCACGCCGTCCACCATCAGGATGTTCCAGCCTGCCGCCGCCACCACTTCGTGCAACGGTTCGATCTGCAGGCGCAGGTCGTCCGGCATCGGCGGGCGGTGCGCCTTGTATTCGGGATACCAGTCGTCGCGGAATGTCTTGCCCTTCGCATCGAACACGCAGGCGCTATAATCCGCCGGGTAATCGGCGCGCAACTTGCGCAGCATGTTGAGCACGCCATAGATGGCACCGGTCGGTTCGCCCTGCGGGCTGCGCAAATCCGGCATGGCATGGAAGGCGCGATACAGGTAAGACGAGCCGTCCACCAACAACAAGGTTTTCATCATTTAGGGATCCGCAATGAACAACAATTTGAAACTGCCACCCGCACAAGCGCCCGAATTGATGCAGTCGAAGGAGTCGTGGCGGGTGTTCGGCATTATGTCAGAATTCGTGTCGGCGACCGAACGCCTGAACAACATCCACCCGGCGGTCAGCATCTTCGGCAGCGCACGCACGCCGCACGATCACCCCTATTACAAACTGACCGAAGAGATCGCGCGCCTGCTGTCCGATGCCGGCTTCGCGGTCATCTCCGGCGGCGGCCCCGGCATCATGGAAGCGGCCAACAAGGGCGCGTTCTACGGCAAATCGCCCAGCGTCGGCCTCAACATCCAGTTGCCGCACGAGCAGCACAACAACCCGTACCAGAACGTCAGCCAGACCTTCCACCACTTCTTCACGCGCAAGGTGATGTTCGTCAAGTTCGCCAGCGCCTATGTGGTGATGCCCGGCGGCTTCGGCACGCTGGACGAGCTGATGGAAGCGCTGACGCTGGTGCAGACCGGCAAGACACGGCGCATGCCCATCATCCTGGTCGGCAGCAAGTTCTGGGGCGGCATGGTGGAGTGGTTCAAGACAGCGTTGCTGGAGGAGAAAATGATCGCCGCCCATGACATGGACCTGATCCAGGTCATCGACGAGCCGGACCAGATCGTGGCCGCCATCTTCAAACACTACGAGTCTCGCGGCTTCGAGCCATCGGCAGCCGAACTCGAGATCCAGCTTAATCTTTGACGAGTATCGGATAGAATCCGCCTACCATTCCTCACAGGAAAATATCATGCGCCTCTTATCATTTTTATCTCTCGTTTGCCTGAGCTTCAGCGTGTCTGCGGCACAACCGGAACCAGCCGCAAAGACAGCTGCTCCGACACCTCAACTGACGAACGCGGACGAGCCAGTGGACGAACCGCAGGTCACGATCTCCAAACAGACCGAGCAGACCGTCGAGGAATTCCGCGCCAACGGCAAGCTGTACATGATCAAGATCACGCCCAAGCACGGCGTGCCTTATTACCTGGTGGACGATCGCGGCGACGGCAAGTTCGCGCGCCAGGACGGTCTGGACTCCGGTCTGCGCGTGCCGCGCTGGATCATCAAAAGCTTCTAACGGGCAAGCAATTCGCCCCCTATCAATGAACATGCCCATGCCCGTTCCCTCTCCTCAATCCTCTGGTGGAACTACTAGCCAATCCACTAAGCCCGCAAGCGGGCAAGTGGCTGGTTATCCCACAAGCGGGCGAGGAGGCGAACGAATCGCTGCGCATGTTTAACTTCTGAGACTGACTGCATGGCTGTTTTTACCCGCGTCACCGAAGCCGACATCACTGCCTGGCTATCCAATTATTCCTTGGGATCGTTGCTGGAGTTGCAGGGCATCCCTGCCGGCATCGAGAACACCAACTATTTCGTCACCACCAGCAACGGGCGTTTCGTGCTGACCCTGTTCGAGAAGCTGACTCCCGACGAACTGCCGTTCTTTCTCAACCTGATGTCGCATCTGGCACGGCACGGCATCCCCTGCCCGGCGCCCGTTGCGGATCGCCACAATCGTTTTCTGGGCGAGCTGAACGGCAAGCCCGCCTGCATCGTCAGCCGGCTTTCCGGCAAGTCGGTGACACAACCGACCACAGCTGATTGCGCGGCCGTCGGCGCGATGCTGGGACAGATGCACTGCGCCGGACAGAGCTTCGACAGCGAAATGCCCAATCCGCGCGGAGCGGCGTGGCGTGCCGAAGCTGCGCAGCAAGTGAAGAAATTCCTGTCCGTGCAAGATGCGGCGCTGCTGGAAAGCGAAGTCGCATTGCACGCAGCCCGCCCGCTGAACGACCTGCCGCGCGGCGTGATCCATGCCGACCTGTTCCGCGACAATGTACTGATGGACGGCGCACGTGTCGGCGGCCTGATCGATTTCTATTTCGCCTGCACCGATGCGCTGCTTTACGATGTGGCCATCACCGTCAACGACTGGTGCATGAGCGCCGAGGGCAAACTGGATGCGCCACGCACACGTGCCATGCTGAAGGCCTACCAGTCCGCACGCCCGTTCACCGCACAGGAAGCCGCAGCATGGCCGCTGGCTTTGCGCCTGGCCGCGTTGCGTTTCTGGATCTCGCGCCTGTATGACCTGCACCTGCCGCGCGACGGCGAGATGGTGCATGCGCACGACCCGGATCAATTCAAACGCATTCTGCAGAATCACATCGCCACTGAACACGCTGTCTGGATCTAAGAGAAAACGAAATGGAAATAAAGAAATTGAACGCCGCGCGCGGCTGGATCTGGATCAAGCAAGGCTACCAGCTCATCATGTGCAACCCGCTGTTGAGCATCGTCACCGCGTTGATCGGCGCCTTGTGCATCTTCCTCTCGCTGCTGGTACCGGGCATCGGCCCTTTGCTGGCGGTCGTGCTTGCGCCGGTCCTGCTGGCCGGTTATATGCGCGTCTGCCGCGCGCTGGAGGAGGATGAAGAGGTCGAGCTGACGCATTTGTTCGCCGGGTTCAGGCAGCACACCACCAGCCTGATCTCGCTCGGCGCGTTCCTGATGCTGGGCTTGCTGCTCGCGTCTGCCGTCATGGTCTATGTCGGCGGTGACGCATTCACCAAACTGATGGAGCAGGTGCAAGCCACGGAGAATCCGCAAGTGCTGATGGAGGCCATCTCCACCACGGGCGGCAGCGTCGCTTTCGCCATGCTGCTGGGCTTTACGCTGGTGATGCTGCTGGTCATGGCGTGGCAATATGCGCCCATCCTGGTGTTCTTCAGCGGCCTGACCCCGCTTGCCGCATTGCGCGCCAGCTTCACCGGCACCATACGCAACATCCTGCCCTACATGGTGTATAGCCTGATCATGCAACTGTTCGCGCTGCTGCTGGGCATACTGCCGTTCGGCCTCGGCATGATCCTGTTGTTGCCGCTCGGACTGACCTCGCTGTATGTCAGCTATCGCAATATCTTCCCGTGGCTGGACCAGCCGCAGGCGGCGCCCGCCGTTGCCGAAGACAACACCGCAGGCGGCAATTGACCCAATGAAATATCAGGCCAGCGACAGCGAAATCAAACGCGCGCAAGTTCCGCACAACCTGTTCGTGTCCGGCCTGTTCCTGTTCGACCTGTTTATGACTCCGGCGGTGATCGGCCTGAAGATCGGCATGATCGGGCTGCTGATTCCGCTCGCCTGTTCCGGCACGCTCATCGCCTACATCTACCTGCGCAGCCAAAAGACCACGAGCTGGTTCGTCGATATGCATTGGAAGTTCGCCTTCACCCGCTGCAAGTTGCTGATGCTGGGTTATGCGATCACGGCGGCACTGATCTTCATCGCCTGGCTGATCAGCCTCAGCGCGCACGATGCCAACATGGGGCACATCCTGTGGACGGCGCTCACGCGCATCGCGCTGATGCCGACATTGATCATGGTGATGATCACCGCAGTGCTGGAATTCAGCGCGTCCGCACAAGCCGCCAAATGCGAAGTGCCGGACAAGCTGGCGGCTAGTTTCCCGCCGCCGACCAACTGATTACGCCGGCTGGAATTCCTCGAAGGCGTTCAATACTTCCGCTGCATACATCAGCGACGGGCCGCCGCCCATATACACCGTCACTGCCAGCATCTCGTTGATCTGCTCGCGCGTCGCACCCATGCGCACCAGGGCGCGCACATGAAAACCGATGCAGCCGTCGCAGCGTGTCGCCACGGCAATCGCGGTCGCGATCAATTCCTTGTCCAGCGCCGAGATCACCCCTTCTGCCATAGCCGATTTGGCCATCGTGTCGAAACCCGCCATCGGTGCGGAGGCTTCTTTGCGGAAGGTGGTGAGTGCTTTGCTGATGTCCTGCGTGATGGTTTTGAATGACTTGCTCATAGAAGGCTCCTGCTGAAGGTTGGGACGGGTGGAATATTATCATATTCTAATATTCAACCACTGCCGCCCTGACAGCGTCAGCTTGCTTCGATGAGAGTCAGCGCCTGTCCGTGCCGGATGCCAGGCTCATCCGGCACGGCCTCAGAGGACGGTGAGTTTTGCGTATTCCAGCGCCAGCCATTTGCTGCCCGCGCGCTTGAAGTTGACCTGCACGCGCCCCTCGTTGCCGCCGCCTTCGGTATCCGTCACCACGCCCTCGCCGAATTTCTGGTGGAACACGCGCTGGCCGATGCGCCACATCGCGCTCGGCGCGGGAGGTGCCTTTTCCAGCGGTGTGGAGCTAAACGCCTTGGCGTAACTGTTCGTCTCGTAGCTGCCGGTTGCGAACGTCTTGTGTGCACTGAATTTCGGCGTGATCCAGTGCAGCAATTCTTCCGGCAACTCGCGCAAGAAACTCGACACCCTGCCGTAGTGCGTCTGCCCGTGCAGCATGCGTCTTTGCGCAAAGGTGAGATACAGGCGGCGTCTGGCACGGGTGATCGCCACGTACATCAGGCGGCGCTCTTCATCCAGACCGCCGTCCACATTCTGGCTGTTCTGGTGCGGGAACAGATCTTCTTCCAGCCCGGTGATGAACACGGTGTGGAACTCCAGCCCCTTCGCGGCATGCACCGTCATCAGGTGTAGCGCATCTTCGCTGTCGCCCGCCTGATGCTCGCCCGATTCCAGCGAGGCGTGGGTAAGGAAGGCGGTCAGGCTGTCGTCCTCGTTCTCGTGCACGAACAGCGTGGCCGCATTGATCAGTTCGTTCAGGTTCTCCAGCCGCTCTTCCGCCTCGCGTTTCTTCGCGCCGGTTTCGTTCTGGTAATGCGCCACCAGGCCGCTGTGTTGCAGCACGTGCTCCACGATCTCCGGCAGCGGCAGGTCCTTCGTGGCGCTGCGCAACGACTCGATCAGCCCGACGAAGGCGGTGACCTTGCCGCCCGCGCGCGCCGCCGCATCCCACAGCGTGGTGGTGTTGTGTTGCGCCGCCTCCTGCAGCTGCTCGATGCTGCGCGCACCGATGCCGCGCGTGGGGAAGTTGATGATGCGCAGCAGCGCGTTGTCGTCGTCGGTGTTCTCCATCAGGCGCAGGTAGGCCATCGTGTGCTTGATCTCCTGCCGCTCGAAGAAGCGCAACCCGCCGTACACGCGGTACGACAATCCCGCCGACACCAGCGCATGTTCCAGCACGCGCGACTGCGCGTTGGAGCGGTACAGCAAGGCTATCTCGGTGAGGTTCACCCCCTCGCGCTTGAGCTGCTGGATCTCCTCGACGATGAATTTCGCTTCGTCCACATCCGTCTCGGCTTCATACACGCGCAACTGTTCGCCGCCGCTTTCCGAAGTCCACAGATTCTTGCCGAGGCGGTTGCGGTTGTTGCTGATGAGCGCGTTGGCGGCATCGAGGATGTTGCCGTGCGAGCGGTAGTTCTGCTCCAGCTTGATCACGTTCTCGACATGGAAGTCGCGCAGCAACTCCTGCATGTTGCCCACGTTCGCACCGCGGAACGCATAGATGGACTGGTCGTCGTCGCCCACCGCGAACAGCGCATTGCTCTTTCCGGCCAGCAACTTCAGCCAGCGGTATTGCAGCGGGTTGGTATCCTGAAACTCGTCCACCAGGATGTGCTTGAAGCGCTCCTGGTAATGCTCGCGCAACGCTGTGTTTCTCGACAGCAGCTCGTAGCAGCGCAACAGCAGTTCGGAAAAATCCACCACGCCTTCGCGCTGGCACTGCGCGTCGTATTCGGCGAACACCTCCACCTTGCGCCGCGTGTAGGGATCGTAGGCTTCCACCTCGTGCGCGCGCAGCCCCTGCTCCTTGCTGCCGCTGATGAAGTTCTGCATCTCGCGCGGCGGATACTTCTCGTCATCCACATTCAGCTCCTTCATCCGCCGCTTGATGGCGGCGAGCTGGTCGCCGGAATCGAGGATCTGGAAGGTCTGCGGCAGATTCGCCTCGCGGTAATGCGCGCGCAGCATGCGGTTGCACAAGCCGTGGAAGGTGCCGATCCACATGCCGCGCGTGTTGATCGGCAGCATCGCCGACAGGCGCGTCACCATCTCCTTCGCCGCCTTGTTGGTGAAGGTCACCGCGAGGATGCCGTGCGGGCTGACCTGCCCGGTGCTGATGAGATAGGCGATGCGCGTGGTCAGCACGCGCGTCTTGCCGCTGCCCGCGCCCGCCAGGATCAGCGCGGATTGGGCGGGCAGCTCGACGGCGGCACGTTGTTCGGGATTGAGGCCTTGCAGCAGATTCATCGTTTTTCCAAAAGAAACGGGGAATCAAGCTGCGCCTGATTCCCCGCGTTATGCAGTGCCTTATTTCTTACTTCTTTTTGTTCTCGATCATGTCGTGCATGATCGGCGCGAGGATGATTTCCATCGCGTGGCTCATCTTGCCGCCGGGCACCACCAGGGTGTTGGCACGGGACATGAACGAGTTCGGGATCATGTTGAGCATGTAAGGGAAATCCACGCCCTTGGGGTCGCGGAAACGAACCACCACGAAGCTTTCATCCGGCGTCGGGATGTCGCGCGCGATGAAGGGGTTGGAGGTATCCACCGTTGCCACGCGCTGGAAGTTGATGTGGGTGCGCGAGAACTGCGGGGTGATGTATTTGATGTAGTCCGGCATGCGGCGCAGGATGGTATCCACGGTCGCTTCGGCGGAATAGCCGCGCTCTGCCTTGTCGCGATGGATCTTCTGGATCCACTCCAGGTTGACCACCGGCACCACGCCGATGCCCAGATCCACGTGCCTTGCCGCATCGACGTTCTTTGCTTCATTTTGCGCCAAACCATGCAGACCTTCGTAGAACAACAGGTCGGTGCCCGCTTCGATGTCTTCCCACGGGGTGAACACGCCGGCCTTGAGGTCGGTCAGGTTGAAGTGTTTGTTGTGCTCTGCTGCTTCTACATCGCTGTGCACGTAGTAACGGCGCTTGCACATGCCGGTCTCGCCATAGGTCTTGAACATCTCTTCGATCTTGTCGAAGTGGTTGGCATCCGGACCGAAATGGCTGAACGAGTGGTTGCCCGCTTTGGCGGCCTCGGCGGCGGCGGCGCGGAACGCCATGCGATCCAGGCTGTGCAGGCTGTCGCCTTCGATGACGGCTGCGCTGATCTTTTCGCGGCGGAAGATGTTCTCGAACGCGCGCTTGACGGTGGTGGTGCCTGCACCGGACGAGCCGGTGACGGCGATGACGGGGTGTTTTGCGGACATAAAGCTCTCCTCAACAATATGAATAAAATTTTTGGACGGCGATTCTAGCAGAACCCCCGTGATGCCGCTAACGGGTCACTCAGGGCGCGCCTTCCCGATATAATGTCGGCCTCATTCGCACCGCATCCAAATAACAACGCTCATCATGCAACAGAACTATTCCCCCAAAGACATCGAAGCCGCCGCCCAGCAACAGTGGGAGTCCACACAGACATTCCGCGCCGACGAAGCCAGCGCCGAAGCCGAAATACTATTGCCTGTCGATGTTCCCCTACCCTTCGGGCAAGCTGCACATGGGCCATGTGCGCAACTACACCATCGGCGACGTGCTCTC
This sequence comes from uncultured beta proteobacterium, assembly GCA_963721375.1. Classification (GTDB taxonomy): domain Bacteria; phylum Pseudomonadota; class Gammaproteobacteria; order Burkholderiales; family Gallionellaceae; genus Sideroxyarcus. The sequence goes on along the minus strand of CAVRIW010000008.1, from coordinate 48,768 downwards.
CCGCTACCACCACATGAAGGGCTACAACGTGATGCAGCCGATGGGCTGGGACGCGTTCGGCCTGCCTGCCGAGAACGCCGCGATGGCCAACAACGTGCCGCCCGCCGCTTGGACCTACTCCAACATCGAGTACATGAAGCAGCAGCTGAAGTCGCTGGGCTTGGGCGTGGACTGGTCGCGCGAAGTCACCACCTGCAAGCCGGACTATTACCGCTGGGAACAATGGCTGTTTACGCGCCTGTTCAAGAAGGGCGTGATCTACAAGAAGACCGCTACGGTCAACTGGGACCCGGTGGACCACACCGTGCTGGCGAACGAGCAGGTCATCGAGGGGCGCGGCTGGCGCTCCGGCGCGCTGGTGGAAAAGCGCGAGATACCCATGTATTTCTTCCGCATCACGCAATACGCCGATGAACTGCTGAAGGATCTGGACACGCTTTCCGGCTGGCCGGAGCAGGTGAAGACCATGCAGGCCAACTGGATCGGCAAGAGCTACGGCGTGCGCTTCGCCTTCCCGCATGGGGAAAATGAAAAGCTGTGGGTGTACACCACCCGCGCCGACACCATCATGGGCGTGACCTTTGTCGCCGTGGCGGCGGAACATCCGCTGGCGACGCAGGCTGCGCAAGGCAATGCCAAGCTCGCTGCGTTCATCGAGGAATGCAAACAGGGCGGCGTGGCCGAAGCGGACATCGCCACCATGGAAAAGAAGGGCATGGACACCGGCATCAAAGTCACCCATCCGCTGACCGGCGAACAGGTGCCGGTTTGGGTCGGCAACTATGTGCTGATGGGCTACGGCGAAGGCGCGGTGATGGCGGTGCCGGCACACGACGAACGCGACTTCGGCTTCGCCAAGAAATATGACCTGCCGATCAAGCAATCCATCCAGGTTGCGAACGAGAGTTTCTCCACCGATGCCTGGGCCGAATGGTACGGCGACAAAGAACAAGGTGTGTGCGTGAACTCCGGCAAGTACGACGGCCTGAATCTGGCGCAAGCCGTGGACGCCATCGCCGCCGACCTGAGCGCCAAAGGCCTGGGCGAAAAGAAGGTGCAGTTCCGCCTGCGCGACTGGGGCATCTCGCGCCAGCGCTACTGGGGCTGCCCCATCCCCATCATCCATTGCCCCACTTGCGGCGATGTGGCGGTGCCGGACGATCAGTTGCCGGTGAAGCTGCCGGAGAACGTGGTGCCGGACGGCGCCGGATCCCCCTTGGCGAAGATGCCGGAATTCTACGAGTGCACCTGCCCGCAATGCGGCGGCAAGGCGCGCCGCGAGACCGACACCATGGACACTTTCGTGGAGTCGTCGTGGTACTACGCGCGTTACGCCAGCCCGCAGTGCGATACCGGCATGGTGGACAAGGCGGCGGCACAACAATGGTTGCCGGTGGACCAATATATCGGCGGCATCGAGCATGCGATCCTGCACCTGCTGTATGCGCGCTTCTTCCACAAGCTGATGCGCGACGAAGGTCTGGTGCAAGGCGACGAACCGTTCAAGAACCTGCTCACCCAGGGCATGGTGGTCGCGCCGACCTTCTACCGCGATCTGGAAGGCGGAAAGAAGCTGTGGATCAACCCCGCCGAGGTGGAAGTAGCGATGGATGCGAAAACACGCCCCATCGGCGCCAAGCTGATAGCCGACGGTCTGCCGGTCATCATCGGCGGCACCGAGAAGATGTCGAAGTCGAAGAACAACGGGGTCGATCCGCAGGCCATCATCGATGAATTCGGCGCGGACACTGCGCGCCTGTTCATGATGTTCGCCGCGCCGCCCGACCAGCAACTGGAATGGTCGGATGCGGGCGTGGAAGGCTCGTTCCGTTTCCTCAAGCGTGTGTGGAAGGCGGTGCACGACCATGTCGAGCAAGGCGTGGTCGCTGCCTACGCCGGGGGCGAGCTGAGTACTGCCGCCAAGGCGCTGCGCCTGCAATTGCACCAGACCATCCAGAAGATCGACGACGACTACGGTCGCCGCAAGACCTTCAACACTGCCATCGCAGCCAGCATGGAATTGCTCAACGCACTGGGCAAGTTCGATGACAACTCTGCAGTTGCACGCAGCGTGGCACAAGAGGTGCTGGAGAACACCGTGCTGCTGCTGTCGCCCATCGTGCCGCACATCGCGGAATCGCTGTGGTCCGAATTGCGCGCAGGCAGCCAGCTGCGCGACCAGTCTTTCCCCAAGGCCGATCCGGCTGCACTGGTGCAAGATGAGATCGAACTGGTGATCCAGGTCAACGGCAAGCTGCGCGGCAGCCTGCGCGTGGCGAAGGACACCGACAAGGCCGCGCTGGAACAACTCGCACTGGCACACGAAGCGGTACAGAAACAACTCGCGGGCGGCACGGCAAAGAAAGTCATCGTCGTGCCGGGTCGCCTGATCAATGTGGTGATCTGATGACGAACGCGGCTCGCTTCCTGTTACTTGCGGCGACTTTGTCGCTGGCCGCTTGCGGTTTCCACTTGCGCGGCAACAACCTCAACGGGACCGAGTTCACGTTCAAATCGCTGTATTTGAAAGCCCCCGCCGAAACACCCTTCGTTGCCGATCTGCGCCGCGTCCTGGCCATCAACAATATCTTGCTGACCAGCGCTGCCGACCAGGCCGAACTGGTGCTGGAAGTAGTCTATGAGCAGACGCCGCCCAAGCAGATCCTGTCGCTTTCCGGCAGCGGTCGCGTGCAGGAATATCAATTGGTCTATCGCGTCTCGCTGCGCGCCTACGACAACAAGCAGAACGACTGGCTACCCGCAGACGAGATCATGTTGTCGCGCATCCTGACTTATGACGATACGCAAGTGTTCGCCAAGGAACAGGAAGAGGCGCTGCTCTACAAAGACATGCGCAGCGATGCCGTGGTGCAGGCCGTGCGCCGTCTGAATCGAGCCAGGCCGCAGCCAGTAATGCCATGAGAATAACCAGCGACGACCTGCCGCATCATTTGAAAAAGGGCCTGGGTTCGCTGTATGTCATCCACGGCGAGGCGCTGCTGCTCGCCATCGAGGCGGCGGACGCCATACGCGCTGCCGCGCGCGAAGCCGGTTACACCGAACGCGAAGTGATCATCGCCGAACAGCATTTCAAGTGGGCGGAGCTGCGCAACAGTGCACAGAGCATGTCGCTGTTCTCCTCACGCAAGGTGATCGATCTGCGCATTCCTTCCGGCAAGCCCGGCGTAGAGGGCGCGCAGGCGCTGCAAGACCATTGCCTGAATGCAAGCACGGATACGCTCACCCTCATCTCGCTGCCGCGCCTCGACGGCACAGCGATGAAAAGCAAATGGTTTTCCGCGCTGGAGCAGCACGGCACGATCATCAGTGCCGACGAGGTCTCGCTTGCCGCGTTGCCTTTGTGGATCGCCGCGCGCATGAAACGGCAGGGTCAATCCGCCGATGCGGATACGCTGGCGTTTCTGGCACAGCGAGTGGAAGGCAATCTGCTTGCAGCTTTTCAGGAGATACAGAAACTCGCATTGTTGTTTCCGGCGGGTCCGCTCACTTTCGATCAGGTGAAGGATTCGGTGATGGACGTGGCGCGCTACGATGTATTCAAACTGTCCGAGGCGATGCTGGCAGGCGATGCCGAACGCTATGTGCGCATCCTCGACGGCTTGCGTGCGGAAGGTACTGCCACGGTGCTGATCCTGTGGGCAATCGCGGAAGACATCCGTGCGCTGGCGAAAGTCTCGCGCGCCATGCAGCAGAGCGGTAACCTCGCCGGTGCACTGCGCGATGCGCGCGTGTGGGGCGCGAAACAAAAGCAGGTGGAACGCGCGGTGCGCCGCTTCACGCCGGCTTTCGCGGAACGTGCCTTGCGTCAGGCGGCGCAGATCGACAGACTGGTGAAAGGCTTGCGCCATGGCGATGTGTGGGATGAGCTGCTGCAACTCGGCGTGCGTTGCGCGCGGGTGGGTGTCCGATGAGCGGAACCGAAGTGCTGCTAGTACTCACCAATCTGCCGGATCGCGTAACTGCGGAACGCGTCGCTGCTTCCCTGGTAACAGAAGGCCTCGCAGCCTGCGTGAACATGCTGGCCGAATGCACCTCGATCTACCGCTGGCAGGGCAAAATCGAACGTGCCAGCGAAGTACCGCTGCTCATCAAGACCACGCGTGCCGCCTATCCGCGACTGGAAAGTGCATTGCGCAAACTGCATCCTTACGAACTGCCGGAGATCATCGCGTTTCCAATCAGCGCGGGCTTGCCGGAATATCTGAACTGGGTCGAAACAGAAACAAGGAATTGAACATGATGCGTCGTTTGCTATTGGTTGTGCTGTTGTGTGCTGCTCCTTTGGCGCAAGCTGATCTCCTTTCTTTCGGCAGCAAGCAACCGAGCTTCTTGCCTGCCGACCAGGCCTTCGCCTTGAATGTGCATGCGCTCGACCGGCACACGCTGCTCGCCAGCTTCAAGATCACCCCCGGTTACTATCTTTACCGCGACAAGATCAGCTTCAGCGTTGCCAAAGGCAAGACCAGAATCGCACGCATTACGCTGCCCAAGGGCGAAAACAAGGACGACCCCAATTTCGGTACGATCGAGGTGTATCACCAATCCTTTCAGGCTGAGATCGCCCTGGAGAAGACTAATGCAACCAGGCCAGTGGTATTGAGCGCGAGTTACCAGGGGTGCAGCGACAAGGGATTGTGCTACCCACCTATAGTGAAGACCTTCAACATCGAACTCGAGCAGTCAGTCAGCGCAGCGACCGCTCCAGCAACTCCTGCTGCTGCCATCGAAGCCCCGCACAGCCCCAAGAATGAGAACACCCAGATCGCCAGCCTTTTCAAAAGCGGCAGCTTCTGGCTGATCGTGTCGTTCTTCTTCGGCGCCGGCCTGCTGCTCGCCTTGACCCCCTGCGTGTTCCCGATGATCCCCATCCTGTCCGGCATCATCGTCGGTCGCGGTCACAAGATCACCCATATGCACGCCTTCCTCCTGTCGCTGGCCTACGTGTTGGGCATGGCGATCACCTATGCCATCGCGGGCGTAGCGGCCGGTTATTCCGGCAATCTCATCTCCAACGCACTGCAAACGCCCTGGGTGCTGGGCAGCTTCGCGGCGTTGTTCGTGCTGCTATCGCTGTCCATGTTCGGTCTCTACGAATTGCAGTTGCCCTCCGCACTGCAAAGCAAGCTCACCGACACCAGCAACAAGCTGCACGGCGGCCATCTCTCGGGCGTGTTCGCCATGGGCGCGCTGTCCGCCATCATCATGGGGCCGTGCGTCGCTGCTCCCTTGGCGGGAGCGTTGCTCTACATCAGTCAGACACACGATGCGCTGTTGGGAGGAACCGCGCTGTTCGCTCTGGCATTGGGTATGGGCGCACCGCTGCTGCTCATCGGCACCTCGGCAGGCACATTGCTGCCCAAGGCGGGCGCGTGGATGGAAGCAGTGAAGCGCTTCTTCGGCGTAATGATGCTGGCGATGGCGATCTGGATCGTCTCCCCCGTCATCCCGTTGGCCGCACAGATGCTGCTGTGGGCGGTGCTGCTGATCTTTTCGGCGATCGGATTGCATGCACTTGACCCGCTACCGCATAACGCCCGCGGGTTGCACAAGCTGGGCAAAGGTGTCGGCATCCTCGCCCTGCTGCTCGGCGTGGCTTACCTCATCGGCGCGCTGTCCGGCGCGCGCGACATCCTGCGTCCGCTCGGCAACATCGGCCGCGCCACCGCCGAAGCACCCGCCACCCTGCGCTTCGAGCGCGTGCAGAGCAGCGCAGAACTGGATGCACGCATCGCCCAGGCCAAGGGCCAGACCGTGATGCTGGATTTCTACGCCGACTGGTGCGTCTCCTGCAAAGAGATGGAACGCTTCACCTTTAGCGATGCGGAAGTGCAGGCGAAATTGAAGAAAACCCTATTGTTGCAAGCCGATGTCACTGCCAATACTGCCGACGACAAGGCACTGCTGCAACGCTTCCAGTTGTTCGGCCCGCCTGCCACCTTGTTCTTCGACGCCCAAGGCAAGGAGCAGGCCGACTTCCGCGTGACCGGCTATCAGGATGCACACCAGTTTCTGCAATCTCTGAAAAACGCGGGGCTGTAAGAACCACATATAAGGAGAAGCGATGTCCGACCTGAACGATCCAAGAGTCTTTTTTGCCGCCGAACGGACCCTGCTCGCCTGGAACCGCACCAGCCTCTCCTTGATGGCATTCGGCTTCGTCATCGAGCGTTTCGGCCTGTTCGTCTCTATTCTTATGCCGCAACACACTATGCCATTGCAACGCGGAATCTCTTTTTGGACCGGACTGGCTTTCGTGCTGCTGGGCGTGTTCGTTGCCGTCTTCTCCACGGTGCAATACAAACAGTTGCTCCGAACCCTGAAGCCGATCGAAATCCCTGAAGGCTACCGAACCGATCCCGGGGTCTTCACCAACCTGTTCGTCGCCGCATTGGGCATCGTTCTGACGATCTATTTTTTCCACGGCGTCTAACCCCTTGCAAACAGGCTGCTTTTTCTTAATTCCACCGAAAAGGTGGACAAACTCACCCATTTTGCGGCAAACTGCCGCCCATGAAAAACGTTCTGGTACTGCACGGCCCTAACCTGAACCTGCTCGGCGCACGCGAGCCGGAGGTGTATGGTCGCGTCACGTTGGACGAAATTAACGCCAAGTTGACAGCACTAGCCCAAGCGAAGGGCGCAAAGCTGGCACACTTCCAGAGCAATGCGGAAGGCGCTCTGGTGGAGCGGGTGCAACAGGCACGTGCGGACGGTACCGACTTCATCATCATCAACCCGGCGGCATTCACCCACACCAGCGTGGCGATACGTGATGCGCTGGCGGCGGTCGCCATCCCGTTCATTGAAGTACATCTTTCCAACGTGCACGCCCGTGAGGCGTTCCGCAAGGAATCATATTTTTCCGATATCGCCGTCGGCGTGATCAGCGGTTTGGGCGCAACAGGTTATGAACTCGCACTGCAATTTGCATTACAACATTCTGTAAGGAGCTAAAAAATGGATCTACGCAAACTGAAGACACTGATCGAACTGGTCGAAAACTCGGGCATCGCCGAACTGGAATTGACCGAAGGCGAAGAGCATGTGCGCATCTCGCGCATGAGTTCTGTTTCAGCACCTGTGCAGCATCACTATGCAGCCGCACCGCAAGCCGCTCCCGCTCCCGTCGCAGCTGCCGCAGTTCCTGCGGCACCCGCCGTACCGGAAGGTCATGTGGTCAAATCCCCGATGGTCGGCAGCTTCTACCGCTCCCCGTCTCCCGGCGCCAAGTCCTTCGTGGACATCGGCCAGAGCGTGAATGCAGGCGACACCCTGTGCATCATCGAAGCGATGAAACTGCTAAACGAAATCGAAACGGACAAAGCTGGCGTGATCAAAGCCATCCTGGTCGAGAACGGCCAAGCTGTCGAGTTCGGTCAACCGCTGTTCATCATCGGCTAAACCACCATGCCAGTGTTCGAACGCAAACCCCGAACCCCTGCTCCGCCGGAGACCCCCATCATGTTTGAAAAGATTCTCATTGCCAATCGCGGCGAGATCGCGCTGCGTATCCAGCGCGCCTGCCGCGAGATGGGCATCAAGACCGTCGCCGTACATTCTGAGGCGGATGCCGATGCCAAGTATGTGAAGCTGGCGGACGAATCCGTATGTATCGGCCCCGCCGCGTCCAGCCATAGTTATCTGCACGTCCCCTCCATCATCAGCGCGGCGGAAGTGACCGATGCACAGGCCATTCACCCCGGCTACGGCTTCCTGTCCGAGAACGCCGATTTCTCCGAGCGCGTGGAAAAATCCGGCTTCGTCTTCATCGGCCCGCGCGCAGAGACCATCCGCCTGATGGGCGACAAGGTCTCCGCCAAGATCGCCATGAAAAAAGCGGGCGTACCCTGCGTGCCCGGCGTGGAAGGCGCGTTGCCGGACGACCCGGCTGAAATCATCCGTATCGCCAAGTTCATCGGTTATCCGGTCATCATCAAGGCATCGGGCGGCGGTGGCGGACGCGGCATGCGCGTGGTGCACACTGAAGCAGCACTGCTCAACGCGGTGACCATGACCAAGAGCGAAGCACAGGCGGCGTTCAACAATCCCATGGTGTACATGGAGAAGTTCCTGGAGAACCCGCGCCATATCGAGATTCAGGTGCTGGCCGACCAGCACGGCAACGCCGTGTATCTGGGCGAGCGCGATTGCTCCATGCAACGCCGCCACCAGAAGGTGCTCGAAGAAGCACCGGCTCCGCATCTCAATTCGAAATTACGCGACAAGATCGGTGAACGTTGTGCTGAGGCCTGCCGCAAGATCGGCTATCGCGGTGCTGGCACCTTCGAGTTCCTGTACGAGAACGGCGAGTTCTTCTTCATCGAAATGAACACCCGCGTACAGGTCGAACACCCGGTCACCGAAATGATCACCGGCATCGACATCGTGCAACAGCAGATCCGCATCGCCGCGGGCGAGAAGCTGCCGTTCCGCCAAAAGGACATCCAGTTCCGTGGCCATGCGGTCGAATGCCGCGTCAATGCCGAACACCCTTATACCTTCGTGCCCTCGCCCGGACGCATCACCAACTGGCATGTGCCCGGAGGCCCCGGCATCCGCGTCGATTCGCATGTGTATAACAACTACTTCATCCCGCCGCATTACGACTCGATGATCGGCAAGATCATCGCCTACGGCGACACGCGCGAGCAGGCCATCGCCCGCATGCGCACAGCGTTGTCCGAGATGGTGGTGGAGGGCATCAACACCAACATCCCGCTGCATCAGGAATTGATGCAGGATGCAGCTTTTCTGCAAGGCGGCACCAGCATCCATTACCTGGAACACAAGCTGGCAGAACGAGCCAAGGGCAAGTAACACATGTCCTGGCTCACGTTGTCGGTGCGCGCCGAGGCCAACTACGCCGAGGCGCTGAGTGAATCGCTGCTGGAACACGGCGCGCTGTCGGTGGACATGCTGGATGCGGATGCCGATACGCCGGACGAGCAAGCCATCTTCGGCGAACCCGGCGAACCCACGTCTGCGGTATGGCAGCACAATCTGGTCAATGCACTGTTCGAAAGCGATGCCGATGTCGCGGGCATTCTGCAAGCATGCTGTACTGAGCTCGGCATTGCCACGCTTCCCGAACATAGCATCGAAAAACTGGAAGAAAACGACTGGGTGCGCCTGACCCAGGCCCAGTTCGACCCCATCCGCATTTCGCAACGCCTGTGGATCGTGCCGACCTGGCACACGCCGACCGACCCCACTGCCATCAACATCGCGCTCGACCCCGGCCTCGCTTTCGGCACCGGCAGCCATCCCACCACACGCCTGTGTCTGCGCTGGCTGGATAGCAACCTGCATGGTGGCGAGTCGGTGCTGGATTACGGCTGCGGCTCCGGCATCCTCGCCATCGCTGCCATGAAACTCGGTGCGGGTAGCGCCGTCGGTGTGGATGTCGATGCGCAGGCTGTAGTGGCCAGCCGCGACAACGCTGATGCGAATCAGGTGCGTGCAGATTTTTATCTGCCGGAGGGAACAGCGCTCACCCAATATGATGTGGTCGTCGCCAACATCCTCACCAATCCGCTGCGCGCGCTGGCTCCGCTGCTGGCGGGCGCAACCAAATCCGGCGGGCGCATCGTGCTTTCCGGCATCCTCGCCGAACAGGCTGAGGAGGTGATGCGCATCTACGCGCAGTGGTTCGACCTCGACCCCGCCGTACTGGAAGACGGTTGGTGTTGTTTGTCCGGCGTAAAAAGATGACTGAGGTCACCAAGTGCCCTGAATGCGGCACCCGTTTCAAAGTGACCGCTGCACAACTCGACGCACATGACGGCCTGGTACGTTGCGGGCGTTGCCGTTTGGTATTCAACGCCGGCGAACACCTGCAGGACGACGAACCCAGCCCGCAACTCAGCTTGCCCATCGATGCTGAACCGCAAGTCGCAACACCGAGTATCGAACGCACTGAATCAGCACCTGAAGACGAAGTTTGGACAGAGCCGACCACACTGGCACAACAGATACAGTCCGTCGAAGAACTCACCGACGAAGTGCCGCACAAGCTTCCCCGCAGGCGCCGCTGGGTCGGCATTCTTACTGCAACGCTGTTGACGCTAGCTCTCCTCGGACAAGCCGCTTACTTCTTTCGCATAGAACTTGCCGCACAGCTGCCGGGACTCAAACCTCTGCTGGTGCAATATTGCTCTCTGCTCGGTTGCACCGTCGAGTTGCCTCAAAAGGACGATCTGATGTCCATCGAATCCTCCGAACTGGAATCGGATCGAGTGCAAAGCAACCTGATCACGCTGCATGCCCTGTTGCACAACCGCGCCACTTTCGCGCAAGGCTATCCCAGCCTGGAACTCACCCTCACCGACCTGCAAGGCCACGCTGTCGCGCGCCGCGTGTTCCGTCCTGCGGATTACCTGAAAGCGGGAAATGAAGTGCCGAAGGGGCTCGCTGCAAATCGCGAGCTGGAAATCGCCCTGCACATGGATACCACTGACCTCAAGCCCACCGGCTATCGGCTGTTCCTGTTCTATCCGCAATAGCCTTCGCGACGGATCAGGCTTCCCCGCTTACACACATCAGTTCTTCAATGCCGCATGCGCAGCCGCAAGTCGGGCGATGGGCACGCGCGGTGCCGAGCAGGAGACATAAGTCAGGCCGATGCGGTGGCAGAAATTGATCGAGGCCGGATGTCCGCCATGCTCGCCGCAGATGCCGATCTTCAACTCCGGCTTGACCTGACGCCCCCAGTTGACGGCCAGCTCCATCAACTTGCCGACCCCCAGCACATCCAGCACCTCGAACGGATTGTCGCGCAGGATCTTCACTGCGTTGTACATCGGCAGGAACTTGTTCTCGGCATCTTCGCGCGAAAAGGAAAACGTCGCCTGCGTCAGGTCGTTGGTGCCGAAGCTGAAGAAATCCGCTTCCTCGGCCAGCTTGTCGGCACGCATGCAGGCGCGCACGACTTCGATCATGGTGCCGAATTTGAAATTCAATTTCTGACCAGTTGCTGCTTCGACCTGTTGCCGGATGTCGTCGACGATCTTCCTGACGGCCTTCAATTCTTCCGAAGTGCAGACCTGCGGCACCATGATCTCCGGATGGTTGACGATGCCGCGTTTGGTGCATGCAGCTGAGGCTTCCAGGATGGCGCGGATCTGCATGGAGTAGATCTCGGGGAAGGTGATGCCCAGACGCACCCCGCGGTGTCCCAGCATGGGATTGACCTCGTGCAGCGAGCGCACTTTTTTCAGGATGGACTCTTTCTTCGCGATCGCCGCTTCCACCACGCTCGAGTCGGCGAGCGTGTGGATATCGTGCACCGTAGTCGCATCGTTGGGCGACAACAGTCGGATCGTATCGACCAGGACATCCACGCCTCGTGCGGTGCTGCGCAGCTGGCGCAGATGTTCCAGATCGGACACCAGTTGGCCTTCGGTCGGCAGGAATTCGTGGATGGGCGGGTCGAGCAGGCGGATGGTCACCGGACGCGGCGACATCACTTCGAACAGCGCCTGGAAGTCGCTGCGCTGGATCGGCAGCAATTTGTCCAGCGCTTCCTGGCGCTGTTCCAGCGTGTCGGCAGACGATCATCTCCAGCACGATAGGCAGCCGATCTGTGGCATTGAACATGCGCTCGGTGCGGCACAGGCCGATGCCCGTTGCGCCGTAGCTCAGCGCGCGCTGCGCATCCTGCGGGCTGTCGGCATTGGCCATGACTTTCAGTCTGCGCCGCCTGATCCGCCCAGGACAGCAGCGTCTTCAGGTCGTCGGTGAACTCGGCTTCCACCGTGGGCACCGCTCCCAGATAGATGTTGCCGCTGGTGCCGTCGATGGTGAGCAGGTCGCCTTCCTTGATCACGGTCTCGCCTATGGTCGCCTTGCGCGCGTGCGTATCCACATGGATGCCTTCGGCACCGGCCACGCAGGGCTTGCCCATGCCGCGCGCCACCACCGCCGCGTGCGAGGTCTTGCCGCCGCGGCTGGTGAGGATGCCCTGCGCGGCGAAGAAGCCGTGGATGTCTTCCGGCTTGGTCTCCTCGCGCACCAGGATCACCAGCTGTCCGCCACGTCCCATCTGCTCGGCACGATCGGCATCGAACACCGCGCGCCCGCATGCCGCGCCGGGCGAGGCGGGCAAGCCTTTGGCCAGCGAGATCGCCTTGTGTTTCGGATCGAGCCTGGGGAACAGCATCTGCTGCAGCATCTCCGGATCGATGCGCAACAATGCCTGCTCCTTGCTGATCAGGCCGCTCTCGTGCATCTCCACCGAGGTGCGCACCATGGCATGCGCATTCATCTTGCCGTTGCGCGTCTGCAGGCTATACAGCGTGCCGCGCTCGATGGTGAACTCGAAATCCTGCACCTCGTGATAATGGTTTTCCAGTTTGTCGCGCAACTCGACCAACTGCCGGTACAGGTCCGGCATCTCTTCGGCCATTTGTGCGATCGGCTTCGGTGTGCGGATACCGGCCACGACGTCTTCGCCCTGCGCGTTCACCAGATACTCACCGAACATCTGGTTCTCGCCGGTCGCCGGATTGCGCGTAAAGCCCACGCCAGTGGCCGAATCGAAACCGCGGTTGCCGAACACCATGGTGCATACGTTGACTGCGGTGCCGTTGGCCATCTCCGGCGTGATCTTGAACTCGCGCCGGTAGTCCACCGCGCGTTTGCCCATCCAGGAGTTGAACACTGCCTGAATGGCGATCTCGAGTTGCTCGAAAGGATCTTGCGGAAAAGGTTTGCCGGTATGGCCATGCACTGCATCCAGGAACAGGCCGGTGACCTCGCGCAGATTCTCTGCACTCAGCGCGATGTCTTCCTTGGCGCCCTCGCGCTGCTTGACCGCCTCAAAGGGGTCGTCGAACAGTTCATCCGGCATGCCCAGCGCGACCTTGCCGAACAGCTGCACGAAACGGCGGTAGGCATCATAGGCGAAGCGCTCGTCGCCTGTTTGCTTGATGAGGCCTTGCAGCGTCTCGCTGTTCAGGCCGAGATTGAGTATGGTGTCCATCATGCCGGGCATGGACATGGCCGAACCGGAACGCACCGACACCAGCAGCGGATTGCCCGCGTCGCCAAAACCCTTGCCGGTCGCTTTTTCCAGCTGCACCATGTGCTGATGCACTTCCTGCATCAGATCGGCAGGCAACTGGTGTTTCGCCCCCAGATAGTCGAGACAGGCCTCGGTCGAGATAGTGAAGCCGGGCGGCACGTTCAGCCCGATCTGTGTCATCTCGCACAGATTGGCGCCCTTCCCGCCCAACAACTTCTTGTTCTTTCCGTCACCCTCGGCAAAAGCATAAACGAATTTCTTTTGGTTCATGATGCATCCCTCCGCAACAGTCAATTCAAGAAGCGTCCACAACTCTCACCCTCGCACGGGCTGGTTTCATGCTATCAGCTTTCCCCCTTGTTGAGCATTAAGATAGCCATGCAAACTTGCGCGACTTTTGCAGGCCGCCAGTTCGCTCTTTGCTTTTCCATCCCCTGTCACGAGGACACAAAAAAGGGGAGACCGAAGTCTCCCCTGTCAATCTGCTACTGCCTAAGCAGCAGCCTTCTCTTTCGCAAGCTTAGAACAACACTTCCAGCAGGAACGTTGTCGCTTTCTTGCCAATACCGTCTTTACCGGTAGCGGTCTTGATCGCATCCCAGCCAGAACCGGATTGCATGGTGTAGTTCAAGCCCAGCTCGATGTTCTGAGCCAGTTCATAAGTTGCACCCAGCATGATGGCGTTGTCTTTCACATCCGCTGCACCTGCGACATTGCCTTTGCCCAATGTTGCCAAACGTGCAGCAGCTTGCAAGGTCGCGATGTGCGGAATCAACTCAAGTGAACCAGCCACGTTGAAGGTAGTTGCTTTGCCGGTATTGACTGTGCCTGCAGCTTGATTTGCCCTAATCAAAGTGGACCAGCCACCAGCCATCTTGTTGCCGTTCACGTCAGCAGGAGCGGTACCGTAAGTTACATACAGACCAGTACTCATACCTGCCACTTCACCTTGCAACTGCGCGTCGATAACGGTTGCCTTGTACACCACCAAGCTGCCCAGCTTCGACATGTCGCCGCTGAAGTTCTGGATACCGAGACCAGCTTCCCAAGCACCCAGATTGAACAGTCCTGCTGCTCGCACATAGGTCAACGGCAGGGAGTTCGCGCCGCCGCCGGCAGCATCATCTGCGTACTGGCCGAACGACACGAAGCCCATATCCGGGTTCACGGCAACCAGATTCACACCAGTCGCATTGGTACGGGTGCCCAGCCAGGAAGCTGCATAGGTAGCTGCAACGTGTTCCTTTTGCGAACCACCGTTACCCATCATCTTGTGAGTATCGGATGCACCGGTATTCAGCAATTCGAAGCCGTAAGCCGCACCCTGACCGCCAAAATATGCCACACCACCGATACGGGAATCACCTACCGGGAACAACATCGCCAGCTTGGCCGCACCAGTTCCTGCACCACCGCTCAGGCCCAACTCAGACAGGAAGCCGGCAAACTCAGAAATATGGCCACCGTAGAATATGGACAATTCACCGCCGGATGCAGGAACACCCAAACGAGTGTTTTTTGCGCCAGCATTGGCTTCGGTTTGCACGTAGGCAGAAGTCAACACACCCATGTTCAGGCGATCAGGAATATCCAGATGTTCGCCTTCAACCTTGCCTTGCGCGCCCATCATGGTGAAACCAGCCGCTTTGAATGCGCGACCGAAGCCGTTCAGCAAAGGGAAGTGTTGGAAGTGACAAGCAGAACAAGCCATGCCGGTTTGACGCGCAAACACGGGAACAGCGGATGCTTCCGGTGCGAATGCTACAGCAGCCAATACACCTGCTAAAGATAGTGCGATTTTCTTCATTGCGTTTCCCCTCCAAGAGTAATTAATGAATGCCTCCCAACCCATGCATCCCTCGTGCGATTGGGCATGCTGACTACTTGCACAAGACCGGCAGGATGCTAGCAATCGCTTTGTTAAGAAGCGGTCAATGCAACGTGAAGAAAATGTGATTTTGGGTTTTTTACAACAAGCGAAGCGGAAGGAGATGTGTAGCGGTGAAATGTTGTGCGGCGTTATTGTTATTTCGTTGCCGAAAATGCAATCTCAGCCGTGGTGCCCCGGCCTTGCTCGCTGTCGAGCACTATGCGCCAATTGTAACGATCGCATATCCGCTTCACCAGTGACAGTCCGACACCGGATCCGGCGCTGGATGGGCCTTTGTAATAGCGTTCAAGAGCGTGCGCCAAGTCTTCCGGACGCATACCGGCTCCGGTGTCGCGGACGATCAGTCGCTCTGCCTCAAGCCGTAACAGGATGGTGCCGGACCTGGTATGAAACAATGCGTTTCTAATCAGGTTGCCGATCACGATTTCGAGCAAGGGGCGCTCGACTGTCAAATTCGGCTCGGCGGCCAGCTCCACCTCCAGGCGTATCGGGCGATCACCGATCAGGTACTGGTGCTTATCCACGCAACTCCGCACCACCTCGCCAACATGGCAGGGCGGCTCGTCCACACTAGGTACATGCTCGCGTGCCATCAGCAACAGGGCATTCGTCAGTTCGATCATGTCTTGCACCGCCCTTTTCATGCGGGCAATCCGTTCCTGCTGCCTGGCCGAGAGCGTCTCATCCTGCTCCATCACTTCAACCGAGCCCAGAATGATGGCGAGCGGGGTGCGCAATTCATGGCTTACATCCGCCGTAAAGTAGCTTTCACGTTCGATGAATTCACGTAGTCGGCGCAGGTAGCGATCAAAAGTGCGCGCCAGTTCGCCCACCTCGTCATTACGCGCCTGTTTGGACAAGGACAAGTTCGAGTCTCCCGGCTCGGCCTGGCTGACCTGCGCGGCCAGCCGGGTGACCGGTGCAATGACGCGGATCGCCAGCAGGAAACCGCCGGCTGCCGAGCTGACGGTCATGAACAAGGCGAAGATCGCCAGAAAACGAAAGTACCGTGTTTCCCGCCGGTGTTGGTTCTCCGTATCGAACAGCATGAAATATCGCGTCCCTTTCCGGTCGGTGACCAAGACACGATAGTCGATCCCGTCGACTTCAACGTTGTGGATGCCCGGCAGCAGAGATTTGATCGCGGCCGGAATATTCCGGTCAGGTCTGGTGTCCGATAAGACGTAGCCTTTGATGGACACGGTATTGGGCGGCACGAATTCAGCATTACGAGTATGTCGTGCGACTGAATCCTCCATCTCTGCACGCAGGGTCTCGTCCATGAGCCGGTGCCCCATCTGTTGCTCGGTCAGGAAGACACCGCCGGAAAGCAGGATGCTCAACCCCGCCCCGAACAGAGCATAGAAAAAGGCAACGCGAAAGCGCAGGCTACTGATCGGGAACATCCGTGCCCGCCAGTTGATAGCCGAAGCCGCGCATAGTGCGCAGCAGTTTCCGCTCGAACGGCTTGTCGATGAGATCCCTGAGTAAATGCACATGCGCACGCAGCGAGTCGCTATCCGGCCGGCTTTCTCCCCACACCACATGCTCGATGTCATCGCGGCTGACGACTTGCGGGGAACGAGTCATCAATACTTCCAGTATCTTGTAGGGAATGGGCGGCAGCTCAATGGCTTTGTCGCCGCGCCGCACCGAGAAATTGAAAGGATCAAGACTCAGATCCTCCACCTGCAATTTTTGCTTTTGCGTGCGATCTCCCATGCGCCTGAACAACACCCGCAGACGCAATTCCACCTCGCGCAACTCGGCTGGCTTAACCAGATAATCGTCCGCACCCGCCTCCAGCCCGGCGATCTTGTCTTCCAGTGAATCGCGCGCGGTGATCATCAGGATCGGCGTGTCCTTGCCGCCTTCGATGCGCAACTTGCGACACAGCGTGATGCCATCCATCCCCGGCAGCATCAAATCGAGTACGATCACATCATACTGGTTGACCAGCGCCAGATGCAGCCCGGTGATGCCGTCTCCGGCGGCATCCACCACATGCCCCTTCGCCTCCAGAAAGTCGAACATATTGGAAGCCAGGTCACGATTGTCTTCGATGATGAGTACGCGCATAGGTTACTTGTCCATTTCCGTCTGTGGTCCCGTTAATCTTCGCACCATACCATTTACTCAGACTGCTTTGCTAGCTGCTGTTCCTGCTCACCGCAGCGAGCGCCTCAGATTGCCGGCTTGAACACCATCAAACCAAAAACGACCAGCATGGCGGGGAAAGCGATCCAGCCGAGCTGCGTCCAGATGCGTGCATAACGCCAATAGCGTTGCGGCATGCCGGTGTTGTTATCCGCTGCGTCTTTGGCCATTTTCGCCATTTGAATCTGCAGCCAAACGACGGGCAGCCAACTCGCTCCGGCCACGACAAACAGCGCATAAGTTCCAAGCAGCCACGCATCCGTCAATGAATATCCCGCCATCGACACCAGCGCAAATCCGCTGGCAGGCTGGACAAGCACCGCTGGAGTTGTGAACCAGTAGTCTGCTCTCACCACGAGTTTGGATACTTCAGCAATGGCAACGACGTTGCGTGTGCGGTTGATGAAATACAGATAGAACGCGCTGCCGAATCCCACTCCGACCAATACCACGCTGGAAATAATGTGCGCCCACTTGAGTAACAGGTATGTGCTCATGATGTTTTCTCCTCGTGTTGGTGCAACAGCCAAAGCAACAGCAGGATGGGCAGATTTTTCAGCAGCGGGCCAAAAGGATGCAGCCAATACACAGGCAAGAAGACGGCGATGATGATGCTATAGGCAATCACCAGCGCGGCCTGCGCGCGCCACAGCATTGGCACGGGGCGAATCAGCGTTAAGATGCCCAGAACAATATCCAGCGATGCTGAGCCGTAAAGTACCGGCAAGGCGATGGTTCCATGCAAACCAACGCTCTCAAGCAAGCTCAAACTCTCGCGCTGCGGAAAGATGCCCAGCGACAGCGCACCCGTCACCAGCCAAACAATGGCCAGCGTGTATCGCATCAGCTTGAGGTCAAGTGCTCGCATCGCAATCCCCGCTCAGGAAATGAAATGCCGGAAGCTGCGTGGCTGTTGCCCCAGCAATTTTGCAAATGCAGTCGCGGATGCGGTATTGCCCGCCGCGAGCATGGCGTACGTATCGCTGCACATCGGACTGGATGGAATGTGATCTCCCGCCAGCGCGACCAGGCGCACCACGAACGCGGGCATCGCCACATGCCATGCCGGTCGGTGATGCAATTGCTCGCGGTAGCTATCCAGCATCTCGCGCATGGTGGTCGCTTCCGCACCCACCGCTTCGACGGTTTGGCTTGCCGCGTCGGCATCAGCCAACCACTGGGCGACCGCCGCACCGATGTCGTCAATATGCACAGGTTGCAGCGATTGCACTCCGCCCATCGGCAAAACTTGAACTGGCAATTTTGCCATCTGCCGAAACATCTTCGCACTCGCCCCATCATCGCCGTAGATCACCGAAGGCCGCAGACACAACCAGCGCACTTTCGCCGGCAACTTGTGCAATGCGCCTTCCGTTACCAGCCGTGTGGTGAAATACGGCACAGCCACTCCGCTATCCACACCCAACGCAGACAGATGCACGACACGTCCAACACCCGCTTCGGCACATGCAGCGAACAGTGCGACAGGTGTTTCGGTATGCAACTTTTGCATCGGATTGCTTTTGCTATCGCGCAACAGCCCCACCGCATTGATGACGACGTCGATGTCTTTAAGACGCGGCAACCAAACCTGTTTGCTCGTATCGTTGCGGAAGTCCACTGCCATGTCGTCCGGCTCACTCGGCCTGCGCACGGCACGGATTACTGTATGCCCAGCGTTGCGCAAAGCGTGAGTCAGATGCCTGCCGACAAAACCGGTTGCACCGCAGATTAGAATTTTCATAATGGCTCTCCCTTCAGTTGAGCACTAACACTCTTGTTGATTCGCTCTGTAATTGGAAGTGCTTTTGTAAGCCGCACCCCGCTCCAATAATCCCTCACTCCCCAGCCGAACACGCCCACTCCAAACATCGTTAATATCCAAGACAACATTCCGTATTCAACGCTTTCCAGACCCGATGGCAGTTGAGTCCAGCGCAACAATTCAGGGATCAAAAGCGCCACATATGCGCCCCCACCCATGCTTAAGGTTAGATGTATTACCCGTTCATTCGGGCTTAGCTTTCGCGTTTTATCTTCTACGACAAAATCCCAAGCCGTTAAAAGTATTTCTACAATGAGCACGCCGAATAGTATCCATGCCCATATGCCGTTCCATGAATACCATGCCAGGCCGATGTAAATCACCGCGTATAGCAGCTCACGCAATCCATGAATCTTTTGTTCCAAATTAGCAGTCAATTTGCCGGGCAAATTTTCTTTCCACTCGTGATTCCACATCACATCGAAGCCACCCAGCAACCCTTGAAAAATCAGAACGTATATGACGATTTCCATTGATGCCTCCATTGGTCGGTTAAGGTTGAGTTTGTTTCTGAAATTCAATTGCCCGCGCCCTTAGCATTAGCGTCGGCGGCACGATCACAAGCATTGCGACAATGTCG
Source organism: uncultured beta proteobacterium (assembly GCA_963721375.1). GTDB lineage: Bacteria > Pseudomonadota > Gammaproteobacteria > Burkholderiales > Gallionellaceae > Sideroxyarcus. The sequence goes on along the minus strand of CAVRIW010000008.1, from coordinate 29,273 downwards.
ATTTGCACATGCAACCAAAAGTTATGCATTAGTGATATGCCAATATCGCCCGGGGCCCAAATCGCTGTAACAATCAGCAATGCGTTCCAAGGCCCGGGTTCACGATGTTTGATCCCGGCCTTGACCAGGTAAGTCATGAGCACTCCCACGCTGGCAATGGTCGGGCCGAATAGCGCAAACATCCACCGTTGGAATTCCTTCGTTTCTGGCGTTACTTCTTGAGAAAACCAGAATGTATCTTTCAGAAGGTCACTGTAGAAATCAAATGCAGTGGAGTATGCAAACATCGGAAGTGAGATCCCCACCACAACATGACCGAGTGCAGCCAGCAACAACCATCGTTCCAAATTCTTACTTTCCAGAAACATATCCGCTCCCTTATTCACGTTTTCATTTCATCATGGGTTAGATTTCACACTGGCCTGTGCTGCATTGCCGACTGCGCGAATATGCATGGCGTGCAGAATATTTTCCCCAAATCTCGAACAGTAAGGGTAGTCCGGTTCGCGATAGTGCTTGGCGATGTCGGGCTATCCACGGGTAGACATGTTCCATCAGCGGACGGGTGAAGCGGCCTCCCCAAAAAACTGCGAGCACTGGAATGCCTACCGTGCGATAAATCAACTCAAAAGCTGAGACGCCTTTGATCCAGCTGCCCTGGTTATCGCGCACATGGAGGCATTCCATCATGGCCTTGCGCGTCACACCGTCAACCCGGCAAGGCGTGTCATCAAAACTGACGGCGGAGCAATCCACCAGCATCAAGCGCTGCTCCGTATCGTGAATCTTGATGGTCTGCATCTCGCTGTTGCAGAGTCCACACGAAGCATCAAAGTAAACCGTAAGCGGATATTGCTCATGCATGACGACCTCCATTGGTTTCATTAATTTCTGTCATAACAGAAATGTATAGGCAAAAAAACACCCACTCATTTTGGCAGCAACAAATTCTGGATCTTCGCTCCCAATTTCATCACCTTCATCAGCGTGGCCGGGTCCAGCTTCAGCATCTGGTCGCCCCATGTGGATAAGGACTCCATCAAAACCAGTGTTTCCTTGATGCGCTGTTGCACCGCAGCCTCTTCTTTAGACAGATCACTGCTGGACAAGCAGTCGCGCAACACACTGATGGTCGGGTCGAATTCGCGTTGTTTGCGCTCACTCACCACCGTTCTGAACAACGCCCAGACATCGGTGGATGTTTCAAAATGATCGCGGCGATCACCCATGACATGCACCATTTGAATGAGATTCCAGTTCTGCAATTCTTTGATGCTGTTGCTCACATTGGAGCGGGCCACTTCCAGCGTTTCAGCGATCTCATCTGCCGGCAGCGGCTTGCCTGCCAGAAAGAGCAAGGCATGAATTTGCGAGACGGTGCGATTGACCCCCCACTTGGAGCCCATCTCACCCCAGTGAAGAACAAAGCGCTGCGCTATCGGATTCAGTTTCATGGCCGCACAGTATTCTCATCAGTAATTTCTGTCAAGACTGAAATGACTGACGCAACAATTTTGGCAAAAGAAATGTATTCCGGCATAATCCGTCCGCCGTTCAAACCGACTGGGAGAGCGTGTCGAATCTGGGCACCGCCGAAGGCGCAACACCCGTAACCGCTCAGGCTCAAGAACCAATCGGAACAGGCAAATCTGGAGAGCGTCGGCTCGACCGACCACCGAAGGGGCACGCGAATTCATCCGTAATCTCTCAGGTACCAAGGACAGATGGGGCGAAGCAGCAAATGCTGCTTCGCCTTTTTTATTTTTAGTTACGGCTAACCTGAAGGTAAGTCTCCACTGAAACTACGTTTTGGAAAGCGACTATGACGACTCTCAAGACAACTCCTTTGAATGCAGCGCACCGCGCCATGGGCGCAAAAATGGTGGATTTTGGCGGCTGGGACATGCCGGTGAACTACGGCTCGCAGATCGACGAGCACCATCAGGTGCGTAACGATGTCGGCATGTTCGACGTGTGCCATATGCGCGTCGTAGATGCCAAAGGGGACGGCGTGCGCGCTTTCCTGCGCTACCTGCTGGCGAACAATGCCGACAAGATCACCCTCCCCGGCAAGGCACTGTATTCCGCCATGCTGCGCCCCGATGGCCACGTGATCGACGACCTCATCATCTACTTCATGACCGAGCAATGGTTCCGCATCGTGGTCAACGCGGGCACGGCAGACAAGGATATCGCGTGGATGAAACAGCAGGCCGCCACGCACGCACCGAAAATCACCATCACTTCGCGCGACGACCTGGCGATGGTCGCGGTGCAAGGCCCCAACGCCCGCACCAAGGTGTGGCAAGTACTGCCGCAGACCAAGGCGGCGACCGAAGGCTTGCAGAATTTCCAAGCCGCCGACTGCGGCGAATACTTCGTGGCGCGCACCGGCTACACCGGCGAAGACGGTTTCGAAGTGATGCTGCCAAAAGAGAAAGTGGAAGCATTCTGGTATGCACTGAACAAGGCAGGCGTCAAACCCATCGGCCTCGGTGCGCGCGACACGCTGCGCCTGGAGGCAGGCATGAACCTCTACGGGCATGACATGGACGAGAGCGTCGGCCCCTTGAATCCGGTCTCGGCTGGACGGTTGATTTGAAGAGTGAGCGTGACTTCATCGGCAAGGCCGCGTTGCTGGCGAATCCGCCCGGCCACAAGCTGGTCGGGCTGGTACTGCTGGACCGCGGCGTATTGCGCGACCATCAAAAGGTGCAATCCGCGCACGGTGCAGGAGAGATCACCAGCGGCAGCTTCTCCCCCACGCTGGAGAAATCCATCGCACTGGCGCGCGTGCCGAACGGCGTTGCAATCGGCGACACTGTGCAGGTTGAGATACGCGACAAATTGTTGAATGCGAAAGTTGTGAAGTATCCGTTCGCCCGTAACGGCAAAGGCCTGATTTAATTTTTATTGAGGACATAACCATGAGTAATCCAAGCAACCTGAAATACACCGCCACCCACGAGTGGGTCAAAACCGAGGCCGACGGCAGCATCATGGTCGGCATCACGCAACACGCGCAGGAACTGCTGGGCGACATGGTGTTCGTCGAAGCGCCTGAAGCGGGTCGCAAGCTCAAGGCCAAGGAAGAGTGCGCCGTGGTGGAATCGGTGAAGGCCGCTGCCGACGTGTACGCGCCCGTGTCCGGCACAGTCGTTGCCGCCAACAGCGAACTGGATTCAGCACCGGAGAAGATCAACAGCGATCCTTACGGAGCCTGGATCTTCAGGATGAAGCCGGACAATGCGGCGGATGTCGCGGCGCTGCTGGATGCGGCGGCTTACCAGGCAGTAGTTGATAGCGAAGCACACTAAACGCGCTGAAGGGAGAAGAGTAAAACCTTCTCCCTTTTATTTTCTATCACAGCAATTCTTTCGACTCATTCCGACCATGATCAAGACTGAACAATTTGTGAATCGCCATAACGGCCCGAACGCGCAGGACGTGCAGGCCATGCTGAAGAAGATCGATGCGCCTACACTGGATGCGCTGATCGACCAGACCGTCCCTGCCGCCATCCGCCTGAAAAAGCCATTGAATCTGCCGGAGGGCATGAGCGAGCATGCCTACCTCCAGCATCTGCGCGGCATCGCGGCGAAGAACAAGTTGTACAAAAGTTATATCGGCTTGGGGTATTACGATACCGTCCTGCCTCCGGTCATCCAGCGCAACATTCTGGAGAATCCGGGCTGGTACACCGCCTACACCCCTTACCAGGCGGAGATCGCGCAGGGCCGTCTGGAAGCGCTGCTGAATTTCCAGACCATGATCGCTGATCTGACCGGCATGGAGATCGCCAATGCCTCGTTGCTGGACGAGGCGACTGCCGCGGCTGAAGCGATGCACATGTTGCACGGCCTGCGTACACGCGAAGCCGCCGAGCAAGGCAAGAACAGCTTCTTCGTGTCGCACGAGTGCTTCCCGCAGACCATCGAGTTGCTGAAGACGCGCGCCAAACCGCTGGGCATCGATCTGGTGATCGGCGATTTCAAAACTGTCACGCTGAACGACAAGCTGTACGGCGCCTTGCTGCAATATCCGACCGCCGACGGTACGGTGCACGACTACGCCGATTTCGTGAAGCGCGCCAAAGAACACGGCATGACCATCGCGGTCGCCGCCGACATCCTGAGCCTGGTGCTGCTGACGCCGCCGGGCGAATGGGGCGCGGACGTGGTGCTGGGTTCCACGCAGCGCTTCGGCGTACCAATGGGCTACGGCGGCCCGCACGCGGCGTATTTTGCTTGTCGCGATGCGCACAAGCGCTCGATGCCGGGTCGCATCATCGGCGTGTCGGTCGATGCCGACGGCAACCCCGCTTTGCGCATGGCGCTGCAGACGCGCGAACAACATATCCGCCGCGAGAAGGCCACTTCCAACATCTGTACCGCGCAGGCTTTGCTGGCGATCATGGCCGGCATGTACGCGGTGTACCACGGTGCGGATGGCTTGCGCGGCATCGCGCGTCAGGTGCATCAGTCCACCGTAGCACTGGCCAGCGAACTGAAGAAGCTGGGCTATAGCGTTGCCGATGGCGTTTTTTTCGACACGCTAAAACTCATGCACACCGACAACGTGAATATCCTTGCGCTGGCCGAAGCGGCACAGATCAACTTCCGTTACACAGTCGATGGACTGAGCATCTCACTCGACCAGACCACCTCGGTGGATGACCTCAACGCCATCCTCGCCGTGTTCGCGCAGGCCGCAGGCAAAACCGAGCCCTCGCTTACAACGGCACAAGTGTCAGCTCAAAAGATGCTTGTAAAACCAAGACTATCGGCCATCCTGAGCCATCCGGTGTTCAACACCTATCACTCCGAAACGGAGATGATGCGTTACATCAAGCGATTGGAAAACAAGGACCTGTCGCTGACGCACTCGATGATCTCGTTGGGTTCCTGCACCATGAAGCTGAACGCGGCGTCCGAGATGCTAGCGCTGACCTGGCCGGAGTTTGCCAACTTGCACCCCTTCGTGCCGCTGGAACAAGCCGCAGGCTATCAGGAAGTGATCGCCGGACTGGATGCAGCACTATCCGAGATCACCGGCTTCGCACAGATGAGCTTCCAGCCCAACAGCGGGGCGTCCGGCGAGTACGCCGGGCTGCTGGTGATCCAGGCATATCATCGTTCGCGCGGCGAGGAACAACGCAACGTGGTGTTGATTCCCTCCTCGGCGCACGGCACCAACCCGGCCAGTGCGGCGATGTGCGGTCTGCACATCGTGGTGGTGAAATGCGACAAGAACGGCAACATCGACGTGGACGACCTGCGCGAGAAGGCTGTGCAGAACAAAGATGTGCTGTCGTGCCTGATGGTGACCTACCCCAGTACGCACGGCGTGTATGAGGAGTCGATCCGCGACATCACGCGCATCATCCACGACAACGGCGGACAGGTATACATGGACGGCGCCAACATGAACGCGCAGGTCGGGCTGACCAGCCCAGGCAACATCGGCGCAGACGTGTGCCATCTCAACCTGCACAAGACCTTCGCCATTCCGCACGGCGGTGGCGGACCGGGTGCCGGCCCCATCGGCGTGGCAGCACACCTCACGCCGTTCCTGCCCGGGCATGCCCTGGTGAAAACCGGCGGCGCGCAAGCTATTCACGCCGTATCCGCCGCGCCTTATGGCAGTGCGCTGATCCTGCTGATCTCTTACGGCTACATCAAGATGATGGGCGGCGCGGGTCTCACCCAGGCCACGCGCATGGCGATCCTCAACGCCAACTACATCAAGGATTCGCTGAAGGATCACTATGCAACGGTGTATGTCGGTGCTAACGGCCGTTGCGCGCACGAGATGATTTTGAATTGCATCCCGTTCAAACGCGACGCGGGCATCGAAGTGGCCGACATCGCCAAACGCCTGATGGATTACGGCTTCCATGCACCAACCACTTCCTTCCCGGTGGTGGATACGCTGATGGTCGAGCCCACCGAAAGCGAATCGAAAGCCGAGCTGGATCGTTTCTGCGAGGCGATGATCGCCATCCGTGGCGAGATCGACGACATCATCGCGGGCAAGGCCAATAAGCAGGACAACGTCATCAAACACGCACCGCATACGGCCAAGGCCGTGGTGTCAGATGCCTGGACGCGACCCTATTCGCGCGAGTTGGCGGCATTCCCGTTGCCGTGGGTGCGCGAGAATAAATTCTGGCCAAGCGTGGCGCGGGTGGATAATGTGTACGGCGACAAACATCTGGTTTGCGCCTGCCCACCGATCCATTCGTAACATCTAAGGAAACACATCATGGCCAAAGACACCAAAGACAAAACCTCCGTCACTCTAGCCGGAGCGCCCGTCACCCTGTTCGGCAGCTTCCCCGTCGTGGGCCAAACCGCCCCGGCGTTCACGCTGGTGGACAAAGACCTGAAGGATGTCTCGCTGCAAAGCTTCGCCGGCAAGCGCAAGGTACTCAACATCGTGCCGAGTCTGGACACCGCGGTGTGCGCCACCTCAACGCGCAAATTCAACGAGGCAGCCGGCAAGCTGAACAACACCGTGGTGCTGGTGATCTCCGCCGACCTGCCTTTCGCCATGAGCCGTTTCTGCGTGGCAGAAGGCCTGGAGAACGTCGTCACGCTGTCGCTGATGCGCGGTCGCGACTTCATGCGCAACTACGGTGTGAAGATTGCCGACACCGTGCTGTCTGGACTCACTGCGCGCGCCGTGCTGGTGCTGGACGAGAACGACCGCATCCTGCACGCCGAACTGGTGGACGACATCAAGCACGAGCCGAATTACGACGCGGCGCTGGCGGCGTTGAACTGAGTCTGTCGTTTGAACGAGGCGAGATGAAAAGCCCGAACAAACATCCTGTCGGTCTTACTCATGTCTGGCACGCTTTGCAGACAGCGCTGACCGGGATGCGCGCCGCGTGGCAGCATGAAGATGCGTTCCGTCAGGAATTGTTCATCGCCGCCATCGCCATCCCTGTGGCCCTGCTCTCCCCCGCCGACAAGCTCGGCAAGATACTGCTGGTCTCCAGCATCCTGCTAGTGCTCATACTCGAACTCGTCAACTCCGCCGTCGAAGCGGCAGTGGATCACACCTCGCTCGACCAGCATCCCTTCGCCAAGCGCGCCAAGGACATCGCCGGCGCTGCCGTACTGATGACCATGGTGAATGCAGTGGTGGTGTGGGGGATGGTGTTGTTCACTTGAACGAAATGAGCGCGCCTGCCAACACCGTAAAAAAGCCCCACCCCGGAAACCTGCTGTTTCGTTCTCGCATCGAAATCTGCCGCATCCTGCAATTGCTGGTGCAAGAACGCAGTACGGTCTCGGCGACCATCAGGATGGTCCATCCGTTCGTATCCCGCCTTCTTGCGCTCGATCCGGAAACCGGTCATTTTGTCATCGCCTATTGCCCGCACAAGGCGATCAACAGCATGCTGCTCGAATCGCCTTCGGTGGAATTCATGGCCACCGATCATCAAAACCTTTATTTCACCTTTGAAGCCACAGACCCCGAAGAGGTTCAGTTCGAGGAGCAGCCCGCCATCCAGTTCGTCTTGCCAAAGTCGCTGCTGATGCATAACCGTCGCGAACATCCGCGCCTGCCCCTGCCTGCCGAAGTGTCGCTGCGCTGCATCGCCGATGCAGCAAGCGTCATGCCCTTCGAATCGCATATCACCGATGTGAGCCACGATGGCCTGGGATGCATCGTCTACGATCCTGACATCAACCTTGAAGCAGGATCATCCCTGAAAGGTTGCCGCATCATCGTGCCGGATGGCGATGCGGTAGTGGCCGATCTTGAATTGCGCTATATCGCAATGACCGAGCTTTCCGATGGCACCCCGGCTCATCGTGCCGGATTCCGCTTCACGCAAAAGCCGAACGATCTCGCCAAATTGGTCGACTTGTTCATTCAGGACCTGGACAAACGCCCAGGCTAAGCGCAACGGGCAGTTATCCAGCAGCACCATCTCCGGTTCGTTGTACCATTTCGTTGACGCGAGGAACACGAAAATGAGAGAGCAGTTCCAAACATCATCGATAAAAGACGCTCGGCCCTGGCACAACATGCCGGTACTGGAGGTGTTGGACGTGCTGGACTCCAGCGCAGCCGGACTTTCCTCTGACGAGGCGCGCCGACGCTTGGAACAATTCGGCCCCAACCGCCTGCCCGCTGCGCACAAGGACGGCCTGCTGCTGCGCTTCGCCCGCCAGTTCAACAATATCCTCATCTACGTGCTGCTGGTCTCGGCAGCGATCACGGCCTTGCTCGCCCATTGGGTGGATTGCAGCGTGATCGTCGGCGTGGTGCTCATCAATGCCATCATCGGCGTGATCCAGGAAGGCAAGGCGGAACGTGCGCTGGACGCCATACGCAACATGCTCTCGCTCAACGCGACGGTGCTGCGCGACGGTCAACGTCGCGAGATCCCGGCGGAGGAACTCACAGTCGGCGACATCGTGCTGCTCAGCTCCGGCGACAAAGTCCCCGCCGACCTGCGCCTGCTTGAAGCGCGCCAACTGCGCGTCGAAGAAGCGGCATTGACCGGCGAATCGGAACCCGTGGAGAAACAAACCCAAGCGGTGGATGTGCAAGCCGTGATCGGCGACCGCAGTTGCATGGCCTACTCCGGCACGCTGGTCGTGTACGGACAGGCGCGCGGCGTGGTCACCGCCACGGGAGCGGCGACGGAGATCGGCCGCATCAGCAGCATGATCGCTTCCGTATCCACGCTGGAGACCCCGTTGCTGCGGCAGATGGCCGGGTTCGGCAGGCAACTGACCGTTGCCATCCTGCTGCTGTCCGCTTTGGCCTTCTTCTTCGGCGTATGGGTGCGCGGCTACGAGTGGTCTGAGATGTTCCTGGCGACCGTGGGTATCGCCGTGGCCGCGATACCGGAAGGTCTGCCCGCCATCATGACCATCGTGCTGGCCATCGGAGTGCAACGCATGGCGCGGCGCAACGCCATCATTCGCCGCCTGCCGGCAGTGGAGACCCTGGGCTCGGTGACGGTGATCTGCTCCGACAAGACCGGCACGCTCACCAAGAACGAGATGACGGTGCAGCGCATCATCACAGCAGGACTAGCGTTTGAGGTCAGCGGCAGCGGCTATTCTCCGCATGGCGGCTTCTCCGTTGCAGGGCGCGAGGTGTTCGTTGATGACCATCCCGAATTGATCGAACTGGGGCGCGCCGCATTGCTGTGCAACGATGCAGAATTACGTTTGCATCCGTCCCCCGATGCGGATTGGCATATCGAGGGCGACCCGACCGAAGGTGCGCTGCTCACACTGGCTGCCAAGACCGGACTCGACATTGGCTTCGAACGCGAAGCTTTACACCGCATCGACCTCATCCCGTTCGAGTCGCAGCACCGCTTCATGGCCACGCTGCACCACGACCTCGAGGGGCACGGCTTCATCTTCCTCAAAGGCGCACCGGAACGCGTACTGGAGGTGTGCCAGTTCGAGCGTGTGAGCGGCGATGACCGTCCGTTGCGCCATAACTCCTGGCAACAGGCCATGCAGGATGCGGCGCGGCAAGGACTGCGCCTGCTCGCCGTGGCGATGCGCCCGGTCTCCGATAAGCGTCATGCACTCAGCCTGGCCGATGTGCAGAGCGGGTTCTCGTTGCTGGGTATATTCGGTATCGGCGATCCTCCGCGCGACGAGGCCTTGCTTGCTGTGGCACGCTGCCGCAGCGCTGGCATCTCCGTGAAGATGATCACCGGCGACCATCTCGAGACCGCGTGTGCCATCGGCGCGCGTTTCGGCCTGCGACCGGACAAGGCACTGACCGGCAGCGAGATCGAAAGCATGGATGCGGTGGCCTTGCGCGTGGCCGTGAGCGAGACCGACATCTTCGCCCGTGCCAGCCCCGAGCATAAGCTCGCACTGGTCGAGGCGCTGCAGGCCAACGGCGCCGTGGTTGCGATGACCGGAGACGGCGTGAACGATGCGCCTGCGCTGAAGCGCGCCGATGTCGGAGTGGCGATGGGGCGCAAGGGCACCGAGGCCGCACGCGAAGCGGCCGGAATGGTTCTGGCCGACGACAATTTCGCCTCCATCGACGCGGCAGTGGAAGAAGGTCGCACGGTCTACGACAACCTGAAAAAATCCATCGTGTTCGTGCTGCCCACCAACGGCGGCGAGGCCATGGTCATCGTGGCCGCGATATTGCTGGGCCTGACGCTGCCGATCACGCCGGTGCAGATCCTGTGGGTGAACATGGTCACGGCGATCACGCTGTCGCTGGCGCTCGCTTTCGAAGCGCCGGAGACTGACGTGATGCGTCGCCCGCCGCGAGCGGCGCACGAGCCCTTGCTCGATGCCTTCCTGCTGTGGCGCATCCTGTTCGTGTCCGCCCTGATGGTGGTCGGCGCACTGGGTTTCTTCCTGTGGGAACAGGCGCACGGCGCCAGCATCGAGGCTGCACGCACCGTGGCCGTGAACGCGCTGGTGATGGGCGAGATTTTCTATCTGTTCAACAGCCGCTTCCTGCTCGCCCCCTCCTACGGCCTGCGCAGCTTCATCGATTCGCGCCCGGTACTCATCGCCATCGCTGCAGTCGTGGCGCTGCAAGCGCTGTTCACCTACGCAGTACCCTTCCAGAAGCTGTTCGGCACAGTGTCACTGGATGCTGCCGCATGGTGGCGTATCCTGCTGTTCGGTGTATTGCTGTTCTGCGCGGTGGAGATCGAGAAGCTCGTGTTGCGTCGCTGGCATGCAAAATGAAGCACGAACTACCCAGCGTACTCGCCTCCGGGGCGTAGTCTGGCATATTCAAACTGCTATAATTCGCGCCCCTCAAATATTCTTTACGGCAACGACATGAAGACTCTGATCTGCGGTTCGATGGCTTACGACACCATCATGGTGTTCAAGGACCAATTCAAAAAACACATCCTGCCCGAGCAGATCCATATCCTCAATGTCGCCTTTCTGGTACCGGAGATGCGCCGCGAATACGGCGGTTGCGCTGGCAACATCGCCTACAACCTGCAATTGCTGGGCGGCCATCCGCTGATCATGGCGACAGTGGGCGACGACTTCGCGCCCTACGCACAGCGCCTGGAGAACCTCGGTTTGGCGCAGACACACATCCGCCATGTGCCGGGCAATTTCACCGGACAGGCATTCATCACCACCGACCTCGACGACAACCAGATCACCGCCTTCCATCCGGGTGCGATGGGGCATTCGCACCACAACCATGTGGCCGATGCCAGAGAAGTCACACTGGGCATCGTCTCGCCGGACGGGCGCGACGGCATGCTGCAGCATGCACGCGATTTCGCCGAGGCAGGCACCCCCTTCGTGTTCGACCCGGGTCAGGGCATGCCGATGTTCTCCGGCAGCGAGTTGCTGGACTTCGTTGAGCAAGCCACTTATGTCACGGTGAACGACTACGAAGCCAAGATGCTGCAGGACAAGACCGGCAAGACGCTGGCCGACATCGCCCAACGCGTGAAGGCGCTGATCGTCACTCTCGGCGGCGATGGATCGCTGATCTACGCCGACGGCAAGCAGATCGCCATCCCCACCCCGAAACCGAAAGCCATCGTCGACCCCACCGGTTGCGGCGATGCCTACCGCGCTGGCTTGCTGCACGGCATTCAGCAGGGCTGGGATTGGGAAACCACAGGGCGTCTGGCTTCGCTCATGGGCTCGCTCAAGATCGCCAGCCGCGGCGGTCAGAACCACAAATACACCCGCGCGGAATTGATGGACCTGTTCCAGCAGAACTTCGGCTTCAGTATCAAGTTGTAATCCCAGGACTGTCATGCCCGAACACCGGGCATGACAAAAAGGAGGCGGCATGAAGATCCCGCGCATGACCGTCATCACGCTGGGCGTGGCAGACCTTGCCCGCTCCACTGCCTTCTACCGCGGGATATTCTCCACCCCGCCCGTCACGCAATACGAGGGCGTCACTTTCATACCGCTGCCCGGCGTGTGGCTCTCGCTCTACCCGCTGGAAAAACTGGCCGAAGACATCGGCACTGAAATAACGCTGCCTGCGCTGCAACATGGGCATCATGCAGTACCCTCGCTGACGCCCTTAGTGCAAAGCGCACGCAGCGAAGCGAGCGGAGCTTACCTTGCAGGCCGTCGCGGCGACGAGCACCACGCCTCAGCGCATCCCGACCACGCAACCGGCTCTCCACGGCTTGCTGCATTCCGCGGCTTCACCCTCGCCTACAACGCGCGCAGCAAGGAAGAGGTCATGAGCATCTTCGCCCGCGCTGCCGAAGCAGGCGCACACATCGCCAAAGCACCGCAGGACACCTTCTGGGGCGGCTACAGCGGCTACTTCACCGACCCGGACGGCAACTACTGGGAAGTGGCTTGGGGACCGATGTTCGAATTCAGCGAACAGGGTGATCTGCGATTCAAGGCGTGAACACCAAACTCCTCACCAGCCTCTCCACTGCTATTTCCGAGGCAACGCAGCATCCATTCACACTGCGCACCGTAGCCTCTGTCGCAGGCGGCAGCATCAATGAAGCGTATCGTCTGGAAGGCAAAGAAGGTACTCGCTACTTCTTCAAGCTCAACGATGCACGGCATCACGCGATGTTCGTTGCCGAAGCCACAGGACTCGATGCCCTCGCCGCAGCCAACACCCTGCGCGTGCCGCGCACCATCGCGCATGGCATCGCAGACAGTCAAAGTTATCTGGTGCTGGAACATCTGGAGTTGAGTGCACGCGGCGATACCAAACTGCTCGGCGAACAGCTCGCCGCACTACATCGACACACCTCATCTCGTTTTGGATTTGCACAAGACAATTTCATCGGCACCACACCGCAGCCGAACGCATGGACTGATGATTGGGTCACGTTCTGGCGCGAACAGCGCTTGGGATTTCAATTGCGGCTGGCAGCGGAGAACGGCCACGGCGACCAATTGCAGATTTTGGGTGAGCAGTTGCTGGATGCGCTGCCTGCCTTCTTTGAAGGCTACACACCGCAACCCTCGCTGCTGCACGGCGATCTGTGGAGCGGCAACCATGCCTACCTGACGGACGGCACACCGGTCATCTTCGACCCCGCCGCCTATTACGGCGACCGCGAGTGCGACCTCGCGATGACCGAACTCTTCGGCGGCTACTCCGCGAACTTCTACGCTGCATATCGCGCCGCATGGCCGCTTGATGCGGGCTATACCACTCGCCGCGACCTATATAACCTTTACCACATCCTCAACCACGCCAATCTGTTCGGCGGGGGATATGTGCGACAGACAGAACAGCTGATGCAGCGCTTGTTAGGCGTATGAGGGAGTTAGCGAATGGAACTTCATCCTGTGTTTTGAGGAAACTGACTGCTCTTTTGCTGCGGAAACTGAGAGCAGCCAATAATATCGTTTGCTATTCCTCCCGATATGACGCATAGTGCGTGTCAGCGATTTTCAAGTCTGTCGTTGCTGTTTGGTTCTGTACCCGCTTTCCTTCGGTATTTCTCCCTTCATCACTTTGCGTCTTGTTCATCGCCCTAGTTCGGGGTTAGTCCCCTTTGTTTGTTTTTCAGGAGATTCAAAATGGCAACAGGTACAGTAAAGTGGTTCAACGATTCCAAGGGCTTCGGCTTCATCACACCATCCAATGGCGGCGATGATCTTTTCGCTCACTTTTCCGCAATCCAAAGTTCGGGTTTCAAGACTCTGACTGAAGGTCAGCAAGTCAGTTTCGATATCACTGCCGGCCCTAAAGGTCAGCAAGCATCGAACATCCGCGCTGCGGAGTAATTGGACAGGCTGGCATGGCGTTTAGCCATGCCGTTAGCCCTTCCGGAAAAGCCCGGCTGCTGCCGGGCTTTTTCTTTTCTACTTTTTCATTGGAGACATAAACATGGCCAAAGAAGAACTGCTTGAAATGAATGGCGTGGTGGATGAAGTGCTGCCGGACTCGCGTTATCGCGTGACGCTGGAGAATGGTCACAAGTTGCTCGCCTATAGCGCGGGCAAGATGAAGAAAAACCATATCCGTATCATCGCCGGAGACAAAGTTTCACTTGAGCTATCCCCCTACGACCTGACCAAGGGGCGTATCACCTTCCGCCACATCGAAGGTCGCAGCCCCGGCGTTCCTCCGCAGAAACGCAGATATTGATTTAGCTCTACCAGTTTTTCGCCACCGGGTTCTGGCAGCTCACTTGAAAGAGCTGGCGATCTTCGAGCCGGACGGCGCTCATCGGGCCCCCCCATAGACATCCGGTATCCAGCGCGATGACCTTGGGCGTGAGCTTCAAGCCCAAAGCCGACCAGTGGCCGAAGATGACGGTGGCCTCACGGCTCTTGCGCCCGGGCACCTCGAACCATGGCAGATAGCCCGCCGGGATACGCTCCACTTCGCCCTTGAATTTGAATTCCATGTCCCCTTGCGGGGTGCAGATGCGCATGCGGCTAAAAGCGTTGGTAATGACGCGCAGGCGTTTGTAGCCGGTGAGCTCGTCGTCCCAATTGTGCGGCGCATTGCCGTACATGCGCGCAAGGAAGGTGGCGTAGCCGTCGCCGCGCAAAGCACTTTCCACTTCGCGTGCGAGGCTGGCTGCCTGTTTGACGCTCCATTGCGGCAGCAGCCCTGCATGCACCAGAACATATTCCCCTTCCGCATATAACAGGCGTTGCTGGCGCAACCAGGCGAGCAGTTCGTCTCGGTCGGGGGCGCTCAGCACTTCATCCAGGGTATCGCTGTGATGCAGTTCCGCCGCGCCCTCGGCCACCGCCAACAAGTGCAGGTCATGATTGCCGAGTACGGTGATGGCGCTGTCGCCCAGCGATTTGACCAGGCGCAACACTTGCAGCGAATCCGGCCCGCGATTGACCAGATCGCCCACCAGCCATAGCTGATCCAGCGCGGGATCGAAGCTTATCTGCTCCAGCAATTGCTGAAGCTCTGCATAGCATCCTTGAATGTCGCCTACAGCATAGATGGCCATCGTTGAACACCTGTTAAAATATCGTAAAGGCTAGCAGATTTTTATTTCCGCGCTGATATTTTTCCAATCGCTTACCGCCCTCGAACATACATGCCGAACATCGCCAAGCAGTTCTATCCCGAAGTCCAGGGCTTACGTGCCATCTCCATCATCGCGGTGATCCTGTTCCACTTCGGGATCAATGTCCTGCCCGGCGGCTACGTCGGCGTGGACATCTTCTTTGTCATTTCCGGTTTCGTCATCACCAAGATGATCACCGGCGAGATCGCCCGTGGCTCATTCTCGGTCTCCCGCTTCTACAAGAACCGCGTGGTGCGGTTGCTGCCGAACCTGTTCCTGATGATCGTCGCTTCGGTGGTCATCTCTTACTTCGTGCTGAAGCCTTATGACTTCTTCCAGTACGCCAAGAGTCTGCAGTTCTCCTCTATCTACCTGACCAATATGGTGTTCGCGCGGCAGCAGGGATATTTCGATATGTCGCGCGATGCCAAGCCGTTGCTGCACACTTGGTCGCTCTCCATCGAGGAGCAGTTCTACCTGTTCTTTCCCCTGTTCCTCATCCTGCTCTACAAGCTCAAGGCGCATCGCATCGCGGTGCTGGTGGCGATCGCTTTGCTCTCGTTCTGGGTGCGCTTCGATTACACCCAGCAGCATCTGCCCACCGAAGGTTTCTTTTCGTTCGCCGGGCGCATCTGGGAGTTCGTCATCGGCGCATTGATTGTGCTGATGCCTGCTACGTTGAAGGAAAAATACTCGAATAACGAAATGCTGGCGTTGCTCGGCGTGCTGCTTATCGCGGCGTCGCTGGTGTTCCTTGATGAAAGCGTGCCCTACTCCAGCTTGCTGCTCGTCGTACCGTGTCTCGCCACCGCCATGGTCATCGTTTCCAGCCACGGCACCAGATCCGGCAAGTGGCTGAGTGGCAAAACCCTGGTCTTCATCGGCGGCATTTCGTACTCGCTCTATCTGTGGCATTGGCCGTTGATCGCCTGGCTCCATAATGCCGATTACGGGCTGGGCCGCTACACCCAGGTGGCGGTCCTGCTGTTGCTGACCGCAGCGATCTCTTACGTGGCCTGGAGGTATGTCGAGGAGCCCTTCCGCCAGAACCGTGAGAAGTTCTCTGGCAGGTTCGTGGCCATGCTCACCCTGAGTTTCGGCGTGTTCTGTGTATCGGTCGGCGGTTATATCTACGCCAACAGCGGCATGGAGAACCGCTTCCCTTACTGGGTCGCGGTCAAAAAGAATATCGAGGCTTTCGATTTCAAGGCCGCTACCGGCACGCAGATCGCCTATCCGTCCGCTTGCGAGATCGGCGACGATCCGCAGGCCATCCTGCGCCAGTGCGCTTTCGGCGACCCGAAGTCGGATGAACGTTTTCTCGTGCTAGGCGATTCGCACACCGCGGCGTGGTATCCGGCATTCCAAGCCGCTGCCGAGGCCAAGCATGCGCAAGGCGTACTGGTCACCCTGCCCGGCTGTCCGCCGCTGTTCGGCATCCGCAGCTACGACGGCGCGAAGGACATCTGCGCGCAGAACTTTGACCAGCGCATCGGTGCCCTGATCGAAACGAGAAAGATCAAGAAGGCTTTTCTGGTGGCGTTCTGGAGCATGTATGCCGAGGGCGATCCGAACAACCAGCCGAGCCACTTCATTTCCGATGCCGAGACTTCTGCGCATGATGCCGCGACCAGCAAGATGATCATCACGCGGCGGCTGCAGGATACGATACGCCGCCTGAACGAGAACGGCGTCGAGGTCATCATCGTGCACAGCGTGCCGATCTTGCCCAAGGTCATTCAGAATCTGCCGCAGGACTTCGCCCAGCCTTTGGCACACATCCGGCAGCAGAATCAGTTCATGCATGATTTCGTTGAAGACCAGAAGGGCGCCAGCATCTCGGCCATCGACCCGACCGGACTCTTCTGCACGAGACGACTTGCCAGACATGGATAGATGGCAACGTCCTGTACACGGACAACAACCATATCAGTGCCGCCGGCGCAGCACGCGTCGTCAAATTGGTCGAGTCCGCGTTATGAAGAATGCCCTGCTCGTGCCACCTGAGGAAGCGCTGACCCATGCTGTTCAACTCCTACAGTTTCATCTTCCTGTTCCTGCCCATCGTGATGCTGGGTTTTTTCCAGTTGGCGCGCATCCATCATGCGTATGCCGCCGCGTGGCTGGCGCTCTCATCGCTGTTCTTCTACGGCTACTGGAATCCGGCTTATGTGGGATTGTTGCTGGGCTCCATCGTGTGCAACTACGCTTTCGGGATGTGGATCGCCAAGGCGGGGGTGCAACATGCTGCGGCACGCAAGAAACGGGTGCTGGTGTTCGCCATCGCGGCCAACCTGTTGCTGCTGGGCTATTACAAGTACGCGAACTTCTTCCTCGCCAGCGCGAACAGCCTCACCGGTTCGAGTCTTACACTGGGCGACATCATGCTGCCGCTCGGTATCTCGTTCTTTACCTTCACGCAGATCGCATTTTTGGTGGACACCTACCAGGGCAAGGTGAAGGAATACAACTTCGTCCATTACGTGTTGTTCGTGACCTACTTCCCGCACTTGATCGCGGGACCGGTGCTGCACCACAAGGACATGATGCCGCAGTTCGCGCACAACGCGACCTACCGCATCAACTGGGACAACGTCGCCACCGGGCTGCTGCTGTTCACGCTGGGCCTGTGCAAGAAAGTGCTGTGGGCGGATTCACTCGCACCGTACGCCACCGCCATCTTCGACGGCACCCAGCACGGCATGCTGACCGGCACCCTGCCCACCATTTACGAGGCGTGGTCGGGGGCGCTGTCGTACACGCTGCAGATCTATTTCGATTTTTCCGGCTACACCGACATGGCGCTGGGCATCGCGCTGATGTTCAATATCCGCCTGCCGATCAACTTCAACTCGCCATACCAATCCACCAGCATCATCGATTTCTGGCGACGCTGGCACATGACGCTGTCCACCTTCCTGCGCGATTACCTGTACATCCCGCTGGGCGGTAACCGCCACGGCCAGTTGCGCCGCTACGGCAATCTGCTGGCGACCATGTTGCTGGGCGGCCTGTGGCACGGAGCAGGATGGACCTTCGTGATCTGGGGTGCGCTGCATGGCGTGTATCTCACCATCAATCATCTGTGGCGCGATTTCATCGCCGAACGCTTCTTGCGCTGGGTGCCCAATTGGATGGGCGCCTTGGTGGGCGGGCTACTCACGTTCATCGCAGTGGTCGCGGCCTGGGTGGTGTTCCGCTCAAGCGACATGGCACAGGCGATCACTATCCTCAAGGCGATGTTCGGCATCGCCGCGCGCCCGATCGAATTCGATGCCGTGGTGCACGGCAACCTGCTGATGCTCACTGATATGTCGGGGCGCGATCTGCTGCGCATGCTGGTGCCCGGGTTGCTGTGGGTGTGGCTGTTGCCGAATTCGACGCGCCTCCGCTTCATCAAGGGCAGCGCGTTGCTGATGTTGCTACAGGCTGCTGTTGTCCTTTACATGCTGTATGTGGCAATCGATCAATTCGGTAGCTACAGCCCCTTCCTCTACTTCCAGTTCTAGCCATGAGATACGCCAAGTTCTTTTCCATCTTCGTGTTCATTGCCGTGCTGGTGTATGGCGCAATGGGCTTTTACTTCCTGCCACTGGCCAGTTTCCAGGGCGACCTCACCCGCATGGGCATGCTGCCCGAAGTGCAGTTCGGCTGGCGCAAACCGCAACCTGCGATCGAGCCGCAATGGCTGACACAGTCGTCCATGCAGGAGGCCGATGTGCTTGTCATCGGCGACAGCTTTTCTAATAGCCGCGTATGGCAAACGGCGCTGACTCAGCACGGCCTGAAAGTGCGCACCGAGCACTGGGATTCCATGCGTGCGATTTGCGCCGACTTCATGCCTTGGCTGAGAGCTCAGGGTTTCCAAGGTCAATATGTGGTGTTGCAAATCATCGAGCGCAGCATTGAAGATGGGCTGAGAAAATCCGTTGCCTGTGAGCACATGCAGATACATCCAAACGTTTCTGCAGATACGCCACGCTTTCCCCCGGCCATCTCGTCTGATTTTGAACTCAAGGATCGCAGCGGTCGTTTCTCGGTCGGCATGCAGACAGCGCTAAATTTTAGAAACTATGAGAAGTTCAGCAGTGTGCCCGACTTTAAATTCGCTGCGCTAGCGAATGGTGCAAGACTCGCTCGCGTGAAGGATGGCTGCGAACTGTTCAGTCATACGCGCTGCGAAGATGCGCTGTTTCTGGCCGAGGACAAAGCCGGTGATATCGATGCCAGTGCGCTGGAAAACGTCGAAAAACTCAATGCACGCATGAGCGGCATCACGCCGATCTGGGTGTTCGTGCCGAACAAGTCCACGGCCTACCTATATCCCGTTAAGCCATTCTGGAACGAGGCAGAGCGGCGCTTGCATGCGCCCAATCTGCTGCGCATGACACAGCAGGCGCTTCAGGCAGAAGACCGTCGATCTCTATCCCGCGAACAACACGCACTTTTCGACGACCGGGTACCTGTTGATGGGCGAGGAGATCTTCAACGCGATACAGCAGGCACAACCTCAAAAACACCCGCGCTAGTTACCCTCGCTCCACTCCCCGCGTCCGGGCACAGGATCCCAGGCCTCGATACCCTCCAGCGGGTAGTTGTAACGCAGTGCATAGCGCACACGCCGCAACTTGCCCAGCCAGGTGGAACGTACCACGTTGTGAGGGTTGTTAGCCGTGTTGCCGCCGTCTGGCCTGCGCAGTGAAGGCAGATAGAAACGGTAGAACTCCAGCTGGGTGATGCCCCATTTCATGGTGAAGATGTGGCCACCCTGGTTGTGTTTGATGCGCCCCGTGCTCTTGCAGCCGAAGTGGTAGAAGCGGCTGGCTCCCACGATGCGAAAGTTGCGGCAGCCCACCACCCAGAATTTCATCAGCAGGTCATCGTCGCTGCTCATGCCCGGCGAGAACTCCAGACTATAGCCGCCGACCATGTTCCACCATTTTCTGCTTACCAGGGTGGGCTGCGAACACGCGCCCTCTTTGTCGCCACGGCTGTCCGCCAGATAGCTCTGCAGAAACTGCGATTCATCAAAAGCGGCAGGCGATTCGCCGAAGTTCTGCTTGATGATGTTGTCATTGCCGCCGATCTCCGGCTGGATGAGTGTGCCGAAGAACAGCGCCAAGTCGGTATCCACCGATTGGGTCGCCGCAATGAACGCAGTGTCCCAGCCGGGCGCAGCCACCATGTCGTCGTTCATGAACAACACCCAGTCATGCCCGGCCTGTGCCACCAGATGGTTCACCGACAGACAGACGCCGACGTTCTTGGCAGACTGCGTGTACTTGATACCCTGTGCCTTCACCCACTCCAGCGAACCGTCCGATCCGTCGTTCAGATGCACCAGTATCTCGTGCTCGAACCTGGAATGTTTTTTCAGGCTCTCGACACAGAGCTTTAAATAGGCGAGGTTGTTCCAACTGGGAATGACGATGCTGAACATGTGAGTTGCCCTTATTCCGATTTAAGCGTGGTGATGCGTTCACCCTGATGAACGTTGTAGCACACCGCCAGCAGGACCGCGACGGTAAAGCGATAAAAAGCGGTGGTCATGGTCAGGCCCAGGCAATCCACTGTCAACCCGAATACAAAATGCCCGCTCACAAAGGTCAATACCGAGTATGCCTGCCCGTCTTGACTTGATGCCGGATACTGATTTTGTAGCCCGCCAAAACAATCTCAACGGAACGAAGTACAAGGCAAGATGGCCAGCAATCCGAACACGCCCATGTCGGCTGCTTTGGCCAGAATATCGTTGTGCGCCTGGCACCACGTCCTACTTCGGCGGCACTGCGGTGATCTCGCCCGCCTCCAACCATCGCTGTATTTCCTTGCAAAACCTTCCGGCCCCCCACAACTTCTGGCCCAACACCAACAATGGATGGCGTAAAAATATTTCTACCGCCGCTTTATATAGCTGCCAACGTATGCCGGTTCGAAGTATCTCGATTGCCGTGATCTAGGTGGCAACATCAGTTACGCAATTTTCATGCGCTGATGAGCGGCCAAGAATAAGCAATGCCAATCAACGCCGCCTGCAATTGCTCGAGGCTAGCGATTTTCGTGACAGAACGCAGGCCGCCTTGAAGTACAAAAAAATGGCAACGAAGACCGGTATTGCCAACAGCGCGCCGCGCGTTCCGGACTGCAACGATGCGCGCCAAGCCGGCGATGAAACCCGCCATTTTAAGGAACGTAACGGCAACTTGTCGCTCCCAAACCAGTCTAAGCTGAACAGCGACAATACACCAAGCAATATCAGGTAATCGCCAAAGAGGATTTTATTCAGCCACGGCAATGTAAAACCAACGCCCTCATCTTTAGCAAACCACCAGCCCAAGATTGCTGCGATCGGGAAGGCGTATTGCAAGGCAGCAAATACAGTGGGACGCACGCGCAATAAGAGCCAGAAAATCGGTACGGCAAGCCAATAACGCGAAGCAGCGTCATGCGGGCGCGCGGCAATCTGCTGTGATAGCTGGCTGATCAAAATCGCAGCTGACATTCCGGCATCGCAGCCACATATATCCACCATTCCTTTTTCCAAACCGGCGATGACAAACTCGCTGGCGGCAACAAGCGAACGAACAAAGCGAGCAGCAACATCAGGAACATCGCGCTATTCATGCCGCCCTTCACCAGTAGAAACAAAGAGGGATACACCAGCAGCAAGAAGATCGCTGTCTTTTCCAGCAACGTCGAATAATACGCATGCCAATTTTTCATCAATTTGTCTCTTTCAAAGCTTCATACACTGCTACGAACTCCCCCGCAACACGGTTCCAGCCACGCACGAACTGCGTCGGATAATCGGTGCGATCGAGTTGTTTTGCTACGGCCACCATCCAATTCGCCAACGGTGCAGCGAGCGGCACGACCTCGCCCGCTTCAGCACTTACTTGTGCGGCCGCACCGCAGGCATCGGACACCACGACCGGCACGCGCGCCGCCATCGCTTCGCTGATAACCATGCCGTAAGGTTCAGCCTTCGCCGGATGCAGCAGCACATCGATGCCCTTAAAATGTTCAGCGTCGCTGCGCCAACCCAGCAGACGGTAGCCTCCGTTCCAGCCGGAGAACAGGTGTTGTATCTCCCGTTCCTCCGGCCCGATCACCCACATTTGAAGTTGCGGACGCTCACGGCGCAGTTGCGCGACGATCTGTACTGCCAGCGGCAAGCCTTTGCGCTTCCATTCTTTGCCCACAAAACCCACGATACCGCCGTCGGCGGGCACGTTGCGCGGAGTTCGCACCACACCCGGTAACACGCCCGGCACGACAGGCGGCGTGAGTTTGTGTGCATATTCGGGATAGTAATGTGCCAACTGGCGCGCGATGATTTCAGAGTTCGGCACGATGCGTTGCGCCACGCGCAACTCACGTCGCTCCATATAAAGCTGCATCGCAACGCGCAGCGATATTTTCTTCCACCAGGGTTTATCACGCACCGAGGCGAATGGAGGACCATGAAAGGTGGTGACATCATGCACGCCGACGCGTTCGTTGCTGTGGATCAGCCAACCGGGGTGCGGATTTGAACGCAGCCACTGCTCCGCGCGGTGACCGAAACGCCAGTAATACAGCCAGCGCGGACGATAGAACATCGTGCCCAGTTCGTGCACCTCTATACCCTGCGGCTTTTCGGCAACACAGCGTTCGCACAACACCTGGACTTGATGCCCGAGCTTGGCCAGTTCGCGTGTGGTCTCCCAGACGTAGCGCTCCATACCGCCGACTGGTCCGTAGCGCCTCACGATGTGAATTATTTTCATGCTGTCTCTGAAATGATGAGGCATCGTTATAGAATGCGCCTTGATGCATCCGACCGAAAACTTTAGCCTCGCTAGTATATCAAGCAAGCCCCGTTTTTTACGGGGAAAGCGCTGCGTGAATGCGGCAGGCAAACCGACACACTGAGAAAATCATGTTTTCCATCATCATCCCCACCTGGAACAACCTTGCACTGCTGCAACTCTGCATACGCAGCATCCGGCAAAATTCCGCCTATACGCACCAGATCATTGTGCACGTCAATGACGGCAGCGATGGTTCCTTGAACTGGGTGCGTGAACAAGGCATCACCTACACTGCCTCGCCTGAAAACATCGGCATCTGCCTGGCGGTAAATGAAGCGGCGATGCATGCCACGCAGGACTACATCCTGTACCTGAACGACGACATGTATTGCTGCCCGGGCTGGGACACGGCGCTGGTCAACAAGCTCAAGCAACTGGATACCGATCTGTTCATGCTCTCCGGCACCATGATCGAGCCGCGCGACACCAACAATCCCTGTGTGATCGTGCACAACTACGGCAGCGATGCGGACAGCTTTGATGAGGCCAGACTGCTCGCTGAATTGCCGCAGCAGCGCAAAGCGGATTGGTGCGGCGCGACCTGGCCGCCCACGCTGGTGAGCAGACGCTGGTGGTTCAAGGTGGGCGGTTATAGCAGCGAATTCTCGCCAGGCATGAGCAGCGACAATGATTTCTCGATGAAGCTGTGGCACGCAGGCTGCCGTGTGTTTCTCGGTGTGGGGGACTCGCTGGTCTATCACTTCCAGTGCAAATCTACCGGCAAGGTGAAAAAGAACGATGGCGGCAAACAGTTCTTGCACAAGTGGGGGATGCGCCAATCGGTGTTCGACCATTACTTCCTGCGACGCGGCCTGCCTGCACAGGGAATGCGCCTGGATGAGCCGGAAGATACGCGCGAATTGCGCTGGCAGTTGCTGCGCAGCCGATTGAAGCGTGCGCTCGGCTAACCAGCTGCGGACCGCAACGCTGCAAGCTTGCGATACTTGAGGTAAGTCGTACGCGCGTTCATGCAGGCGATGTCCCAGCCGGCACTTCCATCCAGCACACCCAGTCGCACGATGTATGTGCGCACGAATGCCCAGCCTGCACTCAGCGCTGCTCCCAGCCAACCGGATCGTTTGCCAGCCTGCAACATCTGTTGCGCCGCCGCCGTGGAGTAGTGTTCGACTTTGCGCTCCACATCGGCCTGCGTAAGGTAGCTGTAATGCAGTAACGGATGGCTCAACTTGGCTGTGGTGCCCGTCAGCAGTACGCTTTCGTGTACCAGGCTATCCGAAAATCTGCCGACCCCTCGCTTGAACAGGCGCAACACATAGTCCGGATACCAGCCGCAGTGGCGAACGAATTTTCCGCAGAACTGCGACAGGCGCGGGCAGTAATAGCCATCGGTTTTTCCATAGCGCATCATCTGCTCGATCTCGGCGCGTAGCTCCGGTGTCACACGTTCGTCGGCGTCGATGGAAAACACCCACTCTTTACTGGCGTAACCCAGCGCACGATTCTTCTGCGGGCCGAAACCAGGCCAGTCATGTATGTAAACCTGCGCGCCCATTTGTCTGGCAATGGCTTGCGTAGCATCCGTGCTACCTGCATCCACCACGATGACCTCATCCGCCCACGCTACCGATTGCAAACAATCGCGGATGTTGGCTGCCTCGTTCTTGGTGATGAGGATGACGGACAGGGAATACACGGTTAATGTCCGTTCGCTGTCGGCGTGTATTCAGGCACCCAGTGTTGCAGTTGCTCGCGAACCGCATCGTCCGAGCTTGTCGTGTTGCTGTTTATCCAAGCAACCATGCTTTGCAACTCTTCGTCAGCCACGGCGCGTGCCTGTGCGATGCGCAGCTTGGGATGCGGCGTAGGCAGCGTATTCTCGTCGTTGGCCAGCAACTCTTCGTAGAGTTTTTCACCGGGACGCAGACCGGTGAACTCGATCTTGATGTCGCCTTCGCTTAAACCGGACAGACGGATCAAGTCTTTGGCCAGATCGACGATCTTCACCGGCTCGCCCATATCCAGCACAAAGATCTCGCCGCCCTTGCCCATGAGTCGCAGCCTGCAACACGAGCTGCACGGCCTCTGGGATGGTCATGAAGTAGCGCCGCATGTCGGGATGGGTGACGGTCACCGGCCCGCCGGCTGCGATCTGCTGCTGGAAATAGGGCACCACGCTGCCGCGGCTGCCCAGCACGTTGCCGAAGCGCACGATCACGAAGCGTGCTCCCGGTCGCGTCTGCAAGCCCTGCACACCAACTCCGCCATGCCGCTTGGTGGCGCCCATCACATTGGTCGGGTTCACCGCCTTGTCGGTGGAGATCAGTACGAATTTCCCCGCGCCATGTTTCTGCGCATATTTCGCCACCTGCCAGGTGCCGAACACGTTGTTGCGCACCGCCTGCCACGCGTTGTGGCGTCTACCAAAGGCACATGTTTGTAGGCGGCAGCATGAAACACCACACCGGGTCGATGTTCCGCAAACACTTGCTCCAGGCGTACTGCGTCGCGCACATCGCCCGCCAGATACACAATATCCCGCTGCGGAAAATTCTGGTTCAGTTCCTGTTCAATGTTGTACAAGGCGAATTCGCCAGCCTCGAACAGCACCAGCGTCTTCGGCGCGAAGCGAAGTATCTGGCGGCAGAGTTCGGAACCGATGGAGCCGCCCGCACCGGTGACCAGCACTACCTTGCCGGTCAACTGTTCGTGCAATCCAGCCTCATCCAACTGTATCGGATCGCGCCCGAGCAAATCGTCCAGCTCCACTGCGCGCAGTTGCGAGATAGACACGCGCCCGCTCAGCAAATCATCGAAGGCAGGCACGGTCAGCGCCTTGATGCTGTTCTGGCTCGCCAGATCAATTACACGCTTGCGCTCCTGGTGAGCAGCAGAGGGCATCGCGATAATGACTTGCGTCACGCCGAAGCGCTCAGTCCAACGCGGTAGGCTGTCCAGCTTGCCCAGCACTTTGATGCCGTTGAGGGTACGCCCCTGCTTTCGCTGATCGTCATCGAGGAACCCGATCAAGTGCCAGTCGTTACTGCGCGCCAGCTCCCTTGGAAAGTGCTACCCCGGCTTCACCCGCCCCCAAGACCAGCACAGGCTCACCTCGTAGGTGAAGATCGCCGTACAGCAGATTCTCTTTCCACAGACGATAAAGCAGGCGGCTGCCGCCCATCATCAGCAGCAACAGCAGTGGATCGATGACCAACACCGAGCGCGGCACGATGGCTTGCACACGGAACAGTCCCAACACCAGAGGAATCAGTGCGATTGCGACGATCACTGCAAACAGGAATGCCGGCGCAGGATCACGCCACCGCTGGCGTAACGCCAGATGCCGCGATACAGACTGAAGCTCCAGAAAACTACGCCCTGCAAAGGAATCACCCATAGCATGGTTTGCCATAGTTCAACCCGGAAATCCGCAGGCAGATCAAAGTTGAAACGCAGCAGATAGGCAAGCCACCAAGCGAGTGCCGCTGCAATCAAATCATGCAGCATAGCGATTAGCGTATTAGGGTGCAGCTTATTCATTCCGGCCCCGCATAAAGTCTTTCCAGCGCGCATCCAAAATCAACATCAACGCTCCATAAATGCCGCTCCAAACGAGGAATACTTGCCATGGCAAGGTCTGGTGCAACGACCACAGTGCCGATGCCCAACACCCAGCATCAAGACATACTCGACAAGTGCGACCTGACGATGCCGCCAGCCCATCTGGATGGCGCGCTGAAAATAATGCTCGCGGTGCGCTTCGGTGATCTTCACACCATGCAAGGTGCGTTTAACCAGCGTGACGCTGGCATCGACGATGAAAGGAGAGAACGCTAACAATGGAAACCACGCCCCCCAACATCCTAGCTGCCAGCCCCACAACCCCATGCCCGCTACAAGAAAACCGAGTGGAATGGAACCGGCATCGCCCATAAATACTTTGGCTGGTGGGAAATTGTAGTAAAGAAAACCCAGTGCTGCCGCCGCGACAGAAAAATTCAACATGGCGAACGTGTCGTTATCGCCCAGCAGCGCAGCAATGCCGTACATGCTGAAGCCGAATAGCGCCATGCCACCCGCCAATCCGTCGGAGCCGTCCATGAAATTGTAGAGATTGGTCATCCACACCGTGAACAACAACATGCACGGCGATCACGATGCCATCCCGAGTCAGCAGTCCCGATCCCACGACCAGCATTGCTGCCGCCAGCAAATGCACCAATAAACGTTGTTTCACGGGCAGGTTGTGAATGTCGTCGAGCAAGGACACGATAAATAAGCCAATCAACGGCAACAGCAGCCACCACACCTGCGAGCTGGGCATCCACGCCCAGCCGCACAAGATGCCAGCCATCAGCCCCATTCCGCCGATGCGCGGGGTCGGTGTGGCATGTAAAGAGCGTTCGTTGGGAATGTCCGGGAACCTTGCTGCTGAACCTGCTATTCAGGATCACAGCAGTCAATGACACAGCAACAAGAAAGGCGATGATGGGGAAAGTAATGACCATTGGTGGGTGTTTTGATACCACCCTGCGGTTGCTTGCAGCCCTTGCTGCAAGGTGTAAGGTGGTGTCCAGTTAAGTTCGCGGCGAATTTTACCACTATCGACCTGCAACGAACCCAACAGACGCTCGACTTGATCCGATTTACCGGTCAAATGACCAGCCAGCTTCAACAGCCCAAGAGGAAACGGGAACAGTCGTGCCGGATGACCCATCGCTGCACCCAGTCGGCGCGGCAACTCAGGGGTGGAAATCTTCTCCATCGCTGACCAGATAGGTCTGGCCGGCAGGATCGCCGGGATGCGTGGCGCAGACGATCAGCGCATCTGCCAAATTCTCGACATAGACCAGACTGCGCAGGTTTTCTGCCGAAGCCAATGGCAGAGGGATCCTCTTGGCAAGCACCTTGAGCATCTGCGCGAAATTACCTTTCACTCCTGCGCCATAAACCAAGGGCGGGCGCACGATAACGACTTCCAGTCCTGTTTCCTCGGCAACGCGATGTAAAGCCTGCTCGGCCTCCCATTTGGAGATGCCATAGGGGTCTTGCGGCGAAGGAGTATCAAGTTCCGTATGGCTATGCCCGCCATTAGTCTCTTCGCCATTCACTTTGATCGAACTTACATACACCAGCCGCTTTACACCGTTCGCCGCTGCGGAGCGAGCCAAATGTTCGGTTCCGACAACATTTACTTTTCGAAACTCTTCCAATGGATCCGCAGCATCATCATGCATAACGTGAACACGGGCAGCGAGGTGAATAACAGTCGTCAAGTCGCGTAGTGCTTCAGTCCAATCCGTCACACCATTTAACATTCCTACTGAAACTGGCGCCACACCCGAGGGCAAGTAACACAACGTACGCACTGCACCCCTGACTTGCCAACCTTGGCGTTGCATTTTTAGACACAGATATCTGCCAACAAAGCCGTTGGCTCCGGTAACAAGGATTCGACTCACGTAAGGGCCTCGTGATAAATCGCTAATACTTGGGCAACAACTATTTCCTGAGAAAATTCATTCAACACCCGCTCCCGTCCCCGTCGCCCCATCCATTTCCGCAACTCTCTATCAGCAAGTAATCTAGCCAACGCATCTGCCAATGCCGTCGAATTGCGCGCTTCAACTAAAATTCCATTCTCTCCGTCATGAACAATTTCCCTGCAACCCGGCACGTCCGTTGTCACTATGGGTCGCCCGCAGGATGCCGCCTCAAGCAAGGACTTGGGCAACCCTTCTCGGTATGACGGCAAACAAACAATATGGGATTGCTTCAAGACCTGAGGCATATCCTCGCGCCTACCCCACCATTCCACCACTCCATCCTTTTGCCAACTGATCAACTGATGCTCGGGAACACTCGCAGGATTCTCGATATCAGGCTCGCCAACCAACACAAATCTTGCAAGCATTCCACGACTCTTGAGCTGTGTTGCCGCTTCCACGAACTCGGCTACACCTTTATCCCAAAGCATCCGTGCTGGAAGCAGCACCAAGGGCGTGCCATCTGGTTCGGGAAACGGGGCATACAACGTATCCACGCGAGCACCTCAAATTAAATGAAGATGTTTAATCCTATCCCAATGTTGGCAACTACTGCATGATCATCTTTATTTTCTACAATTACCTCTGTACCACGCAACAACATACCAAGCACTTTTCGCACAACAATTTGCAGTGATTTCGCTCGCCAGTTATTGGAAATAAACAACCATCCCATACCGGCGACCCAATTTACGGTGTGTGGAACGCGCATTAAATGTGAGGCCAGAGAACCATAAAGCATTGGTTTAATAGCAATATGATGAACAATATCTGGCCGTTCTTTTCGGTAGATCTTCACGAGTTGCAGAATTGTGTTCAACTCATAAAATACATTTGCCCCCCGTCTCGAAATCTCAAAGGGATTACCCTCGCACCGTACTGCTGAATCTTTTCAGCGTGTTTGTTGATTCGTGTGACCACAACCACTTCGAAACCGGC
>CAVRIW010000007.1:0-48313 GCA_963721375.1 uncultured beta proteobacterium | reverse complement strand
ATTAGCAATTCTGCAACAATCGCCACAATCATTGATTATCTTGGGTTTTTTAGGGTATTCTGCATACCGTTTCATAGCAACGCTCAGGGAAAATCATGCGTAACACAATAATTGCGGTGCTGTTGTCGGGCTATGCGCTATGCGCGCAGGCTGCTGGCAATGAATACGTCGCCGCCTTCGATCAGAGCGACGAGTTCGCCGCGTTCACCAGAACAGCCTCGCCCAATTGGGTTCGGCTATTGTCTTGATCTACGACGAGCAGCGCAACGTAGCTGTATGCCAAGAATATCAACAAGTACGTGGTGCCGATCGCCTCGATCACCAAGCTGATGACAGCCATGGTGATACTAGGATGCGCGCCTGCCGCTCGACGAGCCGATCACCATGCAGGCGCGCAGGATCGCGACCGCTACAAAGGCACCCGTTCGCGCATGCGCAACGGCATGACAATGCCCCGCGGCGATCTGCTGAAATTGGCGCTGATGGCCTCGGAAAATACCGCCGCCGCCGCTCTGGCACGCACCTATCCGGGCGGCACCCAGGTGATGTTGGCGATGATGAATGCCAAGGCACGCGAACTGGGTATGGACTCTACACGTTTCGACGACCCGACCGGATTGCACAGCAGCAACGTCTCGACGGCACAGGATCTGGTAAAAATGGTGAAGACTGCGCAGGGCTACGAAGACATCCAGCGCTGCACCACATCGCACTCCCACACCGTCCAGGTCTCCTCCCGCCATTCGTTGCACTTTAACAATACCAATCCCCTGGTACGCAACGCTTCCTGGGACATCGGGCTGAGCAAGACAGGCTACATCAGCGAGGCCGGGCGTTGCCTGGTGATGCAGGCGAATATTTCCAATCGTCCGGTGGTCATCGTGCTGCTGGATTCCTGGGGCAAACGCACCCGCGTGGGTGATGCCAATCGCATCAAACGCTGGATGGAAGGCGGAGATACGCGAGCCATTCGGCATAGTCGGCGCGGGTAATTTAACCGGGTTGATTTAAAAGGAGGCTTGTAGCCTCCTTTTTTATTGGGTGTCTGAAATACAGAAGGCACTGGGTGTCAGTTACTTTGCCGGCTGACTTACAAATAGTGTTGAGACGAGTGCTATGGCCATGCCTGTTTGGCTAGTTTCGACGGCGGACATTCGAGATTCCCGAAAGCAGACATTCGTGAGTCCCGCTATTAACCCCTACGAGACGGTAGTGCCGCGTGCCATGCATGCTGCTATTCGGTGCGGATTCAACCCGTCGATGCAACACACTAAACTTTGCGAAAGCGAAAGGAGTGTTGCAGATGAAACGAAGACCACGCATCTATTACACCGACACCCAGAAGGCGCTGATGTGGGATCGCTGGAAAAAGGGCGACTCACTCCAGCAGATCGCGCAGCTGTTCGATCGATACCATTCATCAATAGAGGGCATCTTGTCCGAGACCGGCGGCATACGGCCGGTGCCACGACAGCGTTCGAGACTGGCCCTGACCTTGTCTGAACGCGAAGAGATCTCTCGGTCAGTCGTTGCTGGGGATTCAATACGCTTTATTGCCAAGAAGCTTGGCCGAGCCGCTTCCACGATCAGCCGTGAGATCAAGCGCAATGGTGATCGGGATGACTATCGCGCCAGCCAGGCCGACCAAGCTGCCTGGGATCGTGCACATCGTCCTCAACCCTGTAAACTGGTGAAGAACCGCGCATTGGCACACATCGTAGCAGGCAAGCTGCAAATGTCATGGTCGCCGGAGCAGATTGCCGGGTGGCTGAAATGCGCCTACCCAAGGCAGGAGGAGTATCAGGTGTCGCACGAAACCATCTATCGCAGCCTCTACATCCAGGCCCGAGGCGCACTGAAGAAGGAGTTGCTGGCACATCTGCGGCGAACGCGAGTCATGCGCCGTTCGCGGCATCATACGCAGAAGACGGACAATCATGGCAGGATCACCGATGCGGTATCGATCAGCGAGCGCCCGGCCACTGCAGAAGACCGTGCAGTACCTGGGCATTGGGAAGGCGACTTATTGTGCGGCAGCCAGAACAGTCAGATTGCGACCCTTGTTGAGCGCCAGACGCGCTATGTGATGCTGGTGAAAGTTGCAGGGAAAGATACCGAGACTGTCATCGACGCATTGATCAAGCATGCTCACAAGCTTCCGCAGGAACTCTACAAATCGCTGACGTGGGATCGAGGCAAGGAGATGGCCGACCACAAACGCTTCACCTTGGCGACCGACATCAAGGTCTATTTCTGCGATCCTCAGAACCCTTGGCAACGAGGAACGAATGAAAATACCAATGGCCTGTTAAGACAGTACTTCCCCAAGGGAACAGACTTGTCGGTACACTCGCAAGCACAACTCAATGCCGTAGCCCGCAAGTTGAATGGACGACCGAGAAAAACCTTGGGTTTTGAAACACCAGCAGAACGATTTAATGCATGTGTTGCATCGACGGGTTGAATCCGCAGGCCAAAGTCGCCATAATTCAAAAAACTGAATTTGGCAGGTAACTAATCCTAAGCAGACGTTTTTTAATTCCCAGATACTATCCAGCAATAATTCTCTCCAGCATTTCCCTGGCTCTAGGTTCTAAGCGAATTGATAGGTAAGGTGCTACAACAGCGATGATTGCTGCAACTTTAGCTAATCCCTTTCGAGTATCGTCTGCGCAAGCTACCTTAATGGCTGGAATGGCAAGCGATGGAGTTCTAAAAGCAAACCGTTGATTATCGGCGGCCTGCATCCAACGATTTGTTAACAACTCGTCTATGTCTTCCTCTGTCAAACGTTTCACTGGTTCAAGAGCATTCAGAATTCGGAACGATGCCTTCCATAAAGATTCGACTGAAACAGCTCCAGCATGCAGCCCAACGAGTGCTGCCCCTGCTTCTTGATAGAGGGAGCCATCAGCTTGGCGTCCTTCAAGCACCTCTAGGAATGTAGCGACTTCGCTTGGTAATGGACTCAGCGCGGCAAGGCTTTGTCATTGTTTGACCGGAAAGGGGTATTCGGAATGGCGCGCAAGACGAATTTATGCAAGCTACCAACAATGCCTGATACACGAGCCCCCAGTTTTCTATTTCTTGCCAATAATCTTCTGGTAACTTGGGAATTTCACCCGTTTGCCAACCTTCATCTTCATTTTCTTGAGCTCTCAGCTTTTTGGAGTAATGTATCGACTCGTGCATCCGCACAAGTGCGGGTGTGACTTCTTCCCAAGGTGGCGTTCGCAGTGCAGTCTCAAAGTCCAGTGTCCGCTTATACCCTGCAACGAAGAAAGGCTGCTTAGTTTCTGAAAACTTCTCAGCTCTTGCCCCAATCCCGCAATCAACACCGAGCACTTGTTCCGTCCGATGTAGAAGTAGCCAAGCGGCGGAGATGTCGACAATTCGATGATCCTTCATGCCCTCATGCGGCTCTTGGTTACTGCACATTCCCTGGAAGAGGTTCGGCCAATTGCGCTGATTGCTCTCCAGTGGCCTCAAAGTGCAGCCAAGAAATGCAGTGGCGGGACTGTGGCATGCAGGTGTCGAAGCTTTATATTGTCTGCGAAAGGAATAGGTTCCAGCAGCTCAAGCACCTCTACAAATCTTGAAATGCTTTCTTGTTGCATGCCTTGTTTCCAGTATCCGATGGCAGCATCTGCCATGAGGCCGATGCTCATAGGCCTTTGCACGGTAGATTGAGATGCACGCTTTGCTCCAAGCTCAAATAAGTCAGTGGCCTTTGCCCAGTTTTTTAGGTTTGCTGCCGCAATCCCAGCATTACGGCATGTATAGACATACTCCACATTTGGCAGTTCTGGTAAAGATAAAGCCAGCTCCCGCAACGACTAACCCCTCCTGCTCGCGTTTCGCATGAAAGAGAACCTTAGATCGTTGGTTAATCAAATCGGCGGCATTTGGAAATTCGGCATCCGCCGCATCCAAGATATTCAATGCTGACTCATTCGAATGGCCGTATTCATCGTAAACAACTGAGCACGCAACCTGACACGCCCGAACAAGTCGCATTGCCCCCAACGCCGTGAGACGGTTTCAACGTGCTGCAAGGTTGCTATTGCCTTGCTAACGTCCAGATTGTCATTCCTAACATCATTCAACCAAGCCGAACTGATTAGGATGGGCGCGAAAACGAAATCGGAATTGCATACCGCAAGAAGCAAATTGCGCTTTTCCTCGGAGAGTTCATCCAAGGCAGTAATCAGCGCATCAAGATCATCTAGCCCACTTATTCGAGCCGCCTGATACGAGAAAAGTAGCTGTTCAGGGCGGTTATCTGCTATCCGGGGTAGATTGCTTGGAGACCCTTTCCCGAAATTCTCATATATTTCCTTCACACCAGGAGCATTCTCACATCAAACATACGGGAAAGCATGCTGACGACTTTGGGCGAAGGTATGTGTAGATCAAATGTGTTTAGAACTAGCCCATATACCATCACTTCAGACAGTTTTTTCTGGACTGGGTCTTCCATCGCGCCCAGGATATCTTCCATGCGATCAATAATCTTGAGTGCGTTTTCTTTCTTTGCGGAAGCCGTGATAAGTTTGAATTGTGCAAGGCGAAGAAACAAATCGGCAGTTGCATTGCCTTCCAGGATATGCTGCCCCGTTTCCAATGCAAGATGCGGAAACCATTCCATGGCATCATAGAGCAAGCCCATATGTTCTGAATCCGCCGTAATGATGCCATTGGTGATGGCCGCCAGCGTATTCACATCCTTAGCCATAAATGCGTGAAAGAAGGCCGTTCCAACCTCATGCTGATTCAGTGAACGCCGCTTTAGGTAGTCCTTGGCTATGGCAATATGAACTGCCTTGATCTCGCCTGCCGCCAGGAGCTTCTCTGCGGCACCTCCAAGTAAAGGAGAAACCCGATAGCGGTCTTCACCTTCCTGTTCTATCCATGGTCCTACCAGATGTTCAAATGCCTCACCGGGCATTGTTATCGCGTTTGGCGCATTCCCCACCGCAAGCGCCATTTGCCTCGAAAAACTTCCTATTACAACGCTTAAACGGTATGCCAATAGCCGCGTGGCATCGCTAGGAAATTCCTGGAGTAGCCTTGTCCTTGCCTCGGCACGGACACGCTCAATATCCTCGCTTTTATTTATCAACCCTGTCAGTGCCACTTGTGGCCAGCCCTTAGCACTTAGCGTTCTTACTCTCGCATGAACCAATTGAGGATGACCGGACGTGGAATAAAAAATTACTCTCGCCCATCCGTCTTTTTGCTTGCTGTCAGTCAGTCCGTGTGCGGTGAGTAATCACAGACCTGCTCTTCACTGAAGTATGGGACAGGCACTTCGCAATCGGGTGGCAACCAAAGTTTTGGCAGTAACTGTAATGGAGGGCGAGCTATGCCGGTAATGAGGACAAGACCATTTCGTTGAATCACAGCAAAAATCAGGGCGATAAATTCGCGCTCGAATTGTGAAACGCGGCTGAACTCAACGTCATCCAGAACCAGTTGAACGGAATCATCGGCTGAATCAAGTTCGTATGCTGCTCGGGCAACCCCCTGTTGGACTTGTTCCGGCGGTCGCCCACGAAATCCAGCCCAAAGCCAATTGCCACCTATTTCACTAGTGACCAATGAGGCTAAATTCGTTTTCCCGACACCGCTACTCCCATGAAGGAAGACAACCCGCATCGAGATCAAAAGCGCAGCAACCTTTTCTACTAAACTCTTTCGTTCAATTGCGCCAGCAACCCTAGGAAGAGGCAAGCCTAAGTTTGGCGACATTGCTATAAGGCGTGCGACCTCCCCGGCATCTTGCCGCTGCAATCCTCCAGCGCTTAGCATGGCCTCAAACGTGCCACGAGGTATTACTTCCGTCGTTGCCTCCTCGAAACTGCTAAGGAAGTCACCAAATGACAATTGCTTGGGGCCATCTACCGTCAGGAGGTCTGCTACTTTATTCAGTAGATATGGAAGGGCTCGAGTTGAATGAAGGGTGCCAACACCTCGCCTGAATCCATGCATTTTTAGTTTGTTCTCAATGAGGCCTTTCAGGCCATCAAATGCTTTTGGAAAAGGACTAAATCCCATTGAATCCTCGCAAGCAACTTATCATGCAAGTCATCGCGGGATGCTGAACGAATGAAGTCCAACAGAGAGGCATCAAGAGATTGCGCGAGGAGAAACTGGCGCAGGGGTTCACAGTCAACTTTGTTCTGGACGACAGAGGTCCAATATTCCAACCCTGGCTTACCAGTGCCAAAATGGGCGCCTTGTTCACAGCCGGCTACCGCAGTGGTTAAGAACCGCAGGTATACGCGGAAATCTTTATTTTTCTGTTGGTGGATCCAGAAGTTCTGGATGGCATCCACTACAGCACCTGTCCGTAAAGTGACATTGTTAGCCACATGTTTGACTTGTGTGGTGACCACTACTGGATCAGTGCGGACATCAAAGTCCTCGGCCCCTTCGAGGATGAGAACATCATCTTCACTGAGGAGCATCCACGCCAGGACACTTTGGTATATCTGGTATACGTACCCGCGAATGCTGGAAGTCGCGTCACGAATTGGTTACCCAGAAAATTCCAGATTTGTTTGGCATTCTGGCAATAGCTGTAATGTCGGACAGTGTGCTGCGGAAACGTAACGTTCGCATATCTGCAATGTTCAGCAACTCAAGAGACAGGATACACTCCGCACTTCCTGCATAGTTTTAAATGCTTAAGGCTACCATGTAGTAAATAGCCGTCACTTAATTCCGTGGTGTATATGTCTCCTAAGGCCGAAAAGTGGAAGGTCGCAGCGCACCACTGAAGTTACGTTTCTGGCACTAATTTGCCCCTTCAGTATCGCAAGCGCATTCGTCCGCTATCAGGCTATTAACCCAGTGCTCCCGCTCCGAATTGGAGTGGCCTGATGAATGTTAAGTGTGTCGCATCAGGTTGTTGGTGTGCCATATTGACCTTCCGTTCAGCTGCACTGAGCTCACTGTTAGAGATCATCCGGCGGCACCTCGGCACGATGACGAATCTTGTAGATTTTTTCCACCGGCAGCACCACTACGATACCGTCTCCCGCTACACCAGAATAGGCGGCATCCATGATGGCTTGCGCAATCTCGTCCGCGCGCTGGGCTGGAATAAATATCTCCACCCGCGCATGCGCCGTCATCCAATCGCGGCTGTTGAAATTCGTCCAATCGCGGTTGTAAAAATTCGCATCATCGCCATAACCCATGACGCGTGTCACGCTGATGCCGGGCACCCCCAGTTCATGCAGGCGTTGTTCCACTTTTTCCAAAGCATCGCTACGGATGATCGCCGTCACTTTACGGAAATGAAAACTGTTCTCTGATGTCATGATTGTTTCCTCCGTACATAGAAAATCCTGAAAACCTGCTTCCTCTCCCACCACCGGATGCCCGCCGGTGACGGCGCGCGCCGGGATATGGAAGTTGCCTGCGCCGCCATGAGCGGCAGTGATTCACCATTTTCGGCCGCATCAACCGTTGGAAAGCAGCCACGGTGCGCTCAACATACAAGTGTTCATGTTTGAAGTCGGAGAACATGCAGCTCCTTCTTCCACAAGCCAACTTGTATCGGATCTATTCGACATGCTCCACGCTACATCACTTCACTGCCAAGAACAATATGCCAATTGGCCTGATAATTTGGTGAACTAACGCTTGGGAGAACATTCTCGAATGACCGCAATTGGCGATAACGGAAGGTCGCTCTTAACTCATCTAGGCTTCACACTCACTTCCGAATTTCGAAGCTGAACGCTATACAAGCGTCAAAGTAATCTCAGCAGCCAATTTCGAATGTGCGTTCATTGGCGCGGCGGGCGCAGTGCGATGACCACGATGGCGACCAGCACGACAAGGATGATCAGTTCGATGAACATCCGTGCGCTTGCTCAGGCGTGCCAGCCCAGCATCTCGAACTGCACATACCACACGCCCAGCGACACGAAGAAGTTGGTGAGGATGGCCGGCAGGAATTTCAGGTGGGTGCCGAAGCTGTAGCTCTTGTCGATGGACATCACCATCACGCCTGCTGCCGAACCGATCACGGTCAGGCTGCCGCCGATGCCGACCATCAGGGCATTGAGCGCCCATTGCGAGCTGCTCAGCTGCGGGTTGGACATCAGCGCCGCGGCTTCCACCGGCACATTGTCCAGCATGCCGGAGATCACGCCCAGCAGCACGTTCACCGTGGTCGGCGACAGCACTTCGAACAGGCGCGAGATGTAGGTCAGCCAGCCGACGTGGTTGAGCGCCGCCACGCCGCTGATGATGCCGATGAAGAACAGCAGCGTGTTCCATTCCACTTTTTGCAGTTGCGCCAGCAGCATGACGTTGGTGCCGTCGCGCTTCAGATGCCAGGCGTACAGCCCGATGATGCTCAGTCCCATGCCGATGGCGTATTCGATGTCGATGTGCAGCACGATGTTCATCACCACGGCGGCAGCTGACCGCGAGCACGCCGAAGAACACCATGCCCCAGCCGCCGTGCTTGATGTGCACATCGTCCGGCGTGGTGTCGATCAGCTCGCCGTTCAGTTTGTTGAGATAGAAGATCTGCAGCACGGCAGCGCTGGCTGCCCAGCCGATGATGCCGGCGGGCAACAAGGTGAGCAGGCCGAGGATGCTGATCTTGCCGGCCAGCACCACCATCAGGCTGGTGGCGGTGCCGAGGAACCACACGCCGGAGTTGGAGGCGATGATCAGGTTGCACATGCGCGATATGGGTGTATTGCTGGTTGCGCGAGATCTCCTTGATGGACTTGCCGAAGATCATCGCGGTGGTGATGTTGTTGATGAACGGCGACAGCAGCGCGGCCAGCGCGCCGGTGGCCCAGAACATCTGCGTCGAGCCTCAGCCCCTTGGCGATGAGATAGCTGTTGAGCGTGCTGAACACGCCGCGCTCGGCCAGTATCTCCACGATCATCCACATGAAGGCCATGAAGGCGATCAGCGAGAACAGCTCGACCTTGTTTTCCTTCTGCATCTCGACGAAATGCTCGAAGCGCTGCGGGTCGTCACCGGACATCCAGTAGTAGAGGCCGATCAACAAAAATGACGTCAGCATGAACAAAGCCGGCTTGAACTTGTCGATGTGCAGCTTGGCTTCGAGGATGATGAGCAGCATGCCGAAGCAGAAGATGGCGAGGACGGCGAGGCCGATGAAAGAGGTGGGTTCGATGTGCATGATGCTCACTGTGGGTCGGTAAATATCCGGCGCTATGCTAGCACGGTTTTTTTCATTGGATATTTGCGCAGTGAGTACGTGTAAATCCTCGCGTCGGGCAAGACATTTTCATACAATCAACGCTATATAAAACCGTAGGTAAGTGATGTGGTGACTGAAAGAACTACAACGAGTTGTTCCTGTTTTCCGCTCATCGCAAATGGATAACAGCTCATCGAGGTTGGGTCACGCCTGAGCCTGCTGCTGATGTGTGTCTGCCGGGTGTTGTATCCGGCATGGGCGCAGGCCAAAGGTGGCAGCATCCCGCCGGTCAATCTGATCGTTCCCGAAACAGTGCGCGAGGTGATCGCGCAGTATTTCGTGCTGCCCGAGGAATTGCTCAAGACCGAGAGCGAGCGTGCGGCCTTCATGCGCAGGGCGCAGCGCGAGATTCCCGAGTTGCTGGCGACGGAAGGATATTTCTCCGGAAAAGTGATGCTGCGCGCAGTTTCGAGTGCGGGCGTGCTGGAACTGGAAGTGATGCCGGGAACGCGCACCGTCGTTACCGAAGTGAACATCGAATTTCGCGGCGACCTGGCGTTGCCGGAAGCGCAGCGCAGCGAGCGTGTGCAACAACTGCGCGCAGCCTGGGCTATTGCAGCCGGGCAAGCCCTTCCGGGCCAGCGCATGGGATCAAGCCAAAGCCGATCTGCTGGAGCAGGTGGCGCGCAGGGATTATGCCGCCGCGCGCTTGGTGGAAAGCTCCGCCCAGGTCGATGCTGGCCAAAGCCAGCGCACGCCTGCATGTCGTAGTGGACTCGGGCCGCGCTTTCTGTTCGGTGAACTTGCAGGTGAGCGGTCTGGAGCGCTACGAAGAATTGCTGGTCAGCCGTCACGCCACCTTCAGCCGCGGCCAGCCTTACCAGCGTGAACTGTTGCTGTCCTTTCAGAACAGGCTGCAGAACCTGCCGCAATTCAGTTCGGTGATCGTCAATTTCGACACGACGCTGGAAAAAGACCGTGCCGGTAGCAACGAGGGCAGTGCCGTGACGGCACCGGTCAAGGTGCAGATCGTCGAAGCGCAATCGCGCAAGATAGCGTTGGGTATCGGCTACAGCACCAACAACGGCGTGCGCAACGAGGTCAACTACCAGAGCTACAACTTCCTGAATCAGGCCTGGACGCTGAACAGCGCGCTGGTGGCGGAACAGAACCGGCAGACTGTTTCGGCGGGGATCGATACCCCGCCCAATCCGTTCGGTTACCGCTTGTCATGGAAAGGCAGCGGCGAGAAGACGCAGATCCAGGGACTGGAAACGCGCCGCGACAAATTCGGCGTGACGCGCAGCCGCAACGAGTTCGGTATCGATACCGGCATCGGTCTCAACTGGCAACAGGAACGGCGCATTGCCGCTGGGCGGCATCCGACGAAACCGACCAGGCGCTGGTGCTGGACTGGCATTGGTATCGGCGCG
The DNA here is from genome assembly GCA_963721375.1 of uncultured beta proteobacterium. Lineage (GTDB taxonomy): Bacteria > Pseudomonadota > Gammaproteobacteria > Burkholderiales > Gallionellaceae > Sideroxyarcus. The sequence goes on along the minus strand of CAVRIW010000007.1, from coordinate 37,677 downwards.
CCGTGGACAATCCGCTGTCGCCGATGGCGGGTGAATTGACCGAAGTGCGGATTGGCGCGGCGAGCAAGTCGCTGCTGTCGGATCAGGATTTCGTGCGCAGTTATCTGCGCCACCAGGCATGGATCCCGTTCGGCGAGAGCGACGTGGTGCTGTTGCGCATCGAGGGCGGATACACCGCCTCCAGCACCCGTCTCGGCATCCCGCAGGAATATCTGTTCCGCGTCGGCGGCACGCAGACCGTGCGCGGTTTTGCCTACCAGAGTCTGGGTTTCCTTGAAGGCGACGCGGTGGTCGGCGGACGGGTGATGACGGCGACGAGCCGAGTTCACCCACTGGTTCGGCGATTTTGGGGCAGCCTTGTTCTGCGATGCCGGGCGGCGCGGCCGATACGGTGCCCACGCTGCGCCTGTCGCTTGGGCTATGGTTTGGGTGCGCGCTGGCGCAGTCCGGTGGGGCCGCTGGCGCTGGATGTCGCACGCGGCAAAGGCGAGCCGAGTGCGCGCGTGATCATTTTTCCATCGCGGTGGCGTTCTGATGGCGAACACCCGCTTCCGGCTGTCGCGTCGCAACAAATGGCTGCTGTGGCTGCTGACGCCCTGCGTGGTGCTGGTGGGCGGCGGCAGGCTGGCTGGTCGCCACCACTTCCGGATTGCAGTGGCTGAGCGGCATGCTCGAGCGCCACGGCGGAGGCAATTTCAGCGCGAAAGGCATCAGCGGCTCCCTGCTGCGAATCGTTCGGCATGCAACACCTCGTGCTGCGCGGCGATGGCTGGCGCATCACCGTGAGCGGTGCACAACTGCACTGGCAGCCCACGGTCCTGCTGCGCGGCAAGCTGAACGTGCTGCAGCTGACCGCGCACCAAGTCGACGTGCTGTCGCTGCCCTCGGACACAGCCGGTCACCTTGCCCGACAACCTGCAGCCTGCCCCTCGATGTGAGCGTGTTGCAGATGAACATCGGCTCGCTGCGGCTGTTCAGTCAGGAAGGTGCTGCGCCGGACTTGGTGGCGGACGACATCGAGGCGCGTTTTATCAGCGATGCGCAAAGCCACGACCTGCAAGTCGTGCATGTCAAACTTCCCTACGGCGAGCTCGTCGGCACAGGACAGATCGCGTTGCAGAAACCCTTTGCGCTGAAAGCGACGGCCACGCTGGATGCGCCGCTGCAGCTGGCCGGCCGAGGCGAAGACGCTGCAGGTGACGGCCGATGCCGGCGGCGATCTGCAGCACATCGACCTGAAGCTGTCAGGCCATGGTGCCGGGATGCGCATGGAGGGTTCGGCGCAACTCGCACCCCTCTCAACTGTTGCTGTGACCAAGGTGCAGCTGACTTTCGACGGGGTCGATGCGCAGTGGCTGACCGAGAGTGTCCCATCGGCCAAGCTGGCGGGCAGCGTTGAGCTGCATGGCAAGCAGGGCGGCGTGCTGGAGGGGACGCTGCAAGTGCGCAACGCCCGCGCAGCACCGCTCGATCAGAACGGTTTGCCGTTGCTTGGCGTGACTGCACGCCTGCGCTTATCCGCAGCGCAATGGCTGATACAGCAACTGGATGCGCAGTTTCCCGAATGACGGTCATATCGTCGGCACGCTGGCCTGGCATACACAGAGCGGCAAAGGCAGCGCGCAACTGAAGGTGCGCGAACTCGACCCGTCGGTATTGGACAGTCGCCTGCCGGGCACCCGCCTGCAGGGGGACATCAGCTCGACAGTGCAGGGGGCAACCAGCACGTGGTGCTGGCGCTCAGCGACGGCAAGCTGGAGTTGAGCGGCGAACTCAGGCGGAGTGGCAAGCAGGTGGAGTTGTCCAGCCTGCGTGTGGCGCGCGGCGAGACCGTGCTGACCGGGCATGGACGATTGGCACTGGATCGCCGCCGCACTTTCCGTGTGGTCAGCCAGCTGCAAAAACTGAATCTTGCCGAATTCGCGGACATGCCGGCAACGGATCTGAATGCCGGGCTGGAAGTGTCCGGCACGTTGTTGCCGGAAGCGGCAGGCGTGCTGCAATTCGATCTGTCCAATAGTCGTTTCGCGCAATACGACATCGGCGGCAGCGGCCATTTCGATTTCGCCGGATTACACCGGACGACCGGCGAGCTGGAAGTCCGGTTGGGTGACAACCATCTCAACATGAATGTGGCGTATGGCACGAATGCGGATCATTTGCAGCTGGTGCTGGATGCACCGAATCTGGCGCAACTGGGCAACGGTTTGGGCGGACAGCTGGCGGGGCAGGCCGATCTTTCCGGCAGTTTGGCCGCGCCCGAACTGAGCTTCGCGCTGGGCGGCAAAGCGCTGGTGATTTCCGGCCAGCACATCGACCAGCTGGATGCGGCAGGCGCGCTGAGCGAGCAAGCCATGAATGTGCAAATCGGCGTGACCGGCTATCGCAACGCGGGTGCGCTGAATATGCCGCAAGCCAAAGTCGAGTTGCACGGCAGCCGCGCACAACACACGGTGAGCGTATTCGCCCGCATCGCGCAAGGCGAGGATGCGCTCGGCGAATTGATCTTGAGCGCGGACGGCGGCTTCAGCGCTGCGGCGCAGGGCTGGCAAGCGCTGCAATGGCAGGGGGCGCTAGCCAAGATGGATGCGAGCGGTGTCGTGCCGTTCCATCTGGTGTCCGCCGCGCCGCTGACACTGGCCAGAGACTCCGTGCATCTGGGTGCGGCAGAATTGACCGTGGGCGGAGGGCAGATCCAATTCGCCGATACGCAATGGACTCCGCAACGCTGGCACAGTGCCGGGATATTCAACGGCCTCAACGTGCGCGCCGTGAACATGCAGCGCGACCAAGCGCTGACCGACGCTTTCGATTCCATGCGCTTCGGCGGGTCGTGGGAGGTGACGGCAGACGAACACTGGCAGGGGCAGCTGCAGGTGCAGCGCGAAAGCGGTGACTGGGTGATCGATGGCAACACGGGGCTGCGTTTGGGCCTGAACAACATGCAACTGTCGCTGCGCGCCGAGCATGACCGGCTGGATGCGCGACTGGATGCCGGCGGGGAACGTATGGGTGAAGTGTCGGCGCAGGCCAGTGTGCCGCTGACGCATCTGGCCAGCGGCTGGACGATCCTGCCGGAAGCGCCGCTGGCCGGACACCTGCATCTGCGCTCGGATGATTTGTCATGGCTGGGGCCGATGGTGGACGGCAACCTGCAAAGCGGCGGACGGCTGAAGCTGGATGCCGACCTCCTGGGCACTTTCCTGTCTCCGCGATTGCAAGGCGCTGCCCAGGGCGAGGCGTTGAGTGTGGCCTTGCTGGACCAGGGCGTGCGGCTAGAGCAGGGGCAACTGGCGCTGCGCTTCGAGCCGGATGCCCTGCACCTGGATCGCCTGCAGTTCAGTGCGCCCTATCAGGCACCGCCCCGCGACAGTTTGCTGAGCGACTATAAGTTGCCGGGTACTGCGGGGCAGTTGAGCGCCAGTGGGCGCATCGATCTGCAAGGCGGCAGCGGTGACCTGCAAATCACAGCCGAGCGCATGCCTTTGGCACAACGTGCCGACCGCTGGATCATCGCTTCCGGTAGCGGGCATGCACGCTATGCCAACCATGCGCTGATGCTGGGCGGCAACATCCGCGCCGATGCCGGGCTCATCAATCAGCCGGTGAGCAATCGTCCGAGCTGGTCCAACGATGTGCAGATCGTCGGCCAGGAGCCGGCCAGCCGCGCAGGCCCGCCCAGCGCAGTGGATGCCACACTGGATCTGGGCGACCACTTTTATATCCGCGCTTCCGGCCTGGAAGCGCGGCTGGCGGGCAAGCTCGACATACACGGCGAGCCCGGTGAACCGCTGAGTGTGACCGGCATCATCGCGGCGCAGGATGCGCTGTACGATGCCTACGGGCAGCGTTTGCAGGTGGAGCGCGGCATGGTGAATTTTCAGGGGCCGCTGGATGATCCGGGCTTGAACATCCTCGCCTTGCGCAAAGGCCTGAGCGTGGAAGCCGGAGTGGAAGTGACCGGCACCGTGCGCCGTCCGACGGTGCGTCTGGTTTCCACGCCTGCGGTGCCGGATGCGGAAAAACTTTCATGGATCGTGCTGGGGCGGGTGCCGGACAGCAGCGGGATCGATACCTCGCTGTTGCTGGCTGCCGCCGGAAATATTCTGGGTGGACAGTCAGCCGGACAACTGGGGCACGCGCTCGGCGTGGATGAATTGTCGCTGCACCAAAAAGAGAGCGGCGATGCGCTGACGAACCAGGTGGTGACGGTGGGCAAGCGGCTGAATGCGCGGGCCTATCTGAGCTACGAACAGGGCTTGTCCGACGTGACCGGGGTGACCAAATTCACCTACACGCTGACTCCGCGCTTCACCATCGTCACCCGTACCGGCGCCACCGAGGACGCGCTGGATCTGTTCTATTCGTTCCGTTTTTACTGATTCTGCTCCCGCTATTTTTTGTGGTCTTGTGAGGCTCGCTGATTTCTGGTTAAATCGCCTCTGACGTTTCGATAATCGTTTAACAATGGAAATATGGAATGATGAAATCGGCTCAGGTAGTGAAGGCACTGGCGGCGCTGGCGCAGCCCACGCGTCTGGCGATCTACCGCCTGTTGGTGAGCGTCGGTCCGGAGGGGTTGGCTGCCGGGCAGATCGCCGAAAAGCTGAAAGTGTCGCCGGCCACGATGTCGTTCCACTTCAAGACGCTCAGCCACGCCGGGCTGGTGGAGAGCAGGCAGGACGGCCGCTTCATTTACTACGCCGCGAACTTTACGGTGATGCACGGCATGGTGGACTACCTGACCGAGAACTGCTGCGGTGGCAATGCAGATGCCTGCAATGTGCCAAGCAAGAAATGTTGATACTTAAATAAAGGGAAAGCGAAATGAGTGAAAAGCAATACAACGTACTGATCTTGTGCACCGGAAATTCCGCACGCAGCATCCTGGGCGAAGTGTTATTCAATACCTTGGGCAAGGGCAAGTTCAAAGCCTACAGCGCGGGTAGCAAGCCAGCAGGCAAGGTCAATCCCGGAGCGTTGGAATGGCTGCGAGCGAATGGGCACAGCACCGAAGGGCTGCGCAGCAAAAGCTGGGACGAGTTCGCCGCACCCGGTGCACCGGAGTTCGACTTCATCTTCACCGTGTGCGACAACGCAGCAGGCGAGGCCTGCCCGCTGTGGCTGGGCCATCCCGCCACAGCACACTGGGGTATCCCCGATCCTGCGCATGTCGAGGGCGACGAAGCCAGGCGCGCTGCCTTCAAGAATGCTGCCGAACAATTGGCGCGTCGCATCCAGCTGTTCCTGAGCTTGCCCATCGAGAAACTGGACAAGCTCGTGCTGAAAGAAAAGCTCGCCGAGATCGGGCGTATTCAGGACTAAGGAGGTAATGATGAAGACACTACAAGTATTCGATCCTGCCTTGTGTTGCAGCACGGGTGTGTGCGGCGTCGAGGTCGATCAGGCATTGGTCGGCTTCGCGGCGGATGTGGACTGGGCCAAACAGACACGGCGTACAGATCGAGCGTTTCAATCTGGCGCAGCAGCCGATGGCCTTCGCTGAAAATGCGACAGTGAAGAGTTTTCTGGAAAGCTCCGGTCAGGAAGGGTTGCCGCTGATCCTGCTGGACGGCGCAGTCGTTTTGTCCGGCCGCTACCCCAATCGCGACGAACTGACTGAGTGGCTCGGCCTCGCCACCGCACCCTCGCTCTTTACCGAGCAGGTCGCCGAACTGGTTGCCATCGGTGCGGCCATTGCCAGCAATTGTGAGCCTTGCTTCAAATACCATTACGATCAGGCGCGCAAGCTCGGCGTCAGCAACGCGGACATGCGCCGTGCCGTGGATATGGCGCAGATGGTCAAGGACACCCCGGCGCGCGCAATCCTGAAACTTGCAGAGCGTTATCTCGGTGCATCCACGGACAGCACTGCCGCCAAGCAAAGCCCATGCTGCAATACGGCTTCATCAACCGCTGACAAACCCAAGTGCAGTTGATATTTACGAAAGAATAGGAGCCGCTCATGAGATTCCTCGAACAGCCGCCCCGCTTCCTGTTCTTCACCGGCAAAGGTGGGGTGGGCAAGACCTCGATCGCCTGCGCTACAGCTATCCAATTGGCGGAAGCAGGAAAGCGCGTGCTGCTGGTCAGCACCGACCCAGCCTCCAACGTCGGGCAGGTGTTTGGTGTCACGATCGGCAATCGCATCACTGCTATCCCCGCAGTGCCGGACTGGCTGCGCTGGAGATCGACCCGCAGGCGGCAGCGCAAGACTATCGCGACCGCATCGTCGGCCCGGTGCGCGGCGTGTTGCCAGACACGGTGGTCAAGAGTATCGAAGAACAACTCTCCGGTGCCTGTACCACGGAAATCGCCGCCTTCGATGAATTCACTGCGCTGCTGATCGATTCAAAACTGACCAGAGATTACGACCACATCATTTTCGACACTGCGCCGACGGGGCATACGATTCGGCTGCTGCAACTGCCAGGCGCATGGAGCGGTTTCCTGGAAGAAGGTAAAGGCGATGCTTCATGCCTCGGCCCCTTGGCCGGTCTGGAAAAGCAGCGGGAACAGTACAAGGCGGCGGTCGATGCGCTGGCCGATGGCAAGTCGTACCCGGCTGATTCTGGTCGCCCGTGCGCAGCAGGCCACCTTGCGCGAAGTAGCTCGCACGCATGAAGAACTCGCGGCCATTGGCTTGCGGCAGCAGTACTTGGTCATCAACGGCGTTCTGCCAAAAATCGAAGCGGAAAATGACCCGCTGGCTGCGGCCATACACGAACGTGAACTCGCCGCACTGAACGCAATCCCTGACGTATTGAAGGCGCTGCCTTTGGACAAGGTTGAGCTCAAATCCTTTAACCTCGTCGGCCTGGATGCCCTGCACCAGTTGCTGACAGATACGGCACCGCTTGCATTGGACTTGGCCGATAAACCCATATTGTTTGACGAGCCTCACTTGTCTGAACTGGTTGATGGCATCGCCGCAGACGGTCACGGCCTGGTGATGCTGATGGGCAAGGGCGGTGTTGGCAAAACCACACTGGCGGCAGCTATCGCGGTGGAACTGGCGCACCGGGGTTTGCCGGTGCATCTCACCACATCCGATCCTGCCGCGCATCTGACAGAAACGCTGATTGGTTCTCTTGAAAATCTGACGGTAAGCCGCATCGACCCGCATGCCGAAACTGAACGCTATCGTCAGCATGTGCTGGAGACCAAGGGCGCGCAACTCGATGCGCAAGGGCGCGCACTGCTGGAGGAAGATCTGCGCTCGCCCTGTACGGAGGAAATCGCCGTATTCCAGGCGTTCTCCCGCATCATCCGCGAGGCGGGCAAGAAGTTCGTGGTGATGGACACGGCACCCACCGGTCACACCTTGCTGTTGCTCGATGCGACCGGGGCTTATCACCGCGAAGTGACGCGCCAGATGGGCAAGAAAGGGATGCACTTCACCACGCCGATGATGCAACTTGCAGGATGTGAAGCAAACCAAGGTGCTGATCGCGACCTTGGCAGAAACCACTCCGGTAATGGAAGCAGCTAACCTGCAAGCCGATTTGCGCCGCGCGGGTATCGAACCTTGGGCGTGGATCATCAATACCAGTGTGGCAGCGGCTTCAGCCAGATCGCCGCTGCTGCGCCAAAGAGCTGCAAATGAGATTCGCGAAATCAACGCGGTTGCCAGCCAGCATGCACAGCGTTATGCGGTTGTTCCTCTACTCAAGGATGAGCCGGTTGGCGTAACGCGCTTGCTGGAGCTGGCCGCCGGATAAATTGCCGTCTCGGACCGACATTGGACACATAAAGGATTAAGCCATGAGTTTATTCGAGCGTTACCTGACCCTCTGGGTCTTCCTGTGCATCATCGTTGGCGTGGTGCTGGGGCAGACTATCCCCGCGCCGTTCCACTGGCTGGGCGGCTTGGAAATCGCCAAGGTCAACCTTCCGGTCGGCCTGCTGATCTGGGTGATGATCATTCCCATGCTGTTGCGCATCGACTTCGGCGCATTGCACGAGGTGCGCAAACACTGGCGCGGCATCGGCGTCACGCTGTTCATCAACTGGGCGGTGAAGCCGTTCTCGATGGCGCTGCTGGGCTGGCTGTTCATCCGCCACCTGTTCGCGCCTTATCTGCCGGCGGAACAACTCGACAGCTACATCGCCGGACTGATGCTGCTCGCCGCCGCACCCTGCACCGCGATGGTGTTCGTGTGGAGCCGCCTGGTGAACGGCGAACCGTTGTTCACCCTGAGCCAGGTCGCGCTCAACGATGCCATCATGGTGTTCGCCTTCGCGCCGCTGGTGGCGCTGCTGCTCGGCCTGTCGGCCATCGTCGTGCCGTGGGATACGCTGCTGGTGTCGGTGGTGTTGTACATCGTGCTGCCCGTGTTGCTGTCGCAGGTGTGGCGCAGGTTGCTTCTGGTGCGCGGCGAGGGGGCATTGGAACGCACCTTGGCCGCACTCAATCCTGTCTCCATCTCCGCGCTGTTGCTGACGCTGGTGCTGCTGTTCGCCTTCCAGGGCAAAGCCATCGTCGAACAACCGCTGATCATCGCCATGCTGGCCGTGCCCATCACCATCCAGGTGTATTTCACCTCAGGTCTCGCCTACTGGCTGAACCGCCGCGTCGGCGAAGCGCACTGTGTGGCGGGGCCATCGGCCTTGATCGGCGCGTCCAACTTCTTCGAGCTGGCCGTGGCTGCCGCCATCAGCCTGTTCGGCTTCGAATCCGGCGCAGCGCTCGCCACCGTGGTGGGCGTGCTGATCGAAGTGCCGGTGATGCTGAGCGTGGTGTATCTGGTGAAGCGCAGCGAAGGGTGGTATCAAGCGGGTGCACAGCGTTAGCTTTGTTCGGACAGGTGGCGCATCACTTGATGCCAGCCTGTTTCGGCATCGGCTCCAACTTGTTCGAACACCGCTTGCAGTTGTTTCATCTGGGTGCCGGTGAGTTGCGCTTCCAGCTTTGCGCCGCTCGCGGTCAGGCTCAGTTGTCGCACTCTCCCGTCATGCTCCGCCGTGTCCATCGCCACCAGTCGCATTTCAATCAACTGCCGCAGGGGCGCGTTCAGCGCCTGTTTGCTGACGCTGAGCAGCCCAAGCAAGGTGTTGACCGAGATCTGCGGATTGCGTCCGACGAAATACAGGATGCGGTGGTGTACCCGCCCCAGGCCGCGCTGGTCGAGGATGCGGTCGGGCGGGGCGGTGAAGGCGCGGTAGCCGAAGTAGAACTGCTCGATGGCCAGGCGCAGTGCGTCTTCGCGCGGCATGGCGGCGAGAGTTTCGGTAGTGGGAATTGGGTCAACCATGTTGACATGATAGGCGCGCGGTCGCTAGACTGTCTATAGGTCAAGTTTATTGACGTTTATGGATGGCTCGTTTGCAATAATCCTTTCGAATACCGCATTAGTCCAGCGGTGACAACTGGATCCGGCCTGCGCGATGACGTTCTAATACTGAGTCTGTCATCGCACCGTCCAATTTTCTTCGCGTACCCGCGATCTGCATGCGTCGCCGATCCGCGAGATTCTGTCCGTGGTCAATCGTCCGGGCATGATCTCCTTCGCGGGCGGGCTGCCGGCAGTCGATAGCTTTCCGCATTTCAGTCTGGAGGGGATGCCGCAAGACGTGCTGCAATACGGCCCCAGCGAAGGTGATTGGGAGTTGCGCCAGCGGGTTGCCGAAGACCTGCATGCGCGGGGCTTGCAGTGCAGCGCCGAGCAGGTGTTGATCCTGTCCGGTTCGCAGCAGGGCATCGATCTGGTCGCCAAGCTGTTCATCGATCCCGGCACGGCGGTGGCGGTGGAGTCGCCGACTTATCTGGCTGCGTTGCAGGTGTTCCGTTTTTTCGGTGCGCGCTTTGTCGCCTACGATGCGGATGCGCTGGATGTGCCGGCGTGGCAGCGAGAGCAACCGGCTTTCGCCTATGCCATTCCCACCTTCCAGAATCCCAGCGGTCGCTGTCTCGATGCCGCTCAGCGCGACGCATTGGCTGCCGCTTGCGATGCGGCGCAGATACCTTTGTTCGAGGACGACCCTTATCGCGACCTGGTGTATGACGCTTGCGAACGCACCCCGGTGTGCGCCCGATTGCAGCGCGCACCGTGGATCTATCAGGGGTCGTTTTCCAAGAGTCTGGCACCGGGGCTGCGCCTCGGCTATCTGGTTGCCTCGCCGGAGCTGTTGCCGTTCCTCACGCGCCTCAAGCAGGCGGCGGATCTGCACAGCAACCGCGTCAGCCAGTGGCTGGTGTTGCAGCAACTGAACGATGCGGCGCGCGACCAGCGTTTGGCGGAGCTGGCAGACCGCTATCACCAGCGCCGCGATGCGTTCGAGGCCGCGTTGCGCCGTCACTTCGGCGACCTCGCCAGCTGGCAGACACCGCCCGGTGGGCTGTTCTTCTGGCTCACGCTCAATCGTCGCATCGACACCCGCCTGCTTTTGCCCAGGGCGATAGAGGCGGGCGTCGCCTTCATGCCCGGCGAACCATTCTTTCCGATGGAGGTGGAGAGTAGCGGCCAACTGCGACTCAATTTCAGTCACGCTACCGAGGAGCAGGCAGAGATAGGCTTGGGGAAGCTGGCTGCGTTGGTGCGCGGATTTGCTGCGGAGGTTGTGGTTACAACATAACCTGAAGGTTAGTCTTCACCGCAATCTGGTCCTGCTGTTTTACAGCAGGACCAGGTTGTCTCGATGGATCAACTCCGGCTCATCAACGTAACCGAGAATGTTCTCGATCTCGCCGCTGGGCTTGCCTGCGATGCGGCGCGCTTCGGCGGCGCTGTAGTTGATGAGGCCGCGCGCGATGTCGTTGCCTTCAGTGTCGAGCACGGCGACGACTGCGCCGCGCTGGAATTCACCGCTGATTTGCGTGACGCCGATAGACAGCAGGCTTTTGCCATCGTTGCGCAGAACACGTACTGCACCGGCATCCAGAGAGACCTTGCCGCTCACTTGCAGATGGTCGGCGAGCCACTGCTTGCGTGCATCCAGAGAGAGCGACGCGGCAGTCAGCAAGGTGCCGATAGATTCGCCTTGCAGCAGGCGCGGCAACACATCGCGTTCGTGGCCGGAGGCGATGACGGTATGCGCGCCGCTGCGTGCCGCGCGTTTGGCGGCGAGCACTTTGGTGATCATGCCGCCGCGTCCGATGTGGCTGCCTGCGCCGCCTGCCATCAGTTCCAATTTTGCATCGCCTGCCTGTGCTTCGCTGATGAGCGTGGCGCTCGTATCCTTGCGCGGGTCGGCGGTGAAGAGGCCGACCTGGTCGGTGAGGATGATGAGCGCGTCGGCTTCGATCAGGTTGGCGACCAGTGCGCCCAAGGTATCGTTGTCGCCGAACTTGATTTCGTCGGTGACCACGGTGTCGTTCTCGTTGATGATGGGGATGACGCCGAGGTTGAGCAGGGTGCGCAGCGTCGAGCGCGCGTTGAGATAGCGTTCGCGGTCGGCGAGGTCGGCATGGGTCAGGAGTACCTGCGCAGCATTTAGCTGATGCTGGCGGAAGCAGCTTTCATAGACCTGGACCAAGCCCATCTGGCCGACTGCCGCCGCTGCCTGCAGTTCGTGCACAGCGCTGGGACGTTGCTTCCAACCCAGGCGCTGCATGCCTTCGGCGATGGCGCCGGAAGATACCAGCACCACCTCGCAGCCTTGTGCGCGCAAGGTGGCGATCTGTTTTGCCCAATTGCCAAGGGCGCCCATATCCAAACCGGTGCCTTGGTTGGTGACCAGACTGCTGCCGACTTTGACGACGATGCGTTTGGATTGGGTCAGAACGGTTTTCATGCTAACGGGTCGTGAATATCGATCTCGGTCTCTTGCGCACTTTCGGTGACGGCGTCCTGCTCTTGCGCGGCTACCTGGTTGAGTGCTCCATGATAGCGTAGGTCAATTCCTTGCAGCCCTCGCCGTTGATGGCGGAGATGGTGAAGTAGCGCGTGTCGCCGCCGAACTCCTTGAGGAAGGCGGCGACCTTTTCGTCGCGGTCTTGCAGCAAGTCCAGCTTGTTCAGCACCAGCCAGCGCGGCTTGTTGTACAAGGCCTCGTCGTATTTCTTCAGCTCGTTCAGGATGGCATGCGCCTCATGCACCGGATCGACGCCCTCATACAGCGGCGCGATGTCGACCAGATGCAGCAACAGGCGGGTGCGTGCCAGATGGCGCAGGAACTGGTGTCCCAGCCCGGCACCTTCCGCAGCGCCTTCGATCAGGCCGGGAATGTCGGCGATGACGAAGCTCTTTTCTTTCGAGACGCGCACCACGCCGAGATTGGGATGCAGGGTGGTGAACGGGTAGTCGGCCACCTTGGGACGTGCGGCGGATACCGCACGGATGAAGGTGGACTTGCCCGCATTGGGCATGCCGAGCAGGCCGACATCGGCCAGCACTTTCAATTCCAATTGCAGTTCGCGGCGTTCGCCTTCTTCGCCGGGCGTGCATTGGCGCGGCGTGCGGTTGGTGCTGGATTTGAAATGCAGGTTGCCCAAGCCGCCCGTGCCGCCCTTGGCGAGCAGGATCTTTTCGCCATCATGGGTGAGGTCGGCGATGATCTGGCCGCTGTTGATGTCGGTGATGACGGTACCCACCGGCATGCGCAGGATGACATCGTCCGCGCCTTTGCCGTAACAGTCCGCGCCGCGTCCGGATTCGCCGTTCTTGGCGCGATGCATGCGCGCGAAGCGGTAATCCACCAGCGTGTTGATGTTGCGGTCGGCAACGGCGATCACGCTGCCGCCGCGTCCGCCGTCGCCGCCGTCCGGTCCGCCCTTTTCGATATATTTCTCGTGCCGAAAGCTGGCTGCGCCGTTACCGCCGTTGCCGGCGATGACTTCAATTTTTGATTCGTCGATGAATTTCATGATGGCTGACCGGAAATAAAAAAGCCCTACCTTGCGATAGGGCTCATTTTAACCGCTTGCGCGATTAAGCTGCGACGATGCTGACGTCTTGCGCTTGGTTGCACCTTTGATCGCAAACACCACCTTGCCGGTGATCTTGGCGAACAGGGTGTGATCCTTGCCCATGCCAACGTTGTCGCCTGCGTGAACTTGGGTGCCGCGCTGGCGGATGATGATGCTGCCCGCGCTGATCAGTTCGCCGCCGTAACTCTTTACGCCCAGTCGTTTCGAGTGTGAGTCGCGGCCGTTACTGGTACTACCGCCGCCTTTTTTCGATGCCATGTTGCAGCTCCTTCAGAATTAAGCCGAGATGCCGTCGATGCGGATCTCAGTGAAGTTTTGACGATGTCCTTGATGCTTCTGGTAGTGCTTACGACGACGCATCTTGAAGATGGTCACTTTGTCGTGGCGACCGTTGGCGATGATGGTCGCTTTTACGGTTGCGCCAGCCAGCAGAGGCTGACCGACAGAGATCTTGTCGCCATTGCCAATCATCAACACTTTGTCCAAAACCAATGCTGTGCCAACTTCGCCAACGATGGATTCGACCTTGAGTGTTTCACCCAGGATAACGCGGTGTTGCTTACCGCCGGTTTTAATTACTGCGTACATAACGACCTCGCTTGATGCGGTTTTTCAGAGCGGCGCATTATACATAAACACCGCGATTCGTCAAAAGCCTTTTTATCGGCGCATGGAGTCAAAGAACTCCGCATTGTTTTTTGTTGCCTTGACCTTGTCCAACAGAAACTCCATCGCTTCCAGCTCGTCCATCGGATACAGCAGCTTGCGCAGTACCCAGATGCGCTGCAGTATCTCGGCCTTGATCAGCAACTCTTCCTTGCGCGTGCCGGAACGGTTGACGTTGATCGCCGGGTAGATGCGTTTTTCGGCCATGCGGCGATCCAGATGGATCTCCATGTTGCCGGTCCCCTTGAATTCTTCGTAGATCACATCGTCCATGCGGCTGCCGGTATCGACCAGCGCGGTGGCGATGATGGTCAGCGAGCCGCCTTCCTCGATGTTGCGCGCCGCGCCGAAGAAGCGTTTGGGGCGTTGCAGGGCATTGGCGTCCACACCGCCGGTCAAGTACCTTGCCGGAGGAGGGGATGACGGTGTTGTAGGCACGCGCCAGACGGGTGATCGAGTCGAGCAGGATGACCACATCCTTTTTGTGCTCGACCAGGCGCTTGGCCTTCTCCAGCACCATCTCGGCGACCTGCACGTGGCGCGTGGCCGGTTCGTCGAAGGTGGAGGCGACCACTTCGCCGCGCACGGTGCGGCTCATCTCGGTCACTTCCTCCGGACGTTCGTCGATCAGCAACACGATCAAAGTGGCGTCCGGATTGTTGGCTGAGATCGAGTGCGCGATATGTTGCAGCATCACGGTCTTGCCGGACTTGGGCGAGGCGACCAGCAGGCCGCGCTGGCCTTTGCCGATGGGTGCGACGATGTCGATGATGCGTCCGGTGATGTTCTCTTCGGCGCGGATGTCGCGCTCCAGCGTCATGTGCTGGGTCGGGAACAGCGGCGTCAGGTTCTCGAACAGGATCTTGTTCTTGGCGTTCTCCGGCGGCTCACCGTTGACCTTGTCCACCTTGACCAGCGCCACATAACGCTCGCCCTCTTTCGGGGTGCGTATCTCGCCCTCGATCGAATCGCCGGTATGCAGGTTGAAACGGCGCACCTGGCTGGGGCTGACGTAGATGTCATCCGGTCCCGCCAGGTAGGAAGTATCCGGCGAGCGCAGGAAACCGAAGCCGTCCGGCAGCACTTCCAAGGTGCCTTCGCCGAAAATGCTTTCGCCTTTTTTCGCATGGCTTTTCAACAACGCAAACATCAAGTCTTGCTTGCGCATGCGGTTGGCATTGTCGATTTGATTGGTGGTTGCCATTTCCACCAGTTCGGTGATGTGTTTGGTCTTGAGGTCGGATAAATGCATAGTCAGGATGGGGCGCGTTGGCGCTAGGTTGTGATGAGTTGCTAGGGAAGTGAGACGGTTACCGGGTTTGCGGGACATGCCGCGCCGAACTGCCTGTGAGTGTCTTTAACTTGTTTTGATTGAGTGAGTTTCAGGACGAAACAGAACAGTTACGGGCGGCGAGACTAAAGGGTTCAGATGTGGCTGTCAATGAAAGCGGTGAGTTGCGACTTGGACAATGCGCCGACCTTGGTTGCTTCGATGTTGCCGTTCTTGAACAACATCAGTGTGGGGATGCCGCGCACGCCGTATTTCTGCGGGGTTTGCTGGTTCTCGTCCACGTTCAGCTTGGCGACGTTCAGACGTCCGGCATATTCCTTGGACACTTCATCCAGGATCGGGGCGATCATGCGGCAAGGGCCGCACCATTCTGCCCAGTAGTCCACCAGCACGGGCAACGGCGATTGCAGCACCTCGGCAGTGAAAGTGGCATCGGTGACATAACGGATATGTTCGCTCATGTTTGGTCCTCGCGTAAATTTAAGTATTTTGTTTTAGATGCGGTCTATGCCGCTTGGATGTACAACTGGACTGGGCGGCATCCTAACCAAAAAAATACGGGTTGGGAAGGGTTTCGGAGAGCGCACTCTAACTCATTGATGAAGCAGGGTCGGCGTCTTGCGCTGTAACTCGCGCAAAATGATTTCTATCAGCCATACGTGGATGCTATCGAAGTTGCATGACCTACAGAATTAGCGCACCAACCCCGCTTCGACCTCGTCGCGCCTGGCTTTGCCCGCCAAGCGTTCCACCAGTGTCAGCGCGAAGTCCATGGCGGTGCCGGGGCCGCGCGAGGTGATGAGCTTGCCGTCCTCGACCACCGCTTGCGCTTGGCGCGATACCTTGGGGAAGGCATCCAGCGAGCCTGGGAAGCTGGTGGCGCGTTTGCCGTCGAGCAAGCCTGCTGTGGCCAGTACCGAAGGCGCAGCGCAGATGGCGCACACATAGCGGTCATCCGCTGCCATGCGTTGCACCAGCTTGATGATGCGCGCGTCGGCCTTGAGGTTGTTGGTGCCGGGCTGGCCGCCGGGCAGCACCACCATGTCGAAGTTGCGTGTGAGCGCTTCATCCAGTGATGTGTCGGGAATCAGCATGGTGCCGCGACTGCCGCGTATCGGCTGACCGTCCAGACTGGCACTGACGGCTTCGATGCCCGCGCGGCGCAGGATGTTGAGAACGGTGACGGCTTCGAGATCTTCGCTGCCGTTGGCTAGAGGGACAAGTACGGATTTCATATCAGAATCTCCCGGCGATGCGTACGCCGATTAGACCCTGAGAGAAATCCGGAAGCAATACCAATTTCCCTGTACGCAAGCCGGCGTTGTGAGCGACCACGCTCTTGCCGACCAAGGTGCCTATGGTTGCTCCCAGCAGCACGTCCGAAGCGAAGTGCGCTTGATGGTAAGTGCGGGCGATGCCGACCAATCCAGCGACCGAATAGGCGGTGTAGCCCACCCAATCCTCTTCATAGTGATCGGCGATGACGGCAGCCAGCGCGAACGCTTCGGTGGTATGGCCGGAGGGAAAGGAGGCGTTGGGATCGCTGAATGGCTGGAAGTGAGCGATGCCGACGTTGTTGCGCGGGCGACTGCGGCCTACTGCAAGCTTGATGGCGGGAGAGATCAGGCCGCTGGCGATGATGCTGGCCGCCAGACCGTCCTGCGCGACCTCCACCGAGTTCCTGTTATCGGTGGCAACGCCAGCCAGATAAAATCCACCCAACACGACGGGAGCGTACACAGAGCCGAAACGTTCAATTTGATTGAGGAAGGGATCGTTGCCGGCATGGCGGCGCATCTCGTCGCGCCAAGGGCGATCGATCACTACTGCGGTGCCCAACACGGCGAGCGATGTCCAGCCTGCCTTGCGCCACTCTGCTTCTTCCCAGCGTGCGGGAGCGGTGACCACGTGCTTCACGTCATCGATGACGAGTTCGGGATAGCTGAGTTCGGCAGCGTCGGCCTTGTGTGCCAGACACAAAGCCAGCAAGCCGGCACAGAAAAAACGAGGTGCGCGCTTCAATCGCGGAAGTTCTGATATTGCAGGGGGAAGTCGGTGATCGTCTTCTTGACGAAGGCGATGGCATCCTGCAGGTCGTCGCGATTCTTGCCGGTGACGCGCACGGTGTCGCCCTGGATGCTGGCTTGCACCTTCAGTTTGCTGTCTTTGATGTGCTTGACGATCTTCTTTGCCAACTCGATTTCCACGCCGACCTTCACTTCGCAACCGCGCTTCACCTTGTTGCCGCTGACTTTCTCGACCTTGTCGCTGATCTCCAGGCACTTGATGTCCACACCGCGCTTGGTCAGCCTGCCGTTGAGGATGTCCTGCACCTGGTCGAGCTGGAATTCGTTGTCGGCCCATACCGTGAGCTTCAGTTCTGCCTGCTCGACGTGGGCATCGGAACCCTTGAAGTCGAAGCGCGTGCCGACTTCCTTGTTGGTCTGCTCGATCGCGTTCTTGACTTCGGTCTTGTCTACTTCGGAAACGATGTCGAAAGAGGGCATGGTGTTTCTCCTTGATTAGGTTAACCACAACACACCGCAACGACGGTTTGTTGCGGCGAAGACTTGCCTTAAGGTTCAGTCGGCATGCCACAACGAAGTTTCGGTGGAAACTTACCTTCAGGTTAGTTGGAGCCAAAACTGCAAACGTAATTGACTTCATCCTTGGCGTGGATGTCGAAGCTGCTGTTCGCCGCCACCTTGAAGCTGCTGCCTGCGGTGTAGGTCTTGAATGCGGATTCTCCGGCGATCTTCACCGAGCATTCGCCGCCGGTGATCTCCATCAGTTCCGGCGCGCCGACGTTGAAGGTGAGTTGGCTGCCCGGCATGATCACGCCGACAGTCTTGCGCGAGCCATCCGCGAAGAACACCGAGTGCGACACACACTTGCCGTCGAAGAACACATTGGCTTTTGTGCCGACGCTGACGTTATCGATTTTGTCTGACATGCTGAGATTTCCTTTGGATCGTTTGATTATTTTGGGGGTTCGCTGGCCTTGACGCCTTTTTGGTAATTGGCATACACATAAACCGGAATGTTGAGGTCGCCGAGATGTTTCTCGATCAGTGGCTTCACCTCGTTCCAGTCCAGGCCATTGATGCCGCAGGCCAGACGCGGCAACGCGAGGCTGCCGACTTTTTCTTTCTGTACGAAGCTGCGCAGAGCGTGCAGGCTGTGATTGATGTGATGCAGTGTGGCATGTCCGGGTTTGCTGCCGTGATCGTAAGCGCCATCCTGCGTGAACAGATTGACGAGGTAACGGCCGTCTGCGCTCATCCATGTCCACAGCTCGCCGGATTTGGGATGCTGGGTCTGGCAGAAATGGCGGAAATCCTTGTACATGGCCGGCATGCGCTCGCGCAGTTGCAGCGCGAGGCCGTGATGGAAATCATCATTCGGCGCGACGCCCTGGGCTATGGCTTTCGCGCCGCTCAACAGGATGTCACCGCTCAGTTCATGCAGCATGCTGCCTCCTTAAAGCGTTGGCCTTACTTGCGGCTCTTCAGGTTCGCCGCGATGCGCAGGCGCAGCGCATTCAGCTTGATGAAGCCGCCCGCATCCTTCTGGTCGTAAGCGCCCTTGTCGTCCTCGAAGGTGGCGATGGTCGGGTCGAACAGCGAATCGGTCTTGGAATCGCGGCCGACGACGATGACGTTGCCCTTGTACAGTTTGACGCGCACCCAGCCGTTGACGGTCTTTTGTGTGCTGTCGATCAGGGTTTGCAGCGCGAGACGTTCAGGCGACCACCAGTAGCCGTTGTAGATCATGCTGGCGTAGCGCGGCATCAGATCGTCCTTCAGGTGCGCCACTTCGCGGTCCAGCGTGATGGACTCGATAGCGCGGTGCGCCTTGAGCATGATGGTGCCGCCGGGGGTTTCGTAGCAGCCGCGCGACTTCATGCCGACGTAGCGGTTCTCCACCAGGTCGAGGCGGCCGATGCCGTGCTTGCCGCCCAGTTCGTTCAGCTTGGTCAGCACTTGTGCGGGTGACAGCTTGGTGCCGTTCAATGCCACGATGTCGCCGTTGGCGAATTCGAGGTCGAGATATTCGGCCTTGTCCGGCGCATTCTCCGGCGACACGGTCCAGCGCCACATGCTCTCTTCGGCTTCGGCAGCGGGGTCTTCCAGATGGCGGCCTTCAAAGCTGATGTGCAGCAGGTTCGCGTCCATGGAGTAGGGCGAGCCGCCGTTGCTTGTGTTTCATGTCGATCGGGATGCCGTGCTTTTCGGCGTAAGCCATCAGCTTCTCGCGCGACAGCAGATCCCATTCGCGCCACGGGGCGATGATCTTGATGCCGGGCTTCAGCGCGTAAGCGCCCAGCTCGAAACGCACCTGGTCGTTGCCCTTGCCGGTCGCGCCATGCGAGATGGCTTGCGCGCCGGTCTTGTTGACGATGTCGATCAGACGCTTGGCGATCAGCGGGCGTGCGATGGAGGTGCCCAGCAGGTATTCGCCTTCGTACACGGTGTTGGCGCGGAACATCGGGAACACGAAATCGCGCACGAACTCTTCGCGCAGATCGTCGATGAAGATGTTCTCAGGCTTGATGCCGAACTTCAGCGCCTTCTGGCGTGCCGGTTCCAGCTCTTCGCCCTGGCCGAGGTCGGCGGTGAAGGTCACCACTTCGCATTGGTAGGTGTCTTGCAGCCACTTGAGGATGACCGAGGTATCCAATCCGCCGGAGTAGGCGAGGACGACTTTCTTGATTTCGCTCATTGCTTCTTGTTCCGATTTAGTTGTTGATCTTGCCCAGCAGCAGATATTCCATCAGGGCTTTCTGTACGTGCAAACGATTCTCTGCTTCATCCCATACCACGGACTGCGCACCGTCGATGACTTCGGCGGAGACTTCCTCGCCGCGATGGGCGGGCAGGCAGTGCATGAACAGCGCGTCCTTGGCGGCAACGCGCATCATGTCTTCATCCACTTGCCAGTCGGCGAAGTCTTTCATGCGTTCTTCGTTCTCGGCTTCCCAGCCCATTGACGTCCACACATCGGTGGTCACCAGGTCGGCACCGCGCGCGGCTTCCATCGGGTCGGCGAATTCCTCGTAGTGTTCATCGCCGTACAGTCCGGCACGTTCCGGTTCCACTTCATAGCCGGGCGGGGTGGAGACATGCACGTTGAAGTCCAGTATCTCCGCCGCCTGCAGCCAGGTGTTGCACATGTTGTTGGAATCGCCGATCCACGCCACGGTCTTGCCCTTGATCGAGCCGCGATGCTCGACGTAGGTGTAGATGTCCGCCAGCACCTGGCAGGGGTGGTATTCGTTGGTCAGGCCGTTGATGACCGGCACGCGCGAGTTGCGGGCGAAACGCTCGATGATGTCCTGCTCGAAAGTGCGGATCATCACGATGTCGCTCATGCGCGAGATGACCTGTCCGGCATCTTCCACCGGTTCGCCGCGTCCCAGTTGCGAGTCGCGCGTGTTCAGGTAGATGGCCGAGCCGCCGAGCTGGTGCATGCCAGCCTCGAACGACAGGCGGGTGCGCGTGCTGGCCTTTTCGAAGATCATCACCAGCGTGCGGTCTTCCAGCGGCCAGTATTTTTCGTAGCGCTTGAAACGTTCCTTGATGATGCGGGTGCGCTCGAACAGGTATTCAAGTTCGTCGCGGGAAAGGTCTTTGAATTGCAGGAAATGCTTGATAGGTGTGCTGCTCATAACTCACTCCTGTGCCAGAAATTCCGTGACCAGCGGGCACAGGATGTCCAGCAACTGTTGTGCTTCGGCTTCCGAGAAAATGAGGGAGGGCAACAGCCGGATCACGTTGTCGGCGGTGACGTTGATGAGCAGGCCTTTTTCCAGCGCCTTGCCGACCAGCGCGCCGCACGGCTTGTCGAGTTCGATGCCCAGCATCAGGCCTTGCCCGCGCACGGTGACGACACCCTTCACACCGCCCAAGCGCGTTAGGAATTGCTGCTTGAGCCATGCGCCCAGTTTTGCGGCATGGTCTAGCAACTTGTCTTGTTCCATGATGTTCAGCGTGGTCAGCGCAGCGGTCGAAGCCAGCGGGTTGCCGCCGAAAGTCGAGCCGTGGTTGCCCGGCTTGAACGTGCCAGTCGCTTTGCCCGCAGCCAGACAGGCGCCTACGGGTACGCCGGAGCCCAAGCCTTTGGCCAATGTCATTACGTCCGGCAGGATGCCAGCGTGCTGGAACGCGAACCACTTGCCGGTTCTGCCCAGACCGCATTGCACCTCATCCAGCATCAGCAGCCATTCGTGCTCGTCGCAGATCTTGCGCAAACCTTGCAGGTAGCTGATGTCCGGCGTGCGGATGCCGCCTTCGCCCTGGATCGGTTCGACCAGCACGGCGACGATATTGGGGGTGTGTTGCGCGACTTGGCGGATGGCTTCCAGGTCGTCGTAAGGCACGCGCACAAAACCTTTTACCAGCGGCTCGAAACCGGCCTGCACCTTGCGGTTGCCAGTGGCGGAGAGGGTGGCCAGCGTGCGGCCGTGGAATGCCTTTTCCATCACGATGATGGTCGGCGTGTCGATGCCGCGCTGGTTGCCGTACAGACGCGCCAGCTTGATCGCGGCTTCGTTAGCCTCGCAGCCGGAGTTGCACAGGAACACTTCCTGCATCTGGGAGAGTTCGCACAGCTTGTCGGCGATCAGTTCCTGTTCGCGTACTTGATAGAGGTTGGAGGTGTGGATCAGCTTGCCGATTTGCGCGGAAAGCGCGGCAGTGAGTCTCGGGTGGGCATGCCCCAAAGTGTTGACAGCGATGCCGGACAGGGCGTCCAGATAGCGCTTGCCGTTAATGTCCCAAAGCCAAGCACCTTCACCGTGGGTGAAGGTGACGGGTTGCCGAGCGTAAGTGTTCATCAAATGTGACATGGCAAGCTTTCCGGTCTTGTTACATCGCTAAGTTGAAACAACAAACAAAAAAGGCCGACAGCTTCGTCGGCCTTTTGTCACAGACTTATCGTCTGCAATAAATCAGGCCATCGCCTTGATAGCGGCGGACAATCGGCTCTTGTGACGTGCAGCCTTGTTCTTATGGATGATCTTCTTGTCAGCGATGGAGTCAACCACACTGGTAGAAGCGGCGAACACGGTTTGCGCAGCGGCTTTGTCGCCAGCTTCGATCGCCTTGATCACCTTCTTGATTGCAGTGCGCATTTCAGAGCGCAATGTTGTGTTGTGTGCGTGCTGTTTAACAGCTTGCTTTGCGCGTTTTCTGGCTTGTGCGGTGTTGGCCATGGTGACTCCTTGAGAATTCGGCTTTCTAGAAAGGCGCGCATTCTAGTGGCTCGTTCCAGCTTTGGCAAATGCTTTTTTCGGGTGGCGATTCAATATACCAGTCTTGGTGGTTTTTCGCTCAGTAGGGTGGGGCGTGCAATAAGCTAGGGATGCGGTGCTATGATGCACCGTACTCAACTAGACGCGTGGGGGTAATCATGTTGTCAGGTGTGTCTGAGTTTGTAATTCAGGGCATCACAGAGAATGGCGAGCTTTTCCAGCAAGCGGATTGGTCGAGCAATCTGTGCAACATGCTGGGCACGACCGGGGGTGATGGGCGCATGGTCTATTCTTCTTACGCCCGCCCCATCATTGCGGATGGCGTCCATTGTGTCGTGGTTCGTGCTTCCCTGCAGCGTGTCGATCCCAAGGCATTCGAGATCGTCAGGCAGTTTGTTATTGAGCATCACCTTAAGGTCCGCTCTGGTCGCGGTGCGCGCGATGCCGAAGCGACTGGGCCGCATCCTGTTCTGGGAGTGGAGCGGCGCGATCCAAAGCGACAAGGCTGGTAGTCTGTTGCCAGGCAGTTATTTTGGCAATGCTACAATTCGCCGCAATTTCAACTTCCGGAAATCAACAAATTGTTAGATAAAAAAGACCGTTCTCCCGACCTCGCCGAGTTCGTTATCCAAGGGGTGACCAAGGGTGGAGAAGTGTTTCGCCCTTCAAACTGGGGTGAGCGTCTCAGCGACATGTTATCGACGACGGGCAAGGATGGACGGATCGTTTATTCTTCCTACGTGCGACCGATGCTGATTCAAGGGATACCTTCCGTTGTGGTGCGCTTCTCTCTGGAAACGGTCGATCCGCACGCCTTTGAGCTGGTCAGGCAATTCGTGGCGGGCAATCAGCTTGCCGTGCGGGCAGGCCGCAGCCGGACGGATGCCGGGGCGACAGGATTATTTCCGACGATCAGCATGGAGCGCCGCTCCCCGCAAAACAACGGCTGGTAATGCCCATCTTTGCTAGCGTCCATCATATTTCAAGGACTCAATGAATCTGCTTAAAGCCTTGGCTGCGATCAGCAGCCTGACCCTGGTTTCGCGCATCCTGGCCTTCGTGCGCGATGTGTTGATCGCGCGCATCTTCGGTGCGGGGATGGTGAACGATGCCTACATCATCGCCACCAGACTGCCCAATATGTTGCGGCGCCTGTTCGCCGAGGGTGCGTTTTCGCAAGCCTTTGTGCCGATCTTCGGCGAATACAACAAGCGTCGCGGACACGACGAGACCAAGTTGCTGGTGGATCATGTCACTACCATGCTGGCGCTGGCGCTGTTTGTGGTCACACTGATCGGTATCGTTGCCGCGCCCATCCTTGTATATTTCACCGCACCGGGCTTCGTCAAGGATGTGCAGAAGTTCGACCTCACCGTGCAGTTGCTGCGCATCACTTCGCCCTACATCTTCTTCATATCACTGGTGTCGGTGGCGGCGGGCATACTCAATACCTACAACAAGTTCTGGGTGCCTGCGGTCGCGCCCATCCTGCTGAATATCTGTTTGATCGGCGGTGCGTTGTGGCTTGCACCGTTGTTCGAGCAACCTATTATTGGCCTGGCATGGGCATGGTTCGCTGCAGGTTTCGTGCAACTGGCGTTCCAGATTCCGTTCCTGAAAAAGATCGGCATGCTGCCGACGATTCGTTTCAGCCTGAAAGACGAGGGCATGTGGCGCGTCATCAAGCAGATGGGGCCGGCGGTGTTCGGTGTGTCCATCGCGCAGATCAGCCTCATCATCAATACCATCTTCGCTTCGTTCCTGGTGGTGGGCAGTGTGTCATGGCTGTATTACGCCGACCGCCTGATGGAGTTTCCCACCGGCATGCTGGGCGTGGCCTTGGGCACCATCCTGTTGCCGTCGCTTTCCAAGCTGCACGCGAGCAATGACACCGCCGAGTATTCCAGGATGCTGGACTGGGGATTGCGTCTGACCTTCATGTTGGCCTTGCCTGCCGCGCTGGCGCTGGGGCTGATTGCGGTGCCGCTGCTCGCCACCTTTTTCCAGCATGGCGAATTCACCGCGCACGATGTGCTGATGTCGCGCACCGCGCTGGTGGGTTACAGCGTCGGCTTGATCGGGCTGATCCTGGTGAAGATACTCGCGCCGGGTTTCTATGCGCGGCAAAACATCAGAACGCCGGTGAAGATCGGCATCGTCACGCTGCTCGCCACGCAAGCGATGAACCTGTTGTTCGTTTTTGGCATGCATCTGCAACATGCCGGGCTGGCGCTTTCCATCGGCCTCGGCGCCTGCCTCAACTCCGCCATCCTGTTCCATTTCTTGCGCAAGCATGGAATCTATACGCCGGAAGCGGGATGGCTGAAGTTCGGCTGCAAACTCGGCCTCGCGTTGCTGGCGCTCGGCCTCGCGTTGTGGTTCGGCATGGGTAGCGAACAACACTGGCTGACCAGCCACGGCTGGACGCGCATCCTGCATCTCTGCGCGCTGGTGGCGGGCGGCGTGGTGGTCTATTTCGCGGTGCTGTTCGCGCTGGGCTTCCGGCTCAAAGACTTTGCCAAGCGCGGCGCCTGACCGTTTGCGGAATATAACCCCCGGCTTTGACAAGGGAGCCGCTGAAAACGGGCAGTAATGGCTTGCGCTATTTGTCGTTCAGCAACCCTTGCATCGCCGCTACCGGTTTGACCTGCGGGAAATAGACAGTGTGCAGGCGGCTGGCCAGAGCTTCCGACCAGGGCATGCCTTCGCTGCGCGCCACATCCTTCCAGAAATGCATGAGTGTTTCATCGTAGGCGTCGATGGCGGCGGCATAGCCGGATGCGTCGTAGCGCTCGTCGTGGCGGAAGGTGCCGATGTCCAGGCGCGGCTTCTGCGGGGCATCGTTGGCGATGTGGCCGATGCACATGCCGACCAGCGGGAAAGTCAGCGGCGGCAGGCCGAGCAGGTCGATCATGCCCTGCGGGCTGCGGCGGATGCCGCCGATGGGCACGATGCCCAAGCCCAGTGACTCGGCGGCTGTGATCATGGTGCCCAGCATGATGCCCGCATCCACCGCAGCGGCACCAAAGCCTTCCATGCTCTCGTGAATGATCTGCGTCTTGCCTGCTTTGCGCACGCCGAGGTCGGTCTTGTGGAAATCGATGACGATGGCGATGAACACAGGCGCTTGCGTGATCCACGCTTGTCCGCCCGCCAGTTCGGCGATCCTGGCGCGCCGTTCGGCATCGCGTACCACCACCAGCGAGATCTCCTGCGCGTTCATCGAGGTCGGCGCGCAATGCGCGGATTCGATGATGGCATGCAGCATCTCGTCGCTCACCGCTTCGTCGGTGTAGCTGCGGATGCTGCGGTGGCGATGTTGGGTCTGAATGGTCTGGTTCATGTTCGAGTCTCCAGAATATCGAAAGCTATTTGCCGCAGAGCCATCCCTGAGAAGGAAGTGAATTCTCCGCCTGTTCGCAGCTTTAACAAGAGGTGGAGTGCTCCGGGGCATCCGCGGTTTCTGCTGTGTACTCTGTGCTCTACAGTGGCTAATTTGCTTTCTATTTCAAGCCGTCAAATGCAATGCTTTCGAAACCACATCGCGCGTCAGATGCGGCGCGAACAGCTCGATGAAATGATAGCCGAAGCCGCGCAGGTATTGGTTCCTGCGAATGGCGATACGCGTGGTGCTGGGCTGGAACAGGTGCCCGGCATCGAGCATGCGCAGGTGACGGTCGCGGTCCGGGATGAAGGCCATCTGTGCCACGATACCGACGCCCAGTCCCAGTTCCACATAGGTCTTGATCACGTCGGCATCGATGGCGGTGAGCGCGATGTTGGGTGCTATGCCCGCTTCGCTGAAAGCCTGATTGATCTTGTTGCGGCCGGTGAAAGCGAAGTCATAAGTGATGATGGGGAATTGCGCCAGCTTCTTCAGCGTCAGGCGCTTCTCCAGCAGCAGCGGATGTTTGGGCGGCACCACCACGCAGTGATGCCATTCGTAGCAGGGCAGGGTGACCAGCTCGTCGTATAGCGCCAGGCTCTCGGTGGCGATGCCGATGTCCGCCTCGCCGCTCAGCACCTGCTCGGCGATCTGCGTCGGGCTGCCCTGATGCAGGCCGAGTTTTACGCCGGGATAGCTCTGGGTGAATTCCTTGACCACGCGCGGCAGGGCATAGCGCGCCTGGGTGTGGGTGGTGGCGACGGTCAGGCTGCCGCTGTCCTGCGTGCGGAACTCCTGTCCCACCTGTTTCAGGTTCTCCGTCTCGTGCAGCACGCGCTGGGCGATGTCCAGCACCGCCTTGCCCGGATCGGTGATGGCGACGAGGCGCTTGCCGTTGCGCACGAAGATGTCGATGCCCAGTTCCTCTTCCAGCAGCTTGATCTGTTTGCTCACGCCGGGCTGCGAGGTGAACAGCGCATTGGCCGCGTCCGAGATGTTCAGTCCGCAGCGCACGATCTCGTTCAAATAACGCAACTGTTGCAGGTTCATGGGCATGCTCCGTATATGGCAATAGGTTATAAGATACTAACATAAAAGTATTTAGCAATATAAAGCTGCCGACCTAGAATGCGCCCCAATCAAGTGGAGCGAGGCAGTTATGGATTGGCTATATACAGTTTCCGGTTTTCTGGTCGGGTTGATCGTCGGGGTGACCGGCGTCGGTGGCGGGTCGTTGATGACTCCGCTGCTGGTGCTGGTGTTCGGCGTTTCGCCCGCGACGGCGGTCGGTACCGATCTGCTGTATGCCTCGCTGACTAAGACCGTGGGCGGCTGGGTGCACAGCCGCAACGGAACGGTGGACTGGAAGATCGTGGGCCTGCTGAGTCTGGGCAGTCTGCCCGCCGCGCTGCTCACCATCGCCTTGCTGAAATTCCTCGCGCTGGATGAGAAGACGCTGCGCGGCCTGGTGACCGGTGTGCTGAGCGTGGCCCTGCTGTTGACCGCGACCGCGCTGCTGTTGAAAGACTGGATCAAGAAGATCGCACAGCGGGAAGACGGCACGGTGTACGAACTGCATCACCGCCATCTGCCGGCCGCGACCATCGTCACCGGCGTCATCGTCGGCGCGCTGGTGACCATCTCTTCCATCGGTGCCGGTGTGCTGGGCACGGTGGCGCTGTTGTTCCTGTATCCGCGCCTGTCGGCGGTGAAGGTGGTGGGCACCGACATCGCCCACGCCGTGCCGTTGACCGCGATTGCCGGTATGGGGCACATGGCGCTGGGTACGGTGGACTTCGTGCTGCTGGGCAGTCTGCTGCTGGGGTCGCTACCCGGTATCTACATCGGCAGCCACCTCTCCGCGAAAGTGCCCGAGAAAGTGTTGCGCCCGATTCTGGCGACGATGTTGCTGATCATCGGTACCCGATTGGCTTTGAATTAAGAGGATAGACGGAATGAGTGCGAACAAACCCAATCAACCCAAACAAGTGAGCTGGTTCAACGGCTGCGGCGGCCGCCTCGGTGTGGTAGTCGGGCAGACCGGCGAGCATGCTTATATCGGTGCGGCATTGCGCCATGATGAAGATGCAGATGTGGCGCATATTCTGGCTTACGGCGCGAAATTCCCGCTGTCAGCGGCATTGTTGTTGCCCGTGTCCAAAAGTTATCCGGCCGGGGATCAGTAATGTATCGCTACGATCAATTCGATCACCAACTGACTGCGGAGCGCGTCGCGCAATTCCGCGATCAGGTGCGCCGCAGATTATCCGGCGAGCTGAAGGAAGACGAGTTCCGCGTGCTGCGTTTGCAGAACGGCGTGTACATGCAGATACACGCCTACATGATGCGCATCGCCGCGCCCTACGGTTTGCTGAGCGCCACGCAGATGCGCATGTTCGCGCATATCGCGCGCAAATACGACCGGGGTTACGGCCATTTCACCACGCGCCAGAACGTCCAGTTCAACTGGCTCAGGCTGGAAGACACGCCGGCCATTCTGGCCGATCTGGCCACGGTGGAAATGCATGCCACCCAGACTTCGGGCAGTTGCATCCGCAGCATCACCAGCGATGAGTTCGCCGGAGTTGCGCGCGATGAGATCGTCGATCCGCGCCCATATGCCGAGATATTGCGCCAGTGGAGCACCTTTCATCCGGAGTTCGCGTATCTGCCGCGCAAGTTCAAATTCTCGATCACAGGGGCGACCGAGGATAGGGCTGCGATCGAGGTGAACGACATCGGCTTGCAGGTGGTGAAGAACGCGCAGGGCGAGGTCGGTTTTCGCGTGCTGGTCGGCGGCGGCTTGGGACGTACGCCGGTCATCGGAACGGAGATCAGCGCTTTCGTGCCGTGGCAGCACATCATCACCTATGTCGAATCCATCGTGCGCGTCTATAACGAATACGGTCGCCGCGACAACTTATACAAGGCGCGCATCAAGATACTGGTGAAGGCCATCGGCATCGACGAGTTCCGCCGCCAAGTGGAAGAAGAGTGGAAGTTTTCCAAGGACGGTCCGAGCACGATCACACAAACGGAGCTAGATCGCGTCGCGGCATGCTTCACCGCGTTCGATTACGAGAAATTGACGGAAGGCGATGCTGCGGTCGCGGCTTTGCAACAAAGCAACAAAGCCTTTGCCAATTGGCTCGAACGAAATGTGAAGCCGCACAAGGTATCCGGCTATGCGGCGGTGGTGCTGTCGCTGAAGCGCTCTGGCATGGCTCCTGGCGATGCGACGGCGGACCAGATGGAGGCAGTTGCCGATCTGGCTGAGAGATACAGCTTCGGCGAATTGCGCATCACGCACATGCAGAATCTGGTGCTGGCCGATGTGAAACGGTCCGATCTCATTGCATTGTGGGAAGCGGCCAAAGCACAGGGATTTGCGACACCGAACATCGGGCTGCTGACCGATATCATCAGCTGCCCCGGCGGCGATTTCTGCACCTTGGCTAATGCGCGCTCGATCACGCTGGCCAAGGCGATAGACGAGCGTTTCGACAACATCGATTACTTGCAGGACATCGGCGAGATCGACCTGAACATATCGGGCTGCGTGAACGCTTGCAGTCACCATCACGTTGCCCATATCGGCATCCTCGGTGTCGATAAGTCGGGCGAAGAGTGGTATCAGGTCACCCTCGGCGGCTCCAAGGGCAGTCCTGCCAGGGTGGGCAAGATCATTGGACGCTCTTTCTCCTTCGCGCAGATACCGGCAGTGATCGAGCGCTTGTTGCAGGTGTATGTGCGTGAACGCTTCGAGGACGAGCGTTTCTTCGACACGGTGCGTCGTACCGGTATCGATCCGTTCGTCGAGTATGTGTATGCGACACCGGTTGCTGAGGATGAGAACTTGTTGCTGCCGAATTACGACTTGATCCAAAAAGGGACGCCGTATGACACACCCTATTATTCGCCGAGGTTCTGATGCTGATCAAAAATGATGCGCTCGTTACGGATGAATGGACGGTGTTGCGCCTCAAGGAAGGCGAGGCAGCCGATAGTGTGATCGTTCCTGCCGGCAAGGTTATCGTGCCGCTCCCTGTGTGGAACTGCCAGCACGAAGCGCTGCAGGGTCGCTCGGAGCTAGGTGTGTGGCTGGCCAGCTTCGAACGTGCGGAAGACATACCGGATGACGTGCACCGCTTTCCGGTGATAGCCGTGGATTTTCACAAGTTCACCGACGGTCGCGGCTATACCTTGGCCTACCGGCTGCGCAAGCAAATGGGGTTTCGCGGCGAATTGCGGGCGATGGGCGACATACTGCGCGACCAGTTGTTCTATCTGAAACGCGTCGGATTTGATGCCTTTGCTTTGCGCGAGGACAAGGACCAGCGCGCTGCGCTTGAAGGCTTTGCGGATTTTTCATTGAGCTACCAGGCTTCGGTGGATACGGATGCGCCCCTGTTCAGGCGCGTAACACGAGGAGAGACATCATGAGTGGATTGCAGGAAAAGATAGATCAGACCGTCGCTGTTCTGGAACAGGCTGCGCGCGAATTCAAGCAAGTGGTGTTCGCCAACAGTCTGGGCGCGGAAGACATGGTGCTGACCGACCTCATCGCCAAGCATCAGCCTGACATCCAGATGTTCAGCCTCGACACCGGCCGCTTGCCGAAAGAGACCTATGACCTGATCCAGGAAGTGGGCCAGCAATACACCATCCCCTTGCATGTCTATTTTCCGGACAGCAAGTTGGTCGAGGAATATGTCGCGCAGCACGGCATCAACGGGTTCTACGACAGCGTGGAGAATCGCAAGGGTTGCTGCTTCGTGCGCAAGGTGGAGCCGTTGCGCCGTGCCCTGGCAGGCAAGGGGGCATGGATCACCGGCATGCGCCGCGACCAGGCAGTGACGCGCGGCACGTTGGAGGTCTCGTCTTTCGATACGGACAACGGCTTGCAGAAATTCAACCCGCTGCTGGAGTGGTCGAACAAGGACGTGTGGGCGTACATCCGTCAGTACGATGTGCCTTACAACAAGCTGCACGACCAGTTCTATCCCAGTCTGGGTTGCGCGCCTTGCACGCGCTCGGTCACGCCGGGCGAGGATATCCGTGCCGGACGCTGGTGGTGGGAGAACCCCGAAAACAAGGAATGTGGCCTGCACGTAAGCCATGCTCCCAAAGTGGCGCATGGTTCTGGGGTGCAGGGAGCGAGCCGCACTTCGCTGCAGGCAAGCCGCGAGCGCATCATCGAGATCGCGTCGCAAGCCGATGTGAAGCAGGAAGTCTCCGCTTAATCGAGGAGCAAACGTACATTATGAAACTGGTCGAAAACAATATGAGCAAACATACCTTCACTCACCTGGACGCGCTGGAAAGCGAATCCATCCACATCATGCGCGAGGTCGCGGCGGAGTGCAAAAATCCAGCGCTGCTGTTCTCCGGCGGCAAGGATTCCATCGTGATGCTGCGCCTGGCGGAGAAGGCGTTCCGTCCGGCGAAGTTTCCGTTCCCGCTGGTGCACATCGACACCGAGCACAACTTCCCGGAAGTGATCGCAACGCCGCGACAAACTGGCTGCGGACCTGGGCGAGCGGCTGATCGTGCGTTCGCTGGAAGACTCCATCAAGCGCGGCACCATCGTCATCAAGGACGAGAGCAAGCCGCGCAATCCGTTCCAGTCGGTGACGCTGCTGGAGACCATCGCCGAGTTCGGCTTCGACGCCTGCATGGGCGGTGCGCGCCGCGACGAGGAAAAGGCGCGCGCCAAGGAACGCATCTTCTCCTTCCGCGACGAGTTCGGCCAGTGGGACCCGAAGAACCAGCGCCCGGAGTTGTGGGATACCTACAACACCCGCGTGCATGCCGGCGAGAACATCCGCGTGTTCCCGATCAGCAACTGGACCGAGATGGACATCTGGGAATACATCGGTCGCGAGAAGCTGCACATCCCCAACATCTACTTTGCGCACGAACGCGAAGTGATCCGGCGCGGCAACAACGTGATTCCGGTGTCGCACCTGGTGCAGCCGAAGCCGGGCGAAAAAGTGGAAGTGGTCTCGGTGCGTTTCCGTACCGTGGGCGACATGACTTGTACCGCGCCGGTGGAATCCACCGCACGCACGGTGGACGAGATCATCGAAGAGACCGCGACGACACGCATCACCGAACGCGGCGCGACACGCATGGACGACCAGACTTCGGATGCGTCGATGGAGTTGCGCAAGAAGGAAGGCTACTTCTAAACCGTCATCCCGGCGCAGGCCGGGATCCAGTCAGAAGACAAACTCCCGCAACGCGGGACAAAGCCAAAAGGCATGTTGGATAAAACCGCTGGATTCCGGCCTGCGCCGGAATGACGAGGCGGAAAAATTTGAGGGTTCAAATATGAGCAACACCACACAACTACTACGTTTCATCACCGCCGGCAGCGTGGACGACGGCAAGAGCACGCTGATCGGCCGCCTGCTGCACGACTCGAAATCCATCTTCGAGGACCAGTTCTCGGCGATCTCCAAGACCAGCGAAAAGCGCGGCATGGCTGCGGTCGATCTGTCGCTGCTGACCGACGGCCTGCAGGCCGAACGCGAGCAGGGCATCACCATCGACGTGGCCTACCGCTACTTCGCCACGCCCAAGCGCAAGTTCATCATCGGCGATACGCCGGGGCATGAGCAGTACACGCGCAACATGGTGACAGCGGCAAGTACCGCCAACCTCGTGGTCATCCTGATCGATGCGCGCAAGGGCGTGCTGACGCAGACGCGCCGCCACACCTATCTTGCCAGCCTGGTCGGCGTGCCGCACATCGTGCTGGCCGTGAACAAGATGGACATGGTGGATTACTCGCAAGCGCGCTTCGACGAGATCGTGGGCGAGTACAAGCGGTTCGCCGCGCAACTGAACCTGCACGACGTGCACTGCATCCCGCTGTCCGCACTGAACGGCGACATGGTGGTGGATCGCGGCGACAACCTCGACTGGTACAAGGGCCCGGCCTTGCTGGAGCTGCTGGAGACGGTCGAGATCGACCACGACGTGAACACCAGCGACTTCCGCTTCCCGGTGCAGTGGGTGTGCCGTCCGCAGACCGAGGAATATCACGACTTCCGCGGCTTCATGGGGCGCATCGAGGCGGGCGAAGTGTCGGTGGGCGACGAAATCACCATCCTGCCGTCCGGCCGCAGCACCAAGGTCAAAGAGATCGTCACCTACGACGGCAAGCTGCAGACCGCCTTTGCGCCGCAGTCGGTGACCATCACGCTGGCGGACGAGATCGACATCTCGCGCGGCGACATGTTCGTGAAGAGCAGCGCGCATCCGCCCAAGGTGGAGAAGGAATTCGAAGCCATGCTGTGCTGGCTGTCGGAAGCGCCGCTGGACAAGAACCGCAAGTATCTGGTCAAGCACACCACGCGCACGGCGAAGTGCCTGTTCTCGCGCCTCGACTACCGCGTGGACGTGAACACGCTGGAGCAGCACGCGGCCGACAAGCTGAACATGAACGACATCGCCCGCGTCGCGCTCAAGATCCAGCAACCGCTGGTGTTCGACAGCTACGAGATCGACCGGGCGACGGGCAGCTTCATCGTGATCGACGAGGCGACCAACAACACCGTGGCGGCGGGCATGATCGCTTAGGCAGCCATGTTAATACTGTCGCGAGCGAGACCGCTGCGCGACGGGTTGTTCGAGGCTTCCATTGGAGTCGAGGGGCTGTGCCTGTGGTATCTTTCTCCCTATCCGAGTCTGATGCCCCGCTGATAGCCATGAGCCTGCTTTCCCTGATCGCCGCGTTGTTGCTGGAACAACTCCACCCGCTGTCGTCGCGCAAATACCTCTACACATGGCTTTCCGGCTATGTGGAATTCTTCCAGCGCAACTTCAATGCGGGTCAGCAGAAGCACGGCCGCATCGCGTGGCTGCTGGCCATCGCGCTGCCGCTGGTGCTGGTCACTGCCTGCATTATCCTGCTGTTGAACGCCCATCCCATCTTCGCCTGGGCGTTCAGCGTGCTGGTGCTCTACCTCACCATGGGCTTCCGCCAGTTCAGCCACTACTACACCGACATCCACCAGGCACTGCGCGACAAGCAACTGGACAAGGCGCGCGACCTGCTGGGCGCCTGGTGCGGCAAATCCTGCCGCGAGTTGAGCCAGGAAGAAGTGGCGCGCGTCACCATCGAACAGGCCCTGCTTGCCTCGCACCGCAACGTGTTCGGCGTGGTGTTCTGGTTCGTCATCTTCATGATGCTGGGCCTGGGGCCGATCGGCGCCATCCTGTATCGCCTCGCGCTGTTCCTGAACACGCGCTGGGGCACGCAGGACGAAGAGGAGTTCGGCAACTTCGGCGTGTTCGCGCGGCAGGCGTATCACCTCATGGAATGGCTGCCGCTGCGCCTCACCGCCAGCACCTTCGCCATCGTCGGCGACTTCGAAGACACCGCCTACTGCTGGCGCAACCAGGCGGCAAGCTGGCCCGACCCGGAAGCGGGCATCATCCTCGCCAGCGGCGCGGGCGCACTCGGCGTGAGGCTGGGGCAGACCATCGTGCAGGACCAGCAACCCGTGTTCCGTCCCGAGCTGGGCATCGGCGACGAGGCCGATGCCGACTTCATGCAAAGCGCCATCGGCCTGGTGTGGCGCGCCCTGGTGTTCCAGCTGATCATGCTGTTGCTGCTGACGGTGGCGAATCTGCTGGGCTGATGCCGCTTCGGTGCTCTGTCTGGGCCGTCAAACACTATGTGCGCTGATATCTTGAGATTTGCAGCTGAGTTATTGAGTTGGCATATCGTCGCTGCCTTCCTTAATTCAAACTTCACGGCAGCTCTTGCGGGTGCGTTAGGGGAGCGCTGGCGGCTCAAAGAATAGGTGACCGTGCAAAACAGCGGGACGCGCTGTTACAGGAAATAAGAAGCACGAACGCCGCTATCATGGTGACGTTCACCATCAGCAATGCAGGACTAGCCCTAAAGAAACAGTTTGTTAAAGATATTTATGAAACATATAAGGCGAAAAAGGAGGGTCTAAAGCAATTCCACTTGCGACGTGCCACGGCCAGCAACACCCAGACATCCCCTTCGAGTTCCAAGCAGACTTCCGCTCGCGGCAAATGCCTGTTGTACCCATCGACGTTTTACGTACGCAGGTCTTCGAGAGTATCTCCGTTACTGGTCGCCCGTTAGCCTTAGTTTCAGCGCTCGTTGGAGCAGTTGCGTCACTCGAGGACACAATCCAAAAGCGCAAACCTTAATTGAACGATTTCGAGACCTAGGGCCTGCTGGCGTAGATAATTGCCGGCTTTCTATTTTGGCTTGCCGTATGGTCCTGGGGTTCATCTAAGAACGGAGTTCTCTCATATCGTTCCAAATCGCCTCTACAAAGCCTGACTGACAACGTAACGTTCTTCGCGAACCTGTTGGGGCATTACCTTAGACCTAAAGTAACGGTATTCTTCCCCCAATACAAAAGCGTGGCGAATGTGGAGAAAGCCACCATATCGTCTGTGGGCTGCAGTTCCACCCCCATCGTAAGCGTGGTCTCCATGCCCGTATTCTGTGAATTACGCCGATTGACTCACACCCCCCTTTTCCAAATGCCCCCCAACACGGGGTTAAACCCACCGACCCAGAAAACCAAGTGGCAAGACATGCGGATATAACTAGGTTCATTGAACATCTACCTTCGCTAAAGAAAGACAGTCGTCCCACTTGGGTCAAGGCGCCAACGCCCCACGGACCTCAAAACTCACCGAGTCGAGTTCGTTTCCCTGCAGGTCCGTCAGCGCCAATCTGTGCCGTCCACCGGTCGGTGTCCAGCCGACATCTATCCCATTGCCGACGTTGGCGCCGTCGATCAGCCACGCGACTTCTTCACCGCCTCTGGAGCTGAATTGCACGCGCTGGTGCCTGACTGGGATGTCCGGGTCCATGGCGATCACGGTGCCGTCGGTCGGATAAAGTATCTTTGAACGCGTCTGTTGTCCGGTGTTGCCGGCGCTGACCAGACGGATCTCGTCGGTCTCGGTACCGGTGAGGAACCATTCGGTCCTCGGCGATTCGACGGGCGGGAAGAAGTGCATCTGTTGCGCGACGAGGCCGCGCGGCGTTTTGGGCGGCGGGCTGGCATTGCCCGCATGCAGGTAGTCCATCAGGTCGCGCCACACCGGCGCGGCACCGCTCACGCCGGAGACATCGCGCATCGGCTCGCCGTTGAAGTTACCCACCCACACGCCGACGGTGTAACGGCTGGAAAAGCCGATGCACCAGTTGTCGCGCATGTCCTTGCTGGTGCCGGTCTTCGCCGCTGTCCATACGCGGGTGGCGAGCGGGTTCTCCAGTCCGAACGTCATGGCGCGTGCGCCGCGGTCGGCAAGGATGTTGGCGATGATGAAGGCCGCGGGCTTGGCGATGACACGTGTTTGGGACTTAGCGTTTCCGTGGTTCTGAATCTGGTCGAACTCCACACCCCCTGATTGGCCAGTGCGCGGTAGGCGTTGGTCAGCTCGATCAGACGTACATCCACGCCGCCCAAGGCCAGGCTGAATCCGTAGTGGTCGCCATCTTCAGTCACGCTCTCCAAGCCGTAAGTGCGTAAGGTGCGCGCAAAACGATCTACGCCGATCAGACCGAGTGTGCGCACCGCTGGCACGTTGAGCGATGAGGCGAGTGCCGTGCGTACGCTCACTGCGCCCTTGAAATCGCGGTCGTAGTTCTGCGGGATGTACAGGCCCATGGGGGTGTTCAACTGGATGGGCGCATCGTCCATCACCGATGCGGCGGTCAGGAGACGGTCTTCCAGCGCCATGCCGTACAGCAAGGGTTTCAGCGTCGATCCGGCCTGGCGCAATGCCGCCACGCCATCGACGTTGGCCGCATCGGACATGTCGCCGCTGCTGCCGACATAGGCCAGCACATCGCCTGTCCGGTTGTCGATCACCACAGCAGCGCCGTCCTTGACGTTCTGCCCGTCGAGCGACAGCAGACGTTCGCGGATGGATCGGATGGCATAGCGTTGCAGGTTCGCGTCCAGCGTGGTCATCACTCGCGTTCCCGCCTGGTCCAGCAGCTTTTGCGCAAGGTGCGGCGCGATGCTGTCCTGCGGGACGCGGTGACCGGGCGTGTTCAGCGCAACTTGGGCAAGGTCGCGCAACGCATCGCAGCGTGGATCGTTGTCCTGATGCGATGCTTTGAGCAGGGCGCAGGCCCGGCTGGCGACTTGTTCCGGCTTGGCCATCGGCCCTTTCAACAGCGCCATGAGCAGCAGCGATTGCGAGCGGTCGAGCGCCGATGGATGGCTGCCGAACAAGGCGAACGAGGCGGCATGGATGCCGACGATCTCTCCCGGAACGAGGCGAGGTTGAGATAGGCCTCAAGTATCTCCTGCTTGCTCCAGTTCCGTTCGATCTCCTGTGCGGCGAGTATCTGCCGCCATTTCTGCGGGAGCGTGCGCTTAGAACTGGCGGGTGCCAGCGACTTGTCGAGGAAACCGGCCAACTGCATGGTCAGCGTCGATGCGCCGCGCGGACGTTTGCCGTCGAGGACATGGACGAGGTTGGATGCGCTGGATGCCAGCAAGGCCAGCCAGTCCACGCCGCCGTGCTGGTAGAAACGCTGGTCTTCCGACAGCAGCAACAGCTGTTGCGCGGCAGGAGATATTTCCGGCAGGCCCAGCCACTGCAGGCGGCGCACCTTGTTGTCGATGCGCTTGACGGCGATCACCTCGCCGTTGCGGTCGAGCAGCCAGGCCTCGGAAGGGCGGTATGCCGCCTTGGTCTCGGCGAAGGTTGGAGCGTGGACATCGTCCGGCAACAGGGACGATGGCCACCAGTGTCAGACTGGCTACTCCTGCCAGCGGCAGGAGCAGCCAGGTTCGTTTCCTGATCATGCCGGGACCGATACGCGACTCACGGCTTGACGATGACTCGATCATTGGGCAGTTCGCCGAACATCTCCGGCGCATACACGCTTCGACGCGGGTGATGGGCAGCTGGAACATGCCGTCGTTGTTCAGGCGCACGGTGTATTCCAGCGAGAACTTGCCCTTGGGCACGAAGCGGTAGTAGGCGCGGAAGCTGTCGAACGTGCGCTCCTCGAAGGCGGGCCACACCCAGCCCTGTTTCTTCTCGCCCTGGGTGAGCAGCTTGCCGAATC
The DNA here is from genome assembly GCA_963721375.1 of uncultured beta proteobacterium. Taxonomy (GTDB): domain Bacteria; phylum Pseudomonadota; class Gammaproteobacteria; order Burkholderiales; family Gallionellaceae; genus Sideroxyarcus. The sequence continues at coordinate 118 of CAVRIW010000007.1, read as the reverse complement.
GCCGCCCAGTCCGGTGCCCAGGATGGTCGCACCCGACGGGATGGGATCGTTCACCACCACCCAGCTCATGTCGGATTGCGCATCGACATCCAGATGCACACGCGCCACGTCGCCCTTG
>CAVRIW010000006.1:0-107815 GCA_963721375.1 uncultured beta proteobacterium | reverse complement strand
AAACCTCGCAAACCTACTGCGCGGTTCGATTCACCCGCAAGGGGTAGGCCGATGGGTCCCGGCGGCTTTGCCGCCACCCATTCGCACGCAGCGTTGCACCAAAGGTACGCAATCCGCTATCCGGCAAGCCGGATGCGGAGTTGACTGCGCGGTGCTCGAAATCCGGGGTCGCAAAGCGACAGACATCCTTGTACATTCCGGTTTGGTTGCGACTAACCTGAAGGTAAGTCTTCACCGCAACTGCGTTGTTTGTGCTCCGTGCGCCTTGCACTCGAACCGCTCGCAACGGTTTTCGAGGCTTCCATAGGCTTTCATTAGGCTTCCATTGGAGCGAGGGGCTGTGCCTGTGGTATCTTTCTCCCTATCCGAGTTTGATGCCCCGCTGACACCATGAGCCTGCTTTCACTGATCGCCGCGTTGTTTCTGGAACAACTGCACCCGCTGTCGTCCCGCAAATACCTCTACACATGGCTTGCCGGCTATGTGGAATTCTTCCAGCGCAACTTCAATGCAGGTCAGCTGAAGCACGGTCGCATCGCGTGGCTGCTGGCCATCGCGCTGCCATTGGTGCTGGTCACTGCCATGCATTATCTGCTGTTGAAAGCCCATCCCGTCTTCGCTTGGGCGTTCAGTGTGCTGGTGCTCTACCTCACCATGGGCTTTCGCCAGTTCAGCCACTACTACACCGACATCCACCAGGCATTGCGCGACAACCAATTGGACAAAGCGCGCGACCTGTTGAGTGCCTGGTGCGGCAAATCCTGCCGCGAGTTGAGCCAGGAAGAAGTGGCGCGCGTCACCATCGAACAAGCCCTGCTTGCCTCGCACCGTAATGTGTTCGGCGTGGTGTTCTGGTTCGTCATTCTCATGATGCTGGGCCTGGGGCCGATAGGCGCGATCCTGTATCGCTTTGCGTTGTTCCTGAACACGCTCTGGGGCACACAGGACGAAGAGGAGTTCGGCAACTTCGGCGTGTTCGCGCGGCAGGCGTATCACCTTATGGAATGGCTACCGCTGCGCCTCACCGCCAGCACCTTCGCCATCGTCGGCGACTTCGAGGACACCGCCTACTGCTGGCGCAATCAGGCGGCAAGCTGGCCCGATCCGGAAGCGGGCATCATCCTCGCCAGCGGCGCGGGCGCACTCGGCGTCAGGCTGGGGCAGACCATCGTGCAGGACCAGCAACCCGTGTTCCGTCCCGAGCTGGGCATCGGCGACGAGGCCGATGCCGACTATATGCAAAGCGCCATCGGCCTGGTGTGGCGTGCGCTGGTGTTCTGGCTGATCATGCTGTTGCTGCTGACGGTGGCGAACCTGCTGGGCTAGGAGACAGCACTACACCGATTTCAAGTTTGACTGGCATCTAGTACCCGCGGAATCTATGAGGAGAAAGACATGCAGCTACCTGACATCGATGACGAGGGATACCTGATTGATCCATTCACCTGGGATGAGGAGCTGGCCAAAGAATTGGCCAATCAGGAAAACATCCAGCTCGCGGAAGATCATTGGGATGCGATTCATTTCATGCGCCAGTATTACTCTGAACATCAGGTCGCCCCGGATGTTCGCCATGTGATGAAACATCTTGCCGAACGCTTGGGCCCCGAATCGCGAAATACAATATTCGAGTTATTCCCCTACGGTTATGTGAAGCAGGCTTGCAAGATCGCCGGCATGAAACGCCCCAGAGCATGGAGTACTGGTTAGCTTTGGAGAGAAGGGCAGCGCGTTTATGCCGCCTGATGCGACGAGATATCGCTAGTCTGTCTTTCCCTGTTCGGTCAGACAGTCATCTGCATGGTGAATGTATGTGGACTAGCGGCTAGTGCGCCGTGATCTGCTGAAACAACTTCATCCGTCGTTCGTCGATCTTGCCTTCCGCCGTTGCCTTGCGTATCGCGCAGTCCGGCTCGTGCGAGTGACTGCAATTGGCGAAGCGGCACTGGCCGAGGTAGGGCAGGAATTCGGGAAAGCTTCTTTCTATCGCGGCAAAATCCAGGTGGTGCAGGCCGAACAGCTGCACCCCGGGGCAGTCGATGAGGTTGCTGTCGGTGTTCAGGTGATACAGCTTGGCGTGGGTGGTGGTGTGTTTGCCGGAATCGAGCACGGTGGAGATCTCGCGCGTGGCGGCTTGCGCCTCGGGGATGAGGGCGTTGATGAGGGTGGATTTGCCCATGCCGGATTGCCCGACAAACACGCTGGTGTTGCCTTGCAAATAGGGCAGCAGCGGCGTTACGTCCTGCTTGGCGGAGAGTTCCAGCACGCGGTAGCCGATCTTGCCATAGGGGGCGAGTTGCGCGCGCGCTGCCGCGATTTGCGGCAGGTCGCATTTGTTCAGCACGATGAGGATGTTCAGGCCCTGGTCGTGTCCGGCGATGAGGCAGCGCGCCAGCAATTCGTCGTTGAACGAAGGTTCGCTGGCGACGACGACGACGATCTGCGTGACGTTGGCTGCAATGATCTTTTGCTTGTAGGTATCGGAGCGATAGAGCAGGGTGGCGCGCGGTACGATGCTGTCGATGACACCTTGATTGGCGCTGGTGCGTTCCACCTTGATCATGTCACCGCAGGCGACGTCGCTCTTCTTGCCGCGCGGCACACATTCCAGAATCTCGCCGCCAGGCAGCTCCGCCAGATAGTGGCGCCCGAAAGCGGCGATGACTTGTCCTTGCAGTTTCTCGCTCAAAGCTTGAACAGCGCGTCCACTTTCGCGGCGCAGATGAAATCGTTTTCGGACAGGCCGCCGATGGCATGGGTGGAATATTCCATGCGGCACTTGTTGTAGCCGACGGTCATGTCGGGATGGTGGTCTTCGCGGTGGGTCATCCAGGCTGTCGCGTTGACGAAGGCCATCACCTGATAATAGTTCTTGAATGCGAAGGTCTTGCTAATGATGTTGCCGTTCAGCTCCCAGCCGTCGAGTTGTTTGAGCAGCTCACGCGCTTCTTTTTCGGTCAGCGGCGGCACGCCGCCTTCGCAGGGTTTGCATTGTTTGTTGGTCAGATCGCAGACGGTACCCATGATTCACCTCACTTGAATTGGTAGTAACGCTGGTTGAGAAAGGCTGCCAGGTCTTGTTCTTCCTGTGCAGTCAGTTGCGCCCCGATGTTGCCGGAGCAGAATTTGATGCGCGGGATGAGCTGGTCGGCATTGTGCACCATGTGATCCGGGCGGGTGAAGATGGCGCTGCCGTCGCCCCCCATCCTGGCCTGATGGCAACTGCTGCATTCGTATTTGGCAAACAGCTGCTTGCCGTTCTCGGCGTGGCCGCTGGCGAACGGTGCAGCCTGCGCGGTGCCAACGGCAATAAATAACAGGAAGAAATACTTTTTCACTTGTCGGCCCCCAGCTGTTGCAGATGCGCGATGCGGATCGGCGCGGGCGGATGCGATTCGTAGAAGGTCGCGTACAGCGGATCGGGGGTCAGCGTCTTGGCATTGTCCTGATACAGCTTGACCAGTGCGTTCACCAGTTCATTCGCGTCGGTCTGTTGCGCGGCGTAGGCATCGGCCTCGAACTCGTGCTTGCGCGAATAGGCCGAGGCGATGGGGTGCAGCAGGAAGGTGAATACCGGCAGCGCCGTGAAGAACAGCAGCAGTGCCATGGCGGTTGATTGGGTGGTCACGCCCAGGCCCTGATAGAACCATTCGGCATGCAGCAATTGCGCCAGCAGCCACAGGAAGCCGAGGCTGACGGCGAAGGTGAACGCGATGCGTTTCAGCACATGGTGATTTTTGAAGTGTCCCAGTTCGTGCGCCAGCACGGCGTCGACCTCGTTCGGCGTAAGCCGCTCAAGCAGGGTGTCGAAGAACACGATGCGCTTGGTCTTGCCGAAGCCGGTGAAGTAGGCGTTGCCGTGCGTGCTGCGCTTGCTGCCGTCCATCACGAACAGGCCGCTGGCCGCAAAGCCGCATTTCTTGAGCAGCGCTTCGATGCGCGCTTTCTGCGCTTCGTCCTGCATCGGCTCGAAGTCGTTGAACAGCGGCGCGATGTAAGTGGGATAGATGAACAGCAGCAACAGATTGAAGGTCACCCACACGCCCCACACATACAACCACCACAGCTCGCCCATGCGTTCCATCAGCCACAGCACGCCGAGCAGCAGCGGCAGGCCGAGCACTGCGCCGAGCAGCAGGCCTTTGAGCGCGTCGAGCAGATACAGCTTGAGCGTCATCTTGTTGAAGCCGAAGCGCGCTTCGATGTTGAAGGTGCGATAGAGATCGAACGGCGATTCCAGCAGCGATTGCAGCATCAGCACCGCGACGATGGTGACTGTGCCTTGCAGCAATGTGCCGTTGAAAGTGGCGGACGACCAAGTGCCGAGCCACTGGATACCGCCGCCGAGGGTGAAGGCCAGCAACAGCACGGTATCGAACAGGATGGTGAGTACGCCAAGCCGAACCAGAGCGCGGGTGTAGTCGGCGGCTTTGTGGTGTGCGGCGATGCTGATCTGCTCGCGGAACGCGGCGGGGACTTCACCGCGATGCGCGGCGACATGGTCGAGTTGGCGGTAGGCCAGCCAGAACTTGACGACCATGTTCGAGAGCAGGGCGGAAACGAATATGGCGGAAAAAAAAGAAGCGGTCATCGTCGGGTATGTCATGGATTTATGAGGTGAGGCTGTGCCACAATGCGCGCCTTATTCAATCGGAAGCGCGACGGATTATGGCACAAAACCAAAACTACCTTGTCTGGGTCGATATGGAAATGACCGGACTGGTTCCCGAGACGGACCGCATCATCGAAGTGGCGCTGGTGGTCACCGACGGCGACCTCAATACCGTGGCCGAAGCGCCGGTGCTGGTGGTGCATCAGGCGGACATCATCCTCGACGGCATGGATAACTGGAACAAATCCACCCACGGCAAATCCGGGCTGATCGACAAGGTGAAAGCATCCACGCTGGATGAAGCCATGGTGGAAGCGCAGATGCTGGAATTCCTCAAGGAATATGTGCCGACGCGCATCTCGCCGATGTGCGGCAATTCGATCTGCCAGGACCGGCGCTTCATGGCGCGCTGGATGCCCAAGCTGGAAGAGTATTTCCACTACCGAAATCTGGACGTGAGCACGCTCAAGGAACTGGCGAAACGCTGGAAGCCGGAAGTGGCGAGCGCCCTGAAAAAACACGGCAAGCATGAGGCGCTGGCGGACATCTACGAGTCCATCGCCGAGATGCGCCACTACCGCGACAACTTCCTCAAGCTCTGATCCGGCAAACCGATAACCGGTCGATCACGGGCAGATGAAAGAATACATTCGTCAACGCTGGCATCAATTGGGTGTGCAGGGAAAACTGCACATCTTTATCCAGGGTTCACTGATCGTTTTGTTCGTCATCTCGACCAACTGGGTGATCGAACGTTTCGAGAAGCAGATCATCGCCCATGCCGAGCAGCGCGCCGATGAAACGGCGGATGGCCTGATCAACGGCATGAATCTGCTGATGCTGACCGGCGCGGTGTCCGATCCGGCGAACCGCACCCTGCTGTTGGACAAGATGCGCCAGTCCGAAGGGGTGCGCGAGCTGCGCATCGTGCGCGGCAAATCGGTCGTGGCGCAATTCGGCCCCGGCTTGCCGGAGGAGCAGGCGCAGGACGAGCTGGATCGCAGCGTGCTGGAAAGCGGCAAGGCTGCGTTCCGGCGCATCGAAACGCCCGGACAGGCTCCGGCCTTGCGCGTGGTGGTGCCTTTCATCGCCCAGGAGAATTTTCGCGGCACCAATTGCCTGTCCTGTCATGCAGCCAAGGCGGGCAGTGTGAACGGTGCGGCCAGTGTCGTCATCGATCTGGGGCAGGACGATGCCGAGCTGAATGCGCTGAAAAAGAACCTGTGGCTCGGGCACCTCGCGATCCAGATATTCCTGTCGTTGCTCATCGGTTTTTTTGTGCGCAAGCTGATCGTGCGCAACATCGCGAAACCGGTCAAAAAATTGCAGCTGGCGATGTCCGAGATACAGCGCCACAACGACTTGTCCAAGCGTGCCGACGTGGACGAGAACAACCCCGATATCGGCGAAATGGCATACACCTTCAATATGCTGCTGGACAGCCTGGAACATGCCAACGAGCGCCTGGAGATGTTCGCCAAGATGTTCGAGAACAGCGGCGAGGCGATCATCATCACCGATGCCGACAGGAACATCCTCGCGGCCAATCCGGCGTTCGAGCAGATCACCCAGTATTCTCTGGCAGAGGTCGTCGGCAAAAACCCGAAGATACTCAGTTCCGGCAAACATACGGCGGAGTTCTACAAGATGATGTGGACTTCACTCGAAGTGACGGGAAAATGGTCGGGAGAGATATGGAATCGGCGCAAAAACGGCGAGATATATCCCGAGTGGCTGTCCATCGGTGCGGTCAAGAATATCAAAGGGCAGGTCATCAATTACATCTCCCTGTTCTCCGACATCACCAAGCGAAAAGAGGACGAGCAGCACATCAAGTTCCTGGCGCACTTTGACTCGTTGACCAAATTGCCCAACCGCGTCCTGTTCGCGGATCGCTTGCGGCACGCCCTGGTGATGGCTCACCGCAACCAGAGCAAGGTCGGCTTGATGTTCCTCGATCTGGATAAATTCAAAACCATCAACGACACACTCGGCCACCTGGCAGGCGACCAGTTGCTGCAATCGGTCGCCGAACGGCTGCAAGCCTGTGTGCGCGAATCGGATACGCTGTGCCGTCAGGGCGGGGATGAATTCATGATCCTGCTGGAGGAGATCAGCTCTGTGGCGGATATCGAACTGGTTGCGCACAAAATCATGGAGGAGATGTCCAAGCCGCATCTGTTGGCTGATGTGGAAAGAACTGTCAGTTTCAGCATCGGTGCCGCGATCTATCCGGACGATGCTGCCGATGCCGAGACACTGACCCAATGCGCGGATCAGGCCATGTATCTGGCCAAAAAAAGTGGCCGCAATAATTTCAAGCTGTATCAGCGCGACGCCACTTGAAGCATCTGTTAGTTGATATTTCCGCGCACGGCTATGGCCACATCGCGCAGACCGCGCCGGTGGTGAACGAACTGGTGCGGTGCATCCCCGGTCTGCGCATCACCCTGCGTTCTGCCGCCCCCACTGCTTTTCTAAAACAGCGTTTTCACTGCGAATTCCGGCATCTTCCGGTCGCGCTGGATTTCGGCATGGCGATGGTCGATGCGGTGGAAGTGGATGTGCCGCGCAGCCTCGCGGCTTATCGCGAATATCACGCCGATTGGGAGGGCAAGGTGGCGCGTGCGGCGGACGATATGCGCGCACTCAAACCCGATCTGTTGTTCGCCAATGTGCCCTATCTTTCCCTGGCGTGCTGCACAGCTCGCGGGAATTCCCGCTGTGGCGATGTGCTGCCTGAACTGGGCGGACATCTACCGCCATTACGCGGCGGACGATGCAGACAGTCGTGCCATCCATGCCCAGATGCTGGATGCTTACAACAGCGCGCAAGTCTTCCTCAAAGTGGGGCCGACCATGCCGATGCCGGGTTTGCGCAATGCGCTGGAGATCGAACCCATTGCAAAACTGGGCTGCAATCAGCGCGGGCAGATCGAAGAGCGATGTGGATTGAATGATGGCGAGAGGCTGGTGCTGGTGGCGATGGGCGGCATCGAATATCGGCTGTCGATGGAACAATGGCCGCGCCTTCCCGGCGTGCGCTGGCTGATCCCGCAGGCTTGGAACATCCAGCGCGAGGACGTGATCGCCTTCGAAACGCTGGGCATGAGTTTCAGCGATGTGCTGGCTTCCGTTGATGCGGTGCTGACCAAGCCGGGATACGGCACGTTCGCCGAAGCGGCCTGCGCGGGTGTGCCGGTGTTGTATGTGTCGCGCGGTGAATGGCCGGAGCAGCCGTATCTGGTGAACTGGTTGCGGCAGCATGGCGTGTGCCGCGAAGTGACGAATGAGCAGCTGCGCAGCGGTGAACTATCTGCGGTGTTGCAACAGCTTTGGGTGCAACCCAAGCCAACAATACCGAATGCAAACGGCGAAATAGAAGCCGTAGCGGAATTGGTTAAACAGCTTGGAATATAAGATGTGCCTATTGAGGTTGTGCAAAGAAATCGTAACAAAAAGATATAGACCGCAATAAAAATATATAGGCCGGTATCTAGGCCAAACGACCTATTGACTGCCCCCCCTCCCCCAGAGCAGATAAAGTCGCGCGCATCGTTCACGACACAGGGGGGCAGAATGGCTATTCGGATGCAGAAAAATCGAATGACCCGTTGGACGGGGAGGGTGCTTGTCGTGCTCTCACTTACTGCATCTTGGGCAGTTCAGGCGGTGATAGAAACTGCTCCCCCGACGGTGACAACAACGTATTTGTATTGCAATTGGGGATGGGGCTCACCTTCCATGGACTTTCAAGTTTGCGCCTCCTCCATCGGGTTTCCATTTTGTACGCCCTTGGGAAACGGGGTCTATGATTGCTACCAAAATGCATCGCACACTAGTTACCACCAAGGAATAGGCCCAAGCCAATCCGTAAAGACTTCTTGCCCGACTCCGACCTTTCGACCGGATATCTCATATGTCTACAAGCCTGCCTCAGGGATGTGCGAACGTGATGTGCCGGATCAATGTCCAGCCCATGCCTCCGGCACGCCTTGTGTTTGCGATGCAGGGTATGAATGGGATGCCACCCATACGAACTGCATCCTGAAGGAAACTTACAACATCTCTCTTTCCGGTGACACAACCACTGAGCCATCCACCTTGTTGCCATTCAATGCCATCGTCAAAGATCAGAATGGCGTGGTTAAGCCGGGCAAACAAGTCACCATCAAAGCCGATGTGCACGAGGGCACTGGTGGGCACATCCACACAGCCAACCGCCCCAAGGGAAGCTTTACGTGTTCTTCTGCATTGGGGGTATCACCAGCGACATGCACATTAGCAACGGATGCCAGCGGACAAGTGCAGTTTGAATTCGTTGCAACACCCATCTCCGGTAAGCATACCATCACGGCCACCTGTGACGGATGCAGCAACACTGAAACGAAGTCTGTTGATGTTAAGGTGAGCGGTTTGATATCGATTCCTGCTTCGTCACAGTATGCGTTACAAGATTCCGCAGGGACGGTGATTGGTGCAATACCCGGCAAACACACTGCTAACCACTATCTCACCAGCACGGCGATAGGAAAGTTGGAAGCTTTAGCTAGACTCTATAAAACGAAGATCAACCCACAAGGTATGCTGTACCTCAACGATGCCAGTTTGGAATGGGGTGGTTTGTTCGATGTGGGTAAAGATACTCCGTGGTCATCGCCTCATAGTACGCATGATCGTGGCTTGTCGCTAGATATCCGTGCAGAAAACAGCGGCCCGAACAACGAGGGAGCTGTGTTGGCTGCCGATTTTATAGAGTTTGGTAAGCAGGCAAAGCGCGCAGGATTCAAGGTGGGGTTGCATTGCAATGGCAGTACGGTTACTAGGGTTTGTTTGAACATACCGTACAACCGACATTTTCACGTCGATTTTTAGGAGCATGACCATGAATATATCCGGCAAACTGTATGTGGCAATCGTCGCAATGGCGATAACGCTTTATGTGCAAGCTTATCCCGGCGAGAGCATCGTGCGCGATCCTGTCACAGGAAATTACACCATCACCTATCGCGGCGATTCCAGTGCGTCTGAATTGTCGCAAACGGTCTTCGTTCCTTCCACCAAGATAGATCCGACCCGGGAATAGGAATTGCACAGTTGAGTGGACACGCACCTGTTCCGATGTTTCCCGCTGAGGGACCAAGTGGCGAATTAGGTAAAGAGTTTGATCTAATCGAGCAAAATGACTTCGTCCCCCGCAACGCTGCCATCCCAACTATTGCCGTGCCAGTGTCCTTCGATGCCGCTGTGCTTATAGACAACATCCGCGCGGAAATGCTCACCTGGCCGGGGAAGAAGCTCCTCGATCCCGTTTACGCTACGCAGCTTGAGCGCTACCTCGTCGCGGCTGCAGACGCCTATCGCCTTAACAACACCAAGGCAGGCAAAGAACACATCGAAACGGTACGCAAGCTGCTGGCGAAAGAACACCATAACCTCGACCATGACGATGAAGACAATGACGATATTGAGGAGCGTAGAGCCGTTACGCGCTTCAGCATTGATCGCCTTGCGGCACGTGTTCTGGATTTCGATCTGAGGTATGTGTTGAAGCGGATGGAACGAGAAGAGGATGAACACAAGAAGCGGTAATGCATGATTCGGGTGAGCGGGTTTGGCGAATCTACCGCTTCGCGCCCATCGTCAATGCGCGCAATCTTTCCTGTTCCAGCTCTGCCGCATCCGACTCGATCAGCCATCCTTGCAGGTTGTCCAGCACCAGATCGGTGAGTGCATGCATCCAGTCGTTGCGGTCGTTGAGGCAGGGGATGTAGTGGTACTTCGCCGCCGCCCGCGTGCTGGAAATCTTCACTGCCTTCCTGTGCGATCTCTTCCAGCGTCTCCAGACAATCGGCCACGAAGCCGGGGCACACCACATCGACGCGTTTGATCTGCTGTTTGCCTAGTTCCTTGAGCGTGGCCATGGTGTAAGGCTTGATCCACTCGGCTTTGCCGAAACGCGATTGGAAGCTCACCACATATTGCTCCGGCTTCAGTCCCAATTCTTGCGCAAGTAATCTGCCTGTCTTGTGGCATTCACAATGGTAGGGGTCGCCTTTTTCCAGTGTGTATTGCGGCACGCCGTGGAAACTCATTACCAGTTTTTCCGGGCGGCCATGTTTCATCCAGTAATCGTTGATGTTGGCAGCCAGCGCCTTGATGTAGCCTGCGTCATCGTGGAAATGTTTGATGGTGCGGATGGCAGGCGTGTTGCGCATCTGCTGCAGTTCGCGGAACACGATGTCGGTGACGGTGGCCGTGGCACTCGCCGCGTATTGCGGATACATCGGCACGATCAGGATGCGCTGGCAGTTCTGTGCTTTCAGCTTGCGCAGCACGCTGGGAATGGAAGGGTTGCCATAGCGCATGGCGTAGTCCACCACGAATGGCGCTTGGGTGCGTTCGCCCAGATAGCCTTGCAATAGAGCTGCTTGTTTCTCGGTATAGACGCGCAGCGGCGAGCCTTCCTTCAGCCAGATGCTGGCGTACTTTGGCAGCGGACTTTTTTGGCCGCACGTTGAGGATGATGCCGTTGAGGATGAGCCACCAGATCGGCTTGGGAATCTCCACCACGCGCGGGTCGCTCAAGAACTCCTTGAGGTAGGGACGCACCGCCTGCGCGGTCGGTGCATCCGGCGTGCCGAGGTTGATTAGCAGGATGCCGGTCTTTTCCGGTGTGCCGTGGGTGAAGCTGGGTTCAGCTTGATAACTCATTTTGATTTCAATGTTGGGAAAGGGCATTGCTCAACAGTTTTGCCGTGATGTCCACGATGGGCACCACGCGCTCATAGTTCATGCGCTTGGGGCCGACCACGGCGAGCGTGCCGATGATCTGTCCGTTCACTGTATAGGGTGCGCTGACCACGCTGCATTCGTCCAGTCCGATCAGGCCTGATTCGTTGCCGACGAAGATGTGCACGCCCGGCGCATGCCGCCCGGCATCCAGCAGTTGCAGCAACTCGGTCTTCTGTTCGAACACGTTGAACAGGTTGCGCAACTGGTTCATGTTGGCGGACAGGTCGTTGCTGTGCAGCAGCTTGCGCTCGCCGCTGATGACGTAATCCTCGCTCTTGCGCGCGATGGCCTCGTCGCTGGCGGCCATCGCCGCGCTCATCAGCGCGGTCATGTCGTGCTGCAACTGGCGCAGTTCGTTTTGCACGCGCTGGTGCATGTCGCCGAAACCCAGGTCGGCGTAATGCTGGCTCAGGAAATTTCCCGCTTCGGTGAGCTGCGACTGGCTGTAATCCTTGTGCGTCAGCAGCACGCGATTTTCCACCTCGCCGTCCGGCATCACGATGATGAGCAGCACACGCTTTTCGGACAGGCGCAGGAACTCGATCTGGTGCACGGTGATGGCGGCGCGCTTGGGCGTGGCGACCACCCCGGCGAACTGGGTGAGTTCGGACAGGACATTGGATGCCTGCGTCAGCAATCGGGTCGGGTTGTTCGGTTGCAACTGGCTTTCCATTTGTTGCACGCGCGCCTCGGACAGCGGCTGCACCACCATCAGCCTGTCGATGAACAAACGGTAGCCCAGAGCGGTGGGTACGCGTCCGGCGGAGGTGTGCGGGCTGGTGACCAGGCCCATCGCCTCCAGATCGGCCATCACGTTGCGGATGGTGGCGGGACTGACTTCCAGGCCGGAGAACTGCTGCAAGGTGCGCGAGCCGACCGGCTGGCCGTCGCTGATGTAGCGTTCTACCAGGGTCTTGAGCAGTATCTGTGCGCGGTCATTGAGCATGGCGGCGGATTCTATCACCCCATCCGGCACTCGCTGGCTCGGCAGTGTCTTTGTCGGGCTGGTTGCCATGAAATATATCGATATTCACCATGCTGGGCATGATCCCGCTCGCGCGCCAGGTGTTCTGCGGGCGATGGCTGTGTCCATCATGGGCGGACTGGTGGTGGCGACGTTGCTGACCGGCCTGTTCCTGCCGGCCTTGTATGCGGCGTGGTAGCGGGTGCGCGAAGAGGCCGCGTTGTAGCGTGGCGATTGCACGGCCGATATGGTTTAATCGCGCACCATGAAATTCCCATTCCAGACCGTCGCGATCATCGGCAAACAGAAGTCTCCGGACGTTGCTGTCCCCATGCGTTGTCTCGGCGACTATCTGGTGGAGCGCGGGGTGCAGGTGGTGGTGGACAGCCTTTCTGCCGAGTACCTCGCTGATCATCCTTTTACCGCGCTCAGCCTGGATGAGATAGCGCGTTCGGTCGATCTCGCTGTCGTCATCGGCGGCGACGGCACCATGCTCAATATCGCGCGCACCCTTGCCCCGCACAGTGTTCCGATCGTGGGGGTGAATCAGGGGCGGCTGGGATTCCTGACCGATCTGTCGATGGGTACCATGCTGGACGGCATCGGGGCCATGCTGGATGGTATGTTCGTCACCGAACAGAGGCTGTTGCTGTCGGCACGGGTGTTGCGCGACAACGTCGAGATATTCAGCGGCTTGGCCTTCAACGAAGTGGTGGTGCACCGCAGCAATATCAGCAGCATGGTCGAGTTCGAAGTGCGCATCGACGGCGAATACCTGTACAACCAGCGCGCAGACGGCCTCATCATCTCCACCCCGACCGGCTCCACCGCGTACGCCTTGTCCGCCGGCGGCCCGATCCTGCACCCCAGTCTTGACGTGTTGCAGCTGGTGCCGGTGTGTCCGCATTCCCTGAGCAACCGCCCCATCGTGGTAAAAGGCACTTCCGAACTGGAGCTGCTGATGCACCGCACCGGCGACATCTGTGTGCGCTACGACAGCCACACCAATTACGATCTGCAACTGCACGACAAGCTCGTGGTGACACGCTTTGCGCAGCCCGCTTTCCTGCTGCATCCCGAGGGGCACAGTTACTACCATACCCTGCGCGAAAAACTGCTCTGGAACCAGACTCTATAAATGCTCAAGTTTCTCAGCATCCGCGATTTCGTCATCGTCGAGTCTCTCGAACTCGATTTCTCATCCGGCTTCACCGCACTGACCGGCGAGACCGGCGCGGGCAAGTCCATCCTGATCGACGCTTTATCGCTGGCGCTGGGCGAGCGTGGCGACGCGGGCATGGTGCGCAACGGCTGCGAGCGTGCCGAGATCTGTGCCGAGTTCGACATCTCCATGTTGCCGCTACTGCAAGCCTGGCTGCACGAACAGGAGCTGCAAGGCGACGAGGGAGTCTGTCTGTTGCGCCGCACGCTGGATGCCGGCGGGCGTTCGCGCGGTTTCATCAATGGCAGCAGTGCGACGCTGCAACAGATGCGCGAAGTCGGCACCTATCTGCTGGACATCCACGGTCAGCATGCACACCAATCGTTGTTGCGCGCCGATGCGCAGCGCGAGCTGCTGGACAGTCATGCCGGACTGGGTAAGGACTGTGCGCTGGTCGCGGAACGTCACCAGGCTTGGCAGACCTTGCATCGCCGCCGTTCGCAATTGGAACAGAATGCCGAGACCGTGGCCGCCGAGCGCGAGTTGCTGGCGTTTCAGCGGTGCGAATTGGAGACGCTGAATTTCACGGCGGACGAATGGGAGAGCTTGCAGGCCGATCATGCGCGTTTGTCGCATGCGGCGAGCTTGCTGGAGACGGCGCAGTTCGGGGTGGAGGTGTTGAGCGAGGCGGATACAGCCTGTCTGGCACAACTCAATGCGCTGGTGACGCGTCTGCGCGCGGGGCTGGAGTTCGATGCGTCGCTGCAAGACACGCTGACGATTCTGGAGAGCGCGCAGAACGAATTGCAGGAAGCGGTGTACGCCTTGCGCCATTATCAGGAAAAGCTGGATGCCGATCCGCAACGGTTGCGCGCACAGGAGCAGCGCATCGCCGACGTGATGGAAGCGGCGCGCAAATACCGGGCGAAGCCGGAGCACTTGCCGCAAGCACTGGCGGGCATCGTCGCGCGTCTGGATGAATTGGGCGGCAGCGCCGATCTGGCGGAACTGGCCAGGCAGGAGGCGGCAGCGCGCGAGGATTATCTGGCGCTCGCCAGGAAATTGAGTGCGGCGCGTGCCAAGGCGGCCCAAAAACTTTCCGATGAGATCACGGCTGCCATGCAAACACTGGCCATGCAGGGCGGGCAGTTCGCTGTGGCGTTGCAGCCGCTGGCGGAAGGCGGCGCGCATGGCCTGGAAAGTGTGGAGCTGCAGGTGGCGGCCAACCAGGGCTCACCCTTGCGCAGCATGGCGAAAGTGGCCTCCGGCGGCGAATTGTCGCGCATCAGTCTGGCGATCCAGGTCGCGGCCAGCAGTGCCGCCAGCGTGCCGACGCTGATCTTCGACGAAGTGGACAGCGGCATCGGCGGGCGCGTGGCGGAGATCGTCGGCAGTCTGCTCAAACAACTGGGCAAGCGCCATCAAGTGTTGTGCGTCACCCATCTGCCGCAAGTGGCGGCGCAGGCCGACCATCAATGGCAGGTGACCAAGGCGGTGGCGCAGGGCAATACCTTGAGCCATATCCGGGTGCTGGGCGGCGAACAGCGCATCGAGGAGATCGCGCGCATGCTGGGCGGTACTACGATCACCGAGACCACGCGCAAGCATGCCGCAGAAATGTTGGGGAGCGTGGCTTGAGGTATCATGCCGCGCGTTTGCCGTAAGAATTACCAGCCACTGATAGACGCTGATAACCAAACCGCATCTGTGAATATCTGTGTCCATCCGTGGCTGACCGATGTTGTGAACCTACTGACCAAATAATATGCGTATTCAGATCATTCTCGTTTCCGTGTTGCTTGCCTCGTGCAGCAATTTTTCTTCTTACCTTCCCACTTTCACGCCGCACAAGATCGAGATCCGTCAGGGCAATCTCATCTCGCAGGACATGCGCGACCGCATCAAGATCGGCATGACGCAGGCGCAAGTGAAGGCCGCGCTCGGTGCGCCGCTCATCAGCGACATCTATCACCCCAATCGCTGGGATTACCTCTATCGTCTGGAGCAGCACGGCAAAGTGGTGGAGAACCAGCGGCTGACCCTGTATTTCGAGCAGGGCGTGCTGGCGCGCATCGACGACGCCACGCCGCTCAAGCCTTCCGCAGTCCCTGTCAGGAGCAAAACAATGGCAAAAACTAGAATCGCTATCGCCGGATGCGGCGGACGCATGGGCAAAGTGTTGCTGGATTGCGTGGCACAGGCCGACGATCTGGTGCTGCATGCCGCACTGGAACATGACGGCAGTGCACTGCTGGGCAACGTGGTGGCAGAAGGTGTGCAGATCACCGCCGATATCGAATCGGCTCTGCAAGGCGCGGATGTGCTGATCGACTTCACCCGTCCCGAAGGCACGCTGCGCCATCTGGAGATCTGCCGCAAACTCGGGGTGAACATGGTGATCGGCACCACCGGCTTCGATGCGCAGCAAAAAGCCAAGCTAGGCGCGGCGGCGCAGGACATCGGCATCGTGTTCGCGCCCAACATGAGCGTGGGCGTGAACCTGGTGTTCAAGCTGCTGGAAACGGCTTCGCGCGTGCTGGCCAACGGCTACGACATCGAGATCATCGAAGCGCACCACCGCCATAAGGTGGATGCGCCTTCCGGCACCGCGCTGGGCATGGGCGAAGTGATCGCCAGGACGTTGGGGCGCGACCTGGAACAGTGTGCCGTGTATGGTCGCGAAGGTGTGACCGGCGAGCGCGATCCTTCCACCATCGGCTTCGCCACCGTGCGCGGCGGCGACATCGTCGGCGACCACACCGTGCTCTACGCGGGCATCGGCGAACGCATCGAGATCACCCACAAGGCCAGCAGCCGCGCCACTTTCGCGCTGGGCGCATTGCGCGCCGCGCGCTTCCTGCAAGCGAACCAGGCCGGGCTGTACGACATGCAGGACGTGCTGGCGCTAAAAGCCTGAGCGGATGGTTCAAGCTGGCGGTAATTACTCATGAAGGAGATGCAAGTGTCTGGAAATTCTCAGTTGAATTGGAATTGGGCGGGGCGATATGTGATGGTGATCGTGCTGGCTCTGGTGCTGGGTGCGGCGATTGGCGCAATGCCGCTGTTTGCCAAAACCTTCCTGGTGAGCGGCAAACTCAACGCTGCGCAGGTGGTGCGCTTTCTGGGCTATGGGGCCGCACTCATCGTATTCTGGATACTGGGTCAGCGCCTGACCATGGCTTTGCGGCAGCAGCAGGCCAGCCGCTGGAACGCGCTGCAAAGTCTGATCCTGCCGATTGTTACGTTGATCGTGGTGTCTGCAATGTATTCGGTCATCCTGCTGGTGCTGGGGCCGTTGCTGGGTGTCACGCTGCAAAAGATCTATGACTGGATGTTCATTCTCGCCATCATCGCCTGTGCGATATGGCTGATCATGGCGGTGCTCGGTCAGGCCGACGCGCTGACCGAGGCATTGACCGGTAGTGCGCGCAGCGCAGAACAGCCAGTTGTCTGCGTGTCCTGTGGTGCAAACAATGCCCCCGGTGCGGTGCACTGCGGGCAGTGCGGAAAAAAACTATAAAGAAAAGCAGCCGGATCGACTTTTCACCTCTGGTTGAAAAGCAGTCCGTTGCAGGGTTGCGCGATATGCAGGACGTGTTGAGTTTGAAATAGACCGCGAACATGTGCGGCATTAGATCGGGGGAGTCGATATGCGCAACATCGTGTTATTCGGGGGGGAGAACCACAAGTTCATCCTGTTGAACGAGAGCGATCCGGGCGAAGAAGACGGCGTTCGTTCCAACCAGTATCTGATCCAGCATGAGGATGGCGGTGTGTTGCTCGATCCGGGCGGCTTCGGTGTGATGCCGCGCGTGCTGGCTGAGTTGTTGCGTTACCTTTCGCCGCAGCAATTGAAGGGCATCGTGCTCTCGCACCAGGACCCGGACATCGTCGGCGGTTTGTCGACCTGGCTGGAGCTGACCGGTGCGCCGGTGTATGTCTCCGAGATCTGGCTGCGCTTCCTGCCGCACTACGGCATCAAGGGCATCAGCCGTTTTGTCGGCGTGCCGGATCAGGGCATGGACTGGAATGTCGCTCCCGGCTTCGACCTGCAGCTGGTTCCCGCACACTTCCTGCATTCCGAGGGGCAGATCAACGTTTACGATCCTGTTTCCAAAATACTGTTCAGCGGCGACATCGGCGCGGCCATGCTGCCGGTGGACAAGGACTATGTGTTCGTGGACGATTTCGCTGCGCATCTGCCCTACATCGAGAAATTCCACCGCCGCTACATGTGTTCCAATCGCGCCGCCCGCATCTGGGTGGATCGCGTGTCCAGGCTGGACATGGAGATGATCGCGCCGCAGCACGGTCCCATCTATCGCGGCAAGGCGGTGCAGGATTTTCTGGCCTGGTTCAAAGAGTTGCAATGCGGCATCGATCTGATGGTCGAGAGCGGGCGGATCTGAGCATGCCGTCCATTTTTTCCGTCGCGCCGCAGAACCTGGAGGAGATGCGCCAGCAAGTGCTGGAGCGCTTCGCCTCGCTGATCGAAGGACAGACGCGTACCCAGCTGTTTGCCGAGAACATCGGTGCGCTGGTGCATGAGACCAATGCCGAGATCGGCGAGGGGCATGAGCAGAGCATGCGCTTGCTGGGCAAGCTCGACATCAGTCCGGCGGAACGCGACGAGCTGCAATCGCGCCTGCGCAACGACATGGCCATGGCCGAGCGCCTGGACAAGACACTGGAGCTGCTGCTGGGCGAACGCGCACGGCAATGGAGCGTGAACAACGAGCATCTGAAGCGCGTCATGCTCGAATTCAACCGTACGGTGGAGAATCTGGCGGGCACGCTGATCGAGAAGGATCTGCTCGAACGCCAGAGCCACGTGCTGGAGAACATCATCATTTCGCACGAGAAGGTGTCGCAGTGGCGGCTGTTCGTGCAGGAGATACTGTCCAATTTCCATGCCATCTTTCCTTTCAATTTCTTTTTCATCGCCTTTGCCGAAGAGCATGGATTGGCGCTGTACCTGTATTTCCTCGGCGACTATCCGGATGACGTGAAAGCGCTGGTGCGCGGCAAACTCACGCGCGAGATGTTGGCCACGCTCGAGCTGCCGCAGGACACGCTGACCGACATCGAGGAGTTCGATATACCCGCCCATAACAAGGTGAACACGCTGAGTGATATTGACCTGATCACGGTGCGCGTGCCGGAGCTGGACGCGCTCAATCTGGCGGGTGTGTTGGGCGTGGCTTACGGCTCACTGCAAAAACTCACCGCACAGGAGGCCAGCGTCATCCGCTCCATCCTCGCCGTGATGGTGATGGTGGTGGGTTCCAGCAAGGCACTGAGCAAGTCGCTGGGTGAGCTGGAGTATTACTCCACGCACGACCCGCTGACCGGATTGCACAACCGGCGGCACTTCAACGAGATGCTGGAGTACGAGATCGACCGTTCGGAGCGGCACAGCCACGAGTTTTCCATCCTGATGCTGGATCTGGACGACTTCAAGGACATCAACGATACCTACGGTCACCCGTGCGGCGATGCCACCTTGCGCAGTGTGTCCGAGATATTGCGTCAGAGCACGCGCAAAGGCGACCTGACCACGCGCATCGGCGGCGATGAGTTTGCCATCATCCTGACCGAGACCTCGCCGCAGGGCGCGCATGAAGTGGCGGAGAAGCTGCGTCAGGCATTGCGCGGACACAAGTTCGAGGCACCCAACGGCAAGAGCTTCCATATCACCACCTCCATCGGAGTGATCGCCTATCCCAATGATGCGCAGAACATCTCCGACCTGATGGCGGGCGTGGACATCGGCCTGTATCGCGCCAAGTCCATAGGCAAGGACAGCGTGTGCTCGGTCGAGGAGGTGGAAGACAAGATCCAGACCAGCCGCAATGTGCGCGACCATGCCGAACATCTGCGCGATGCCTTGCGCGATGACCGCATCCTGCCTTTCTTTCAGCCTATCATCGATTGCAAGACCGGTGCGGTGTTCGCCTACGAAGCGCTGGCGCGGCAGGTCGAGCCGAATGGAGAGACCATCCGTGCCGAGATGTTCATCGAGACCATCGAAAAATACGGGTTGGGTCGGGAGTTGGACCGGGTGATGATCCAGAAATCACTGAGCGCGCTGAAGGTGCACAACGCCAGCCACGGCGCGCCATACAAACTGTTCATCAACCTCTCGTCGCAAGAGATACAGGGGCGCGGCGTACTGGGCTTTGCCGAGCATCTGTGCCAGGAGCTGGAAATCCCGCCGCAGAATATCGTGTTCGAATTGCTGGAACGCGATGCCATCGGCGACATGGCGCGCATGCGCAAATTCCTTGCCGAGTTGCGGCGCAGCGGCTTCTCCTTCGCGCTGGACGATTTTGGCAGTGGCTACAACTCCTTCCACTATCTGCGCGAACTGCACTTCGAATTCGTCAAACTGGATGGCGATTTCGTGCGCAACATCCTCGTCTCCAAGATCGATCACGCGCTGGTCCGCCACTTGAGTCACTTGTGCCGCGATCTGGGCATGCTGATGGTGGCCGAATTCGTCGAATCGCAAGAGATCATGGATGCCCTGCATGACATCGGCGTGGATTACGCACAAGGCTTCCACCTTGGTGTACCCACGCCGAGAATCAAGTAGCACTCATCGTATAGGCAGCTGTCTGTGGCAGGGTGTCTTGGCGTTCAACGTCACGATGGTCAAGAGACAAGCATCTTGATCCCGATCAGGATCAGCACCGTGCCGCCGAAGATTTCCGCCTTGCTTTCCAGCCAGGTGCCGCTGCGTTTGCCGATCTGCACGCCGACCCAGCTGAAGGCGAAAGTCGTCACGCCGATGATCAGGCAGGCCAGGTAAGCGTTGATGTCCAGCAGGGTCAGGCTGAAACCGGCAGCCATGGCGTCGATGCTGGTGGCGATGGCGAGCAGCAGCATCACCTTGTTGGTGATGGCCGCGATGTCTTCTTCGATGCCTTCGTGCAGACCTTCGTAGATCATCTTGGCGCCGATCAGCGCCAGCAATCCGAAGGCGATCCAGTGGGCATAGGCATCGACCCAGCCTAACACGCCCTTGCCGCCAAGATATCCGATGAAGGGCATCAACGCCTGGAAGGTGCCGAAGAACAGGCCAGCCTTCAATCCCAGTCCGCGGGTGTTGCCTTTGGAACCAAGGCCAATGGAAACGGCAAAGGCATCCATGCTAAGTGCTACAGCCAAAACGATTACTTCGAACATGTCGGGATTTTCCAATCTAAGCGGTCAAAATTGCTCCCTGTTCGGCAGGGGAGCGCAGAAGCGGCGCATTATAGGGTACTAAGCGTTTGCTTTAGTAGCCATAAGGGCTGCGCTTCCGTTTGATGCCGCCCCCCTAATCCGCTATAATGCGCGCCAATTCAAAGGCGGGATGAACACAAGGTTCGTCCCGCTTCTTTATGTCCAGTTCAAGGGAGTATCCGGTGTCGCAAACAAGTCCTGCCATTTTAGTATTAGCCGATGGGACAGTGTTTCGCGGAACAGCCATCGGCGCATCCGGTAGCAGTG
This sequence comes from uncultured beta proteobacterium, assembly GCA_963721375.1. Taxonomy (GTDB): domain Bacteria; phylum Pseudomonadota; class Gammaproteobacteria; order Burkholderiales; family Gallionellaceae; genus Sideroxyarcus. The sequence goes on along the minus strand of CAVRIW010000006.1, from coordinate 86,788 downwards.
TCGGCGAGGTGGTGTTCAATACCGCCATGACCGGCTATCAGGAAATCCTCACCGACCCGTCCTATTGCAGCCAGATCGTCACGCTGACCTATCCGCACATCGGTAACGTCGGCTGTAACGCCGAGGATGTGGAGTCACGCCAGGTGTTCGCCAGCGGTCTGATCATTCGCGACCTGTCCATGACGGTGAGCAACTTCCGCAGCACGCAGTCTCTTCCCGAATATCTTAAAGCCAACAACGTGGTCGCCATCGCCGGCATCGACACGCGCAAGCTGACGCGTATCCTGCGCAGCAAGGGTGCGCAGAACGGTTGCATCGCCACGGGCGATAACGTGGAGGCGGCACTGGCTGCTGCGCGCGGATTCGCCGGACTGGCGGGCATGGACTTGGCGCAAGTGGTGAGCTGCGACAAGCCTTACGAGTGGAAGCAGCGCGAGTGGGAATTGGGTGTCGGCTACCGCGACATTGCCGAAGCGAAGTTCCATGTGGTGGCCTACGACTTCGGTGTGAAGCGCAACATCCTGCGCATGCTGGCCGAGCGCGGCTGCCGCATCACCGTGGTTCCTGCCAAGACCAATGCCGCCGATGTGCTGGCGATGAAGCCGGACGGGGTGTTCCTGTCCAATGGCCCCGGCGATCCCGAGCCTTGCGATTACGCGATCGAGGCGACCAAAAAATTCCTCGAAGTCGGCATGCCGCTGTATGGCATCTGTCTGGGGCACCAGATCATGGGTCTGGCCGTGGGTGCGAAGACCGTGAAGATGAAGTTCGGCCATCGCGGCGCGAACCATCCGGTGCAGGACACGCAGAGCAAGCGCGTGATGATCACCAGCCAGAACCACGGTTTTGCGGTGGATGCGGCGACGTTGCCGAAGAACGCGCGCGTCACACACATCTCTCTGTTCGACGGCACGCTGCAAGGTTTCGAGCTGACCGATAAACCCGCGTTCTGTTTCCAGGGGCACCCCGAAGCGAGCCCCGGGCCGCACGACGTGGACACTTTGTTTGATCGCTTCGTTGCGATGATGGGTAAGTAAATGGCAAAGCGTACTGACATAAAAAGCATTCTGATCATCGGCGCCGGCCCCATCGTCATCGGGCAGGCGTGCGAGTTCGACTACTCCGGCGCACAGGCCTGCAAGGCGCTGCGCGAAGAAGGCTACCGCGTCATCCTGGTGAACTCGAATCCGGCCACCATCATGACCGACCCGAACATGGCGGATGCGACCTACATCGAGCCGATCACCTGGAAGATGGTGGAGAAGATCATCGCCAAGGAACGCCCCGACGCGATCCTGCCGACCATGGGCGGACAGACTGCGCTGAACTGCGCGCTCGATCTGGCCAAGCACGGCGTGCTGGAAAAATACAACGTCGAGATGATCGGCGCCTCGCGCGACGCCATCGACATGGCGGAAGATCGCGAGAAATTCAAGCAGGCGATGACGCGCATCGGGCTGGCTTCGGCACGCTCCGCCATCGCGCACAGCATGGAAGAGGCGCTGCAAGTGCAGCAGGTGATGGGCTTTCCCACCATCATCCGTCCGTCTTTCACCATGGGCGGCAGCGGCGGCGGTATTGCCTACAACCGCGAAGAATTCATGGAGATCTGCGAGCGCGGTCTGGAAGCTTCGCCCACGCACGAGCTGCTGATCGAAGAATCGCTGCTCGGCTGGAAAGAGTATGAGATGGAAGTGGTGCGTGACCGCAATGACAACTGCATCATCATCTGCTCCATCGAGAACCTCGACCCGATGGGCGTGCATACCGGCGACTCCATCACCGTCGCACCGGCGCAAACGCTGACCGACAAGGAATACCAGATCATGCGCGACGCCTCGCTGGCGGTGCTGCGCGAGATCGGCGTGGAGACCGGCGGTTCCAATGTGCAGTTCTCCATCAACCCGGAAGACGGGCGCATGGTGGTGATCGAGATGAATCCGCGTGTGTCGCGTTCCTCGGCGCTGGCTTCCAAGGCCACCGGCTTCCCGATTGCGAAAGTGGCGGCCAAGCTGGCCGTGGGCTACACGCTGGACGAACTGAAGAACGACATCACCGGCGGCGCGACCCCGGCTTCGTTCGAGCCGACCATCGACTACGTGGTGACCAAGATCCCGCGTTTCGCCTTCGAGAAATTCCCGCAAGCCAACGACCGCCTGACCACGCAGATGAAATCGGTGGGCGAGGTGATGGCGATCGGCCGCACCTTCCAGGAATCGTTCCAGAAAGCCTTGCGCGGTCTGGAAGTCGGCGTGAACGGCCTGGACAGCAAGTACAGCGACCGCGAAGCGATCTGCGCTGAACTTGGTAGTCCCGGCCCGGATCGCATCTGGGCGGTGAGCGATGCCTTCCGCCTCGGCATGAGCGTGGAGGAGGTGTTCGCCATCAGCAAGATCGATCCGTGGTTCCTGGTGCAGATCGAAGACCTGATCCGTCAGGAGCAGGAGCTGGCAGGCCACACTCTGGAAAGCCTGAGCGCGGATCATCTGCGCGCACTGAAACGCAGCGGTTTTGCCGATGCGCGTCTGGCAGCTTTGCTGGGTATCGATGATGAATCGGTGCGCGCCTACCGCCATGCGTTGGGTGTGCGCCCGGTGTTCAAGCGCGTGGATACTTGCGCTGCCGAGTTTTCCACCAACACCGCTTACATGTACTCGACCTACGAGGAAGAGTGCGAATCGCAGCCGACCAACAACAAGAAGATCATGGTGCTGGGCGGCGGACCGAACCGCATCGGGCAAGGTATCGAGTTCGATTATTGCTGCGTGCATGCCGCGTTGGCGATGCGCGAAGACGGTTACGAGACCATCATGGTCAACTGCAATCCGGAGACCGTGTCCACCGACTACGACACTTCGGATCGTCTGTACTTCGAGCCGCTGACGCTGGAAGACGTGCTGGAAGTGGTGGCGGTGGAGAAACCCATCGGCGTGATCGTGCAATACGGCGGACAGACGCCGCTGAAGCTGGCGCACGGGCTGGAAAAGAACGGCGTGCCCATTATCGGCACCACTCCGGACATGATCGATATGGCGGAAGACCGCGCGCGTTTCCAGCAGATGTTGCGCGAGCTGGATCTGAAGCAACCGCCTAACCGCATCGCCAGCAACGTGGCCGATGCGGTCGCCGGTGCAGCCGAGATCGGCTATCCGCTGGTGATGCGTCCATCCAACGTGCTGGGCGGTCGCGGCATGGAGATCATCCATGCGCAGCCTGATCTGGAACGCTACATGCGTGAAGCTGAAGAATTATCCAAGACCTACCCGGAGCGCATGCCGATCCTGCTGGACCGCTTCCTCAACGATGCGATCGAGGTGGATGTGGATGCGGTGTCCGATGGCAAACAAGTCATCATCGGCGGCATCATGGAACACATCGAAGAAGCGGGTGTGCACTCCGGTGACTCGGCTTGTTCGCTGCCCCCGTATTCGCTTTCGTCTGCGCTGCAGGACGAGTTGCGCCGCCAGACCGTTGCCATGGCAAAGTCGCTCAACGTGGTCGGTTTGATGAACGTGCAGTTCGCCATTCAGGGCAAGACGGTGTATGTGCTGGAAGTGAATCCGCGCGCCTCGCGCACCGTGCCGTTTGTGTCGAAAGCCACCGGCGTGCCGCTGGCGAAGATCGCCGCGCGCTGTATGGCGGGTCAATCGCTGGCGCAGCAGGGCATCACCAAAGAAGTGATCCCGCCGTATTACTCGGTGAAGGAAGCGGTGTTCCCCTTCATCAAGTTCCCCGGCGTCGACACCATCCTCGGACCCGAGATGAAATCCACCGGCGAAGTGATGGGCGTGGGTGCAACCTTTGCCGAAGCCTTCGTCAAATCGCAACTCGCCGCCAGCGTGAAGCTGCCGAAGGGCGGCAAGGTGTTCATCAGCGTACGCGAGGCCGACAAGCTGGGTACAGTCGAGGTCGCCAAATCCCTGCACAGCCTGGGCTTCACGATTCTGGCTACACGCGGCACGGCATCGGTCATCAATGCGGCTGGCGTGGAAGTGACTGTGGTGAACAAGGTTGCCGAAGGCCGTCCGCACATTGTCGATATGATCAAGAATGGCGAGGTCAGTCTCATCATCAATACTGTCGACAGCAAACCGTCGGTGATGCGCGATTCGTATTCGATCCGCCATGCAGCGTTGCAGGGCCGCGTGACTTACTACACCACGCTGTCCGGTGCGCGCGCGGCCTGCCTTGGTATGCAGCACTTGGCCGAATTGCAGGTGTATGACGTGCAGTCTTTGCATAAAAGACTAGTTGCCAATAGCTAGTCGTTAGTCGCCAGTTATTCAGTTAAAACAAAATAACGCATGGCGACAACATCAGCTAACGACTAGAGACTAACTACTAATAATTAAGAAAGTTCCACCATGAGTAAGGTTCCATTGACAGTGCATGGCGCTGAGTTATTGCGCAGCGAATTACACCGCTTGAAGACGGTGGACCGGCCTTGGGTCATCAACGCCATCTCGGAAGCGCGTGCGCAGGGCGATCTGTCGGAGAACGCCGAATACGAGGCAGCCAAAGAGCGCCAGTCGTTTGTCGAAGGACGTATCGTCGAGTTGGAATTCAAACTGGGCAGCGCGCAGGTCATCGACCCCAAGACGCTCAATGCGGATGGCCGCTGCGTGTTCGGTTCGACCGTGATTTTGGAAGATACCAAGAACGGCGATGTGGTGACTTACCAGATCGTCGGCGAAGATGAGGCCGACATCAAGCACCGCAAGATTTCCATCAAATCACCGATCGCACGGGCTTTGATCGGCAAGTCCAGCGGCGATGTCGCGGAAGTGCAGGCACCGGGCGGCGTGCGCGAATACGAAGTGGTGGAAGTGCAGTACATCTAAACGGGAAGGGTTAAGGGGGAGAGAGAAGGGGAAACCCCACGATCTTCCGGGGTGGCTGGTTTTATCCTTCCCCCTTTACCCTTCTCTCTTCCCCGAAGTTAAGTCTTGCTTCCCAACTGTTTCTTGGTCAGCGACTTGCCAGTGCGGCGTTTGGGAGCTTTGGCGATAGGGATGGCCAGCGGGCGATACACCACCAGTATCTTGCCGATGTGTTGCACGGGGCCGGCTTTCAACTGTGCGCAGATCTCTTGCAGCATGGCTTCACGCGCTTCGCGGTCATCGTTCATCACGCGAATCTTCAACAAGTCGTGGCTTTTGAGGCTGCGTTCGATTTCTTCCAGAACAGCAGGGGTCAGCCCGGCGTTGCCGATGATGACGATGGGATTGAGGGCATGGGCACGCGCTTTGAGTTCGAGGCGCTGTGGAATTGAGATGGATAACATAATGACCTTCCTGATATAAGGCGCGGATTCTAAACGATGAAGGCATCTAAAACCAGCAAACAATGGATGCGTGAGCATGTGAACGACCCTTTTGTGCAACGGGCGCAGAAAGAGGGCTACCGGTCGCGTGCCGCGTACAAGCTGCTGGAGCTCGACGAGCGCGACCATCTTATCAAGCCCGGCATGGTGGTGGTGGACTTGGGTGCGACCCCCGGCGGCTGGTGTCAGGTGGTGGCCAGCAAGCTGGGCCAGCAGGGGCGCATCATCGCGCTGGACCTGCTGCCGCTGCAACCGCTGCCGCGTGTGGAGTTCATCCAGGGCGACTTCCGTGAGGACAGCGTGCTGGCGCAACTCGAAGAAAAACTGGAAGGGCGGCAGATCGGCCTTGTAATTTCCGACATGGCCCCCAACATCAGTGGCGTGAGTTCGGCGGATCAGGCGCGCGCCATGCATCTGGCGGAACTGGCGCTGGATTTTGCGGTCAACCATCTTGCTCCGGGCGGTTCGTATGTGGTGAAAGTGTTCCAGGGCGTGGGTTTCGAGGATTACCTGAAGCTGATGCGCAGCCACTTTGCCAAAGTGGTCTCGCGCAAGCCGAAAGCCTCGCGCGACCGCAGCAGCGAACAGTATCTGGTGGGGTTGGGCAAGCTTGAGAAATGATGGCGGACAGTGTCTAATGCAACTTCGTTTTGCGCTCGGTAAGGAGCCTGTGTGAATAATCTGTTTAAGAGTATCGGAATCTGGATGGTCGTCGCTTTGGTGCTGATGACTGTATTCAATCAATTCAACGCGCGCCAGCAACAAACTGCGCAAGTGCAGTTGGATTATTCGCAATTCCTCGACGAAGTGCGGCTGGGGCATATCGACAAGGTGACCATCGAAGGGCGCACCCTGAAGGCGACCACTACCGAGGGCAAGCGCGTCACCAGCTTTGCGCCTAGCGACATCTGGCTGGTTTCCGACCTGCTCAAGAATGGCGTGAAGATCGAAGCCAAGCCGGAAGAAGAACAATCCTTCCTGATGAGTATCTTTGTGTCGTGGTTCCCCATGCTGTTGCTGATCGGCGTGTGGGTGTTCTTCATGCGCCAGATGCAGGGCGGCGGCAAGGGCGGCGCGTTCTCGTTCGGCAAGAGCAAGGCGCGCTTGCTGGATGAAGCCAAAGAACGCGTGACGTTCGCCGATGTGGCCGGTTGTGACGAGGCCAAAGAAGAAGTGTCCGAACTGGTGGACTTCCTCCGCGATCCTACCAAATTCCAAAATCTGGGCGGACGTATTCCGCGCGGTGTGTTGATGGTGGGTAGTCCCGGCACAGGCAAGACCTTGCTGGCCAAGGCTATCGCAGGCGAAGCCAAAGTTCCGTTCTTCTCTATCTCCGGTTCCGATTTCGTCGAGATGTTCGTCGGTGTCGGTGCAGCCCGCGTGCGCGACATGTTCGAGCAAGCCAAGAAACAATCACCGTGCATCATCTTCATCGATGAAATCGATGCGGTGGGTCGTCAGCGCGGTGCCGGGCTCGGCGGCGGCAACGACGAGCGTGAACAAACGCTGAATGCCTTGCTGGTTGAGATGGACGGTTTCGAGGGAGCCAGCGGCGTGATCGTGATCGCCGCGACCAACCGCCCCGATGTGCTGGATGCCGCCTTGCTGCGCCCCGGCCGTTTCGACCGCCAGGTGGTGGTGCCGTTGCCGGACATTCGCGGACGCGAACAGATACTGATGGTGCACATGCGCAAAGTGCCTTGCGCGCCGGATGTGAATGCCAATGTGTTGGCGCGCGGTACACCCGGCATGTCCGGTGCCGATCTCGCCAATCTGGTGAATGAGGCCGCGCTGTTCGCGGCGCGTCGCGGCAAGCGTTTCGTCGAGATGGACGATTTCGAGGCGGCAAAAGACAAGATATTCATGGGCGCGGAACGCCGTTCTATGGTGATGCCTGAGGAAGAGCGCCGCAACACGGCCTACCACGAGTCAGGCCATGCAGTGGTGGCGAAGCTGATGCCCAAGACCGATCCGGTGCACAAAGTGACCATCATCCCGCGCGGTCGTGCCTTGGGATTGACCATGCAACTGCCATCCGAAGACCGCTACAGCATGGATAAGATTCGCATTCTTTCCACGATCACCGTGCTGTTCGGCGGGCGCATCGCGGAAGAATTGTTCATGAACCAGATGACCACCGGTGCCTCCAACGACTTTGAACGCGCGACCGACATGGCACGCAAGATGGTCACCCAGTGGGGGATGTCCGACGCGCTCGGGCCGATGGTTTACGGCGAGAACGAGGGTGAGGTTTTCCTGGGGCGCTCGGTCACCACGCACAAGAACATTTCCGAGACCACCATGCAGAAGGTGGATGCCGAGATCCGTCGCATCATCGACGAGCAATATGCGTTGGCACGCAGGCTGATCGAGGCGAACCGCGACAAGATCGAAGCGATGACCAAGGCTCTGCTGGAATGGGAGACCATCGATGCCGAGCAGATCGACGACATCATGGCCGGCAATCCGCCGCGTCCGCCCAAGCCCAGCACGAGTACTCAAGCACCCGAGCCGCCTAAGGATGAGACACCAACGGCAACAGCGACGAACAAGCCGGCTGAAGGCGTCTAACTAAACTTCACGGGGGCATTCGCCCCCGTTTTCATATGTGGCATTGCGGCAAATTCCAACTCGATCTTTCACGCCCTCTCGTGATGGGTATCGTCAACGTCACGCCGGATTCTTTTTCCGACGGCGGCCTTCACGCATCCACTGTTGACGCCATCGCCCATGCCCGGCAACTGATCGAAGACGGCGCGGACATGCTCGACATCGGTGGTGAATCGACGCGCCCCGGTGCTGCCTCTGTGAGCGAACAGGAAGAGCTGGATCGAGTGCTGCCCGTCATCGAAGGGCTGCGCGGCATTGCTATCCCGATCTCCATCGATACCTACAAACCTTCAGTGATGCACGCCGCGATCCATGCCGGGGCGAGCCTGGTCAACGACGTGAATGCGTTGCAGGCGGAAGGCGCGCTACACGCGGTGGCGCAGAGCGATGCGGGGGTGTGCCTCATGCACAAACAGGGCCTGCCGCAAACCATGCAGCAGCGTCCGGCGTATCAGGATGTGGTGGGCGAAGTGATGGCATTCTTGCGCGAACGTATCGCGGTAACCGAGGCGGCCGGAATTTCCCGTGACCGCATCGTGATAGACCCAGGGTTTGGTTTTGGCAAGACGGTCGAGCATAATCTCGACCTGCTGCGTCACCTGGATAGGTTGCGCACATTGGGAGTACCCATTCTGGCGGGGCTGTCGCGCAAATCGATGCTGGGGGCGATCATCGGACGCGAAGTGGATGAACGCGTGGCCGCCAGCGTGGCAGCGGCTTTGCTGGCAGTACAACGTGGTGCAGCCATCGTGCGCGTGCATGATGTGCGCGAGACGGTGGATGCGCTAAAAGTTTGGAATTCGGTAAACGAGGGATGACATGAGCAGAAAATATTTCGGTACTGACGGCGTGCGCGGACGCGTGGGTGAACATCCCATCACGCCGCAATTCGTGATGCACTTGGGTTATGCGGCAGGCAAGGTGCTGGCAAGCGCAGAGCACGCGAAGGGCGAGCGCCCTGCAGTGCTGATCGGCAAGGACACGCGCATCTCCGGTTACATGCTGGAATCGGCGCTGGAAGCGGGACTTATCGCGGCGGGCATCGACGTCTATCTGGCCGGCCCGATACCGACGCCCGCCGTGGCCTACCTCACACGTGCCTTACGCTTGCAGGCAGGCGTGGTCATCTCCGCTTCGCACAACCCGTTCGAGGACAACGGCATCAAGTTCTTCTCCGGCAGCGGCAGCAAGCTGCCGGACGAAGTCGAGACGGCTATCGAAGCCGAGCTGGATGAGCCGATGCTGACCAATTCCTCGGAAAGTCTGGGCAAGGCCAAACGCCTCGACGATGCGGTCGGACGTTACATCGAATTCTGCAAGAGCACCTTCCCGGCGGACATGAACCTGCGCGGACTCAAGATCGTGGTGGATAGCGCGCACGGTGCGACCTATCACATCGCGCGCCACGTGTTCCACGAACTGGGTGCAGATGTGGTGGCCATCGGCGCCGAGCCGAACGGCAAGAACATCAACGACGGTTACGGCGCGACCAAGCCGCAGAACCTGCAAAAGGCCGTGGTCGAACACAAGGCGGATATCGGTATCGCGCTGGATGGTGATGGCGATCGTCTGGTCATGGTCGATGCTGCAGGCCATCTTTACGATGGCGACCAGTTGCTTTACGTCATCGCCAAACACCACCATGCCGAAGGTACGATGAAAGGCGGCGTGGTCGGCACCTTGATGACCAACCTCGCGTTCGAGCATGCCATGCAACACTTGGGCATCCCGTTCGCGCGTGCCAAGGTGGGCGACCGTTACGTGATGGAATTGCTGCAACAGAAGGGCTGGCAGCTCGGCGGTGAGAACTCCGGTCACATCATCTGTCTGGACAAACACAGCACCGGCGACGGCATCGTCTCCGCGCTGCAAGTGCTGCATGTACTGCGCATGAAGCAGCAGACGCTAGCGCAGGCAGCTGGGGATCTGCATATGTACCCGCAAGTACTCATCAACGTGAAAATCGCCAAGAAGGACGACTACGCCAACCATCCCCAAGTGAAACAGGCCGTCGCGACGGCGGAAATCCTGCTGAACGGCAAGGGGCGCGTGCTGTTGCGTCCTTCCGGCACCGAGCCGTTATTGCGGGTGATGGTGGAAGGCGAGGATGGTGCTAAGGTGAGGTTGTGTGCGGAGAAGATTGCGGGAGTGGTGAGGGAAGTGGCGGGGTAAGGCTATTGACCTAAGCCGAGGTCTATTCTCATTGCCAATAGCATTGCATCAATAGAGGCTCCTCTGGCTGTTGAGTTCGGTTTCGTTTGTTTAAGCGTTTCAATGCATGAACTAACCTCGGGGGATGCAACCAATTGAATTCTGGCTTCCCATAAGCCGAAGTTCACTTGGTTTTCACGAGAAGTGTCGTTTTCATTGATCTTTGCATACGCCGCAAGGAAACCTGTGAATGCTTCTTTGAGTTCGGCCATACGCAGGTCTTATTGTTTTGCACGGCGAGCTAGTGAGTGTTGCACAAGGGCGGTTATAGCTGAGGTTACGGCTGAGCCGATACCCAAGCCGCCGAGAAATACTGCCCAAGATTGTTCCATGTTTTTCCCTTTGCTCTCAAAGTCCGCGAGCATCCTAACATGGCCTGCTGCCATGAAATACGGCCTTATGCAGATGCGAAGGTTGCCGGGCTACCCCCCCCCGGCGAAGTTGTTTTTGGTTTGCAGTGAGTGAATTCCGTCCAGGAATTCGCATCGCCAAATTCAAACTGGCCAGTATCGCTACATATTCCCCCTACCGAAAAATACAGTACCCCACCCACAGGCAGTTTTTATCCACGTCACTAAGATGCGGTCCATGCAATCAGGCTGTATTTCAGCAATGGCTGAAACGTAGTTTAGGAATCAGCTCCAACGATCCAGCAGGTTCACGTCATGTGATGCTTGCTCCGAGGATGCTTGGTGGCTGGCTTCCAGCAGGTCAGACGGGAAATTCACAAATTAATTTTGAATTTTTGGGAGACTCCATGACATCAGAAATAATGAAGGCGGCGCCGAAAAAAATCCTGGCGATAGTCCTTGCTGGCGGACAAGGTTCTCGTCTCCGTCCGTTGACGCTCACCACGCAAAGCCCGCTCTTCCATTTGGTGGCAGCTTCCGTCTGGTGGACTTCGTGCTTAGCAATCTGGTTAATTCAGGCATCGATTCCATCTACCTGCTGGCCCAATACAAACCGGAATCCCTGATCAAGCATATCCATGCCAACTGGAATCTGGCGTCCGACGATCATGAGCGTTTCATCCGTGTGGTACTGCCGCAACAGGAGTCGGGCGGAAGTTTCCGCGGCACGGCGGACGCCGTCTATAAAAATCTTGCACTGATCGAGCAGCATGCGCCTGACATGGTGGCCGTGTTTGCCGCCGACCACGTCTATCGTATGGATGTGAGCCAGATGGTGCAGTTCCATTGCGAGTGCGACGCCGATGTCACCGTCGCAGCGACGCAGGTGCCGATAGCGCTGGCATCATCGTTCGGTGTCATTGCGGCGGGTCACAAGGGTGAGATTTGGGATTTCCAGGAGAAGCCGGAAGTACCTATAGCCATGCCTTCATGCTCGGAGCGTGCTTATGCTTCCATGGGCAATTACTTGTTCAACACCGAGGTATTGGTCGAGGCTCTGGAGCAAGCCTTGCATCACGGAGAAACGGATTTCGGCGGGCACATATTGCCGCGCCTGATACACAGCCACCAGGTGCATGCCTATGACTTCTCGAATAATAGTGTGCCGGGAATCCGGCCGCATGAGGAGCAGGCTTACTGGCGCGATGTGGGAACGTTGGAGGCCTATCTAAGCGCGCACGATGATGTCGCCGGTAGTGCGCCGCGCTTCAATTTGCACAACCCGCACTGGCCAATGCTGCCTGCGCTGCATGCACTCGATATGGCCTCCGTTCGTCCACAGCACTGGAAGCGCAGCAATGCTGCGACTTCCCGGCATCCCATCAGCAGTATGTTCTCGGACGAATTCGACGTCTTGCAAGCGGGCCGAGCCTGACAAACCTTCTCCTCCCCCCTTTGTGCATAGGTTATCCTAACTTATCGCAAAGGTTCAGCCCCACAAAGTTCTCGTGGGGCTTTTTTTTGCCTTGTGTCAGGGCAAAGGGGGCGGGCTTTGTTGTTGGGGAAAAACGATCATTGCTGATATCACAATTTGTTGCCAGGACTAGGCTGGCAACGCGTTAGACGATTAGCCAAATCGTCCGGTGATGTAGTGGCTCCGACATAACGCGCTTCGCGCATTAGTCTTCACCGTTACATCACTGGTCGCTTAGCCGAAGCGACCAGTGATGTAATCTTCAGTCTCTTTCCGTTTTGGATTGGTGAACACCGTGCTGGTGTCGCCGAATTCGATGAGGTCGCCCAGATACATGTAGGCCGTGAAGTCGGAGATACGTGCCGCTTGTTGCATGTTGTGAGTGACGATGACGATGGTGAAGTCTTTCTTCAGCTCGTCGATCAGTTTCTCGATATGTGCTGTGGAGATCGGGTCGAGCGCGGAGGTTGGCTCGTCCAGCAGCAGCACTTGCGGTTTGACGGCGATGGCGCGGGCGATGCACAGGCGTTGCTGTTGGCCGCCGGAGAGACCGGTGCCGCTCTGTTTCAGTTTGTCCTTCACTTCATTCCATAGTGCGGCTTTCTTCAGTGCCCATTCCACGCGCTCTTCCATGTCGTGTCCGCTGAGGTTCTCATACAGCTTCACGCCGAAAGCGATGTTGTCGTAGATGGACATCGGGAACGGGGTGGGCTTCTGGAACACCATGCCGATCTTGGCGCGCAGCGTGTTGAGGTCTTGTTTTTTGTCGAGCAGGTTCTGTCCGTCCAGCAATATCTCGCCGGTGGCGCGTTGCTTGGGATAGAGCTGGTACATGCGGTTGAAGGTGCGCAACAGGGTAGATTTGCCGCAGCCGGAAGGGCCGATGAATGCGGTGACCATTTTTTCCGGAATGGTCAGGTTGATGCCATTGAGCGCACGATCAGCGCCGTAATAGAAGTTCAGGTCGCGCACGATCAGTTTTGGTGCGGAGATGATTTGTTCTGCAATCATTTCTTGGATCCTTATTAGGAATTCGCCTTCTGGCGGAACATTACGCGTGCCACGATATTCAGTGCGAGCACGCTCAGGGTGATGAGTAGTGCGCCCGCCCAGGCGAGGCTGTGCCAATCATCATAGGGGCTCATGGCGAACTGGAAGATGACCACCGGCAGGTTGGCCATCGGCTGGTTCATGTTGCTGCTCCAGAACTGGTTGTTCAGCGAGGTGAACAACAGCGGTGCGGTTTCGCCGCTGATGCGCGCGATGGCCAGCAGTATGCCGGTCAGGATGCCGGCGCGCGCGGCACGCAGCGTGACGAAGTTGATGACTTTCCATTGTGGCGCGCCGAGCGCCGCTGCCGCTTCGCGCAGGCTGTTCGGCACCAGGCGCAGCATGTTCTCGGTGGTGCGGATGACTACCGGGATGACCAGAATGGAGAGTGCAAGCGCGCCGCCCCAGCCGGAGAAGTGTCCAATCTTGATCACGTAGATCTCGTACACGAACAGGCCGATGACGATGGACGGCGCCGACAACAGCACGTCGTTGATGAAACGGGTGATGGGTGCCAACCAGCCGCGCTGTCCGAATTCGGCGAGATAGGTTCCTGCCAGGATGCCGATGGGTGTGCCGATGAGGACGGCGATGGTGACCATCATCAGGCTGCCGAAGATGGCGTTGATCAGTCCGCCGCTGCTGCCGGGCGGGGGGGTGGTCTGGGTGAACACATGCATGCCCAAGCCGGGCAGGCCGTTTTCCAGCAAGGTCCACAAGATCCAGCCCAGCCAGAACAGGCCGAACAGCATGGCGAGCACCGAGATGGTCAGGCTGACTATATTGATGAAGCGGCGACGTGCGTAGAGGTCAAACATGTCAGGCTCCATGTCCTTCGCGTTGCTCCAGCTTGTACAGCATGAGGCGGGCGAGCGAGAGGACGACGAAAGTGATGAAGAACAAGATCAGGCCGAGCTCAATGAGCGAGGAAGTGTACAAATCTCCCACTGCTTCGGCGAATTCGTTGGCCAGTGCCGAGGAGATGCTGTTGCCGGGCATCAGCAGTGATTTGTTGAGCTCATGCGCATTACCGATGACGAAGGTGACCGCCATGGTCTCGCCCAGTGCTCGACCCAGGCCGAGCATGATGCCGCCGACCACGCCGATCTTGGTGTAGGGCAACACCACTTTCCACATCACTTCCCACGTGGTGGAGCCCAGGCCATAGGCCGATTCCTTGAGCATGGTGGGTACCACGTCGAACACGTCGCGCATCACCGAGGCGATGAACGGGATGACCATGATGGCCAGGATGATGCCGGCGGTGAGCATGCCGATGCCCATCGGCGGGCCGGAAAAGAACGGGCCGAGCAGGGGCCAGGTACCGATGTGGTTGTTGAGCCAGGGCTCAACGTGGTCGGCGAACAGCGGGGCGAAAATGAACAAGCCCCACATGCCGTAGATGATGCTGGGGATGCCCGCCAGCAATTCGATCGCGATGCCCAGCGGGCGGCGCAGCCAGCTCGGCGATAGTTCGGTCAAAAAGATGGCGATGCCGAAGCTGACCGGGATCGCGATCAACAGCGCGATGCCCGAAGTAATCAGGGTGCCGACGATGGGAATCAACGCGCCGTATTGGTCGTTGACCGGGTCCCATTCGGAACTGGTGATGAAGCCGAAGCCGAAGGCGTGGATGGCAGGCATGCTGCCCACGATCAGCGAGCCGATAATCGCCGCGAGCAAAGCCAGCACGGTGAATGCGGCAAGACGCGTCAGATTGCGGAACAGCAAGTCCAGCACAGTTTGTCGTTTGAGGCGCGCTTCGTGTAGGAACGTCGACATAATTCAATTGATGGAGTGTGGAAAAAAATACGGGGGCGTTAAATGCCCCCGCAATTATAGCTTAGAACGTGCCGCTTACTTCCACAGTGCTTTGCCGGAGGTGTCTTTTACTTGCTCTTTCCATGCGCCTTGGATCATCTTGACTACGCTGGCGGGTAAGGCGATGTAGTCCATCGACTCGGCCATTTTGTCACCGTTGGCGTAGGCCCAATCGAAGAATTTCAGCACTTCCTTGCCGGTCTCGGCATTTTCCTGCGACTTATGAATCAGGATGAAAGTGGCGCCAGTGATGGGCCAGCTATCCTTGCCGGGTTCGTTGGTCAGGATCTCGTAGAAGCCCTTGTCGGCATCCCACTTGGCATTCGCAGCGGCAGCCTTGAAGTTGGCAGCGTCCGGCTTTACAAAATTGCCTTCGCGATTCTTCAGTTGTGCGTAGGTCATCTTGTTTTGCAAAGCGTAAGCGTATTCCACATAGCCGATGGAGCCTTTTATGCGTTGTACATAAGAAGCAACACCTTCATTGCCTTTGCCGCCCGTGCCGGCTGGCCAAGACACAGCAGAGCCGGCGCCGACGCTGCGCATCCACTCAAGGCTGACTTGGGAAAGGTAAGTCGTGAAGATGAAGGATGTGCCAGAGCCATCCGAACGGTGCACTACAGTGATGGCTTGGTCCGGCAGGTTCAAGCCAGCTGTTATCGGCCGCGATCTTGGGGTCGTTCCATTTGGTGATCTTGCCCAGGAAGATTTCAGCCAAAGTAGTGCCGGTCAGTTTCAATGCTCCGGGTGCGACGCCTTCCAGATTCATTACCGGTACTACGCCGCCGACTACGGTCGGGAACTGGGTCAGACCCAAGAAGCCCAGTTCTTCTGGCTTCAATGGAGCATCGGATGCGCCGAAATCCACGGTCTTGGCCTTGATCTGTTTGATGCCGCCACCGGAGCCAATGGATTGGTAATTCATGCCCACGCCAGTTTGTGCTTTGTAAGCTTCGGCCCACTTGGCATAGACGGGGTAGGGGAAGGTCGCGCCTGCGCCAGTGAGGTCAGTGGCGAACGCCGTGCCAGCAGACAGCAACGCCGCAGACAGGCTGATACTGCGCAGAAGATGGTTCAGTCTATTCATTTTGTTTCTCCAATGATTGCTTGTGATGTGTGCCGTTTGCCAGCGATGCGCATCCTATGCGACGTTTGTTACACGATTATTACACAAAGGAAACGACTCAATCCCCATGAGGTGCAGGCGGCATACCCGACAACATGGCATGCCGAATACCCGCCGCCCGTATCGTCCTGCTGCTTTGATTGACCATTCGGCTTTTCATCGGTAGTATCGCCGACCTCAAAACGTCGGAAGAATAGCCTGATGCGCCGAAAGCTAGTGGTTGGAAATTGGAAAATGTACGGCAATTTGGCGCGCAACAAAGCGTTGCTGGAAGGTCTGCTGGAAGGAGTGCGCGAGCTGCGTGAAGCCGATTGCGGCGTGTGCGTCCCTTATCCATACCTGGCGCAGACTCAAGCCGCGTTGCAGGGAAGCAACGTAGCTTGGGGAGCGCAAAACCTGAGTCAGTACGAGCAGGGTGCCTACACCGGCGAGGTGGCTTCCGGCATGTTGAACGATTTTGGCTGTCGTTATGTCATCATCGGCCATTCGGAGCGGCGCGCTTTTTTCCATGACAGCGATGAGATCGCTGCGGCCAAGTTCGATGCGGCGATCAAGGCGGGGTTGACGCCGATATTCTGCGTGGGCGAAACTCTGGCGGAGCGTGAAGCTGGCGTGACCGAGCAAGTGGTGGCACGTCAATTGGATGTGGTGCTTAACCATGCGGGTGCACAGGCGGTGGCCAAGTCGGTCGTGGCTTATGAGCCGGTGTGGGCGATCGGCACCGGCAAGACGGCATCGCCGGAGCAGGCTCAGGCGGTACATGCTTTCATCCGTCAGCGCGTCGCGCAGTTGGATGTGGCGGTGGCGCAAGGCTTGCGCCTGCTTTACGGCGGTAGCGTGAAACCCGGCAACGCGGCGGAGTTGTTTGCGATGCCGGATATCGACGGTGGTTTGATTGGCGGCGCATCTTTGGTGGCCGAAGAGTTCGTGGCGATTTGTCGCGCTGCGCAAAAATAATTTTGTAGTCGGGGTAGAGAGTGGAAACGATAGTCTGGGTAGTGCATGTAATTACTGCGGTGGTGTTGATCGGCCTGGTTCTGATTCAGCATGGCAAAGGCGCTGATATGGGCGCTGCCTTCGGTTCCGGCTCGGCCGGGAGTCTGTTCGGCTCCAGCGGTTCCGCGAATTTCTTGAGCCGCAGCACGGCGGTGGCTGCGTCGATCTTTTTTGTTACCAGTCTCACTTTGACCTATTTTTACGCCAAGCCCGCGCACGAGGCGGGGGTGATGGACAGGGTGGATGTGAATACGCTGCAAAAGGATGTGCCTGCGCCGGTAGTTGACACTTCCGATTCGAAGGCAAAAGAAATACCAAAATAAAAAATAATAAGAAACATGCGGAGTTGGCGGAATTGGTAGACGCGCAGCCTTGAGGTGGCTGTGTCCGAAAGGACGTGAGGGTTCGAGTCCCTTGCCCCGCACCAAATCGAAATAGAACCGAGGCCATGGAGCCGAAGGTCGAAAAAATCTAGAGCATCGCTTTGCGCTCCGTTATATCGCGGGCTTACAGAGGGGGGGGTCTCAAATATGTTGGAAAATTATTTTCCGGTGCTGCTGTTTATCGGTATTGCACTTGTAATGGGGGTTGCACCCCTGGTGCTGGGTATGTTGGCCGGCCCCAATCGTCCCGACGCAAAAAAACTCTCACCATACGAATGTGGCTTCGAGGCTTTCGAGGACGCGCGTATGAAATTCGACGTGCGCTTTTATCTCGTCGCCATCCTGTTCATTCTGTTCGATCTTGAAATCGCTTTCCTGTTTCCGTGGGCGATCGTGCTCAAGGAGATCGGCACCTTCGGTTTCGTTTCCATGATGATCTTTTTGGCCATCCTTGTGGTTGGCTTTATCTACGAATGGATGAAAGGAGCCTTGGAATGGGAATAGAAGGCATTCTGGAAAAGGGCGTCGTTACCACCACCGCCGATACCATCATCAACTATGCGCGCACCGGTTCGCTGTGGCCGATGACCTTCGGTCTGGCGTGCTGTGCGGTGGAGATGATGCATGCAGCGTTGCCGCGCTATGACCTGGATCGTTTCGGTGCGGGTGCCTTTCGTCCCAGTCCCCGTCAATCCGACGTGATGATCGTGGCGGGCACGCTGTGCAACAAGATGGCACCGGCTTTGCGCAAGGTGTATGACCAGATGGCCGAGCCGCGCTGGGTGATCTCCATGGGGTCCTGCGCCAACGGCGGCGGTTACTACCATTATTCCTATTCTGTAGTGCGCGGTTGCGACCGTATCGTTCCGGTGGATATTTACGTTCCGGGATGCCCGCCGACTGCGGAGGCGCTGCTCTACGGCGTCATCCAGTTGCAGAACAAGATCAAACGCACCAACACCATTGCGCGCTCCTGACCATGGCTACCGACCTCAATATGCTGAAATCAAATCTGCTTGAAGCGTTTGCCGACAAAGTGGTGAGCCTGGAAGAACGGCTGGGCGAACTGACGCTGGTGGTGAAGGCGGCCGACATGCTCGGCGTGTTCACCCGTTTGCGCGACGATGCCGACCTGCGTTTCGAAGAGCTGATCGATCTCTGCGGTATGGACTATTCCACCTACGGTAGCGAGACTTCCGAGGGCGGTAAATATCTGGCCGATGAGCCGCATGAGGGTCCCCGCTTTGCGGCGGTCTATCACCTGCTTTCGATCACGCACAACCTGCGTTTGCGCGTGCGCGTGTTCGCGGACGACGACGGCATGCCGATGCTGGACTCGCTGGTCGCTGTCTGGCCTGCGGCGAACTGGTACGAGCGCGAGGCGTTCGATCTGTATGGCATCATTTTTGTCGGTCACCCCGACTTGCGCCGCATCCTGACTGACTATGGTTTTGTCGGGAATCCGTTCCGCAAGGACTTCCCTTTGTCCGGGAATGTCGAGATGCGCTACGACGCTGCGCAGCAGCGTGTGGTCTATGAACCGGTTTCCATCGAGCCGCGCGAAATTACCCCGCGTTCGGTGCGTGAAGAAAATTTCGGACGTCACTAATCGCGTAAAGAAAGCTCGTTATGGCGGAAATTAAAAACTACACCATGAACTTCGGACCGCAGCACCCCGCTGCGCACGGCGTGTTGCGCCTGGTGCTGGAGTTGGACGGCGAAGTGATCGAGCGGGCCGACCCGCACATCGGTCTGTTGCACCGCGCGACCGAGAAACTGGCCGAACACAAAACCTACCTGCAATCCGTGCCCTACATGGATCGTCTGGACTATGTGTCGATGATGGTCAATGAACATGCGTATGTGATGGCGATCGAGAAGCTGGCCGGTATCGAAGTGCCGCTTCGCGCGCAATACATCCGCGTGATGTACGACGAGATCACGCGCATCCTGAACCATCTGCTGTGGCTCGGCGCTTCCGGCATCGACCTCGGCGCGATGACCATGTTTTTCTACACCTTCCGCGAGCGTGAAGATTTGTTGGATGCGTATGAGGCGGTATCCGGTGCGCGTATGCACGCGGCCTACTACCGTCCGGGCGGTGTCTATCGCGATCTGCCGGACACGATGCCACAGCATCAGCCAAGCAAGATTCGCAGTGCAGCAGCGATCAAGAAGCTGAATGAGAATCGTCAAGGTTCGCTGTTGGATTTCCTGGAGGACTTCACCAACCGTTTCCCCGGCTATGTGGATGAGTACGAGACGCTGCTGACTGATAACCGTATCTGGAAGCAGCGCACGGTGGGCATCGGCGTCGTGTCGCCGGAACGCGCGCTGGCGCTGGGCTTCACCGGCCCGATGCTGCGCGGCTCGGGCGTGGTGTGGGACTTGCGCAAGAAGCAGCCCTACGAAGTGTATGACCGCATGGATTTCGACATCCCGGTCGGCATCGAAGGCGACTGTTACGACCGTTATCTGGTGCGCGTGGAAGAGATGAGGCAAAGCAACCGCATCATCAAGCAATGTATCGCCTGGCTGCGCCAGAACCCCGGCCCGGTGATGACGGACGACCTCAAGTATGCACCGCCCAAGCGCGAAGCCATGAAGCAGAACATGGAAGAGTTGATCCACCACTTCAAGCTGTTCAGTGAAGGTTTCCATGTACCTGCGGGCGAAGTGTATTCCGCAGTCGAGCATCCCAAGGGCGAGTTCGGTATCTATCTGGTGTCGGATGGTGCGAACAAGCCTTACCGCATGAAGATACGTGCACCCGGGTATCCCCATCTGTCCAGTCTGGACGAGATGGTGCGCGGACACATGATCGCCGATGTGGTCGCAATCATCGGCACGCAGGACATCGTTTTCGGGGAGATAGACCGCTGATGTTATCCCAACAAATCACCACGCTCATCGACAAAGAGCTGAAGAAATATCCCGCCGATCAGCGTCAGTCTGCCGTGATGGCAGCATTGCGTTTCGTGCAGGACGAGAAGGGCTGGATCGCCCCGGAAGACATGGCCGATATCGCCGTCTATCTGGGGATGCCGCAGATGGCCGTGTACGAAGTGGCGACCTTCTATCACATGTACAACCTGAAGCCGATGGGCAAGCACACCCTGACGGTTTGCACCAACCTGTCCTGCACCTTGTGTGGCGCAGGAGATACCGTGAGCTATCTGGAAAGCAAGCTGGGCATCAGGATGGGCGAAGTCACCGGCGACGGCAAGTTCGGTCTGCGCGAGGGCGAGTGCATGGGTGCCTGTGTGGATGCTCCGCTGCTCACCGTGAGCAACAAAAGGATGTGTGGCCGTTTGACCAACGAAAAAATCGACCAGATTCTGGCAGAACTGGATAAGCAATGAGCGCGCCCATCATTCTCAACACGCTGCAATTCGACCAGCCGTGGACGCTGGAGAATTATCTCAAGGTCGGCGGCTATCAGGCGTTGCGCAAGGTACTGGCCGAGAAGATGTCGCCGGAAGCGATCATCGCCGAAGTCAAGGCATCTGGCCTGCGCGGTCGCGGCGGTGCGGGTTTTCCCACCGGCTTGAAGTGGAGCTTCATGCCGCGCAACTATCAGGGCGACAAGTATCTGGTGTGCAACTCGGACGAAGGCGAGCCGGGCACCTGCAAGGATAGAGACATCCTGCGCTACAACCCGCACATGCTGATCGAAGGCATGGCTATCGCCGCCTACGCCATGGGCGTGAAGACCGGCTACAACTACGTGCACGGCGAGATATTCGAAGCCTATGAGCGCATGGAAGCGGCCTGCGAGGAGGCACGCAGGGCGGGTTATCTGGGCAAGAACGTTCTCGGTTTCGATTTCGAGTTCGATCTGCACAATCACATGGGTTATGGCGCCTACGTGTGCGGCGAAGAGACCGCGCTGCTCGAATCCATCGAGGGCAAGAAAGGCCAGCCGCGCTTCAAGCCGCCGTTCCCCGCCAGTTTCGGCCTGTACGGCAAACCGACCACTATCAACAACACCGAAACCTTCGCCAGCATCCCGTACATCATCAACAACGGCGGGCAGAAGTTCGCCGATCTGGGTGTGCCCAACAGCGGCGGTATCAAGCTGTTCTCGGTGTCAGGCCACGTGAACAATCCTGGCAACTTCGAAGTGCCGATGGGTACGCCGTTCAAGACCCTGCTGGAGATGGCAGGCGGCGTGCGCAAGGGACACAAGCTGAAAGCGGTGATCCCCGGCGGTTCGTCGATGCCGGTGTTGCCGGGCGAGATCATGATGGACCTCAACATGGACTTCGATTCCATACAGAAGGCGGGTTCCTATCTCGGCTCTGGCGCAGTCATCGTGATGGACGAGACCACCTGTATGGTGCGCGCGCTGGAACGTCTTGCCTATTTCTACTTTGAAGAATCCTGCGGTCAATGCACGCCCTGCCGCGAAGGTACCGGCTGGTTGTATCGCATCGTGCACCGCATCGAAAAAGGCGAAGGCAGGCCGGAAGACCTCGATCTGTTGCTGGATCTATGCGGCAATATCGCGGGGCGCACCATCTGTGCCTTGGGCGATGCGGCAGCGTGGCCGGTACAAGGCATGTTGAAGCATTACCGCAAGGAATTCGAATATCACATCGAGCACAAGCGCTGCTTGGTATAAGGCTGACGGACGGGTGAGCAATGATCAACATCGAAATTGACGGCAAGCACATCGAAACGGAAAACGGTTTTACCGTGATCGAAGCCGCACACCAGGCTGGTATCGCCATTCCGCATTTCTGCTATCACAAGAAACTCTCCATCGCGGCCAATTGCCGCATGTGTCTGGTGCAGGTGGAAAAAGCACCGAAGCCATTGCCTGCCTGCGCCACGCCGGTGACCGAAGGCATGAAGGTGTTCACCCATTCCGAGCAGGCGGTGAAGGCGCAGCAGGGCGTGATGGAATTCCTGCTGATCAACCACCCGCTGGATTGCCCGATCTGCGACCAGGGCGGCGAGTGCATGCTGCAGGACATGTCGGTCGGCTACGGCGGCGGTCATTCGCGCTACCACGAAGAAAAACGCATGGTGTTGAGCAAGGACATCGGCCCGCTGGTGTCGGCGGAGGAGATGAGCCGCTGCATCAACTGCACACGCTGCGTGCGCTTCGGCCAGGAGATCGCCGGACAGATGGAATTGGGACAGGCGTTCCGCGGTGAACACGCCGAGATCATTTCCTTCGTCTCCGGCACGGTGGACTCCGAACTCTCCGGCAACATGATCGACCTGTGCCCGGTCGGTGCGCTCACCAGCAAGCCGTTCCGCTACAAGGCGCGTTCCTGGGAATTGTCGCGCCGCCGCTCGGTCAGCGCGCACGACAGCCTGGGTTCCGGTCTCGCGGTGCACACCAAGAACAACCGCGTGCTGCGCGTGTTGCCCATCGAGAACGAGGATATCAACGAGTGCTGGCTGTCCGACAAGGATCGCTTCGCGTACGAAGGATTGAATGCAGCCGACCGCCTGACCAAGCCGATGGTCAAACAGGACGGCAAATGGCAGGAAGTGGAATGGCAAGTCGCGCTGGAATATGCGGCCAACGGTCTGCGCCATATCGCCAGTGGCGCCGGTGCCGAGCAGGTCGGTGCACTGGCGACAGCGAACTCCACGCTGGAAGAACTCTATCTGCTGCAGAAACTCATGCGCGGCATCGGCAGCGACAACGTCGATTTCCGTCTGCGCCAGTCCGATTTCAGCGCCGACGGCAAACAACAAGGCGCGCCGTGGTTGGGCATGTCCGTGAGCGACATCGGCCGTGCCGACCGCCTGCTCATCGTCGGCAGCTTCCTGCGCAAGGATCATCCGCTGCTGGCAGCGCGTATCCGCCATGCGGTGAAGCACGGCGCAGAAGCCAACATCATCCATGCCACCGACGACGACCTGCTGATGAAGGTGGCGCACAAGGCCATCGCTGCACCGGATGCGCTGGTGTCCGTCTTGTCGCAAGTGGCGCAGGCACTGGATGCAGAAAAGAGCGGCAAGGCTCCGGCTGCCAGTGCGGAGGCAACGGCCATCGCCAAGAGCCTGGCCAGCGGCGAACGCGTCGCCGTGCTGCTCGGCAACTTCGCGCAACAACATCCGCAGGCTGCGCAACTGCAAGCGCTGGCGCAGCAGATCGCTGCATTGAGCAACGGCAAATTCGGTTTCCTGGGCGAAGCGGCGAACAGCGTCGGCGCTTATCTGGCACAAGCCACTCCGGGCGCAAAAGGCCTGAATGCCTCCTCCATGCTGGCGACACCGCGCAAAGCCTATGTGCTGCTGAACGTGGAAGCGGAACTGGATTGCGCCAATCCACAGCAAGCCATCGCCGCGCTGCGGGCTGCCGACATGGTGATCGCGATGAGTGCATATAAACACCAGGCAACGGAATACGCCGATGTGCTGCTGCCCATCTCGCCGTTCACCGAGACCTCCGGCACCTTCGTGAGCAGCGAAGGCCGCGTGCAAAGCTTCAAGGGTGCGGTCAAGCCGCTGGGCGAGGCGCGTCCGGCATGGAAGGTGTTGCGCGTGCTGGGCAATCTGCTCAAGGTGGACGGTTTCGCTCAGGACACTTCCGAAGCGGTGCGCGACGAAGCGCTGAACGGTGTGGATGTCGCGGGCAAGCTGAACAATGCGATCAGCGGCGTAGTTGTGCAAGCTGCGCCGGCCGCGATTGGCATGCAGCGCGTGAGCGAGGTGCCGATCTACTCGACCGATGCGGTGGTACGCCGTTCCGCGCCGTTGCAGGCGACCAGCGATGCAGCCACTCCCAAAGTGTGGATGCGCAGCGAAGAGTTGACCGATATCGGCGTGAAGGCCGGTATGAATGTGAAAGTCAGTCAGGGCACAGGCAGCGTCAAGCTGATGTGTGCGGCAGACGATAGGTTGCCCAAGGGCGTGGTGCGTGTGGCGTCAGGCCATGCGGCGACTGCGGCGTTGGGTGCGATGTTTGGAACGATCACGGTGGAGCGCGCATGATGGAGCTGCTGCAAACTTTGCAACAGGCAGGGCTGGACTTGCTTGGACCGGCTTGGTTGCCGGTCTGGACGGCGATCAAGATCATGGCCATCGTGCTGCCGATCATGGGCGGGGTGGCTTACCTGACACTGGCGGAGCGCAAGGTGCTGGGCTTCATGCAGGTGCGTCCGGGGCCCAACCGCGTGGGCTACTGGGGCTTGCTGCAGCCTGTGGCCGACGGCCTCAAGCTGCTGATGAAAGAAGTCATCATCCCGACCGGTTCCAACAAGTTCCTGTTCCTCGCCGCGCCGGTGCTGGCACTGGCTCCCGCGCTGGCGGCATGGGCGGTGATTCCGTTCGGCGATGGCATGATCCTGGCCAACTTGAACGCGGGCCTGCTCTATATTCTGTCGATGACCTCGCTCGGCGTGTACGGCATCATCATCGCCGGTTGGGCCTCCAACTCCAAATACGCTTTCCTCGGCGCCTTGCGTTCCGCCGCGCAGATCGTGTCGTATGAACTGGCCATGGGCTTTGCGCTGGTATGCGTGCTGCTCGCGGCGCAGAGCATGAACCTGGGCGACATCGTGCGCGGACAGCAGAATGGGATCGATTTGTTCGGATTCAAGCTTACCGGCGTGTTTGGCTGGTACTTGATTCCGCTGTTCCCGATGTTCGTGGTGTATTTCCTCGCCGGTGTGGCCGAGACCAACCGCGCGCCGTTCGACCTGGCGGAAGACGAGTCGGCAATCGTGGCCGGCTTCCATACCGAATATTCCGGCATGGGCTTTGCGCTGTTCTTCCTGGCCGAATACGCCAACATGATGCTGATCGCGGCGCTGACATCCGTGATGTTCCTCGGCGGCTGGCTCAACCCGTTCCACGGCTGGCCGCTGCTGGGCGCGGTGACCGACCCGATACCGGGACTGTTCTGGATGCTGGGCAAGATGTCGTTCATGCTGTTCATATTCCTGTGGTTCCGCGCGACTTTCCCGCGTTATCGCTACGACCAATTGATGCGCCTGGGCTGGAAGGTGTTCATCCCGCTCACGCTGGTGTGGGTGGTGGTGATCGCGGCGTGGATGCAGACCCCCTGGTGGCTATGGTAAATGGCCGAGGATAGAAAATGAAAAACCTCATAGATTTCTTCAAGAGCTTTCTGCTGCTCGAATTGCTCAAGGGCATGTCGGTGACCGGCAAGTATTTCTTCGCACGTCATGTGACCATCGAGTATCCGGAAGAAAAGACACCGCAGAGTTTCCGTTTCCGCGGCCTGCATGCGCAACGCCGTTATCCCAACGGCGAAGAACGCTGCATCGGCTGCAAACTGTGCGAGGCGGTATGTCCGGCGCTGGCGATCAAGATCGAAGTGGCGGAACGCGCTGACGGTTCGCGCCGCACCACGCAGTACGACATCGACCTGGTCAAGTGCATCTTCTGCGGTTTCTGCGAAGAATCCTGCCCGGTGGATGCCATCGTCGAGACCCGCGTGTATGAATACCACGGCGAAAAACGCGGCGACCTGTATTACACCAAGGAGATGCTGCTGGCAGTGGGCGACAAGCACGAAGCGCAGATCGCCAAGGACAGAACTGCCGATGCCAAGTATCGGTAATTAGAGGAAGCCCCATGAACTTTGAAACTGTTTTGTTCTATCTGTTCGCAGCAATCACCGTGTTCGCTGCGCTGCGTGTGATCACCGCGCGCAACCCGCTGCATGCGGTGCTGTTCCTGGTGCTGGCCTTCGTCAGCAGCGCGGGCATCTGGCTGTTGCTGGAAGCCGAGTTCCTCGCCATCACGCTGGTGCTGGTGTATGTCGGCGCGGTGATGGTGCTGTTCCTGTTCGTGGTGATGATGCTGGACATCAATCTGGAACAACTGCGCAAAGGCTTCTGGCAGTGGCTGCCCGTAGGCGCATTGCTGGCCGGACTGATCGTGGTGCAGATGGTATGGGTGCTGGGTGACAAGTCGACTTCGGTGGGGATGAGCGCCGTCAAGCACGCCGCCGATTACAGCAACACCAAGGAACTGGGCCGGTTGATCTACACCGATTACGTCTATCCGTTCGAACTGGCGGCAGTGTTGCTGCTGGTGGCGATGGTGTCTGCCATCGCGCTGACTTTCCGCCGCCGTCGCGATGCCAAGACACAGGATGTCAGCCAGCAGGTCAAGGTCAAAAGTGCCGACCGCTTGCGCATCGTTTCCGTCCCGTCTGCGAACAAGGCAGGGGTGGCGCAAGAGACTGTCGTATCGAACAGTCATACCGCAGATTAAAGCAAAGGGGGAGAGCATGTTGAATCTGGGTCTGTCGCATTTTCTGGTGTTGGGGGCGGTGCTGTTCGCCATCAGCGTGGTCGGTATCTTCCTCAACCGCAAGAACATCATCGTGCTGCTGATGGCCATCGAATTGATGCTGCTGGCGGTGAACACCAATTTCGTGGCGTTCTCGCATTACCTGAACGATCCCGCCGGTCAGGTGTTCGTGTTCTTCATCCTGACGGTCGCGGCGGCCGAGGCCGCCATCGGCCTGGCGATTCTGGTGGTGCTGTTCCGCAATCTGCGCACCATCAACGTGGATGATCTCGGTTCATTGAAAGGTTGATGCACATGGATATGCAAAGTCTGTATCTGATCGTTCCGCTGGCTCCGTTGCTGGGGGCGATCGCTGCCGGGCTGTTCGGCAAGTGGCTGGGTCGGACTTGGTCGCACCGCATCACTATCGCGCTGATTGCAGTCTCCTTCCTGGCCTCGCTGGCGATCTTTCAGGATGTCGCGGCGGGCCATACCTTCAATGGCCCGGTCTATACCTGGCTCAACTCGGGCGACACCAGTTTTCAGGTCGGTTTCCTCATCGACAAGCTGACTGTGATGATGATGCTGGTGGTGACTTTCGTGTCGCTGATGGTGCACATCTACACCATCGGTTACATGGAAGAAGATGCCGGTTACCAGCGCTTCTTCAGCTACATCTCGCTGTTCACCTTCTCCATGCTGATGCTGGTGATGGCCAACAACTTCATGCAGCTGTTCTTCGGCTGGGAAGCGGTGGGCCTGGTGTCCTACCTGCTGATCGGTTTCTGGTACACGCGCCCGACGGCGATCTATGCCAACCTCAAAGCGTTCCTGGTCAACCGCGTGGGCGACTTCGGTTTCCTGCTGGGTATCGGTCTGGTGCTGATGGTGTTCGGCACGCTGGACTACCAATCGGTGTTCGCCAACGCGCACAACTACGCGCATGACCTGGCACCCATCCCCGGTGTGTCGTGGAATCTGATCACGGCCATCTGCATCCTGCTGTTCATCGGCGCCATGGGCAAGAGCGCGCAGTTCCCCTTGCACGTGTGGCTGCCCGATTCGATGGAAGGCCCGACGCCGATCTCCGCTTTGATCCACGCGGCGACCATGGTGACCGCCGGTATCTTCATGGTGGCGCGCATGTCGCCGCTGTTCGAGATGTCGGATACGGCGCTGTCCTTCGTGCTGGTCATCGGTGCCATCACCGCGCTGTTCATGGGTTTCCTCGGCATCATCCAGAACGACATCAAGCGCGTGATCGCCTACTCCACGCTGTCGCAACTGGGCTACATGACCGTGGCGCTCGGTGCCTCGGCCTATACCGGCGCGATCTTCCACCTGATGACGCACGCCTTCTTCAAAGCCCTGCTGTTCCTGGCGGCCGGCTCGGTCATCATCGCCATGCACCATGACCAGGACATCCGCAACATGGGCGGCCTGCGCAAATACATGCCCATCACCTGGATCACGTCGCTGATCGGCTCGCTGGCGCTGATCGGTACGCCGTTCTTCTCCGGCTTCTATTCCAAGGACAGCATCATCGAGGCGGTGGAACTGACCCATATTGCGGGTTCCGGCTTTGCCTACTTCGCCGTGGTGGCGGGCGTGTTCGTTACCGCTTTCTATTCTTTCCGCATGTATTTCCTGGTGTTCCACGGCGAAGAGCGCTTCGGCAAGTCGCATCACGACCATCAGGGCGACCATGCGGACGAGGAAGTGTCGACCGACCACCATCACGGCTTGGCGCCTGGACAGAAACCGCATGAGACTTCGTGGGTGATCACCCTGCCGCTGATTCTGCTGGCGATCCCGTCGGTGGTCATCGGTTTCTTCACCATCGGCCCGATGTTGCACGGCGAATATTTCGGCGATGCCATCTTCATCTCTGACGAACATCCCGCCATGCACGAGATGTACGAACATTTCGAAGGCTCGGTGGCGATGGCGTTGCACAGCCTGACCACCTTGCCGTTCTGGTTGGCGGTCTCGGGTGTGGCCTCGGCATGGTTCCTCTACCTGAAGCGCCCGCACATTCCGGCGCTGATCCAGAAGAAGTTCCAGTTCATCTATACCGTGCTCGACCAGAAATACTACTTCGACCGTTTCAACGACTGGTTCTTTGCCGGCGGCGCACGCGGTGTCAGCCGCTTCCTGTGGAAGTTCGGCGATGTGAAGATTATCGACGGCTTCTTCGTGAACGGTTCGGCAAAAGTGGTCGGGATGTGTTCCGGTGTGTTGCGCGGCTTCCAGACCGGTTATGTCTATCACTACGCGTTTTGGATGATCGTCGGCGTGTCGCTCCTGCTGACGGTACGCACCTGGTTCTAATGACGCAGCACTAGAGAAGAACTGAAGGAATAAGCATGATTTTCGGATACCCCTTGTTGAGCGTCGCCATCTGGCTCCCCATCGTTTTCGGTCTGCTGGTACTGGCGACCGGCAACGACCGCAATGCACCGCTGGCGCGCAAGGTCGCACTGGTCGGTGCGGTGCTGGGATTGCTGGTGACGATCCCGCTTTATACCGGTTTCGACCGCATGACCAGCGCCATGCAGTTCGTGGAAATGAAGGACTGGATCAGCCACTTCAACATCCACTACCACCTCGGTGTGGACGGCATCTCCATGTTGTTCGTGCTGCTCAACAGTTTCTTCACGCTGGTGGTGGTGATCGCCGGCTGGCAAGTGATCGAGAAGCGTGTCGCGCAATACATGGCCTCCTTCCTCATCATGTCCGGCCTCATCAACGGCGTATTCGCCTCGCTGGATGCGATGCTGTTCTACGTGTTCTGGGAAGCGATGCTGATCCCGATGTTCCTCATCATCGGCGTGTGGGGCGGTCCCAACCGCGTGTATGCGGCGCTCAAGTTCTTCCTCTACACCTTGCTCGGCTCGCTGTTGATGCTGGTGGCCATCCTTTACCTGTACCTGCATTCGGGCGGCAGCTTCGAGATCCTGGATTACCACCAGCTGGCGATCCCGATGACCGCCCAGATCCTGATCTTCATCGCCTTCTTCTTCGCCTTTGCGGTGAAGGTGCCGATGTTCCCGGTGCACACCTGGTTGCCCGACGCGCACGTCGAAGCGCCCACCGGCGGTTCGGTGGTGCTGGCCGCCATCATGCTGAAGGTCGGCGCCTACGGTTTCATCCGCTTCTCCATGCCCATCGCGCCGGATGCCAGCCACGCTCTGGCGCCGCTGATGATCGCGCTGTCGCTGATCGCGGTGGTGTATATCGGTCTGGTGGCGCTGACCCAGGCCGACATGAAGAAACTGGTGGCGTACTCCTCCATCTCGCACATGGGCTTCGTCACGCTCGGCTTGTTCATTTTCAACGCCTACGGCATGGAAGGCGCGTTGCTGCAGATGATCTCGCACGGCTTCGTGGCCGGCGCGCTGTTCCTGTGTATCGGCGTGATGTATGACCGGGTGCATTCGCGGCAGATCGTGGACTACGGCGGTGTGGTCAACACCATGCCGGTGTTCGCCGCCTTCTTCATGCTGTTCGCCATGGCCAACAGCGGCTTGCCCGGCACCAGCGGTTTCGTGGGCGAGTTCATGGTCATCATGGGCGCGGTCAAGGTCAACTTCTGGTATGCCTTCGCGGCGGCATCCACACTGGTGTTCGGTGCGGCCTACACGCTGTGGATGTACAAACGGGTGGTCTTCGGCGCGGTCGCCAACGACCACGTCAAACATCTGCACGACATCGGCACGCGTGAGATTCTGGTCATGTCCATGCTGGCGATCAGCGTGCTGGTGATGGGTCTGTACCCGCTGCCCTTGAGCGAGATCATGCATGCGTCGGTGAACGATCTGCTGGTGCACTTGGCACGCTCCAAAATCTAAGAGGAAGTCATGAATTACATTGCCACCTTATTTCCCGCGTACGCCGAGATATTCCTGCTCGTCATGGTGAGTGCGATCCTGATCGTGGATCTGCTTGCTCCCGGGCAGACCAGAACGCTGACCTACCTGCTGGTGCAACTGACCCTGCTGGGTTGCTCGCTGATCACCGTCGGCACGCACGAGAACGGCGTGGCCCATCTGTTCCACAATATGTTCGTGGACGACCTGATGTCCGACGTGCTCAAGCTGCTGACCTATCTGGCGGTATCCATGATGCTGGTGTATTCGCGCAGCTACCTGATCGCGCGCGGCCTGTTCACCGGCGAATTCCTGGCGCTGGTGATGTTCGCCACGCTGGGCATGATGGTGATGATCTCCGCCAGCAACTTCGTCACGCTGTACATCGGACTGGAAGTGCTCGCGCTTAGCCTGTATGCGATGGTCGCCCTGCAACGCGACTCCGCTGTGGCCACCGAATCCGCCATGAAGTATTTCATCCTGGGCGCGATGGCCTCCGGCTTCCTGTTGTACGGCATGTCCATGATCTACGGTGCCACCGGCTCGCTCGACGTGCAGACGATCTCCAATGTCATCCGTTACGGCACGCCCCACACGGAACTGCTGGTGTTCGGCCTGGCCTTCCTGGTAGCGGGCCTTGCCTTCAAGCTGGGTGTGGTGCCGTTCCACATGTGGGTGCCCGACGTCTATCATGGCGCACCGACCGCGATGAGCATGTTCATCGGCTCCGCGCCCAAGCTGGCCGCCTTCGCCTTTGTCATGCGCATTCTGGTGGAAGCGCTGCAACCGCTGATGATCCACTGGTCCGGCATGCTGATGGTGCTGGCAGTCATGTCCATGGCCGTGGGTAACATCACCGCCATCGCACAGACCAACCTCAAGCGCATGTTCGCCTATTCGACCATCGCCCACATGGGTTTCCTGCTGCTCGGCGTGCTGAGCGGAACGGTGGAAGGTTACGGCTCCGCCATGTTCTACGCCATCGTCTATGTGCTGATGACGCTGGGCGGATTCGGCATGATCATGCTGCTGTCGCGCGAGGGCTTCGAGGCCGACAACCTCAGCGACTTCAAGGGACTCAACCAGCGCAGTCCGTGGCTCGCGTTCATGATGCTGTTGCTGATGTTCTCCATGGCCGGCGTGCCGCCCACCGTGGGTTTCTACGCCAAGTTCTCGGTGTTGAACGCGGCCGTGCAGGCGGGGCACCTGCCGCTGGTCATCATGGCCGTGTTTTTCTCGCTGATCGGTGCCTTCTACTACCTGCGCATCGTCAAGCTGATGTATTTCGATGCACCGGAAAGCCATGAGAAACTCCACATCCAGCCGGACAGCGGCCTGCTCATTTCCATCAACGGCCTCGCCGTGCTGGCATTGGGCATCCTGCCCGGCGCCTTGATGTCGGTGTGTGCCGTCGCGGTGCGCCAATCGCTGCTGCTGCATTGAACTGCCGGATGACTGACGATCACTCCCGCTGCGGCGGGAGTATTTTTTTGTAGGGAATGAACATGGACCTGACCGAAAAGCAACTCGACACCGCGCTGGTGTATGACGGCAATTTTATCCAAGTGCGCAAGGACAACGTGTTGTTGCCGGATGGCAGCAGCAGCACGCGCGAATACATCACCCACCCCGGCGCGGTCGCGGTGCTGGCCCTGCTGGATAACGGCAATCTGGTGATGGAACGCCAGTATCGCTATCCGCTGCACCGCGAATTCATCGAGCTGCCCGCGGGCAAGATCGACGAAGGCGAAGACATTCTGTTTTGCGCGCAGCGCGAGCTGCTGGAAGAGACTGGCTATGTGGCGAGCGAGTGGATACACCTCACCACCGCCTGGCCGTGCATCGGCTATTCAGACGAATGCATGGAATACTTTCTTGCGCGCGGGCTGAGGCACGAGGGCAGCAAGCTGGACGACGGCGAGTTCCTCGAGGTGTTCGAACTTTCATTGCCTGATGCCATCGAGTGGATACGCCAAGGCAAGATCGACGACAGCAAAACCATCGTCGGTTTGTTGTGGCTGGACAAGATGCTCAATGGAGCATGGAGCGCACCGAAATAAGGCATCGTTATGGTGCGTGATTGCGCCATAGGCACCAAGATGGGGAATTATCTTTCTCCGGTCATGCACTGCAAAATAAAATCTTGCTATAAATCAACGTGTGCACTTGTTGGCACAGGGCTTGCATACGTTCCGCCGGATTGCACTTTATTGGAGAGAACATGGAAAACCTGAAGGTCGGAACCGATGCATTATTCATCCTGTTGGGCGCCATCATGGTGCTGGCGATGCACGCCGGGTTCGCATTCCTGGAGCTGGGCACGGTGCGCAAAAAGAACCAGGTGAACGCGCTGGTGAAGATACTCACCGATTTTGCCATCTCGACGCTGGCGTATTTCTTCATCGGTTACAGCATCGCTTACGGCGTCAATTTTTTCACGGGTGCGGAAGAGCTGGCACAGAAGAATGGCTATGAGTTGGTGAAGTTCTTTTTCCTGCTCACTTTCGCTGCCGCCATTCCCGCCATCATCTCCGGCGGCATTGCGGAGCGGGCGCGTTTCAATCCGCAACTCGCGGCGACCTTCGTGCTGGTCGGCTTCGTCTATCCCTTCTTTGAAGGCATCGCCTGGAACCATCGCTTCGGAGTGCAAGACTGGCTGAACGCCAGCTTCGGTGCCGAGTTTCACGACTTCGCCGGATCGGTGGTGGTGCATGCGGTAGGCGGCTGGATCGCATTGGCTGCGGTGCTTATGCTCGGCGCACGCCACGGTCGTTACAACAAGGAAGGCCGCATCGCAGCGCACCCGCCCTCCAGCATTCCTTTTCTCGCACTCGGTGCGTGGGTGCTTACCGTGGGCTGGTTCGGCTTCAACGTCATGTCCGCGCAGACCATAAACAATATCAGCGGTCTGGTCGCGGTCAATTCGCTGATGGCGATGGTCGGCGGCACACTGGTTGCGCTGTGGGTGGGCAAGAACGACCCCGGCTTCGTGCATAACGGCCCGCTCGCAGGCTTGGTCGCCGTGTGTGCCGGATCGGATGTGATGCATCCCATAGGCGCGTTGGTGACAGGTGGCGTGGCAGGGGGCCTGTTCGTGTGGATGTTTACTCTCACCCAGAATCGCTGGAAGATCGACGACGTGCTCGGTGTGTGGCCGCTGCACGGCCTGTGCGGTGCATGGGGCGGCATCGCGGCCGGCATCTTCGGCTTGAAAGCCTTCGGCGGCCTGGATGGTGCAACCGTCAATGGAGCTATTGTTAAAGTCAGCTTCATGTCGCAACTGCTCGGCACGCTGATGGGCATCGGTGTCGCCCTGCTGGGTGGGTTCATCGTTTACGGCGCGCTGAAGAAAACCGTCGGCATCCGCCTCGATCGGGAAGAGGAATTCAACGGTGCCGACTTGAGCATCCACAAGATCAGCGCCACGCCGGAGCGTGAATCGGGCTGGTAGTTTTTTGAAGAGTATTACGTGCCAATAAAGATTTAAATAGGACAATAAAGATTTGAACGGCGAGATGCGCCCAAACAATAAAGTTTTAAATAGACCATAAATTTGTTGTCATCAAAACGCTCCTGAAAGGGGCGTTTTTTTTCGCAATTATTCCCAAATGCTAATGAGCTTGAATCGCTGATGGACGGTGAGACATTGAGCTAGGCCTGCTTTCGGGCGCAGTGATTGAAGGAGCTAATTTCTGCTCTGTGCCAGAAACGTAACTTCAGTGGTGCGCTGCGACCTTCCGCTTTTCGGCCATTGCTGCCGGTGGCATCTAGATGGGCCAAGGGCCGGTATGGAATCGTCACCGGTCATAGGCGCTGGAATCATTCCGAACGGCAGCTTTCTCAAAACGCGACTGCGTGCTCTTAACCCATAGCCGTCGAGGGCTACTCATCTTCACTTCGACACTCAATACTTACCACTTTGCCTTGAGAAGTAACGACAGAGATCGTTATGGGTCTGCAACATACACTGCAATCTTCAATGTACTCCTGCTGCTCAACAGAGCAGTCAACGACAACCTCAATCTTTTCCCCGCAGTATGGGCATTGAATCGATACGGTCTGGAGATTTTGCACTAGGCACCCCTTAGTTCTTTGTTCATATACAAGCAGCCGTTGATCATTTTGCTGAACCACATTCGCTAGGCGTGCCGTCGATCAAATCCTAGTATTTCTCAGTAAATGCAACTCACACACCAATGAGCTGTTGGTGGGCACAATCTTCAAATGTGGAACACATACAATCATATCTTGCCCTTCTCTTTTTCTAATCGTGTGGTGGCAATTCTTGCATGTCGGTTGTAGCGGCATTTCGCGATCAAGCTGGAATGGATTTTTCAAGATACACCTCTCTTCCATTATTGAAGCAAGCAGGTCTCTGCTAATTAACATGCCGAGCCCACGAATGCAGATTACTGGAGAGATAGACTCCACATTGGAGTGCGTTAATTTTGAGTGAAATTAGTGGATGCCGCGCCTAAAAACAATATGCCAAATGGCCTATATATGGTCTATATATGGCCTATGCCACGACTTGAATTTCACTGGATACACAGAAATATGATGGGCGATTGGCCGCTACAGCCAAAATCAGCTAAACCCATTTCAGCTTTTGAAATACTCTGCAATGTGAGATGCATCTAACCCATCGCTTTCTTACGTCCGCTCTGGCATACAAAACGGACTCACTTTCTGACGATCGCTCTGCCCGCAACGGCGCCGACAAGCGGCCTAGATTTCATCAAATCGCATGTGTTGACCGACTACCTTGCCGTGGGATTTCACCAATTCAAGACTCTATTGTCACGTGACAAAAAGTTAATTTGATGGAAGCAAAGGCCTGCTAACTTTGTTAGTGGGCCTTTTGATTTTTAAGGCTTCGGCAATCTGTTCAATAAAAAAAGGGCACCTTGCGGTGCCCCTGTTAAAGGAGCCGGGGAGGCTCTGGGGGGAGATATCTTAGTAGTTGTAAGCTTTCTCGCCGTGAGATGTCGTATCCAGACCCTCGCGTTCCGCTTCTTCCGATACGCGCAGGCCGATGGTCAGGTCAACGATCTTGTAGCAGACGAAGGCGACCACACCGGACCAGATGATCGTGGTCAGCACCGCTTGTGCCTGGATCCACAGTTGACCGCCGATGGTGGTATCGACGATGGTGTTGTTCACGTAATCGACGATGCCGGTGCCGCCCATGCTCCAGGTGTTGAACACACCGGTGAGCAACGCACCGAGGATACCGCCGATGCCGTGGATGCCGAACACGTCCAGTGCATCGTCCGCACCCAGCAGTTTCTTCAAGCCGGTCACGCCCCAGAAGCAGGTCACACCCGCCAGCGCGCCGATGGCCAATCCACCGCCGATACCGACCCAACCGCAAGCCGGCGTGATCGCAACCAGACCGGCAACCGCACCGGAAGCTGCACCCAGCAGGCTGGGCTTGCCCTTCAACATCCATTCCGCAGCCAGCCAGGTCAGCACTGCAGCAGCAGTGGCGATCAGCGTGTTAGCGAAAGCCAGGGTAGCGGTACCGCCCGCTTCCAGCGCAGAACCTGCGTTGAAACCGAACCAGCCCACCCACAGCAGCGCAGCGCCCAGCATGGTCATCACCAGATTGTGCGGCGCCATCGGTTCCTTGCCGTAACCGATACGCTTGCCGATCAGGAAGGCGCCGACCAGACCCGCGATCGCCGCGTTGATGTGCACCACGGTACCGCCGGCGAAGTCCAGCGCACCTTTCTGGAACAACCAGCCCGCAGTGGCATTGGCCGCATCAGCCGCAGCCTGGTCGGTGTAGGCATCAGGACCCGCCCAGAACCACACCATGTGCGCGATCGGCACGTAAGCGAAGGTGAACCACAGTGCCGAGAACAACAACACCGCACTGAACTTCATACGCTCGGCGAAGGCACCGACGACCAGCGCCACCGTGATGGCCGCGAACGTAGCCTGGAACGCGACGAAGGCGAACTCGGGGATCACCACGCCCTTGCTGAACGTCGCCGCATTGGCAACAGCTGCCTGTGACCGGATCAAAGATGCCTTTCAGGAACAGCCGGTCGAAGCCGCCGAAGAACGCGTTGCCGGTGGTGAACGCCAGCGAGTAGCCGTAGATCGCCCACAGCACGGTGATCAGCGCGAAGATGCTGAACACCTGCATCAGCATCGACAGCATGTTCTTGCTGCGCACCAGGCCGCCGTAGAACAAAGCGAGGCCGGGGATGGACATCATGATCACCAGCAGCGTGGCGGTCAGCATCCAGGCGGTATCGCCCTTGTTGGCGGGGTCGGTGCAGGTGCTGCCACGGGTGCCGCTGGTGCAACTGCCGGAGCTGCCACAGCAGCAGGAGCTGCTGCAGTTGCCGTCGCTGCGGGGGCGGCAACCGCCTCTTCAGCGAACGCGGGAGCTGCCAGGCCGCACAACATGGCCAGCAGCGTGAATGAAGCAAATAAGCTTTTCATCTCGTTCTCCTTAAAGGGCATCCGCGCCGACTTCGCCGGTGCGGATACGGATCACTTGTTCGAGGTCTTGCACGAAGATCTTGCCGTCGCCGATCTTGCCGGTCTGGGCCGCCTTTTCGATCGCCTCGATCACGCGGTCCAGCTGGTCCGCCTTGATCGCCGCTTCCAGCTTGACCTTGGGCAGGAAATCCACCACGTATTCCGCACCGCGATACAGCTCGGTGTGACCCTTTTGGCGGCCGAAACCTTTGACTTCGGTGACGGTGATGCCTTGCACGTCCATGGCGGACAGCGCTTCACGCACTTCGTCCAGCTTGAACGGCTTGATGATTGCAGTGACCATTTTCATTTCACTCTCCTTAAAGTTGTTACGCTTCACTCCTTTGTCCCCTCTCCCGCAGGCGGGAGAGGGTTAGGGAGAGGGTGGAGCGGCGTACCGCTCCGGTGTGGTTAGAACGAATGAGTGAGCGACAGTGCGGCAACGCCCTTGCCCCACTTCCCGCCATTGCTGTAGGTCCAGAAGGAACTTGCATTGGTGTTGGTGTAGGCCAGACCGACGACATATCCGCTGAAGTCCTTGGTGACGCTCAGTTTGTAGTCGGTATAGGTGATGGGTGTGCCGGCTGCAGCTTGCGCATCGGCAAAGGAACCCTTGAAGGTCTGTTTGCCGATATGAGCACCGACGGTGAAGCCGCTGTCAGCAACCGGATAGCTTGCGCTGAGATCGAGATAGCTGGTCCCTTTTGCCTGCGGCACGGTCAGGAACTGGTTCAGCAGGCCGTGGGAATACTTGAAGGACACGAACTTGTAACTGACGGCGCCGTACAATTCAGCGGTGTCCGCCTTCACAAAGGGAGCGGCAGGCGTGTAGTTGCCCAGGTAGTTGTAGCGCACGTACCCGATGTCATAGTTCACATCCTCCGCTGCGTTGCCCTTGTATCCGAAATAAGTG
The DNA here is from genome assembly GCA_963721375.1 of uncultured beta proteobacterium. GTDB lineage: Bacteria > Pseudomonadota > Gammaproteobacteria > Burkholderiales > Gallionellaceae > Sideroxyarcus. The sequence goes on along the minus strand of CAVRIW010000006.1, from coordinate 48,942 downwards.
TCCAGTTCTTCAGTGACGCTACCTGTCGCGACTGCGCCGCTGTCACCGATCCAGCTTACGTTGGAACCCCAGACGCCCGCATAGATGCCGCTGCTGTGGGCATAGTCGACCCCGCCCTGGATGGCCGATTTGTGCGCAGTTTGCGTGATGCCGCGATATACATAGTCGGTGACGAAGCCGATGTTGCTGGTCACTGTATGCGGGGAGGCCGGCGCGTCGGCGGCCATCACCGACAGCGAGAAAGAAGAGGCCAAAGCAGCGACAAGCAGTTTGTTCTTAAGCATGGTGTTTCCTTTCTTTAAGTATCGATGTGGGTTGAAAGTATCCACGTCATCGTTACAGCAGAATCTATGCCATGACTTGAAGATGGCTGTATCACAGGGGTTGTGCCACGAGCGTAAATATCATGAATGGAGTGGTGCACCAAGTACATGCACGATGGCGGTGCAGTGCACTCTGATTGTGCGCAGACTATTTTCTAAACTGCTCGCATATATATCGGAGGAGTAATCGTTATGACGATCTTCTGAAAAAAAGAAAAAGGCCGGTGATAAGCCGGCCTTCATTGAAGCGAATTAACTTGGGTAATTACTTCTTGCTGCCGTTCACTGTTGCCTTCAGTGTAGCGCCGGCCTTGAAAGCGGGAACCTTGGCTGCCTTGATCTTGATGGCTTCGCCCGTGGCGGGATTGCGGCCATTGCGTGCTGCACGCTTGCGCACTTCAAAAGTACCGAAGCCAACCAACGCGACGTTATCGCCCTTCTTTAGAGTAGTAGTGACAATATCGATAAGTGCGGCGATGTTACGGTCCGCGTCAGCTTTGGTGCTGCATGTCTTGTCTGCCAGTGCGTCGATCAGTTCTTTGCGGTTCATGTGAAATCACTCCCTTTGTGGTTGTTGAAGTACCGGTGCGAATTGTTGTAGATATTGCGCTGGCTGGCAATGGGCAGGTTACTAATCATTCAGTATCAATGAACACTGCCTTTCTTGTCACAAACCCTACAACACACCATCCCCGTCTTGTTCCATACACGCGAGTAGAGCGTGACTATTCAAGTAATTCTCCAATTAAACATTTGGTTGAACTAGCTGCCAAAGGCTGGCACGTAGTTTGCGAGATAGTCAGGCACAGACACCCTGATAGGAGCAAACCATGATCAAGCTGACACCCAACGCAATCTCCGCCGTGGAGAAATTCATCAAAGGCTCGGCCACTCCCGTGGCCGGGTTGCGCATCGCCATTGCCGGCGGTGGCTGTTCCGGCTTCCAGTACGGCATGTCGCTGGAAGAAGCCAAGAGCGAAGACGACACCGTGCTGGAATACGGCGCAGTCACGCTGCTGGTCGATCCGCTGTCGGCTCCCTTGCTGGAAGGTGTGACTGTCGATTTCGTCGATAGCCTCAACGGCAGCGGTTTCAAATTCGAAAACCCGAATGCCAGCTCCAGCTGTGCGTGCGGTTCATCTTTCTCAGCATAAGGAGAGCGACATGTGGGACTACTCGGACAAAGTCAAAGAACACTTCTTTCAACCGCGCAACGCCGGTGTGCTGGCCGATGCGAACGGTGTGGGCGACGTCGGCTCGATCTCGTGCGGCGACGCGCTGCGCCTGATGCTCAAGGTCGAGCCTGAAACCGACATCATTCTCGACGCGCATTTCCAGACCTTCGGCTGCGGCTCGGCCATCGCCTCTTCTTCCGCGCTCACCGAGATGGTCAAAGGCAAGACGCTGGACGAAGCACTGAAGGTAAGCAACCAGGACATCGCCGATTACCTAGACGGTTTGCCGCCGGAAAAGATGCACTGCTCGGTGATGGGGCGCGAAGCGCTGCAAGCCGCCGTGGCCAACTATCGCGGCGAAGTGTGGAGCGACGATCACGAAGAAGGCGCGCTGGTGTGCAAGTGCTTCGCCATCGACGCCGTGCTGATCGAAGACACCATCCGCGCCAACAACCTGACCTCGGTACAGGACGTCACCAACTACACCAAAGCGGGCGGCGGCTGTTCCTCCTGCCACGAAGGCATCGAAGAGATATTGGTCAAAGTGATGGTCGAGCGCGGCGAGACCTTCAAGCCCGGCGCACAGCCGAAAGAAGAAGCTGCTCCTGCAGGCATGACCAACCTGCAACGCATCCGCAAGATCGAAGCCGTGCTGGAAGCGGTGCGTCCGCAACTGAAGCGCGACGGCGGTGACATCGAACTGGTGGATGTGGACGGCAAGACCATCTACGTCAACATGACCGGTGCCTGCGCCGGTTGCCAGATGGAAGCGCTGACGCTGCAAGGCATCCAGCAGAAGCTGATGGAAGAACTGAAAGAGTTCATCAAGATCGTCCCGACCAAGGTCAGTTCGCTCACTCGCGCAATGAAAGGTTGATCATGACCGGCATCTATTTCGATAACAACGCAACCACGCGGGTCGATCCCGCCGTGGTGGAAGCCATGCTGCCGTACTTCACCGAGCAGTTCGGCAATCCATCGTCGATGCACAGCTTCGGCAACAAGGTCGGGCTGGCGATCAAGAAGGCGCGCATGCAGGTGCAGGAACTGCTCGGCGCGGAACACGATTCCGAGATCATCTTCACTTCCTGCGGTACCGAGTCGGATTCCACCGCGCTCATCTCCGCGCTGAAGGCACAGCCGGAACGCAAAGAGATCATCACCACCACCGTCGAGCATCCGGCCATTTTGACCCTGTGTACCCATCTGGAAAAAGAAGGCTACAAAGTGCATCTGCTCAAGGTGGACGGCAAAGGCCGCCTCGATCTGGACGAATACAAGAAGCTGCTCTCCGACCAGGTCGCCGTGGTGTCGGTGATGTGGGCGAACAACGAGACCGGCACTTTCTTCCCCGTGGTCGAAATGGCCGAACTGGCGAATGCCGCCGGTGCGATGTTCCACACCGACGCGGTGCAGGCCGTGGGCAAAGTGCCGCTGAATCTGAAAGACACCAAGATCGACATGCTCTCCGTGTCCGGTCACAAACTGCACGCGCCCAAAGGCATCGGCGTCCTGTACCTCAAACGCGGCACCCGTTTCCGTCCGCTGCTGCGCGGCGGTCATCAGGAACGCGGTCGTCGTGCGGGCACCGAGAACACCACCTCCATCGTCGGGCTGGGCAAGGCCGCCGAGATGGCGATGGAAGCGATGGCCTTCGAGAACACCGAAGTCGCGCGTCTGCGCGACAAACTGGAAGCGGGCATCCTCGCCAAAGTGCCGCGTGCTTTTGTGACGGGCGACCCAAGCAACCGTCTGCCCAATACTTGCAACATCGCATTTGAATTCATCGAAGGCGAAGCCATCCTGCTGCTGCTCAACAAATTCGGCATCGCCGCAAGCTCGGGTTCTGCCTGCACTTCCGGCTCACTGGAGCCTTCGCACGTGATGCGCGCGATGGGCATTCCTTACACCGCCGCACACGGCACGGTGCGCTTCTCGCTGTCGCGCTACAGCACCGAAGCGGAAGTGGATCGCGTGATCCAGGTGGTGCCGGAGATCATCGCGCAACTGCGCAAGCTGTCACCGTATTGGGAAGGTGACGGTCCTGCGGCTGAACCGGAGAAGGCGTTCGCGCCGACGTACGCATGAAAGCCATAGCCAAAGAGATCGCAGAGGCTTCGACACGACGCAAGTATGCGCGTAGCTTATTCTCGTGTGGACTCTGTGATCTCTGTGCTAATCATTCTGAATGAAGTGACCAACATGTCCCGCACCATCATCATCGACGACACCACCCTGCGCGACGGCGAACAGACCGCCGGGGTGGCGTTCACGCTGGAAGAGAAGCTGGACATTGCGCGCCAGCTCGATGCGCTCGGCGTGCAGGAGCTGGAAGTCGGCATCCCGGCGATGGGAGAAGAGGAGCGCGACAGCATCAATGCGGTTGCATCGCTAGCCCTGAATGCAAAGCTGGTGGCCTGGTGCAGGATGTGCAAGCCGGACATTCTGGCGGCGGAACTGGTCGATGTGCACCTCGTCGACCTTTCGATTCCGGTATCGGATATCCATCTGAAGAAAAAGCTGGGTCGCGACCGCGCCTGGGTATTGGAGACCATCTTTGATCTGGTGCCGTTCGCCTGCGAGCAGGGCATGGGCATCATCGTCGGCTGCGAAGATGCCTCGCGCGCCGATCCAGAATTCATGCTGCAAGTCGCCGAGGCCGCGCAAGCTGCCGGTGCGTGCCGCATCCGCTATGCCGACACGCTGGGCGTGATGGAACCGTTCGGCGTGCACAAGAGCCATCTCGGCACTGCGCAGTGCCGTGCGACCTTGAGATCGAGATGCACGCGCACGACGACCTCGGTCTGGCCACGGCCAACAGCCTTGCCGCTGCGCTGGCCGGGGCGACGCATATCAACACCACGGTGAACGGCCTGGGCGAACGCGCGGGCAACGCGCCGCTGGAAGAAGTCGCGATGGGGCTGAAGAAACTCTACAACCTGAATACCGGCATCGACCTCGCGCATTTCCCTTCCTTGTCGAACCTGGTTGCTGCCGCATCGGGTCGCCCGGTGCCGTGGCAGAAGAGTCTGGTAGGCGAGGGCGTGTTCACGCACGAGGCGGGCATCCATGTCGATGGCATGCTCAAAGACCCGGAAACCTACCAAGGCTTCGACCCCGTCGAAGTCGGCCGTAATCACAAACTCGTGGTCGGCAAACATTCCGGCGCGCACGGCATCATCGCCGCCTACGCCACCATGGGACTCAACCTGAGCCAGGCCGAAGCGCGTGCGCTGCTACCGGACATCCGCAGTTTTGCCGAGCGTGCCAAGCGCTCGCCCGCCGATCAGGAACTGTTGTTCCTCTACCAACGCTACATCGGGCGCCAGCCCAGTGCGGCGCACTAGGAGCGCATCATGGAAAATGTGATCAGCGACGCGAACGTGATAGCAAAACCAGTGCAACCCTCGCTACTAGGGCTGCTGCGCGAAGACGTGAGCTGCGTATTCCAGCGCGACCCGGCTGCACGTTCGCGCTTCGAAGTGCTGACCACCTATCCCGGCGTGCATGCCATCCTGATGCAACGCATCGCGCATCGTCTGTGGAAATTCGGGCTGCGTTATCTGGCGCGCTTGCTGTCCTGGTTTGCGCGTTTTCTCACCAACATCGACATCCACCCGGGGGCCACTATCGGCAGGCGCTTCTTCATCGATCACGGCGCGGGCGTGGTGATCGGCGAGACTGCCGAGATCGGCGACGATGTCACGCTGTATCACGGTGTCACCTTGGGCGGCACGACCTGGAACAAAGGCAAGCGCCATCCCACTTTGGGTAACGGCGTGGTGGTCGGCGCGGGCGCAAAGATATTGGGCGCGATCACCCTCGGTGAGAACGTGCGTGTCGGTGCCAACTCGGTCGTGGTCAAAGATGTGCCCGCGAACCGCACCGTCATCGGCATCCCCGGCAAGATCGTGCTGCGCACAGAGGAAGCGAATGCCGACAACATCTACGGCATCAACCTCGACCATCACCTGATTCCCGACCCGGTGGGCCGTGCCATCGCCTGCCTGATGGAGCGCATCGAGGTGCTGGAAGGGCAGTTGCGCAAGCAGGGCGTAGGAGTGGACGGACAATGCGGCACCTGCGATGCAGACGAGCTATGCGGTACGGAAGTGGCGCGCCTGATCACAACCAAATGACGAAAAAGGAGTGACACATGGACCTGCTCGATTTTGAACAAGCCGAGTTGTATTTCGATGAACCGTTAACCCCTGAGGTAGCGCGCCTCATCGTAGCCGCGGCTGACAACTATGGCAGCGAAGAAAGTGAGTTGATGTTGCTGCGTGCCAACTTCATGGCGCCGCAACACCTCATGGTGCTGGTCGCGCTGTATCGCTACTACTTCTACCAGCACCGTCTGGATGACGCGCTGCTCGTGGCGGAAAGCACCTTGGCCGTGGTCGGACGGCGCCTTGAATTTCCCGAAACCTGGCTCTATCTGCGTGAAGCCAACGTCGGTGCGGGCGTGATGCGCTCGATGGGGCTGGTGCGCTTCTACCTCATGGTGCTCAAGGCCGCCGGATACATCCACCTGCGCCTGGGTAACCACGATACCGGACAAGCCATGCTGGAAAAACTGGTGGAGCTGGACAGCCACGACCGTATAGGCGGCAAGGCGCTGCTGGAAGTGTTGTACCAGTCGATAAACAATGAAGGAAACGTAGAAAGGGGTACGAGATGGACGAACTGACACTGGACGAGGCAATGGAAGAATTGGTCTCCGCTGAAGATTTTCTCAACTACTTCGGCATCGAACACGACACTGCCGTGGTGCAAGTGAACCGCCTGCATATCCTGCAGCGCTTCCATAACTATCTCGGCAAGACAACCATGCCGGACGTGGAAGCCGCGCGCCGCATGATGTACGCCACGCTGCTGCAACAGGCGTATCAGGATTTTGTGAAATCCGACGCGCTCACTGAAAAGGTGTTCAAGGTGTTCCACATGCACGAACCGCAAGTGAAGTTCGTGCCGATCAGCTCCATCACGGTGAACAGGAAAGATGCTGCCTAAATACGAATTCGGCGACGAAGTCCGCATCATTCGCAATGTGCGCAACGACGGCACTTATCCGGGCGTGCCCACCGGCACGCTGCTGATCCGGCGCGGCTCCACCGGCTTCGTCACGAACGTCGGCACCTTTCTGCAAGACCAGTTGATCTACACCGTCAACTTTCTTGAGCAGAACAAGATCGTCGGCTTCCGCGAAGAAGAGCTCATCGGCATCGACGAGCCGTGGATACCCAGCAAGTTCGAAAGCCGCGAAAGAGTGCGCAGCAGGATCACCCTGGCCGTGCGCGGCGAAGTGCGCGTCACGCCGGGAATGGAAGGCGAGATACTGAAAGTGTTTCGCGATGAAAGCGACGGCGTGCAGTACCACGTGATCTTTCACGATCAAGTTTTGCAAGTGCCCGAAGCTGCACTGGAAGCGACAAAAGTCTATGACGACGAGAAAACCAAAGATGCCACAACTCATTGAATCAGACGTGGCCTACCTAGCACTCAAGGCCGCGCAAAAACTCTACAGCAAAGCGCCTGCCGCCTTGCAGAAAGCCGAATTCGAGCGCGTACAGTCTATGGCGCAGCAGCAACGCAAACTCGAAGCGCATATCCTGGCCACACCCGAAGCGCGCGATGCCATGGTGCCGCCTTCGACATTGCAAGCCTCAATGCAGGAGATACGCGGCCGCTATCCAAACGAAGACGACTTCATCGACGACCTCGCGCACAACGGACTGGACGAAGCCAGCTTCGCCACCGCGCTGGAACGCGAGATGAAAGTCGAAGCCATCCTGGAAAAAGTCGGTACACAGGCCGCCAAGATCAGCGACATGGATGTGGAACTGTATTACCAATACCACCCGGAACAATTCCGCCGCCCCGAGACGCGGCTGGCGCGCCACATCCTCATCACCATCAACGAGACCATCGCCGACAACACGCGTAGCGCGGCACACAAGCGCATCGCCGAGATCTCCGCACGGTTGGCGAAAGAACCGCAGCGCTTCGAAGAACAAGCCCTCAAACACTCCGAATGCCCCACCGCGCTGGACGGCGGCAAACTGGGCGACCTGCCGCGCGGCAAACTTTTCCCGCAACTGGATAAAGCGCTTATTCGAATTGAAAGCGGGCGAGGTGAGCGGCGTGCTGGAATCCGAACTCGGTTTTCACGTCCTGCGCTGCGACGCGATCACTGAAGCGAGTGTGCTCAGCTTCGAGCAAGCCAAACAGCACATCCGTAAGCTGATGGAGCAGAAGCGCAAACGGGTTTGTCAGCAGGCGTGGGTGATGCGGTTGCTTAAGGGGAAATAGTAGTTTGAGTGAAGAGGGGCGCGAGTGGAGGAAACCGACACAGAGCCGTTCGTCATTACTGCATTGAGATCAACGGATGCAATAGGGAACGAGAAATGACGTTACCGACTCGACGTCCACTCTTTTACGTAACGGACAATCCATTAGGTGCGAGATCGGTATGGAGGCTAGGTTTTTTTTCGCAGTTCTAGTTGATATGTGCAATCCAGTGCAGCGAGTTTGTAACATTCCGCGAGTGTCGGATAGTTGAAGACATTGGTGACCAGATCACGCACGGTGCCGTTCAGGTTCATCACCAGTTGCCCAATGTGGATGAGTTCGCTGGCTTGTTCTCCGACGATATGCACGCCGAGCAGTTTTTCATTTCGTGTATCTATGATCAGCTTGAGCAGCCCCTGTGCATCGCCGATGATCTGACCGCGCGCGCTGTCTTTGAAATGTGCGCGACCTATCAGGTAGGGGATGTTTTCTTGCTGTACTTCTTTTTCGGTCTTGCCGACGTAAGATATCTCCGGAATGGTATAGACCGCCATCGGCAGATTCTCTGCCATGATCTGCGTCTCGCCACCGAAGGCATACAACACCGCTGCACGACCCTGTTCCATCCCGGTCGAAGCGAGCGCCGGGCGGCCGATCAGATCACCCACCGCAAAGATGTGCGGCACACTGGTTTGAAAATGTTGATTGACTTCGATCCAGCCGTCTTTTGCGATGATACTGGCACGCGTGACTTGCAGTCCTTCGCTGTTCGGCTCTCTGCCTTGCGCGTAGAGAACCGCATCGGTTCGAATCTGTTTCCCGCTTCCCAGGACGGTGACGGTGCTGTTTCCTTCATGTCGAATCTCGACGACGCGTTCCTGCATGTGAAAGGTGACGCCCATGCCGAGGAAGCTGTCGGCCAACACGCCCACTACATCCTCACTCAGATAGGTCAGCAATTGCGCATGGCTGTCCACTACGCAGACCTGCACACCCAGTGCGGCAAAGATAGAAACGAATTCGCATGCGATCACACCGCCACCTACCACCAACAGACTGTCCGGCAGATGGCGCAGATTGAGGATGGAGGTGGAATCCAGCACTGTCTTTTTGTCGAACGGGATATCAGCGGGGCGACGCGGACGAGAGCCGGTGGCAAGGATGATGACCTCCGCCGAGATGTTGCGCGTGTGGCCAGAGGTATCGGCGACCTGCAGTGTATGTGCGTCAACGAACGATGCCTCGCCGGGAAGCAACGCCACGCCGTGACGCAACAGTCGTTGCAGAATGACCGACTCCTGTTGTGCAATCACAGCTTCCTTGCGCCGTACAGCATCTGCCAGTAAACCATGACGACTGCGGCCATCAGGTGCGAGCGCTTGGCGCATGCCCCCGGAGCGTGAGAGCAGATAAGCGACTTCGCGCATCGCCTTGCTGGGAATAGTGCCGGTTTGCAGGCCAGCTCCGCCGATCTTGGGCTTGCGTTCGATGATCGCGGCACGTTTTCCCATACGCGCCGCTTGCCAGGCCGCATGTTGTCCGGCGGGGCCGGAACCGATGATGAGAATGTCGTAGTTCATGAGAGAGGTCCGGGAGTGTGCGCTATATGAGCATATTATTTGAGTTACGTACCGTCATCCAGAGAAGATGAATGATTTAGTAAATCAAAGGCGATTCAATTTGCTCGCCAACTGAATCAGCGCCCGTGCCTGATCTTCGCATGAATGGCGAGTGTACGTATCCAGCTTCTTCAGCCAGGGAGTGGGTATCGCTTTCAGCCCATATACCGCACCCGCCAGCATCCCCGCGATCGCGCCGGTGGTGTCGGCATCGCCGCCGCGATTGACCACGTCGATCAGGCAGTCGCGAAAATCGTCCGTATCGAAGAAGCTCTGGAACACGGCCTGCAGCGTATCGACGACATAGCCGCTGGGGTTGCGGCTTTGGCGTACTGCGCGGAATTTGAATTCGGGATACTGCGCAGCGAGCGGGTGGGCGTGTTTATGCAGCAGGTCGTTCTTGTCCGCACCGCGCAGCGCATCCTGCACCATGAACACGAGGCATTCGCAGGCGGCATCGGAGAGTGCGCAGTGGTGGGTGACGTGGGCCTGTGCGCGGCAGGCGGCGCGCACGGTTCCTTCCGCCTGGCCGAAGGTGGCAAGTGCCACGGGCAGCACGCGCATCGCTGCGCCGTTGCCTGCGTCGTGGTCGGAGTAGGGGGCTTCCGGGTTGCCGGTCTTGCGGAACTGCAGCAGGTTGCGCCGTACGGTGTTGCCGATGTCCACCGGCTTGGCGCGCATCCAGGCGTCGAACGCCTGTGCTGCCGCGAGTGCATCCACCTTGCCTTGCGCGAGGATGGAGTTGCCGAGCGCCAGCGACATGGTGGTGTCGTCGGTGACCTGTCCCGGCTTGAGGTGCAGCCAGCCGCCGCCGCGCAGTGTGTCGTGCATGCCGTATTGCGCCGCGATCTCGCGCGGCGTCATGAATTCCACCGTCGCGCCCAGCGCGTCGCCGATGGCGAGGCCGAGGTAAGCGGCGATGGCGCGGTCGGTGGTCATTTCAAATGGGCGGCCAAATCAAAGTGTCGTCATTCCGGCGAAGGCCGGAATCCAGATCATTGAATATCTCCGCAGGGCGGGACAACATCGGTCTTGCCTGCTTCGCAGTATGTTTGTTTTTGCTGGATTCCGGCCTTCGCCGGAATGACAGTCGAGCGGCATCAATCCTCCGGCCCGAAGCATTTCAAATAATCGGCGCAATACTCGCAGGTCGGCGCACGGCAGGCATTGATGCCTTCTTTCTCGCACAGTTGCTTGTAGAGGAATTTCTTCCACTTCATGTCGTGCACGTTCTTCGCCGCGAGTGCGGGGAAGTTCTGCGTCATCAGGCGGCTGAGGTAGTCGCGCGACCACAGCCCCAGGTCTTGCCACAGGTGGTCGCTGGCCATGCAGGCGGCGGTGACGATCTCCGCCATCCATTCCTCAGACATGTTTTTGTAGGCGCGGTGTTCGAGCAGCAGCGCGAGCACGTCGTCGCGTTCCAGAGCGCGTGGATCGGCGGTGTTCTCTGTGCAGCGGATGACCAGCTCGACGCCGGGGAAGTGACGTGTCAGCAATTCGGAGAAATCTTTTTCATCCAATCCGAGTCCGGACGGCAGCGCACCCACGCCGTCGATCTGGCTGGTGATCATCTGCGCGAACAGTTCGTCGTTCGGCAGTCCGGCTGCATGCGCCATCAGTTCGCTATACAGGCCATGCGTCTGCGGTGGAGTCGAAGGGGAGCGGTGCGGGATAGGCATGATGGTCTCGGATCAGCCGTGGCGCACCACGATGTCGCCGCCCAGTACCTGTGCCTGGCACGCGAGGCGGTGGTCGCGTCCGGCCATGTTCTCTTGCAGCACCTTGTCTTCCAGCACCGAGCGTTCGCTCATGTGCTCCATGCCTTTGACGATGCGCACCGTGCAGGTGCCGCATTCGCCTTCGCGGCAGCCGTAGGTGATGCCCGCGCCGATCTTTTCGGAAATCTCGATCAGGCGTGTGCCGGCGGGTACAGTGACGGTGAGGCCGATGTTGTCGAAGGTGACGTTGGCTTTAGGCATGGCTGGTTTCCAGAGTTGAACAAGGTTGTTCTCGTTCGCCTCCTCTCCCGCTTGCGGGAGAGGATTGAGGAGAGGGCGCTTCTGGGGTGGGGCAGGGTTGTGCGAGATGGCCTTTAGGGCAGACCTCGATGTCGCCCTTCGGCTTGGCATCGTTAAGGCCGATCCAGATGCGCACGGCATCGGCATCGAAGCCGACGCGGAACTCGCCTTCCACTTCCATCAGCGGACGGCGGATGAGCAGCGGCTCGGCGAGCATCAGATCGAGTGCGGACCGCGCGTCCAACTCGGCAGGGTTTACCTCGCCGGATTTGACGCGCGGTGCGCTGGGGTTGAACCATTGCGCCACAGGCAGCGTGCCGAAGAAAGGCAGCAGGCGTTCCGCGCTCCATTTTTCGATGAGCAGATTCTTCGCCAGCACGGTGTGACCCGATGCGGCCAACCATACCTTTTGTTTGGTGTTGTTGCCGCAACCGGGCTTCTCGTAAAAGATCACTGTGGCCATGTCACGCCGCCAGCTTCTGCAACGGGATGCCGGTGAGCGAACCGGGCGGGTTCAGCGGCACGCCGTCCTCGTTGAGGATCGCACCCTCGATGGGGCAGATGGTCGCGCACTGCGGGTCTTCGAAATCGCTCGCACACTCGGTGCATTTGTCCGGGTCGATCAGGAAGTGCGGCTTCGCCTCGTAGATCGCCTTGCTCGGACACAGCGGTTCGCATGCCCAGCAGCTGGTACAGGATTCGATGATTTCAAGTGCCATGATCGTATTCCTTAGTTAGAGACAAAACCTTTTTTAGCCACAGAGACCACAGAGCACACAGAGAGTTAGGCGGATTGTCTTTCTCTGTGATCTCTGTGTTCTCTGTGGCAAATGGTTTTCAAGCCTTATGCCACTTTCTGCTGTTCGTTCAATTTCACTTCCAGCTTGCCCGCGACGCGCATCTCTTCATACACCTTGAGGATGGCGTCCTCGATGGCTTCCATTGCGTGCTCGCCGTTGGGCTGGATGCCTGCGGCTTCCAGCGGTCCCCAGGGTTCGTAGCCGACCTTGCTGCACAACACGGCTTCGCAACCGGCCAGCACGCGCAATGTCTTGTCCAGCGCGCTCTCGCCGTCGCCGCAGGTATCGCCGCCTTCGCAGTAAGGCGTGGTCTTGCGGTGGCCGATGAAGCGCACGCCAGATGATGAGGCTTCGTAGATCAGGAACTCGCTGGCATGGCCGAAGTGTTCGTTGATCACGCCGCCGCCCTTGGTGGCGACCGCCATCAGTACGGGACGTGTTTCGGTTTTCGGCTTGATGCCCTGGATGCTGACCAACTGCACCTTGGCTTCCTTGGCGATACGCTTGCTTTCCAGTTCTTCGTTGATGGCGGCATGCACCTCGGCGCGCATCTTCATCGCTTCGGGGTAGTTGATCTCCATCTTTTCGACCTTGTCCATGGTGAACTCGGCACCGCGATCTTCGCCAAGCAGCCCCACCGCATCGGCACGGCACTGGCGGCAATGGCGCATCATGTTCATGTCGCCCTCGCATGCATCTTGCAAGGCCTGCAACTCTTCATTCGTCGGGCCGCGCTGGCCGGTGAGGCCGTAGTAAGTGCCGTGCTCCGCTTCGGAGATCAACGGCATCACGTTATGCAGGAACGCGCCCTTGGCCTTGACGATCTTCGACACTTCTTCCAGATGCTTGTCGTTCACGCCGGGGATCATCACCGAGTTCACTTTGACCAGGATGCCCTTGGCGACCAGCATCTCCAGCCCCTTCTGTTGCTGCTCGATGAGGATGGCTGCGGCTTCGCGTCCCTTGATGCGCTTGTTCTTCCAGAAGATCCACGGATAGATCTGCGCGCCCACGTCGGGATCGACACAGTTGATGGTGATGGTCACGTGGTCGATGTTGTACTTCGCCAACTCTTCAACATTCTCCGGCAGCGACAGACCGTTGGTCGAGACGCACAGCTTGATGTCCGGCGCTTGCTCGGACAGCATGCGGAACGTCTCGAAGGTGCGCGCCGGATTTGCCAAAGGATCGCCGGGACCGGCGATGCCCAGCACCGTCATTTGCGGAATGGTCGCCGCGACGGCCAGCACCTTCTTCACCGCCTGCACCGGATGATGCAACTCGGACACCACGCCGGGACGCGATTCGTTGGCGCAGTCGTACTTGCGGTTGCAGTAATTGCACTGGATGTTGCAGGCCGGAGCGACCGCCACATGCATGCGCGCGAAGTAGTGGTGCGCCTCTTCTGAATAGCACGGATGGTTGAACACCTTCTGGCGGATATGCTCCGGCAGGTGATTCATCTGATCGTCGGTCGAGCCGCACGATCCGGCGGAACAGCCGCCTTTGGGGGCTTCGCTTGCTGCATTATTGATGACGGGTAGTTGCACGGTTTGATCCTCCGACTAGGGTTTGCCAGAGAATGAGCAAGCAGCGTGCCCGAACAATATGTGTTTCTAAACGATTGTTTTATATGAGGCGTGAATTGGCGATATGGCGGACTGTTGCAAACGGCACATGACACTCAACGAGTCTTGTGGCGAAGGCGACAAAATCGCAAAGCGTTCCGGTTTCAAGTGGCGGGTTGAGCAACGCCAGCACCATTCTTCATGAGCTGGCACTGAATTTGCCTCTTCACTCATCATGAAACATCATCTCGACTGGTCATCTTATGAAACTGCAGGGCAGGGCGATGCCTATGCCGGCATTCCCGCCACTGGCGGCGATTTCGCCAAGGCTGTGGCGGTGTGCATCAGCGACAAGCAGTGTCAGCGCACACCCAAGGGGGTGATGTGCCCCAGCTTCCGCGCCACCGACGATGTAGCTGCATTCTCCGGGTGGTCGGGTGGTGGTGCTGAAGGCAGCATTGAACGGCGAGCTTGGAGCAGATGCGTTCGCCGACCCACGGCTCGCTGCCGCGATGGAACTCTGTGTCGGCTGCAAGGGCTGCAAACGCGAATGCGCCAACCAGGTGGATATGGCCGCGATCAAGATCGAATATCAGGCACAGCGCAATGAGCGACTGGGCGTGTCATATCGGGATCAGCTGGTGGCGAGCCTGCCGGATTGGCTGCATCATCGTCATCGTTGCGCGAGTTCTGATCCGCTGGCGCAATCGCACTCCATGGTTGGCGAATCTGGGCGAACACTTATTGGGAATCGCGGCAAAACGCCAATTGCCGGAACCTGCTGTTGCGCCGTATGCCGCACCCGTCATCAGTGCCGGGATTGAAGCGAGCGACAGGGATGTGATCCTGTTCGTCGATACCTTCGCCTTGCACTTCGAGCCGGAGATCGCGCAGGCCGCGCATCAGGTGCTCACCGCTGCGGGCTATCGCGTCATCCCCTTGCAGCCGTTGCCGGATGATGAAGAGCCGGAGCGCGCCCTGTGTTGCGGCCGCACCTATCTGTCATTGGGGCAAGTGGAAGCGGCGCGGCGCGAAGCATGCCGATTGCAGGCAGCACTGCGTCCGGCCTTGGCAGCGGGCACGCCCATCGTCGGGCTGGAACCCTCGTGCATCCTGTCCTTGCGCGACGATCATCTGAAACTCGGCTTGGGCGAAGAGGCGGTGGCGTTGTCCAAACAGGTCTATCTGCTCGAAGAATTCATCGCCAGAGAACATGACCGCAAACGCTTCAACCTCGAATTCAAGCCGCTGGCGCGCGGCAAGACCCTGGTGCATGGACATTGCCACCAGAAGGCGGTCGGCGCGATGAAGTCGCTTGCGCAAAGTGCTGCGGCTGATTCCGGAGTTCGAGTTCGAATTCATCGAGGCCAGTTGTTGCGGCATGGCGGGCAGTTTCGGACTGGAAGCAGAGCACGCCGACATCTCCATGCAAATGGCCGAGCTCGATCTGCTGCCCGCACTGCGCGCTTCACCTGCCGACGCCACCATCCTCGCCAACGGATTCTCCTGTCGCCATCAGATACGCGAAGGCGTGGATCGCAAACCGATACACGTAGCTTTGCTTGCTGCGCGATGCGATCTATACAAAGGATCAAACATGCTGACCGGTGCCATGCTGGGACTGATGGAACAGATCGGACTGGATATCCTGACGCTGACCGAAGAACTCAACGAGACCGAGTTCTTCGACAGCCGACTGACCCGCACCGAGACGTTGCGGCTGTTGCGCAGTCTGAGCAAGACTGCCGCCAATCTGCCTGCCGGGGTGCGTGAACGCATGCCGGAGATAGACTGGTCGGCCTGGGCTGCATTGGCAAAGGTGCTGTCCAAACCTGCGCAACACCCGTTGCAGATTTGGGTCGCCATCAAAGAACTCACGCCGATGACCGTGCAGCAACTGAATGGCTACAAGAAAAAGCACCCGCAGTTGTTTGCTATGGTGCCCTGATAGGGTGTTGGCTCAGTACGATACAAACAGGTAGTACTTCTATAGCCCCTAAACAAGCTACCTTGCGGAAAGTCGATACACTTTGTACTCGGCACGTTTAGAGGGCTGATCCGGCGCTTCAGGGTCAAGTTCAAACACGCTTTCAACATAAGCCAAGTCGATCTCGAATCCCGCTGAATACAGTGTTTTGATCTCTTCATCCACGCCATTGGCTTGTTTCATCGTCGCATTCTCTGCTGCGTCCTCGACGGTCAGCAAAAACACTTTGGCAGTATTCGGTACGAGCCGCCTTAACTGCGCGACATAAAGGCTACGAATATTTTCCGGCAACGCAGTCAGTGCCGCCCGATCATAGACTGTATCGAACTGGCTAATATCTGCCTTGGTCAGCGCGAAGTAATCACCGCATAAAATGCTGAGCTTGCCATCGTTCCATATAGTGAATTGTCCCACCCGCCGCTGAACCGGATTCAAGCCGTTTTCCCGAAAAAAATCCTCCACCGCAACCGGACTCAACTCAACGCCGATGACTTCATGACCTTGCTGGGCAAGCCAGATCATGTCTAAACTCTTGCCACAGAGCGGGACAAACACGCGGCTGCCCTGAGCCAGATCAAGACTAGACCAGAATTTGCTCAGCAGCGGGTTGACTACAGACTGGTGAAAATCAGTGCGCTGGTCACGCCAGAATTTCAGCCAAAGATGGTTGTCCTGATCGATAAGACCTGGCTCGATAGTGCCAACGGTTTCACAGTCTGATTTTTTTCTCATATTAAGAATTGTGCGTCAGGAAAATGTTCTAATCGAGCAGGCACAAAACTTTGTGAGAAGCGGTATGCAAAATCGAAAAGGCAATAACGGGGATGGATCCCATGATTGCGTTTAGCTGATATTGGTTAAATACGCGTTTGAGCATAGCACGGTTCTGAACTTCAACTCATGCTGCCAACCTGACTGTCTACGGCACAAATCAGAATGTCACGATCTGTAGATATATCAGTGAGCCACGCTTAATCTCGTCAGCGCATGGACGGAGTCATGTAATAACTCGGGCCGACGATCCATTAATTGACTTGCGCTCATAGCGCGACTCGAAGCCAACATAAATAATAATGGCTACTGAAATTTTGCGCCCATTTATGGTGCGTGAGGTGATGACTGCGCACCTTTAATAATCTTTCAATGTTCAGGACAAGCAAGAAAACATTGAAGAAAAGCCACTCTATGCTCTGGCACGCTTTCTGCTGATAGGATGGCGAGGGTGTCGATCTTGCTGATCGGCCACTTGCAGAAGAACTAGGGTTCCGATTGTCGATTGAAGGTCGACAGTGTCTGGTCCGAGAGTTCTCGGTCTTGTCGATGACAAGGCTCCACGGAGGGATAAAAGCCCGGGAGGTTGTGACCAATTTGTTTGGCACCCTCTTGGGCTATTTCATTTCAGGAGTCATGTCATGTCACCAATACATTTGCTCGCGCTTTCCCATGAGGCATCGCATGTCCTCTGATATGTCGAGCTTGTCATTCCCCCGCAAAGTCATGGCCGGCTGGTGCGCCTATTGGGTGATACGCGGGCATCTGAGCCGTCGCACCTATCTGTTGTTTGCCCTGGCCGGGATGTTGTTGCCGCTTGCTGCCTGGTGGTGGCTGTCCGGCAGCGGTTTGATGGACAAGGTGTTCATGCCCGGCCCGATGGATGTGCTGTCACGCGTGTACACCTGGTACAAAAATGACAATCTGCTGCATGACATGTGGATCAGCACCTACCGGGTCGTTGCCGGATTCGCCTTGTCCGCTGTGCTCGCGATCCCGCTGGGGCTGATGATCGGCACCTACCGTCCGGTGCAGGCTTTGCTCGAGCCATTGACCGACTTCATCCGCTACATGCCCGCAGTGGCGTTCATTCCTTTGGTGATGTTGTGGGTGGGCATCGACGAAAGCTCCAAGATCGCCATCATCTTTATCGGCACGTTCTTTCAGATGGTGCTGATGGTCGCCGAGGATGTGCGCCGCGTTCCCATCACGCAGATCGAGGCTGCACAGACCATGGGTGCGACGCGCAGCGAGATCGTGTCGCTGGTGATCGTGCAATCCGCCAAACCGGCACTGCTCGACACCTTGCGCATCACCATGGGCTGGGCGTGGACCTATCTGGTGGTGGCCGAACTGGTCGCGGCCAATTCCGGCCTGGGCTATTCCATTCTCAAGGCGCAACGCTTCATGCAGACCGACAAGATCTTCGCCGGGATCATCCTGATCGGACTCATCGGTCTGGTGATCGACCAGTTCTTCCGCTGGCTGCATCGCAAGAACTTTCCATGGTTGTACAAGAAATAGGGCAAATGATGGATATCAAAGATCAGCATTGAAGCGGCAGGCAAGACATTCGGCGATGGCGAACGCAACATCGTTGCCTTGCAGGATGTGAACCTGACCGTGGGCAGCAATGAATTCGTGACCTTCGTCGGCGCGTCCGGCTGTGGCAAATCCACGCTGTTGCGCTGTATCGGCGGGCTGGAGACCCTGTCTTCCGGCAGCATCAAAGTGGATGGAGTGCCGATCAGCGGCCCCGGCGTCGATCGCGCCATGGTGTTCCAGCACTACAGCCTGTATCCATGGCTGTCGGTGATGGACAACATCAAGTTCAGCCGCCTGCTGCAGGTCAATCGAGAAGACTCCACCTCGGCCGATGTCGAAGCAGCGTCGGGTCGTGCGGATGCATTGCTCGACCTGATGGGACTTGACACATGTCCGCGACGCCTACCCCAACCAGCTATCCGGCGGTATGCAGCAGCGGGTCGCCATTGCGCGTGCACTGCTGCCGCGCCCGCAGATACTGCTGATGGACGAACCTTTCGGTGCGCTCGATGCGCAGACGCGCGAAGTGATGCACGACCTGATCCTGCATGTATCGAAACTGGAAAAGACCACCATCGTGTTCGTCACGCACGATGTGGAAGAGGCGATCTATCTCGGTCAGCGCGTGGTGCGTGATGGCGCCGCGTCCGGGGCGTATCGACAGCATCTATCCGGTCAAGTCTGCCGGCACAGCGCGATCAGGACATGAAGCTCGCGCCTGAATTCCTGCTGCAGAAAAAAGAGATCCTGACGCGCATCCGCGAGACCGCCGGCATGCGCACCGACCGCGAGCTGCTGGAGCGGATGACCAGGCAGGCGGAAGCGCAGCAAAACGACATGCAATGAGGAGAGACTGCTATGACAAAACAACTATCCAAACAGAACATGCTGTGGGAAGAGACCATTCCCGGCGGTGCGCACTGGTCTTTCGTGATGAAACGCGGGACTGCGTTGCGCATCACCGATGTGGAAGGCGGCGCCAACCTGTCCACGTTGTTCTACAACCAGGAAGAGAAACTGGAACGCTACAACATGGCGGACACGCTGAAGGCACAGCACACCGCGCATCTGAGCAAAGGCTTCGTGTGCTATTCCGACATGGGACGCGTGCTTGGCCTCCGTCATCGAAGACAGCTGCGGCTGGCACGACACGATCTGCGGCATGACCAATGCGGCGCTGGTTGAGAAGAAATACGGCAAGGCCGATTACCAGCAGGCTCGCAACGCCATGTACCGCAATGCGCGCGACAGCATGATCATCGAGCTCGGCAAGTGGGGATTGGGCAAGCGCGACATCGTGCCCAACGTGAATTTCTTCAGCAAGGTGAGTGCGGACGAGGCAGGCAACCTGCTCTATCAGTCCAATCATTCCAAGGCGGGTGATTTCGTCGAGTTGCGCTTCGAGATGAACGTGCTGGTCGTGATGTCGGCCTGCCAGCATCCGCTCGACCCCAATCCGCAGTACGCCCCCAAGCCGGTTCTGCTGCAGGCTTGGCACTGCGGCACTCCCGATGAAGAATGACTACTGCCGCAATTTCCGCCCTGAGAACGTGCGCGGCTTCTACAACACCGAATTGTTGTTCCGCTGAGAACAGGAGAGAACATGACTATCGTTGAAAGCAAACTGACACCGCAACAAGCGAGCTACGACCTCATTCTGCCGGCCGGCGAATCCTGGCTGCATGAAGTGAAGCGCGGGCAAGTATTCCGCATCCTCGATCTGGAAGGCAATCAGGCCGTGGATACGCTGTTCTACAACGCGCACAACCCGGAAGAGCGCTACAGCGCGGTCGACACCATCCGCGAACAGGGCAACCTGTACCTGACCGCCGGTACAAGCCTGATGTCCACCGAAGGCAACGTGCTGATGACCATCGTCGCCGATACCTGCGGTCGTCACGACACGCTTGGGCGGCGCCTGTGCGGCGGAGAGCAACAGCGTGCGCTACGCCATCGACAAGAAATTCATGCACAGCTGCCGCGACAGTTTCCTGCACGCGCTCGGACATTGTGGTTGCGGCATGGACAAGCGCGACCTCACTGCCAACGTGAACTTCTTCATGAACGTGCCGGTGACCCCGCAAGGCGAGCTCACCTTTGCCGACGGCATCTCTGCACCCGGAAGTATGTGGAGATGCGCGCGGAGATGGATGTGTATGTGCTGATCTCCAACTGCCCGCAACTGAACAATCCGTGCAACGCCTACAACCCGACGCCGGTGCGTCTGTTGATCTGGGATGCAGTCACTCAATAACACAGCGCATCCGGACGACCGGATGCATGACAAACACGCAGGACGACCTGCGATTCAGGTGAGCCATGTTCAATAAAGTCTTGATAGCCAATCGCGGCGCGATCGCCTGCCGCATCATCCGCACCCTGAAGCGGATGGGTATCCGGTCTGTGGCGGTCTACTCCGAGGCCGATGCGCGTTCGCTGCATGTGCAGATGGCGGATGAAGCCGTGTGCATCGGTGCAGCGCCCGCTGCCGAAAGTTATCTGCGCGGCGAGCGCATCCTCGAAGTCGCTCGCGCAACCGGTGCGCAAGCCATCCATCCGGGCTACGGATTCCTTTCCGAGAATGCCGCCTTCGCCGAGCAGTGCGCCGAGGCGGGCGTGGTGTTCATCGGCCCGACGCCGGATCAGATGCGCCGCTTCGGTCTGAAACACACAGCGCGCGAACTGGCCGAACAGAACCATGTGCCGTTGCTGCCGGGCAGCGGACTGCTGGCCGATGTCGGTCATGCACATGCCGAGGCAGCGCGCATCGGTTACCCGGTGATGATCAAGAGCACCGCCGGTGGCGGCGGTATCGGTATGCGTCTGTGCTGGAGCGCGGACGAACTGAGCGAGGCCTTCCAGTCGGTCGAACGTCTGGCGCGTGCCAACTTCAAGGATGCCGGCATCTATCTGGAGAAATACGTTGAACACGCGCGCCATATCGAAGTGCAATTGTTCGGTGACGGCAAGGGTAACGTGATTGCGCTGGGCGAGCGCGACTGCTCGGTGCAGCGCCGCAACCAGAAAGTGATCGAAGAGACGCCCGCGCCGAACCTGACCCCGGAAGTCAGAAAACATCTGCTGGAAACAGCCGTGCGCCTGGGCGAAGCCGTGCAGTACCAATCGGCTGGCACGGTGGAATTCGTGTTCGATGCGCACAACGGCGAGTTCTATTTCCTCGAAGTGAACACGCGTCTGCAAGTCGAACATGGCGTCACCGAAGAAGTCACCGGCGTCGACCTGGTCGAATGGATGGTGTTGCAGGCGGCGGGCGAATTGCACCCGCTCGACACAGTGCAGATCAGACCCAAGGGCGCTTCGATACAGGTGCGTCTGTATGCGGAAGATCCCAACAAGAATTTCCAGCCTTCCAGCGGGGTGTTGAGCGGTGTCGAATTTTCCGACGATGCGCGCAACGAGACCTGGGTGGAGCGCGGCAGCGATATCCCGCCCTATTACGATCCGATGATCGCCAAGATCATCGTCAAGGCGATGAATCGGGAATCGGCGCTGGAGAAGATGCGTGACGCACTGGCTGACACGCGTGTGGATGGTATCGAGACCAATCTGGAATATCTGCGCCAGATCGTGGCTGACCGCGTGTTCGCCGAAGGCAAGCAGACCACGCGTTACCTGAACGGCTTCCATTACAAACCGAACACCATCGACGTGCTGGAACCCGGCGTGCAAAGCACGATACAGGATCACCCCGGACGCCTTGGCTACTGGAACATCGGCGTGCCGCCGTCGGGGCCGATGGATGCGCTGGCTTTCCGACTGAGCAACCAACTGTTGGGCAATGCTGAAGATGCGGCCGGACTGGAGCTGACTGTCTCAGGCCCGACCCTGAAATTCAATAGCGACACAGTCATCGCGTTGACCGGTGCAGCGATGAAGGCAGAACTGGATGGCAAGCCGCTGAAGTTCTGGCGCAGTCATGTGATCAAGTCAGGCAGCGTGTTGCGACTGGGGGCAGTACAAGGCGGCGGCTGCCGTACTTATCTGGCCGTCGCCGGCGGTTTCGATGTGCCCGGATATCTCGGCAGCAAATCCACTTTCACGCTGGGTCAGTTCGGCGGTCACGGCGGGCGCACTTTGCGCAGCGGCGATGTGTTGCACCTCGGCGTTGAATCCGCACCCCGCGCACCCCACGTGTTGCCGACAAACCTGATCCCCACTTACAGCAATCAGTGGGAGATCGGTGTGCTGTATGGCCCGCATGGTGCACCGGATTTCTTCACACCGTCCGACATCGAGACTTTCTTCGCAACCGGCTGGGAAGTGCACTACAACTCCAGCCGCACCGGTGTGCGCCTGATCGGCCCCAAGCCGGAATGGGCACGGCAGGACGGCGGCGAGGCGGGGCTGCATCCGTCCAACATCCACGACAACGCCTATGCCATCGGTGCGGTGGATTTCACCGGCGACATGCCGGTCATTCTCGGCCCGGACGGCCCCAGCCTCGGTGGCTTCGTGTGTCCGGTGACCATTGCCCACGCCGAGTTGTGGAAGATAGGACAGCTGCGTCCGGGCGACACGGTGCGCTTCCGCTGGATGACTCTGGAACAAGCCAATCATCTGGAGCAACTGCAAGACCAGACCATCGCAGGGCTGAGTCTGCCCGAGGCGTTGCGCGAGTTTCCTGTTGCCAAAAAGATGGGCAGTCCCGTCATCCACAGCATTCCGGCTAAAGGTGAGCAGGTACAGGTGGTCTATCGCCAGTCCGGCGACCGCAACCTGCTCATCGAATACGGCCCGCTGGTGCTCGACATCAACTTGCGTTTCCGGGTGCACGCGCTGATGCAGTGGGTGCAGCAGGCGATGGACGAGGGAAGATTGCCCGGCATCCTAGACCTGACGCCGGGCATACGCTCGTTACAGATCCATTTCGACAGCCGCGTCCTGTCGCGTGATCGGTTGCTGAAGATACTGATCAAAGCAGAAAAACAGTTGCCCCCGATCGAAGACATGCAAGTGCCGACGCGCATCGTGCACCTGCCGTTGTCGTGGGACGATCCATCCACGCAGCTGGCGATCCAGAAATACATGCAATCGGTGCGCAAGGATGCGCCCTGGTGTCCGAGCAATATCGAGTTCATCCGCCGCATCAACGGGCTGGACGACATCGAGCAAGTGAAGCGTATCGTGTTCGACGCCAGCTATCTGGTGATGGGCCTGGGCGATGTCTATCTCGGCGCGCCGGTGGCGACGCCGCTCGATCCGCGTCATCGTCTGGTCACCACCAAATACAACCCGGCGCGCACCTGGACACCGGAGAACGCGGTCGGCATCGGCGGTGCCTACATGTGTGTGTACGGCATGGAAGGCCCCGGCGGTTATCAGTTTGTGGGCCGCACCATACAGATGTGGAACCGCTACAAACAGACGGTTGATTTCCAGCAAGGGAAACCGTGGTTGCTGCGCTTCTTCGACCAGATCCGTTTCTATCCGGTATCGGAGCAGGAGCTGCTCAAGATGCGCGAGGACTTCGTGGCTGGGCGATTCAAGCTCAGGATAGAAGAAACGACCTTCAGCCTGAAGGACTACAACCGTTACCTGCAAGCCAACGACAAGGAGATCAGCGCGTTCCGCGATACACAGCGAGCGGCCTTCGCCGCGGAACGCGAGATGTGGAAAGCCAACGGCCAGGCCGAGTACGCCTCCGACAGCACAGTGTCGGAAGCCGGTACCGACAGCGAGCTTGATCTGCCGCCGGGCAGCCGCGCCGTCGCCGCGCATGTCGCGGGTAATGTGTGGGCCATCCCGGTTGAGATCGGCAGCAAGGTCAAGGCAGGAGATACGTTGTTGGTCATCGAATCGATGAAGATGGAAATCGCGGTGGTTGCACCCTGTGACGGCGAGATCATCCAGTTGCATTGCCGCACCGGCGGGCAGGTCGCGGCAGGTCAAGACTTGCTGGTCATCCAGAGCGATGCGTGAGGACAAGATGAGCTATAGCCTAGACATCGCCTCGTTGCGCCAGCGCTATCTGACGGGAGAACTGCATCCGCTCGATGTGATGGAAGATATTCAGCGGCGCATTGGTGACGACGCGCATCGGGCATGGATATACCGACTGTCGATGGATGAGATATGCGGCTATGTCGATGCGCTTCAGGATAAGGATCCAGCCGAGTTGCCACTGTATGGCATCCCATTCGCCATCAAGGACAACATCGATCTGGCAGGCGTGCCGACCACGGCGGGCTGTCCGGAATATGCCTATCTGCCGCAACAGCACGCGACCGTGGTGCAACGACTGATCGATGCGGGTGCGATCCCCATCGGCAAGACCAACCTCGACCAGTTCGCCACCGGGCTGAACGGCACCCGTTCGCCTTACGGCGCATGCCGCAACGCATATGATCCCGCGTACATCTCCGGCGGCTCCAGTTCCGGTTCGGCAGTGGCCGTGGCACTGGGGCAGGTCAGTTTCAGTTTGGGTACCGATACCGCAGGGTCGGGGAGGGTGCCTGCCGCGTTCAACGACCTGGTGGGTGTGAAGCCCACCCGCGGCTGGTTGTCTACACGCGGCGTGGTGCCTGCATGCCGCTCGCTGGATTGCGTGTCCATCTTCGCGCTCAATACGGCGGACGCGTCCGACGTGTTGTCCGTGGCAGCCGGATTCGACAAACAGGATGCCTACTCGCGCCAGATGCTCACGCATGGTTTCGATTTCGGGCGGGCCGCGACTTTCCGTTTTGGTATTCCGCGCGCCGAGCAGCTGCAGTTCTTCGGAAATCAGCAGGCGGCTGCATTGTTTAAGTGCAGTTGCGAGGCATTGAGGGCGATCGGCGGCACGGCGGTCGAGATCGATTTCTCGCCTTTCCTGAATGCGGCACGATTGCTGTACGAAGGGCCTTGGGTCGCGGAACGTTATGCCGCGATCCGCGAATTCTTCGATGCCCGGTCAGAAGTCATTCACCCGGTGGTGCGCGAGATCATCGCCGGTGCGAAAAAATTCTCCGCAGCCAATGCATACAGCGGCATGTACCAACTGGAAGCGCTGCGCAAAGAAGCAGCGTTGATCTGGGAAAAGATCGACTGTCTGGTCACGCCGACGGCAGGCACCATCTACCGCATCGAGGAGATGCTGGTCGACCCGATCCGACTGAACGCGAATCTGGGCTATTACACCAATTTCATGAACCTGCTGGATTGTGCCGCCATCGCTGTTCCGGCGGGCTTGCAGGACAACGGCCTGCCGTTCGGTATCACGCTGGTGGCACCCGCGCATCAGGATGTGCCGTTGCTGCATCTGGCAGACAGATTGAACAGTGGCGTGAATGCATCTTCTGCACTGCAGATGAAGGAGTCGAACGATGGGCGCGTGCGCGTCGCGGTCTGCGGTGCGCATCTTGAAGGACTGCCGCTCAATCATCAACTCACCGCTCGCGGTGCCCACTTGGTCGCACGTACCAAGAGTTCAGCCGACTACAAACTGTATGCGCTGCCAGGCGGTCCGCCATATCGTCCGGGCATGGTGCGAGTGCCGGCGGGGGAGAACGGCAACGCCATCGATGTAGAGGTCTGGGAGATGGCTGCGCTGGAATTCGGTTCGTTCGTCGCAGGCATACCTGCGCCGTTAGGCATCGGCACGATCACGCTGGCTGACGGCGGGCAGGTGCTGGGTTTCGTCTGTGAGCAATATGCGGTGGCGGAGGCAGAAGACATCACCCGCTTCGGTGGCTGGCGTGCTTACCTCAAGCAACGCGGCTGAAGAATATGGAACTGAAACTCTTTAAAACACTGTGGGGACATACAGGTTCGCTTGCATCAGCGGCGGATCAGGCAGTCGAGGCGGGTTTTGCCGGATTGGAAGGTGGCGCGGATGGGCTACAGGCGTATCGCGATGAGCTGCGTTCTGCGTTTCAGTCCCGGCGACTTGAATACATTCAAGAGATCGTGACTGCGGGCGGCTATGTGCCGCGTCGCCATGCCGCTGTGGAAGAGCACGTGGCGGACGTAGAGCGTCAGTTGCGCCTGGGGCAAGAGCTTGAACCCAAATTTGTGACCATCATCGGAGGCTGCGATGCATGGTCGCTGCAGCAGAGTGTGCGGTTCTTCGGTGAGTCGCAGGAGATCGCAGCGCGCATGGGCATCACTTGCAGCTTCGAGACGCATCGCAGCCGCTCGCTGTTCAATCCGTGGACGACACTCGCGATCCTGCAACGCCTGCCGGAACTGAGGCTCACTTGCGATTTCAGTCACTGGGTGGTGGTGTTGGAGCGGCAGTTGGATGAAGAATGGGATGCCGTGCTTGAAGTGGCGCACCATGCTCATCACGTCCACGGTCGCGTGGGTTATGACCAGGGACCGCAAGTGCCGCATCCAGCCGCGCCGGAATATGCGGGGGCATTGGCATCCCACCAGCGCTATTGGGAAGCGATCTGGACGATGCAACGCGACCAGGGTTTTTCCATCACGACCATGACGCCTGAGTTCGGTCCCGATGGCTATCTGCATACCTTGCCGTTCTCCGGACAACCGGTCGCGGATCTGTGGCAGATCAATTCGTGGATGGGGCTGAACGAAAAATCGCACTTTCAATACTGGCAAGCCAGCTGCGGAAAATGATGATCACCAATCATCACCATCGTTGTGCACGGCCTTCGTTCTCTGCCCGATTCGAGTGCAAAAAATCGCACTCCGGATTGGCAGTTGTGAGCAAAACCGCCATGCGTATGGATGGTACACAAACTGCTAACACTCTGAATGCCGCAGAGAATAAACATCAAGCATCACACCTCTTTCATCAACCCAAGCAAGGAGTATCAAAATGCAAATCAAGAAACTTATCGCTGTCGTAGCGCTGCTGTCAGCTTCGTTCTCCGCGGGTGCTGTTACTCCGCTCAAGATCGCATTGACCACCTGGATCGGCTACTCGCCGTTCTATGTTGCCGAAGGCAAAGACTTCTATAAGAAGTATGACCTGAAAGTGACTTTGCAGACGTTTGCCGATCCTGCGATGCTGCCCTCGGCGCTGACAGGCAAGGCGGCTGACGGGGCATTGATGACCTACGATCAGGTGATCGGCGCTGCCGCACAGGGTCAGGTGTTCAAGGTGGTGATGCCCATCGACTACTCCAACGGTGGCGATGCCGTGCTGGCAGCCAAGCCGATTTCCAAGATCAGCGAATTGAAAGGGAAGAAGGTCGCTTACGCTCCGCTGTCTCCTTCTGATTTTCTGATCTCTTATGCCCTCAAGGTCAACGGGATGACCGACAAGGACATCAGCCCGGTGAACATGACTCCCGAAGCCATTCCGTCGGCGATGGCATCTGGCGCAGTCCCTGTGGGCGTCACCTATGAGCCTAACGTGTCGCAGATCCTGGCTATGGACGGTGGTTCGAAATTCCAGGTGATCTATTCCTCCAAGGAAGCGCCTGGGCTGATCGCTGACGTGCTGGTATTTGACGAACAGCACATCAAGAAAAATGGCAAAGAGATCACCAGCCTGATCAAAGCCTATCTGGAAGGCTTGGCATACATGAAGAGCAATCCGACAGAAGCATCCGAGATCATCGGCAAGGCGATTGGCGTGTCGGGCAAGGAAGTGCTTGAGCAACTGCAAGGCGTTTACAACATCCCGTCCAAGGAAATGCAAAAGCCGTTCGCCAAGGGCAAGGACACCAAGTCTTATTTCGTCAGCGGCGAAGTCATCAACGAGATACTGATGAAGAGCGGTCAGATCAAAAAGCCGGTGGCGATTTTCTCCACCCTTGATGACCAGTTTGTGAAGGCATTGTCGAAGTAAGCTAGTTTGCTCGCCCGCTTTGGCCCTGGTCGAAGCGGGCGATTCTTTTTCTCCCAGAGATATCCGATGGCTACTCAAGTTACAGGCACTTTGCAGCAAGGCAAAGCGATCTCAATTTTACTCGCAGGCTCGGTCTTGTGGGGGCTGTTCTGGTGGCCACTCAAGGCATTCGATGTGGCGGGAATCCATGTCAGCTTTGTGCAGGTGTTCGTTTACGGCATCTCCACTTTGGTGCTGCTGCCTTTCGCCTGGCGCAGCTTGCCGCGATGGCGCGACCAGCGGGGACTGGTGTTGCTCATCTGCCTGTTGGGTGGCTGGGCGAACGCGTCATTCGCCACCTCACTGGCCGAGGGAAATGTGGTTCGGGTGATGTTGCTGTTCTATCTGGCGCCGGTGTGGACGATTTTGGCGGCACGAATATTTTTGGCGGAGCCCTTCACTCCATTGCGCCTCAGCGCGCTGGTGCTGGCGTTGACGGGACTGGTTGCGACACTGGGCGGGTCGGCGATATTCGCCACTCCGTTATCGCTGATCGATTTGCTGGCGCTCTCATCAGGCCTTGCTTTTGCATTGAATAACGTCGCGATCCGGGTCGGTCACAGCCTGCCGGAAATGATACGCGCAGCCGCAGTCTTTGCGGGATGCACGGTGATCTCGCTCGGATGGATATTCTGGAGTGAGAGGTCAGCGCCTGCGCTCGAAGCGACACATATCTGGGCATTGCTAGCCTTGGGCTTGCTCTGGGTGATTCCGGGCACGCTCGCGACTTTTTACGGAGTGGCACGACTGGATGCAGGTAAGGCCGCTATCTTGCTGCTGGCCGAGTTGGTGGTGGGGGTATTTTCGGCAGTGCTGATCGGCGGCGAGCATCTGTCCATGAAAGAGGCCTTGGGAGGCGCTCTCATCCTGACGGCGGCCGTGATCGAAGCACTTACCGAATCATCAGCAAATAAACAGGCTACGGCATGAGCCACGTCTTGCGCCTATGGCCGCTACTGACCGCCACCCATCGTTACGACAAATCGTTGTCTACCCGTAATTGCGGGCAAGGAGAGATCATTCAGGCGCCGATTCTGGCCTACCTGATCGAAACCACGAACGGGCGTATCCTGTTCGACGTCGGTTGCGACTACGCCAAGATCGCCGATCCTGTACGGCGGGCGCATTACTACGATCCCGAGATCTTTGCTTTCGGCGCGCCCGACATGCAAGAGCCGCAGCGCCTGCCTCATCATCTGGCGAAACTGGGATTAACCCCTGCGGATGTGGATATGGTGTTCCTCAGTCACCTGCATTTCGATCATGCGGGTGGCTTGTGCGATGTGTGCGGTACCGAGGTGCATGTGCAGCAGGATGAGATTGCATCAGCGCGCAGCGGTGACGATGTGGCGTATTTCGCATCTGATTTTGCGGGAAACTATCCGTGGCAGATCAAACAAGGCGAATACGATCTGGTGCCGGGAGTGCGCGCCATCTCGTCGCCCGGCCATACTGCGGGACACATGTCATTGTGGGTGGAGCTTCCCAAAGGAGCACCCATCGTACTCTGCGGCGATGCAGCAGATCTGAGCGAGAATCTGGATAAAGAAATAGCGCCCGGATTGTGTTGGCAAGACCGCGAAGACTTGGCGCTGGAAAGCATACGCAAGCTGAAGAGACTGGGACAGGAAGAACATGCGCAGCTTTGGCCCAATCATGACATGGCGTTTTTTCGTTCGCTGAAACAATTTTCGTTATGGCACGAATGAAGCCAGGTTGTTGCATATCGAATATCAAGCAGGCATCTGGTTGCCTTCTGTGTCGTAAATCAACACAGCCACCTCACCGTCGATATCAGTGATCTCCACCCATTTCAGTTTGCCGCTGTCGTGATATTCGTAGCAGTGCATCAGCTCGACCTCGCCGTAAGCGACCTTCTCGAATCCGGTGAGTCGATCCTGTGCGTCGAAGTAGCCTTTTAAGTAGGTATTGCGGTTCTCTACTTCGCTGGATTGCAGTTCGTTGACCAGCTTGAACGGCAGCTTGACTCCGGTGTAGGTGACAAAGAACCGGGGCGTTCCCCGGTTCCCGTTGTTCATAGCCCCCATCCCGTCTAGGCGCGCAGCAGTGCTTTGGCCAGTCTTTCGGAAAGCTGGTCGGCGGTGAACTGCGGCTCATTGGGTGGATACATCTCATCCTCGATGAAGTGGAAGCCGCTCTCGCTTGCCAGCGTGAGCAGCTCGCGAACTTTTTGGCAGGAGATGAGTTTTGACTTTAGTTCGGCGTCTGTCTTGGCTTTGTCGGAAAAACCTTTGATGTCTTTGATGGCCATGTGAGTCCCGTATATTTTGGAGTAAATGAAACAATGGGCAGCGTTTTGTCCCGTCCTTGTCGGTTGAATGGTCGTTTTTTCAACCTTACGTATCAGGCAGCAAATTGCATGCCTGTCAGATCTGCCGCACTTTGATGTTCAGCGTCTGGATGCGGTAGGCGATCTGGCGTGGCGTCATGTCGAGCAGGCGCGCGGCTTTGGCTTGCACCCAGCCGGCCTGTTCCAGCGCGGCGATGACTTTTTCGCGTTCGTCGAGATTGGGGTCGTCGAGATTCAGTTCCTGGATCGCGCCACGACTGGCCGAGATCTTTTCATCGATGCCGGTGAGCAGGATGGCGTCGCGGTCGATGACATTGCCTTCGGTCATCACCGAGGCGCGTTCCAGACAATTCTCCAGTTCGCGCACATTGCCCGGCCAATCGTGATGCATCAGTACGCGCAGTGCAGTATCGGTCAGGCTGAGATGCCTTCCCTGTTGCGTGCTGACTTTCTCCACCAGGAAGCGCGCGATCTCCGGGATGTCTTCCATACGTTCGCGCAACGGCGGCAGGTACAGCGGCATGACATTGAGGCGGTAATACAAGTCCTCGCGGAAGCGTCCTCTTTCTACTTCCGCTTCCAGATCGCGGTGGGTGGCGGCAACCACGCGCACATCCACCTTGATGGTTTTTGTGCCGCCGACGCGTTCCAATTCGCCTTCCTGCAACACGCGCAGCAGCTTGGCCTGGAACGAGGCGGAGATTTCGCCGATCTCGTCGAGGAATACCGTACCGCCTTCGGCCTGTTCGAAGCGGCCTTTGCGTTGCGCCACCGCGCCGGTGAAGGCACCTTTTTCGTGGCCGAACAATTCCGATTCAAGCAGCGTCTCGGGCAACGCAGCACAGTTGAGTTTGACGAAGCTGCCGCGCGCGCGCGGCGAGTTGTAATGGATGGCGTTGGCGATGAGCTCCTTGCCTGTGCCGGTTTCGCCGCGTATCAGCACGGTGGTGTTCCACTTGGCCACCAGCCGCACTTGCTCGAAGATGCGGCGCATCGCTTGAGTGTGGCCGATGATGTTGTCGAAGCCGTATTGTCCGCGCACGCTGCGGCGCAGCACATCGCGTTCTTCGGTGATCTGCATTTTCTCCTGCGCCACTTCCTGCGACAGGCGCACGCTCTGGCCGATCAGGTTGGCGACCATTTCCAGAAAGCGCTGGTATTCGTTGAGCAACTTCTTCATGCCGGGTGCGGGTTGTGCGGCCAATACCCCGACAATTTTTTTCCCGACACGGATCGGTACGCCGACGAATGCGCCCTGCGGGTTGTAGATGCCCATTCGGCTGAGAAAGCGCGGCTCGTCCATGATGCATTCGACCACGATGCTGGTGCCGTACTTGAGAATTGTGCCGACCACACCTTCGCCGGGCAGATAGCTCACTTCCTCGGTGACGGTGTCGGACACGCCATACACCAGCGACACTTGCAATTCGCCGCTCGCCGCATCCATCAGGCTGACCATGCCGCGTTCCAGTGCCATGCCCTCGTGCAATGCGTTCAACACCCCGTCCAGTGTTTCCCTGAAGTTGAGCGAATGCGACAGCACACGGCTCACCTGATACAGCGTCTCCAACTCGGAACGCAGCAGTTCGAGTTCCTGTTCAGACCATCCTTCCATGCGCGCGTTAGACATGATGCGCTCCCGTCGTAAAAGGCAGTTGCACCCGCACCCGGCAGCCGGTGTGATAACTCGGATCGATGTCGATCATGCCGCCGTGACGGCTCACCACTTCCTGCGCCATCGCCAGGCCGAGTCCAAGGTGCTGCCGCGCTGCGCCCTTGGTGGTGAAGAAGGGTTGGAACACTTTGTAGCGCAAGTCGTCGGCGATGCCGGGACCGCTGTCCTCGACGAATATCTCGATGCAATCCGGGCGCGGCGTGCAGCTGATGCGCAGTTCGCGCCGCCCGCCGCGCTGTTCATTCACCGCTTCGATGGCATTTGAGATGAGTTGTTTGAACAGATTGGTCAGTTGTGCCGGATGGCCGGATACCACAGCCGCTTCGTCCGAGGGCAACCACTCCACCACGATGCCAGCACCAAGCAGATTGGCGGTGGCGAGCTTGAGCACATCGACCAATATTTCGTTGAGATCGACCGGCTGCATCGCCTCGTTGCCCTGGTCTGGGATGCAGGCGCGCAGCGTTTCCAGCGCCTCGCGACTTTTTTGTATGGCTTCTTCCAGCGCACTGGCGGTGATGTCACCGGCGCCCGGGGAAGACGTTTGACTGGACAGCCGGCGTTCCAGCAAATTCGCTGCGGCACTCAGCATGTTGAGCGGGCCTTCCAGTTGGTACACCGCACCCGCCAATGTCTCGCGCAATCCCTGGATGCGTTCCTGCTCGGACAGCAGCGCGCGCAGACTGTTGATGCGCAACGCCTCCTGCTGCTGCTTGAGTTCGCTGATGTCCTGGATGGTGAGCAGCAGATAGTGGCGGTGCAACGGTTCGTAAAAAGCATCCGCGCCGACATCGTGCTCCTCGAACCAGGATATCGCGCAGGAGAACCAGCGCGTGCTGTGGTTGGGCGATTCGATGCACACTTCGCGCGCGGCGATGTTGCGATGCTGGGTATAGGCACGGCTGAATGCATCACCCATCTGTGCGCGCAATACGGCGAGCAATCTCACCGCCGGTTCTTTGCCGAGATCGCCGATCAGCTTCTTGTATTCCTGATTGTCCAGCAGCACGCGCTCCTTTTCGTCCAGCAGCACGATGGCGACCTGCGCCGCATCCACCACCGATTCGATCAGTGTCTTCTGATTCTGCACCTGGCGTTCCAGACGATGCACTTCGGTCACGTCGCGGTGCATGCCGAGGTAATGCGTGGTGTCGCCGTTTTCACCCACCACCGGAGTGATGGTGACATCGGCCAGATAACGGCTGCCGTCCTTGCGTTTGTTCACCAGCAGACCGTTCCACGGACGCTGGCGCTGGATCTGCGCCCACAGCGTTTCATACACCAGCTTGGGCGTGACACGGTAGGACAGGATGGATTCGTTATGTCCGACGATTTCATCCTGTTCGTAGCCGGTGATGCGCTGGAACGCAGTGTTTGCATACAGGATGTTGGCGCGCGCATCAGTGATGGAGATCGCCAATGCGGCTTGCGCCACCGCTTGGCGGAACAGGTGCGGCGGCAAGGTAGCGCCTGTTTCTGCGGGCGTGTTTTGTGCTGCGGGTAGCTTGGACATGACAGTTCCGGTTGGTGATGACACAAACAGTTCAGCAATATATGTGCCGGAGATTTTCAGTTCCGTCCCAATGCCGCCGATTGCAGGCTGCTTGTCATGTTTGCTACATCGGTGCATGGCGCGACCCGACAACGACAAAGGTTTTTCGCACCTGTCTGGTGCGCGAGTGCACCAAGCGCCTGATTTTGTGCGGCTCGGATTTTTGCGGGGCGGCTGGCACGACGCTTGCAGATAGCAGCGCAGGAGAATGTTGATATGAGCGAATATTTGTTGTTGCTGCTTAGTACCGTGCTGGTGAACAACGTGGTGCTGGTGAAATTCCTGGGGCTGTGCCCGTTCATGGGCATCTCCAAGAAGACCGACACCGCCATCAGCATGGGGCTGGCCACTACCTTTGTGATGACCATGGCCTCGGCTGCCTGCTGGATGCTGGAGCACTGGCTGCTGGTGCCCTTGGGCATGGTGTATCTGCGCATCCTGGTTTACATCCTGGTCATCGCCGTCGTGGTGCAGTTCACCGAGATGGTGGTGCGCAAGACAAATCCCGCGCTGTATCAGGTGCTGGGTATCTACCTGCCGCTCATCACTACCAACTGCGCCGTGCTGGGCATCCCGCTGTTGACCACACAAGAAAAACTGCCCTTTGTGAACAGCCTGTTGTACGGCTTCGGCTCAGCAGCGGGATTCACTCTGGTGTTGTTGCTGTTCGCCGGATTGCGCGAACGTTTGGCATTGGCGCAAGTGCCGGGTGCGTTTGCTGGTGCGCCGATCGGATTCATCACGGCCAGTTTGCTGGCCTTGGCCTTCATGGGTTTTGCGGGGCTGGTTTGAAAATGAAAAACATTTGCCACAGAGCACACAGAGCACACAGAGAAATGCGCGGGATTTTCTCTGTGTGCTCTGTGGTCTCTGTGGCTAATTAAGGTTTCAAGGAGATAAGCAATGTTCGTCGCTGTCGTCAGTCTGACTATCCTCGGTTCAGCCATGGGACTGTTCCTCGGCTATTCCGCACGTCGTCTGGAAGTGGAAGGCAATCCGCTGGTGGCGGAGATACAAGCCATCCTGCCCGGATCGCAGTGCGGTCAATGCGGCTTTCCCGGCTGTGCGGGTGCCGCGCAGGCATTGGCGGATCGCAATGCGCCCATCACTCTGTGCCCACCCGGCGGCCGCACGGTGGTGCAGGCACTGGCTTTGAAGCTCGGTATGGAAGCCAATCTGTCCGATGTGAAAGACAGCGTGCCGATGATGGCCGAAGTGAAAGAAGAGATCTGCATCGGCTGCACGCGCTGTTTCAAAGTGTGTCCCACCGACGCCATTATGGGCGCAGCACAACAGATCCATGTGGTGTTCCGCGAAGCGTGCACCGCCTGCGGCAAGTGCGAAGAAGTATGCCCGACCGAGTCCATCAAGCTGCAACCGATCCCGGTGACGCTGCAATCGTGGCACTGGCACAAGCCGCAAGTGGGGAGCGCGATATGAGATTGTTCGAACTACGCGGTGGCGTGCATCCAGAAGGACGCAAGGACCTGTCGGTGCAGCGCCACATTCGCGCCTTGCCGTTGCCCAAAAGATTGTTCGTGCCTTTGCAGCAACACATCGGTGCGCCTGCCGCGCCCGTGGTGAATGTCGGTGACCGCGTGCTGAAAGGTCAGTTACTAGCGGCAGCACAGGGCGCAGTCTCCTCGTCCATCCATGCGCCGACTTCCGGCGTGGTCATCGCACTCGGCGATCATGTCGCACCGCATCCTTCCGGACTGCCTGTACCGACCCTAACCCTGGAGAGCGACGGCGCAGACCAATGGATCGCCACGGCAACAGTGGAAGATCCGTTCGAGTTGTCGCCGGAAGACATCGCCGCGAGGGTCGCGGCGGCGGGTATCGTCGGCTTGGGCGGGGCGACTTTCCCTGCTGCTTTGAAACTCAATCTCAGCCGCAGCAGCGGTGTGCAGACGCTGATCATGAACGGCGGCGAATGCGAACCCTATCTCACTTGCGACGACCGCATCATGCGCGAACGCGCAGTGCAGATCGTCGAAGGCATACGCCTGATCGCGCTTGCCGTCGCCGCCAAAGAAATCCTGGTCGGCATCGAAGACAACAAGCCGGAAGCCATCGCTGCCATGCAGGCTGCGGCGAAAGACAGCATGGTCAGGATCGTGGTGATACCGAGCATGTACCCGATGGGCTCGGAGAAGCAGATCATCCAGGTGCTCACCGGCAAGGAGATTCCGGCGGGCGGTCGCCCTGCCGACATCGGCGTGCTGGTGCATAACGTCGCCACCGCCTATGCCGTGCAACAGGCGATCCGTTACGGCAGACCGTTGCTGTCGCGCATCGTCACCGTGAGCGGCGGTGCGATCAAGACCGCGTGCAATGTGGAAGCGCTGGTCGGCACGCCGGTGCAGGAACTGATCGATTTCGCCGACGGCTATGCACAGCCCGCTGCACGTCTGGTGCTGGGCGGTCCGATGATGGGGCAGCAATTCACCAACACCAATGTGCCGGTGGTGAAAGGCACCAGCGGCGTACTGGCACTGACGGCAAAAGAGACGGGGCAGGCGGAAGCCTCGCCGTGTATCCGCTGTTCGACTTGTGTGCGTGCGTGTCCGGTCGGTTTGCTGCCGCTGGAGATGGCGTCACGCATCCGCGCCTCCGACTTGTCCGCTGCGGTGGCCTTTGGACTGAAAGATTGCATCGCCTGCGGATCGTGTTCGTATGTATGTCCGGCGCACATCCCGCTGGTGCATTTCTTCAACTACGCCAAAGGCGACCTCGCCACCCAGGAGCGCGCCAAGCTGAAACAGGAAGCCACCAAGAAATTGGCGGACGCCCGCAACGAACGCATGGCACGCATCGAGCGCGAGCGTGCGGAGGCGGCGGCAAGACGCAAGGCCGCACGTGAAGCGAAGGAACGCGCTGCCAAGGAAGCGGCGGCGCAAGCCACAACGGAGACCGTATGAACCAAATCGCCCATTCCCCGC
Source organism: uncultured beta proteobacterium (assembly GCA_963721375.1). GTDB lineage: Bacteria > Pseudomonadota > Gammaproteobacteria > Burkholderiales > Gallionellaceae > Sideroxyarcus. The sequence goes on along the minus strand of CAVRIW010000006.1, from coordinate 12,569 downwards.
ACGCACACGCGCCGGTTTCCATCGGTAAAGTGATGGCCACCGTGTTGCTCGCGCTTACGCCTGCCACGCTGTTCGGTTTCTGGTTGTACGGTTGGCCGGCGATCAACCTGTGGGCGGTGTCGCTGATCGCCGCCATCGTCGGCGAAGCTTTCGTCTTGCGCCTGCAGGACCGTGCCGTGCGTCCGGTGTTGATGGATGGCTCCGGCATTTTGACGGCATGGCTGCTGGCTATTTCGCTGCCGCCGTTTGCGCCATGGTGGATCGCGGTGCTGGGCAGTCTGTTCGCGGTCATCATCGGCAAGCAGGTGTTCGGCGGCCTGGGGCAGAACCGTTCAATCCGGCGATGGCCGCGCGCGTGATGCTGCTGATCTCGTTCCCGCTGGAGATGACCACCTGGGTCGCACCTGCGCCGTTGGGTTCGGCACATGCCCCGGGTTTTCTGGAAAGTCTGAATATCACGTTCCTGAGTCAGCCCATAGACGGCATGGCCAGCGCTTCGCTGCTCGGCCACGTGAAGACCGAGTTCACGCGCGGTGTCGGACTGGATCAGGCGCTGGCCGGTTACTACGCGCCGCTGGATATGCTGTGGGGCAGCCGCGCGGGCAGTCTGGGCGAGACGGCGGCGCTGTTGCTGCTGATCGGCGGCCTGTTCCTGATTGCACGGCGCATCATCACCTGGCATGCGCCGGTCGCGATGCTGCTCGGTGTGGCCGTTCCTGCGCTGCTGTTCAATGCCATCGACGGCAATCATTACGCAGGGCCGATGTATCACCTGCTGAGTGGCGGCTTGATGCTGGGGGCGTTCTTCATCGTCACCGATCCGGTGACATCGCCCAATACCACTACCGGACAATTCATCTTTGGTCTGGGCTGCGGTCTGATGACCTGGATCATCCGCACCTGGGGCGGCTACCCGGAAGGGGTGGCGTTCGCGGTGATGATCATGAACACCGCCACACCCTTGATCGATCAATACGTCAAGCCGCGTATCTACGGCCGTGACCGCAAGGGCGCAGCGTTGCCCGTGAACAAGGAGGCATGAGATGAGCCTCGAACAATTACGCGGCAAGTTGTTTTATCAGGGACTGTTGTTAGGTGCGGTGGCGCTGCTCACCAGTGCAGCATTGGCGCTGGCGGCACGGGTGACCGAAGCTGACATCAAGGCAGCGGAAGCGGCCGACCTCAAGCAATCGCTGACGCAAGTGTTGCCGGGTGAGTATGACAACGACTTGCTCAAAGACACCGTTAGCCTGCCGGGCAAGGAAGGCGATGTGTTGGTGTATCGCGCACGACGTGGCGGCAAGGTTGAAGCCGTGGTGTATCGCATGATCGGCCACGGTTACGCCGGAGCGCTGGTGTGTGTGATGGGTGTATCGAGCGAAGGCAAGATACTCGGCGTGCGCGTCATCAAGCATGCAGAGACGCCGGGCTTGGGCGACAAGATCGAACCCGCCAAGAGCAACTGGATACATGCGTTCGAAGGCAAGTGGCTGGGCGAACCCGCAGCGGAAAAATGGGCAGTGAAAAAAGACGGCGGCGTGTTCGACCAGTTCGCCGGAGCGACCATCACCCCGCGCGGCGTGGTCAAGGCGGTGAAACAAGGGTTGGAGTTCTTTGAACAGAATCGAACTGCACTACTTGATGATGCGGTAGCGGAAGGAGCAAAACCATGAGTGGAAATTACGGACGCATCACGCGCGACGGACTGTGGGACAACAACATCGTCTTCGCGCAGATACTCGGCATGTGCCCGACCATGGCGGTGACCAGCAGCGCCACCAATGGCCTCGGCATGGGGCTGGCAACCACGGCGGTGCTGCTCGCCTCGAACGCCATCATCTCGGCAGTGCGCGACCTCATCAGCCCCGATGTGCGCATCCCGGTGTATATCGTGCTGATCGCCACTCTGGTGACGCTGGTCGATGTCAGCTTGAATGCCTGGGCGCATGACTTGTACAAAGTGCTCGGCCTGTACATCGCGCTGATCGTGGCCAACTGCGCCGTGCTCGGTCGCGCCGAAGCGTTCGCCGCCAAGGTGGGTGTCGGGGAAGCGGCGATGGACGGCTTGATGATGGGTTTGGGCTTCACCTTCGCGTTGACGCTGATCGGCGGCATCCGCGAAGTGCTGGGCGCTGGCACGTTGTTCGCCAATGCACATCTGCTGTTGGGGCCAGCCTTTGCTTTCCTGGAGACCACCATCATTCCGGATTACAAAGGCTACTTGCTGATGATCCTGCCGCCCGGTGGCTTCATGGTGTTGGGATTTTTGCTGGCAGGCAGGCGTGTCATTGAGAGCCGCCGTGCCGCGCGTGCCCAGATGGTTGCTGCCGAAGCGGCAGCGTAGGTCGGGTTTCAACCCGACCGCTTCGTAGGAGCCAGCTTGCTGGCGATTGCCATTCGCGGCTGAAGCCGCTCCTACAAATTTAGCAATAATTTTTGGAGTTCATCATGCAAATCGGCGTCGCTTATTCCGAACCCGCACAGCAACTTTGGCTGCGCATCGAAGTGCCGGAGGAAAGTACGGTACAAACTGTCATCGAGCAATCCGGCATCCTGAAGAAGTTTCCAGATGTGGAGCTGAGTTCTTGCAAGGTCGGCATCTTCGGCAAAATGGCTGAGCTGGATGCCACGCTCAAACCCGGCGACCGGGTGGAAATCTACCGCGCCATCACCGCCGATCCGGCGACTGTGCCGCGTCGCGTGATCGCCGGTGAGGACGATGACGAATAGCAGAGTGGCTATTCCCAATTTTCTGCGCACACTCCGAACATGAGAGTACCTACACTCTATCAACGGCTGAAAACGAAGAAACGCAGCCAGGCTATGATCATCGGGGTCACTTGGTATACCGAGGAGACATGGGCGGAAGTTAAGGCGACTGCCACAGATCCCGAGTGCTTTGAGCAGTCATTTCCAAAATGGAAAGCAATGGCAGTAAAAGCGCGCAGAGAGTTCCAGCGTTCCGGCGTGCGCGCGCTTGAATGTCAGATCGTCCCGCAGGAATTCTTTGCGTGGTGCGTGCAGCACAGTCAGGAAAACAACTCCACATCACGTGCCGAGTTCGTGTCGGAGAAGCTGACGGCGGCTTATGAGGGCAAGGCCTGACTCTGCACAGTGCATCTCATTGGGCATCTGAGTAGAGTGAAGCCTATTGAACCCAGATCGTCCATTAGCACCAATGCATCATACCGGCGAAGGCCGGTATCCAGATGATTGATAATTCCCCACGCAAGTGGGCCGACATTTTTGATTTGTCCGCTACGCGATGTATTTCTTATGGCTGGATTCCGGCCTACGCCGGAATGACGGACTAAAGGATTATCTGGGTTGGGCGGGCATCTCCGCGCGTTTCTTCAAATAAGCCACCAGCGCCCCATCCATCATCGCCAGATGTGTATCGAACCACTCCGGCAATCCTTCTTTCACATAGGCACGCACCAGCGGCAAGTGGCCGCGCTTGAGGCTGCGGTTGAGTTGTTGCAACTCGCCCAACACGCGGTGGTGTTCGCCCTCATGCTCAGGCAGCCCCCTGTATTTTGAGGCGCGCATCAACTGTCCTTCTGCCTTGAAATGCTCACTTGTGTGGTTGACTAGTGCCTGGAACAGTGCGGGGAATTCTGCATTGCTGGCCGCGATGAGCGCAGCCACTTGTGAGATGAATTCGCGGTGGGTGTTATCCATCTCGTCCATGCCTAGCGTGTGGCGCGTCTCGTCGAATATGGGTTTGGCAGCGCGGCGTGCTACGTCCGCCCCCTCGCCCGCTTGCGGGAGAGGGTTGGGGAGAGGGGAGGTCGCCTGATGCTTGCTCATGCTGCGGCGAGGCTACCGTTCCAGCTTTGTGCGGCAGTCAGAAAATCCGCCACATCGGCATTCACGATCTCGATGCCCATCTTGCCCAGGTAGCGCTTCTCTTTGTCGGTCGGGTGCGGGATGAGCGCCCAGCCGGCGGGTTTGTCAGCGCCGAAGATGACGTCGGAGAACACCATACGGTCTGTGTCGCGGTTCAGGCGCAGGCCGAGCAGCAGGTAGCGTTTGTTCTGGCGCATGCGTTTGACGAACGACGGGATGGCAAAGCCGCCCATCAGCTCGGTGATGTAATCCACAAAGTCGGCATCCGAGGCGATGTAGTTGGATTCCGGCAACGGCGTGCCGAGCGGCTTGAACAGGATGGGCAGGCTGCTATCCACCGCTTCCTGCTCGATGGCGGAGTAGCTGGTGCCGTCGTATTTGAACAGGCGGAAGCGATAGTCTTTACCAGACATGCGCGCGATGCCGACGATCAGCGTGTGCGGCGTGGCGGCATATTGTTTCTGCAATTGCGTGTCGCGGTTGGTGTCGATGATATAGGGCAGCTTCTGCTGTGCCAGCCAGGCGTGCAACGCGGAAGTGCTCCATTGCGTATCGCGATAGGTCGCATCGAGGAACTTGTTCACCGCCGAGCGGCCGCGCTTCAGTTCCACATTCATCGCAGCGCGCGGGAATTCGTACATCAGCTTGGGCGCCATCGGCTTCCCGTTGTTCATGGCAATGATCAGGCTGTCGCTGTCGGCGGGTATGGCTTTGCCGCTGGCCGGATCGATCACACCGTTCAGGGCACCAGCGCCAAGGTAAGGGACGACGCTGCCGTCAGACAGGCCGGTGAAGATATTGTCGAATGCGGTGCTCATGTGGGATGACTCCTCGTGGTGGTGACAAAGGAATCATTCGCAATAAACGAGCCAGAGTGCAGGTCTAGCATTGGCGCGGGTTACAGAGGGGTAGTGGTTGGAGCAAATACGACAAAGTCGAAAACCTTGTCGGACAAGGGTGCGGGGGTAGGGCGTCTGATAGATAAGTTTCCGATGTTGCTGGCTCGAAATTATTCCGAGCCAGCGACTCCTTATGGTTGGCTTGTTATTTCAACGGAAGGTATATGTCGGTCACTAGCTCATGTTCCGGCGTGTCCGGCATTAGGTTCAGGTAATGGAAGAACAGCGGGAAGTCCCGCAATTCTTCTCCGCTGCTGGGCAGCCATTCGCGGTACAGATAGTAAATGCTTTCACCTAGCCGATCATGCGACCCCAGATGACGCACCACTGCGCAGCGGCCATCAGGGATTGTTTTATTGATGATGCCCTGCGAGTTGGTGGGTACATCCTGTGATACTGAACCGCAGATATCGAAGCGGAAATCATCCGGCGGCGTTGTATCGGGATTGTCGTAAACGATACCGAATGACTGACTGGTTTGGACGGGGGGCAATCCGCTGCTTTTGCGCCAATCAATGAAAATCTTTACTGAATCATTGACCAGTGTCGGCGCGCCGAGATGTTCCAGTACGGCTATCTTGGTCTGTTTGAAGTTGCTGATTTTGACTTCCATGGTCCTTTTCCTGTCTCTGTTGGGGAATTGATATCGCTCGCTCCAGGGTTGCCACTTTGGTTGTTTCCTGAATTCAGAGGGGGTTTGCCCAAACGTGTTTTTGAATGCGCGCGAGAACGACTCCGGGTTTTCAAAACCGGCATCCAGCGCAATTTCGGTGATCCGGTCGGAGCTGAATGCAAGCCGATAAGAAGCGTGCTTGAGCCGTATCAACTGGATATATCGAATGACACTGATGCCACAGTAATCGGAGAATTGGCGGTGGAAATGAAATTTCGAGAAGTGGGCAACCTGACTCAATTGTTCCACTGATAACGCTCCAGCAAGATGCTGGTCGATGTAATCGAACACCTTGTTGAATCGTTCACGATATAAATCTTCTCTCAATTTACTCACAGCTGTATCTCCTTGGACGACAAGATACTGGAGGGGATGGGATGAGTCCTGACCGGGATTGCGCTTTATCGAGTTTCACCAGGCTAAAGCTAACTTCAAACAATCCAGCGATGACGGTGTATTCATCTAAGGATTACTAAATCGTAGGTTTGGATGGTTTGAAATGTCGTAATGCAAGACCTGACCCCGGCGATATTCGCACATCACCAGCGCCACCATGTTTCTTGACTCAATGGGTTGGATTCGTGCGGGGAAGTTCGTAGATTTGCCCCTCTTGGGATCGCCAAGCTTGACCAATAGGCGCTCGGCGTTTGGATTGTCACCGTGTTCGACGATGAGCCGAGGCGCTGGAGTAGGTCTCGATCGAAAGTGAGTAGGTGTTTTAGACCAAGGTCTTCTGCTTCGGCGAGGATGCGGCAGTCATTCAGCCCGGGGTGAATGCTTCTTAGCTCAACGGCTCTGACAGCGGCTGCTCCCGGGCGCTTTATTGGCAGAGTGATGAAGAGCGAGGCAACAAAACTGGTGTGGAACTCCCGCAACTCGGTGGTTCTAATTTGCTGACACTCTGTCACGACGGTTTGCGGCAGGTAGTAAGTGCCTGGCATGTAGAACCAGCTACGGATAAGTGCCTTGCGCTCTTCAGCAAGTTCATCAGTTGGTTCTGCTACCTTGGCAAGTGCACCAATGAGATAGGTGAAGCATTGGGAATCAAGACCAACCTTTGGATCGTCTGCGGACCTGTTCATGCGAATTTAACATTCAAATTGAGGGGCTGCGCACTTTTGCACAGTCTCTCTTGAATGCAGGGTATTAGGCTTGACCATATTTTTGATTGAATGCTTCATCACTCATCGTGAGAAACAATATGAACTCTATAAAGGCAACGATGGCTGGAATAAATGTCCAGAAAAAAAGCAGATAAAGGATGCCCAAGCCAACTTGACCAAGATAGAACTTGTGTCCACCGAAAGCGCCTAGAAAAAAAGCAAAAAGTGCAGCGGCAATCCTGCTTTTGCCATTTGATGCCACTGGGCCAAGGTTTATTGTTGTTGGTGGTGCCATTTGTCTGACGCCACATTTGGGGCATATTTCGGCCTTACTTTTAATTACAGCACCGCACTCGCTACAAAACTTCTCATCGATTGCCTTAACTTGCCCATTCATGTCTTTCCCCTTTGAGTTGATACTGTTTAAAAAAGCCTAACGAACAGAGTCAAACATTACAGCATCCGAACAGAAACACAATAGTGCACGAATGGTTAGATCGACTGGGTTCCTGCCTGCGCTCCCTTCGATAAGCTCAGGGCGAACGGCATAATCAATACGCCGCAATACTAACCTCATACAACCCGCCAACCACGGTGTACTCGTCCTCCCCCTGCAGCATCCCCGGCAACAATCTCGTGTAGCAGAACACTTTGGATAGCGGCACTTGTGCGCTGAGAAGGTAGTCGCCGAACTCGTCAGCACGCTCGCGGTTGGCGGTGAATGAGCTGAGGCTGTTGAACAGTACGACACGGTGTTTGCTATCCAGTGTTGCTAGTGTTTCGTGCTCGTCCACGCGGTTCACTCCGCGATACAGGGTGAGGTGGGTTTCGCTGGGATGTAGCCTTGCGAGTTCGTACTGGCAATAGGTATAGAGCAGGTCGAACTGCGATTCCAGTGCATTGGTCCCATACAGCGCAGTGGCACGCATCTCCAGATAATGCCGATAGGTGTCCCCGGAAAGATCGCGGATCGGACCGTTGTGGTGACGCGGTAATAAACCAAAGCGCGATTCCACCCAGCCCTTGAGTGCTGCTCCTTCTCTTCCGTCCGCATCGAAACTCCAGCCGCGCACCATGCGCAAGTAGTCGGCCTTCTGGCGTTGTGTGGAGTGCGCCGAGAAGCCCGCCTGTTCCGGCTCATCCAGATAGAACGCTGCATTCATGTGCATGGTGAAAGCATGGGCGCGTTCCTGCGCATCGTCGATGCGATCCAATAGAGAGAACAGGCCGTGATGGAATTGGGCTACGCCATCGAGTTCGAGTGCGACGGGTGAGCGTTGAAAGGTGAGACCACCGAGGATGTCTGCGGGCAGGTTGCAGCGGTTGATCGGCAGGCGTGCCGTGCGCGGCAGAACGACGGACATGATGCCACCCCATCCGTCTCCCTCACCCCCGTCCCCCCTCTCCCCAGAATGGGCGAGGGGTACGGCATGCCCTCGCTGCGCGAGACTTTCGTTGACGGTCGGTGTTGTAGCCACTGCTACAAAGGCAGCTGTTTTGTTGTGTTCCACATCCGCCAATGCATTTTTCGCTGAATTCTTTTTCTCTGGCATTTCATGCATTTAGGTGTGCGTGAGCGGGGTGGCACGGAGCTTGCGATGTACTGGGTGCGAGCGACAGTTTTCAATCGCAATTTAAATTCTGAAACTCTTAGGAGACTAACATGGCTCTGCGTCAATGCGCAATTTACGGGAAGGGCGGTATCGGTAAATCGACTACCACCCAGAACCTGGTAGCTGCTCTTGCTGAATCCGGCAAGAAGGTAATGATCGTTGGCTGCGATCCCAAGGCGGACTCAACTCGTTTGATTCTGCACTCGAAGGCACAAAACTCCGTGATGGAACTGGCTGCCGAAGCCGGTAGCGTCGAGGATCTGGAACTGGAAGACGTGTTGTCGGTTGGATACGGCGGCATCAAGTGCGTTGAATCCGGTGGCCCTGAGCCCGGTGTTGGTTGTGCCGGCCGTGGCGTTATCACCGCCATCAACTTCCTGGAAGAAGAAGGCGCGTATGACGACGAACTCGACTTCGTGTTCTACGACGTGCTGGGTGACGTGGTGTGCGGCGGTTTCGCGATGCCGATTCGTGAAAACAAAGCGCAAGAGATCTACATCGTTTGCTCCGGCGAAATGATGGCGATGTACGCCGCCAACAACATTGCCAAGGGCATCGTGAAGTACGCGAACTCCGGCAGCGTGCGTTTGGCTGGTCTGATCTGCAACAGTCGTCAAACCGACCGTGAAGATGAGTTGATCATGGCGCTGGCTGAAAAGCTCGGTTCGCAGATGATTCACTTCATCCCGCGTGCCAACGCTGTACAGCATGCCGAGATCCGTCGTATGACCGTGATCGAATACGATCCTACGCACAAGCAAGCTGATGAGTATCGTCAACTGGCGAACAAGATTGTGAATAACAAGAAATTTGTTATCCCGACTCCGATCACCATGGACGAGCTGGAAGCGCTGTTGATGGAATTCGGCATCATGGAAGCAGAAGACGAATCCATCATCGGCAAGAAGGCTGCCGAATTGGCTGCTGCCTGATAAAAGGTATTAAGGGCGGCGGGTCGTTGGTTGTTTGGTACGGCCCGTCACTCTTAGCAAATTGAAACTCTGACGGACTCCACATATTGGTGGGTCATCAAAGGAGAATGAAATGTCTGCATTAACACGCGAAGAAACCGAAGCCCTGATTCAAGAGGTGCTTGAGGTTTATCCAGAGAAAGCAAGAAAAGATCGCGAGAAGCATCTGGCGGTCAATGACAAATCAATCGAACAGTCCAAGAAGTGCATCACTTCCAACCGCAAATCGTTGCCGGGTGTGATGACTATTCGCGGCTGCGCTTACGCCGGTTCCAAAGGCGTGGTGTGGGGTCCGATCAAGGACATGATCCACATTTCCCATGGTCCAGTTGGCTGTGGTCAATACTCCCGCGCAGGTCGTCGTAACTACTACGTCGGCACCACAGGCGTGAATACATTTGGCACGATGAACTTCACTTCCGATTTTCAGGAAAAAGACATCGTGTTCGGCGGCGACAAGAAGCTCGCCAAAGTCATGCTTGAAATCGAAACCCTGTTCCCGTTGAACAAAGGTATCTCGATTCAATCCGAGTGCCCGATCGGTCTGATCGGCGACGACATCGAAGCCGTGGCGAAAAAGACAGCCGCAGAAATCAACAAGCCGGTCGTTCCGGTGCGCTGCGAAGGTTTCCGTGGTGTATCGCAATCGCTGGGTCACCACATCGCCAACGACGCGATCCGCGACTGGGTGCTGCCGCGCCGCGATGGCAAGGCATTCGAAGGCACACCTTACGATGTGGCCGTGATCGGCGACTACAACATCGGCGGCGACGCATGGTCTTCGCGCATTTTGCTGGAAGAGATGGGGCTGCGCGTGGTTGCGCAATGGTCCGGCGACGGCACCATCGCTGAAATGGAAAAGACGCCTTACGTCAAAGTGAACCTCATCCACTGCTACCGTTCGATGAACTACATCGCGCGCCACATGGAAGAGAAGTACAGCATCCCCTGGATGGAATACAACTTCTTCGGCCCGACCAAGGTTGCCGAGTCGCTGCGTGCTATCGCTGCGCTGTTCGACGACAAGATCAAGGAAGGTGCCGAGCGCGTCATCGCCAAGTATCAGCCGCTGATGCAAGCCGTGATCGACAAGTACAAACCGCGTCTGCAAGGCAAGAAAGTCATGTTGTACGTCGGCGGTCTGCGTCCGCGTCACGTGATCGGTGCCTATGAAGACCTGGGCATGGAAGTGGTCGGTACCGGTTACGAGTTCGGTCACAACGACGACTACGACCGCACCATCAAGGACATGGGCAACGCCACTTTGCTTTACGACGACGTGACCGGCTTCGAGTTCGAAGAGTTCGTCAAACGCGTCAAGCCCGACCTGGTCGGTTCCGGCATCAAGGAAAAGTTCATCTTCCAAAAGATGGGCGTGCCTTTCCGCCAGATGCACAGCTGGGACTACTCCGGCCCGTACCACGGCTATGACGGCTTCGCCATCTTCGCCCGCGACATGGACATGACCTTGAACAACCCGTGCTGGGGCAAGATCAAAGCACCGTGGTTGAAGAAGGAAGAGCCAGAAGCGGTGAAGGCAGCCGCGTAAGTAATATGGGGGCGACCTCGTGTCGCCCATCTATCAATCTGTGCCTGCATCTGCAGATGAGCAGTGCGGCTAAGGAGATAAGCATGCAACAAGTTGACGACATCAAACCTTGTTATCCATTGTTCCGTCAGGACGAGTACAAGGAATCGATAAGCAATAAACAGGACCAGTTCGAAGAACGTCATGAAGCCGCCAAAGTTCAGGACACCTTCACCTGGACGACCACGATGGAATATCGTGAACTGAACTTCAAGCGCGAAGCATTGACCGTTAATCCGGCCAAGGCCTGCCAACCTCTGGGCGCGGTGCTGTGCGCACTGGGCTTTGAAAAGACCATGCCGTATGTGCACGGTTCGCAAGGCTGCGTGGCTTACTTCCGTACCTACTTCAACCGTCATTTCCGCGAGCCTATCTCTTGCGTGTCAGATTCCATGACCGAAGACGCAGCCGTATTCGGCGGTCAGAAGAACATGATCGACGGTCTGGAAAATGCCAAGGCACTGTACAAGCCGGACATGATCGCGGTGTCCACCACCTGCATGGCGGAAGTTATCGGTGACGACTTGAACGCGTTCATCCTTAACACCAAAAAGGCCGGCAACATCCCCGATGATTTTCCGGTACCGTTCGCGCACACCCCGTCGTTCGTGGGTTCGCACGTGACCGGTTGGGACAACATGTTCGAAGGCATCATGCGTTACTTCACCCGTGAACAGCATGGACGACAAAGTGGTCGGCAAGAACGGCAAGATCAACATCGTTCCCGGCTTCGAGACTTACCTCGGCAACTACCGCGTGATCCATCGCATGCTGGACGAGATGGGCGTTGCGCACACCATGCTGAGCGATCCGACCGAAGTGCTGGATACCCCGGCTGACGGCCAGTACCGCATGTATGCGGGCGGCACCACGCAGGACGAAGTGAAGGATGCACCGAACGCGATCAACACTTTCCTGCTGCAACCGCTGCAACTCGACAAGACCAGGAAGTATGTCGAAGGCACCTGGAAACATGAAGCGCCGAAGCTGAACATTCCGATGGGCCTGGAGTGGACCGACGAATGGCTGATGAAGGTCTCCGAAGTCACCGGCAAGGCGATCCCCGCTTCGCTGCTGAAGGAACGCGGCCGCTTCGTGGACATGATGACCGACAGCCACACCTGGCTGCACGGCAAGAAGATCAGCCTGTACGGCGATCCCGACTTCGTCATGGGCATGACCAAGTTCCTCACCGAACTGGGCATCGAGCCGCTGCACGTGCTGTGCAACAACGGCAGCAAGAAGTGGGAAAAAGCCATGCGCAAGATGCTGGACGAGACGCCATACGGCAAGAACACCCAGTTGTTCGCGGGTGCCGACCTGTGGCACTTCCGTTCGCTGGTGTTGACCGAGAAGCCCGACTTCATGATCGGCAACTCCTACGCCAAGTTCATCCAGCGCGACACGCTGGCACAAGGGCAAAGAGTTCGAAGTACCGCTGATCCGTATCGGCTTCCCGATCTTCGACCGTCACCACCTGCATCGCTCGACCACACTGGGCTATGAAGGTGCCATGCAGATGCTCACCACACTGACCAACGCAGTGCTGGAACGTCTGGATGAAGAAACTCGCGGAATGGGGACGACGGACTACAACCACGACTTGGTTCGCTAATGCGGCGATGAGCCTATTGCGCGCTCCGATGGCGGCGTTGGGCGGTGCTCGGAATCCTCACGTACTACCTGTACGTTCCGGCTTCCTCCGCTCTTCGTCCGCCTTGCCCTCGGGGCGCTGATGACGGCTCCTCACCCGCATTAAAAGCGAGATTGAAATTGGAAGGAAGTAGTAATGGCAAACATCATGATCCAGCGCGGCAGCAAAGGCGAATACGTGTTCTACCTGCCCAAGCGCGACCTCGAGGACGCCATCGTT
>CAVRIW010000005.1:0-307448 GCA_963721375.1 uncultured beta proteobacterium | reverse complement strand
TTTCTGGCGTACGACAACCAGCAGGATCTCGGCACCGACGTCGTAGACAACATGCAAATTATCGACAAACGCTTGGCTGGTCTAAGCGCGGTGTGGGTTATTGTTCCCAACAAGACGACCGCTTATCTGCATCCAGACAGGCGCTTCTGGGACGAGGCGGCATTACATGTACGCGCAGTGAATTTATTTAAGACCGTACGGCAAACAATTGAAGCAAAGACAGTAGATGTTTATCCCGCCAATAATCAGCACTTTTCTTCCGCCACCTACCTCTTGATGGGCAAAGAGATTTACAAAGCGATGCAGCAGGCAGATATTGAAGCACAACGCTAATTGCCCTGACTCCATTTGCCCATCCCAGGCACTGGATCCCATGCCTCGATATCTTGCAGCGGATAGTTGTAGCGCAGTGCATAGCGCACGCGCCGCAACTTGCCCAACCAGGTGGAACGTACCACGTTGTGGGGGTTGTCTGCCGTGTTGCCGCCGTCCGGCTGCGGAGTGAAGGCAGAAGAAAGCGGTAAAAATCAGCCTGTGTGATGCCCCATTTCAAGTGAAGATGTGGCCGCCCGGATTGTGCTTGATGCGCCCCGTGCTCTTGCAGCCGAAGTGGTAAAAACGGCTGTTGCCGACGACGCGGAAAGTGCGGCAGCCTACCACCCAGAATTTCATCAGCAGATCATCGTCGCTGCTCATGCCGGGGCTAGAACTCCAGGCTATAGCCGCCGACCATGCTCCACCATTTCTTATTCACCAACGTGGGCTGCGAACTCGCACCCTCAAAATCACCCCGACTTGTCCGCCATATAGCTCGCCAAAAATTGTGCCTCATCGAAAGTTGCCGGATTCTCGCCGAAATTCTGCTTGATGATGGTGTCATTCCCGCCGATCTCTGGCTGGATGAGTGTGCCGAAGAACAGCGCAAGATCGGTATTCACCGATTGGATCGCTGCAATGAAGGCAGTGTCCCAGCCGGGCGCGGCCACCATATCGTCGTTCATGAACAACACCCAGTCATGCCTGGCCTGTGCCACCAGATGGTTCACCGACAGACAAACACCGACGTTTTTGGCAGACTGCGTGTACTTGATACCCTGTGCCTTCACCCACTCCAGCGAACCGTCCGAGCCGTCGTTCAGATGCACCAGTATCTCGTGCTCGAACCTGGAATGTTTTTGCAGGCTCTCGACACAGAGCTTTAAATAGGCGAGGTTGTTCCAACTGGGGATGACGATGCTGAACATGTGTGATCCTTCAGGAAGAAATTGATTCAGAGGTTTCACCGGTGTTGTAGCACGCCGCCAGCAGCACCGCGACGCTGAATGCGTAAAACGCAGCTGTCATGGTGAGACCTAGCAATCCGACGGTCAAGCCGAATACGAAATGCCCGCTAACGAGGGTAATACCGAGGATGCCAGCGCGTCTCGTTTCGTGCCGCGCCTCTTTTGTCGCCCGCCAGAAGAGACGCAGCGGAACGAAATACAGCGCAATAAGCGCTGCAACTCCCAGCAACCCCAAGTCCGCTGCTTTGGCAAGAATTTCATTGTGCGCTTGGCAGCAACGTCCTATTTCTGCAGCACCTGGAGTCAACTCACCCGCCTCGAACTTTCGCTGTATCTCTCTTGCAAATCCATCTGGGGCTCCACCCACAATCTCTGGCCCCACACCCACAATCGGATGGCTCAAGAAGATTTCTATAGCTGCTTTGTTTAACTGCCAACGTATGCCCGTCGAGGTATCGCGGTTGCCGTGTTCATAGGTGAAAACGTCGTTCGACAACTGCTGCAATCGTTGTTGCACAGTCGGGCTACTGAAGTAAGCAACACCAATCACCGCCGCACCTAACGCAAAGCTCGATACTAGCGTTTTGAAAGACAAACGCGAACTCTGGAAATATAAATAAATCGCGATGAAAACTGGGATTGCCAGCAGCGCTCCGCGCGTGCCGGAATGCAAGGCAGCGAGCAACCCGAACGCAAAACCCGCCCATTTTAACGAACGCAAGAACGGAGAATCTTTGCCAAACCAATCCAAGCTGAACAGCGACAGCGTGCCGAGCAGCAACAGGTAATCGCCAAAGAGGATCTTGTTGAGCCAAGGCAGTGAGAAGCCACCAGTCCTGGCCGTATCTTCAGCAAACAGCCAGCCAAGGATCGCAGCGAGCGGGAAAGCATATTGCAATGCGGAAAACACGGCTGGCCGCACGCGCAACAAAAACCAGAAAATCGGCAACGCAAGCCAGTAGCGTGAAGCGGCATCGTGCGGGCGCGCGAGCAAGTCATTGTTGACGAGCTGGCTAATCAGGATCGCAGCAGACATCCCGAACATTGCGGCAACATATCCCCACCATTCCTTTTTCCAAACCGGCGATGACAAACCCGCTGGCGGCAACAAGCGAACGAACAAAGCGAGCAGCAACATCAGGATCATCGCGCCATTCATGCCGCCCTTCACCAGGAGAAGCAAGGAGGGATACACCAGCAGCAAGAAGATCGCTGTCTTTTCCGGCAAAGTCGAATAAAACGCATGCCAACTTTTCATCAATTTTCCTCTTTCAAAGTTTCATACACTGCTACGAACTCCCCCGCAACATGGTTCCAGCCACGCACGAACTGCGTCGGATAATCGGTGCGATCGAGTTGTTTGGCTACGGCCACCATCCAATTCGCCAACGGTGCAGCGATCGGCACGACCTCGCCAGCTTCAACACTTACTTGCGCGGCCGCACCACAGGCATCTGACACCACGACCGGCACGCGCGCCGCCATCGCCTCGCTGATGACCATGCCGTAGGGTTCGGCCTTCGCCGGATGCAGCAACACATCGATCTCTTGAAAATGTTCAGCGTCGCTGCGCCAACCCAGCAGACGGTAGCCTCCGTTCCAGCCGGAGAACAGGTGTTGTATCTCCCGTTCATCCGGCCCGATCACCCACAGTTGAAGTTGCGGACGCTCACGGCGCAGTTGGGCGACAACTTCCACTGCCAGCGGCAAGCCTTTGCGCTTCCATTCTTTGCCCACAAAACCCACGATGCCGCCGTCGGCAGGCACGTTGCGCGGAGTTCGCACCACACCCGGTAACACGCCCGGCACCACTGGCTGCGTGAGTTTGTGTGCATATTCGGGATAGTAATGTGCCAACTGGCGCGCGATGATCTCGGAGTTCGGCACGATGTACCGCGCCACGCGCAACTCGCGTCGCTCCATGTAAAGCTGCATCGCAACGCGTAACGATATTTTTTTCCACCACGGTTTGTCACGCACTGAGGCGAATGGAGGACCATGGAAGGTGGTCACATCATGCACGCCGACACGTTCGTTGCTATGGATCAGCCAGCCGGGTTGCGGGTTGGCACGCAGCCACTGCCCTACACGGCGACCGAAACGCCAGTAATACAGCCAGCGCGGACGATAGAACATCGTGCCCAGTTCGTGCACCTCTATACCCTGCGGCTTTTCGGCAACGCAGCGTTCGCACAACACTTGGACTTGATGCCCGAGTTTTGCGAGTTCGCGTGTGGTCTCCCAGACGTAGCGCTCCATGCCGCCAACAGGTCCGTAGCGCCTCACGATGTGAATTATTTTCATGCTGTCTCTGAAATGATGGGGCATCGTTATAGAATGCGCCTTGATGCATCCGACCGAAAACTTTAGCCTCGCTAGTATATCAAGCAAGCCCCGTTTTTTACGGGGAAAGCGCTGCGTGAAGGCGGCAGGCAAACCGACATACTGAGAAAATCATGTTTTCCATCATCATCCCCACCTGGAACAACCTCGCACTGCTGCAACTCTGCATACGCAGCATCCGGCAAAATTCCGCCTATCCGCACCAAATCATCGTACACGTCAATGACGGCAGCGATGGCAGCCTGGAATGGGTGCGTGCACAAGGCATCACCTACACTGCCTCGCCTGAAAACATCGGCATCTGCCTGGCGGTGAACGAAGCGGCGATGCATGCCACGCTGGATTACATCCTGTACCTGAACGACGACATGTATTGCTGCCCCGGCTGGGACACGGCGCTGGTCAACAAGCTCAAGCAACTGGATACCGATCTGTTCATGCTCTCCGGTACGATGATCGAGCCGCGCGATACCAACAATCCTTGTGTGATCGTGCGCGATTACGGCAGTGATGCGGACAGTTTTGATGAAGCCAAACTGCTCGGCGAGTTGCCGCAACAGCACAAAGCGGATTGGCTAGGCGCAACCTGGCCACCTACGCTGGTGAGCAGACGCTGGTGGTTCAAGGTAGGTGGCTACAGTAGCGAGTTCTCGCCCGGCATGAGCAGCGACAACGACTTTTCCATGAAGCTGTGGCACGCGGGCTGCCGCGTCTTTCTTGGCGTGGGGGACTCGCTGGTGTATCACTTCCAGTGCAAATCCACCGGCAAGGTGAAGAAGAACGACGGTGGCAAACAGTTCCTGCACAAGTGGGGGATGCGCCAATCGGTGTTCGACCATTACTTCCTGCGGCGCGGCCTGCCTGCCCAGGGAATGCGTCTGGAGGAGCCGGAGGATACGCGCGAATTGCGCTGGCAGTTGCTGCGCAGCCGATTGAAGCGCGCGCTCGGCTAACCAGCAGCGGACCGCAACGCTGCAAGCTTGCGATACTTGAGGTAAGTCGTACGCGCGTTCATGCAGGCGATGTCCCAGCCGGCACTTCCATCCAGCACACCCAGTCGTACGATGTAGGTCCGCACAAACGCCCATCCTGCGCTCAGCGCTGCTCCCGGCCAACCGGATCGTTTTCCCGCCTGCAACATCTGTTGCGCCGCCGCCGTGGAGTAGTGTTCGACTTTTCGCTCCACATCGGCCTGCGTGAGGTAGCTGTAATGCAGTAACGGGTTGCTCAACCTCGCCGTGGTGCCTGTCAGCAGCACGCTTTCGTGCACCAGGCTGTCCGAAAATCTGCCTGCTCCACGCTTGAACAGACGCAGCACATAGTCTGGATACCAACCAGAATGATGGATGAACTTACCGCAGAACTGCGATAGGCGCGGGCAGTAATAACCGTCTGCT
The DNA here is from genome assembly GCA_963721375.1 of uncultured beta proteobacterium. Taxonomy (GTDB): domain Bacteria; phylum Pseudomonadota; class Gammaproteobacteria; order Burkholderiales; family Gallionellaceae; genus Sideroxyarcus. The sequence continues at coordinate 302,425 of CAVRIW010000005.1, read as the reverse complement.
TCTGCCCTAAGCATCGCCTGCTCGATCTCGGCACGCAGCTCCGGTGTCACACGTTCGTCGGCATCGATGGAAAACACCCAGTCCTTGCTGGCGTAACCCAGCGCTCGATTCTTCTGCGGGCCGAAACCCGGCCATTCATGGGCATAAATCTGCGCGCCCATTTGTCTGGCGATCGCCACCGTGTCGTCCGTGCTGCCTGCATCCACCACAATGACCTCATCCGCCCACGCTACCGATTGCAAACAATCGCGGATGTTGGCTGCCTCGTTCTTGGTGATGAGGATGACGGACAGGGAAGACACGGTCAATGTCCGTTCGGGGTCGGCGTGTATTCAGGCACCCAGTGTTGCAGTTGCTCGCGAACCGCTTCGTCCGAGTTTGTCGTGTTGCTGTTTATCCAGGCAACCATGCTTTGCAGCTCGTCATCAGCCACGGCACGCGCTTGCGCGATGCGCAGCTTGGGATGCGGCGTAGGCAGCGTATTCTCGTCGTTGGCCAGCAACTCTTCGTACAATTTTTCACCGGGACGCAAACCGGTGAATTCGATCTTGATATCGCCTTCGCTTAAACCGGAAAGACGAATCATGTCTTTGGCCAGATCGACGATCTTAACCGGCTCACCCATATCCAGCACGAAGATCTCGCCGCCCTTGCCCATGCATCCGGCTTGCATCACCAGTTGCGCTGCTTCGGGAATGGACATGAAGTAGCGGGTGATCTCGGGATGGGTGACGGTGAGCGGCCCGCCTTTGGCGATCTGTTCGCGGAACTTGGGAATGACGCTGCCGTTGCTGCCGAGCACGTTGCCGAAGCGCACGATAACGAAGCGCGTCCCGCTCGCCTCCTGCAATCCCTGGCAGATCATCTCAGCCATGCGCTTGGTGGTGCCCATCACGTTTGTCGGGTTCACGGCTTTGTCGGTGGAGATCAGCACGAATTTCCCCGCGCCATGTTTCTTCGCGCACTGCGCCACCTGCCAAGTGCCGAACACGTTATTGCGCACGGCCTGCCACGCGTTGTGCCGTTCCATCAGCGGCACATGTTTGTAGGCGGCAGCATGAAACACCACACCGGGTCGATGTTCCGCAAACACTTGCTCCAGGCGTACTGCGTCGCGCACATCGCCCGCCAGATACGCAATATCCCGCTGCGGAAAGTTCTGGTTCAGTTCCTGTTCAATGTTGTACAAGGCAAACTCGCCAGCATCGAATAACACCAGCGTCTTCGGCGCGAAGCGCAGTATCTGGCGGCAGAGTTCGGAACCGATGGAGCCACCCGCACCGGTGACCAGCACTACCTTGCCGGTCAACTGTTCGTGCAGCCCAGCTTCATCCAGCTGAATCGGATCGCGCCCGAGCAAATCATCCAGCTCCACCGCGCGCAGTTGCGAGATAGACACGCGCCCGCTCAACAAGTCATCGAAGGCTGGCACGGTCAGTGCCTTGATGCCGTTCTGGCTCGCAAGATCAATGACTCGTTTGCGCTCCTGATGAGCAGCAGAGGGCATCGCGATAATGACTTGCGTCACGCCGAAGCGCTCTGTCCAGCGCTGCAGGCTGTCCAGCTTTCCCAGCACTTTGATGCCGTTGAGGGTACGCCCCTGCTTGCGCTGATCGTCATCGAGGAATCCGATCAAGTGCCAGTCGTTGCTGCGCGCCAGCTCCTTGGAGAGTGCAACCCCTGCTTCACCCGCCCCCAAGACCAGCACCGGCTCACCCCGTAGATGAATATCGCCATACAGCAGGTTCTCTTTCCACAGACGATAAAGCAGGCGACTGCCGCCCATCATCAACAGCAACAGCAGTGGATCGATGACCAGCACCGAGCGCGGCACGATGGCTTGCACGCGGAACAGGCCCAACACCAGAGGAACTAGGGCGATTGCGACGAGCACAGCAAACAAAATGCGGCGCAGATCGGCCACGCTGGCATAACGCCAGATACCGCGATACAGACTGAAGCTCCAAAAAACCATGCCCTGCAAAGGTATCACCCAGAGCATGGTATGCCATAGTTCAGCTCGGAAATCCGCAGGCAGATCAAAATTGAAACGCAGCAGATAAGCAAGCCACCAGGCAAGTGCCGCTGCAATCAAATCATGCAGCATGGCGATTAGCGTATTTATGTGCGGTTTATTCATTCCGGCCTCGTATATTTTTCCAGCGCACATCCAAAATCAACATCAACGTTCCATAAATGCCGCTCCAGGCCAGGAATACTTGCCATGGCAAGGCTTGTTGTATTGACCACAGTGCCGACGCCCCAACACCCAGCATCAAGATGTACTCGACCAGCGCTACCTGTCGATGCCCCCACCCCATTTGGATGGCGCGCTGGTAATAATGTTCGCGGTGCGCTTCAGTGATCTTCGCTCCACGCAAGGTGCGTTTCACCAGCGTGACGCTGGCATCGACGATGAACGGGGAGAACACCAGTAGCGGAAACCATACCCCCCAGCATCCCTGCTGCCAGCCCCACAAACCCATAGCTGCCGCAAGAAACCCAAGAGGAATAGAACCGGCATCGCCCATGAATACTTTGGCCGGTGGAAAGTTGTAGTAGAGGAAACCCAGTGCCGCCGCCGCGACAGTGAAATTCAGCATGGCGAAGGTGTCGTTATCGCCCAGCAGCGCAGCGATGCCGTACATGCTGAAGCCGAATAGCGCCATGCCGCCCGCCAGTCCGTCGGAGCCGTCCATGAAATTGTAGAGATTGGTCATCCACACCGTGAACAACAGCACCAGCGCTGCGACCACGACGCCCTCCTGAGTCAGCAGCCCCGAGCCAACAACCAGTATCGCCGCCGCCAGCAAATGCAGCCAGTAAACGTTGTTTCACGGGCAGGTTGTGCATGTCATCGAGCAAGGAAACGACGAACAACCCAATCAACGGCAACAGCAGCCACCACACCTGCGAAGCTGAACATCAATGCCCAGCCGCACAACACGCCAGCCATCATCCCCACCCCGCCGATACGCGGAGTCGGTGTGTCATGCAAAGAGCGTTCGTTGGGAATGTCTTGAATCTTTGCTGCCAAACTTGCTGTCAAGATGACCGTAGTCAATGACAAGTAATGACCAAGCTGCGACGACGGGAGAGTAATGGCTCATTGATGGGTATTTCGATACCACTCTGCAGTTGCTTGCAGCCCTTGCTGCAAGGTGTAAGGTGGTGTCCAGTTAAGTTCGCGGCGGATTTTACCACTATCGACCTGCAGCGAACCCAACAGACGTTCGACCTGATCCGATTTGCCAGTCAAATCGCCAGCCAGTTTCAACAAGTCCGGGAGGACACAGGAATCAGTCGCGCCGGATGACCCATCGCTGCACCCAATCGGCGCAGCAGGTCAGGGGTGGAAATATCTTCGCCATCGCTGACCAGATAGGTCTGCCCTGCAGCAGCGGGATGTGTCGCAGCAGACGATCAACGCATCGACCAAATTCCCGACATATACCAGACTGCGCAGGTTGTGCTACCGAGGCCAGTGGCAACGGGATCCCTTGGCGAGCACCTTGAGCATCTGCGCAAAGTTGCCTTTTACTCCCGCGCCATAAACCAAGGGCGGGCGCACGATGACGACTTCCAGTCCTGTTTCTTCGGCAACGCGATGCAAGGCCTGTTCGGCCTCCCATTTGGAGATACCGTAGGGATCTTGCGGCGAAGGAGTATCCAGTTCCGTGTAGCTATGCCCGCCGACTGTTTCTTCGCCGTTCACTTTGATCGAACTGACATACACCAGACGTTTCACACCTGCTGCTGCCGCGCAACGCGCCAGATGTTCTGTACCCGCGGTGTTAGTACGGCGAAATTCGCTTAGCGGATCGCGTCGCGTCATCGCGCATGACATGCACCCGCGCGGCCAGATGAATCACCACATCAACATCGCTTAGTGCCTCATTCCAATCGGTTTCTCGCATCTATTGCACCGACGACCGCCATCTCCGCATTTTCGACCAGCAAACTTCGCTGAGCGCACTGCTGCACGGGTGGCAAACCCTCGCGCATGCAATTCGCGCAGAGCATCGCCCCAACAAAGCCATTCGCGCCGGTTACAAGCACGCGGTTTTTGCCCTGATTTAAGATGTCCTTTGTCATTCTTGTTTCAGCGCCCTTCAGATAATCTTTCGTACAACGTCAACAGCTCATGGGCAATCTTCTCACTGGAAAACAGCTTCCAAAGCACGCTTCGCGAGCCTCGTTGCCCATCTGTTGTCGCAACTCATTCTCTGTGATCAATCTTAACAAGGCCTGTGTCAGGGCAGCCACATCACCAACGGGGAACAACAAGCCGGTTTTGTCATCTGCCACGGCATCAGTAATGCCGTATATACGTGAAGCCACGGCGGGCACACCACAGGCAGCCGCCTCAATGATGGTCATGCCAAATCCTTCACGGTAACTTGGCAAGCAAAGAACATCTGCTGCAGTCATATAATGTTCAGGCGTGGCGGTAAAGCTCACATAGTGCAGGCGCTCGTGTCCCGTGTGGCAGATTTCCTGAATGCGGCTGAAAGGGCACATCTTCTTCGGCACCCACCAGCAACAGCTCCACATCCGTATGCTGTTTGGCAATCGCATCGAAAGCGGCAGCCAACTCCAGCATTCCCTTGTCGCGATTGAGCCGTCCAACAAACAAAATCACCTTGGCATCCTGCGCAGATTCCCAAGTCATGGCGCACTGTTTGTCTGCTTCTCCATATCCGGATGGAAACGTAACGGATCAACGCCACAAATCGAACCTGCCCCGATCACTTTTGCCTTTCCCGGTGGCAACACCCCCTCTGTTAACCAGAAAATCTCGCTGCGATGGGCTATCGGCCAGAGCGCATGTAGCGAAGCTCCCAATCAGTTTGTCGAACCACTTTAGCAATATGCGCTGCACACCCTGTTTCGTTACCCAAACCTGTCCGGTAAAAGTATGAATTCGAGTGGGCACACGAGCCAACCATGCAGCCAGCATTGCCAGCATGCCGGTTTTGGGCATGATGGAGTGCACAATATCGAATCGCTCGCGACGAAACAGAGTGAATAGTTGAAACAAGACCAGCAAGTCCCTCCAGGGCGAGGGTTTGCGCTCGATGGGTAGCAGAATAAGATCGCGCATTAAGACCTTCAAGCAGGTGCTTGTCAGCTGAATTGCATACGACTGTTACTTCATACTTGTCCGCAGCCGCCTGGATATGCACCCGCAGGAAGGCATGTACGACTGCGGGAATGGTTGCAACGTAGCAGAGCTTCTTCACGGTTCTTTTGATTCCGCTGCATGTGCTTTCAGAATCATATTCCACTTGGATACAGCGGTATCATCCACGTGGTTGTAACCGGATTGAAAAATGCCACCCACCAGCCTTTTCAATAAATCCCCACCCGACTTCGCAATAAAAGTTGCAATCGCGAGCAGCACAAAGTGCCACTGATTCCGGCTATAAAAATGTCGCAACTGGATATTCAAAATAGTCTGGCGGGTTTTCGCCAATTTTCGCTGGTTAACTATTCCCCTGACGCGATAACCGAACAATACTTCGTCTACCGTGGCGAATCGGCTTTCGCGATAACTGCGCAACAGGAGCTCCTGATCCTCACAAAAGTATGGACCAGGCACGGCGTAACGGTGCTTACGAAACCATTCGATTCTGCCCAGCCAAGTTGGATGGGGGAAGTAAAACCCGCGCCAAGGTTTGGCACAAATTTCATCATGCGCAAGAGCACTGGGAAATGTTCCTGTCGCCATATTATTTTCGTCAATCGTAATGGTACGCACTGCAACCAAATCAAGTCTTGAATCGTTTCCCAATGCTTCTATTTGTCGTGCAAATCGTTCTGGATAAGACACATCATCTTGATCCATCCGCGCAAAATACTTTCCGCGCGCCAAATCGATACACTCATTCAATCTGGCTGCCAGTCCTTTATTCCTGCCGTCGCACGAAATGTGAATGCGTGCGTCGTTGATATCCGCAATAGTCTGCAACGCGTTGTCCGTTGAGCCGTCGTCGATAATCAGCAACTCCCAGTCCGTGAACGTTTGCTTAACTATCGAGAGGACGGCCAACCGCAAATACTTACCGGCGTTATACACCGGCATAGCAACCGTCACCAAAGGCGGCACATCACCTTGTTCCTGATTCTGACTCAGCAATGGCTCAACCACTGTAACTCCTTAACCACTCGCGAGTTCGACGCAGCCCCTCATCAAACTCAATCCGCGCCTTCCATCCCGTATGTGCTTGCAATTTTGTCGAATCCAGCACATTGGCCTTCACATCAAACGCTCGCTCCGGTAGATTTTCTACCTGCACCTCACATCCGATTTCACGCATCAACGGTCTGAAGTACTTCAATCACATCAAGGTTGCTCAGGCCGATACCTGAGCCAAGGTTGTACGTTTCAGATAGATGCCCATATTCCAGTGCGCTTACGATTCCCGTTGCAAGGTCGCTTACATAAAGATAATCGCGGATGGTTCCGCGCTGCCCGAAAATCTTGATTGGCATCCCTCTCATCGCAGATGCCATCGCAGTTGCAATGAAGCCCTGCCCCACAAATGGCCGCTGCCCTACTCCATAAGCATTGGCTGGGCGAACGCAAACAAATTTCAGACCATGCGTCACCGCATATAAGTAAGCATAATTTTCCAGGGTCAACTTGGTAACGCCGTATGGAGAGATCGGCTTGGTGGGGTGATCTTCGCGAATCGGTAATTTGATCGCCTCGCCATAAACCGTTCCACCTGACGACACCAACACCAATTTCACACCTCTGTCTGCCGCTTCAGAAAATAGCTGCACTGTAGGGGGCAGGTTTTGCAGCAAATCAGCCAGAGGATTTTCAAAAGAGGTGTTCGGCACGGTGGAATAGGCCAAGTGAATGACTTCCTGATGACCATCCAGTAGGCGTCTAATCAATTCATGTTGCGCAAAATCCCCCGCCACATAATCAACATCAATTGGCAACCCATTTCGGGGAGTTGCACTTCTGCCTAATACAGTTACGCACCTCCCAGTGGCTATAAGCTGTGGCACGAGGTGCGCGCCAATATATCCCGCGCCACCGATTACCAGAGTATTTACTGTTGCGTTGGATATCACAGTCTCACCCAGCCACAGGGGAATAAATCTTGAACATTCGTCTGGTTAGCAAACCATTTTTGCGGCGCAATTACAATTTTTTCCGGGTCAGGATTGAGCCAAGCACCCCACCAGCTGAACGAACTATTCGCGATGATGTGATGCTTGCACAGACTCATCAATCTCATGTCGTTATAGCTCTCTGCGCCATGGTTGTGATCAACATACTGACAAGGGAAATCTATTTTTAGATTACTTTTTGTCCATGCAATGTCATCGGAAAAGATAAAGAAATGCGGCCGTTTTACTCTTTCTACAACATAACCAATCGCTGCACGATAATAGTCCAACGTGCACAGCCCATGCGTTGCTGCGGTCTTTGGATTGTTAGCATAATCACCGCGCCGTACATGCAGGCTCACTGCGTTGACTTGATATATTTGTTCCGCCAGATCAACGTTCTGATTTACCAGCGGTAGCCTAAAAGAAAAATCTTTTCGAATTTCTGCCGTAGTGTCCGAAAAATATTGCTCACTCTGCCAGTAACCAAGAAGATAACAATCGCACGGTACATTTTCTATGCCCTGCCAGTAGCGGAAGTACGGCTCGACGACAAACCCCTTGCGGCGAAACGCCGCCATACTCGGTCGCGACAGAGCGCGCCGGATACTTGGCAAATACTGCCACCCCAAAATACCACGCACATCCGCTTCGCTGGCAATTTCTGCCGTTAAATTGAAAACCCGTTGAAGCTCAAATCCTTGATGCAAGCTGTATCCGGCAAATCCAGTAAGATCTAGACGCATGGGAACGCTACGCTTAAATGACAAGGCTTTACCGGCCGCATATTGAAACATCTGGTTGCCAAGACCACCGATAATATGCGAGATAATCATTGAGCTGAATTAGATGAGGACAACTTGTTCAATACACGCCTCACATAAATAAGGTGGTTAATGAAGATCTTTACCGGGATCAACATGGCGAGCGCAAGCCTTTCTCTACCGCTCGCATAATTTAAATAACTCCTAGCCACACAGAAATCCCGCCATAACAATTTCAACGTCACAATCTCAAACAATCTCTTTATGATCGTTTTAGACTCCACGGTTCCATCACTCGCCGCATGAATCCTTTTATACAAGAAGACATCATTAACAGAAACAAACTCTAACCTCAAAAGCAAATCAAACAAAGCAAGATAGTCGGCATCGTATTTTGGTAGGTCAATGCCTATCAATGCCTCTCGTCTAAACAACGAGTAAAAAAGATTTGCCTTGCCCTTTCCCTCGAATTCAACAAAGAAAGACGCCCTCCTCTTCAAATCGCTTCCTGCAAATTGGAACGAATTATGGGTAGCCGGATGTTCTATAAGCTGCGAATGTTCGTCAATTTGTAATAATCTGCCAAACACTGCACAACTTTCTGTATTCTCCAATTTGTTACATAGCAGCGTTAACCAATCCCTATCCCACTTGTCATCACACGCTGCCCACATAAAATATTCGCCACTCGCCTCATTCAAAACAAACTGGAAATTCGGCAAGGCGCCGAGATTTTCCCGTTGCCGTATATAGCGGATGCGGGAGTCTTGTTCTTCATAATTGCGGCATATCGACTCTGTCGCATCTGTTGAAGCATTATCTGAAATAATAAGTTCAAAATCTGTAAAGGTCTGCGCCAACAAAGAGTCGAGTGCTTCACGAATAAATCTTTCACCGTTATATACGGGCATACCAATGCTGACCGCCGGCCTACTTCGAATCATTATTATTTCCCTGCCTGCCAAACCAATTGTCGATGGAGCAAATTCGATAACATTTCTCATGTGTATATGGGAGGTAACGATCAAAGATCATTTTGATCTCATTAATATATTCAGGAAATAATGCGCTGAGTCTTTTTAGTGCGGTTTCTTTCGCCAATTCGAAGTCTTTTGAGCGATTGTTATAGAACCAGGCAAAAAGCATACTTAATGCACCTGGCCAAAGCCTAGAATATCTTTTGCTGAATAATGCACCACTTAATAATTTGCCGCGCCCAAGGCCTAATATAGCCGCACCCAATGCACCATCGTTACCTATATCTTGTTTCTTAAGAGCAGTTCTTAGGAATTCTGTTCTGAACAAGGAGTAAACGATGTTGCACTTATGCGAATCATGGTGAAGCGCCAAGAATTGCAATACCCGCTGCTTTCTATCCGTCGATTCAATGAATCCGAATATTTCTCTATCGAATTTTTTTCCAATGTTCAGTTGGATACTTCTAACCTCAAAAGTCGGAAAAACAAAATCAATATTTTGTTTGCCCAATAGGACCGTGGCGTCCATCAAATAATTTTTCGCCCATTTATCATCGTAAGCCGCCCACATAAATAAACCAGCATGTGCATGCTCTAATACAAACTGAAAGTTTGCTGCCGCACCAATATTTTCCTTCTGTCGAAAATATACAATTCGCGCGTCGCGCTGTGCATATTCCCGACAAATCTCCTCTGTCCTATCTGTTGAAGCATTATCGGAAATAATTAACTCGAAATCGATAAAAGTCTGATCCAGTAAGGAATTCAGAGCGTCAAGTATGTAACTTTCACCGTTATAAACCGGCATGCCGATACTGACCAATGGGACGTCATTATTTGATTCAAATTCCTTATGCCGCATAGCCACTGTTACCCCGGTCTTTTATCCATTTATATATCCACGCACGCAGCAGCGGCGCGGACATTGTCGATGCAGCCAGCGCTACAACACCTGTTGCAACCAGCCAGACAGCTTCAGCAATCTTGTTCAGTGCCAGCGGATGTACCACCCATGACACAGCGACTATGCCCACTGCACTTATGAATGGGAAGAAAATATCATGCAGATACCAAATCCACTTTTCTTCTTTCAGCAACCGCCGATGCATAAAATGAATCGCGATCAAAACATAACTCGCGTTCAACACCGCCCAAACTGAAGCAGCACCAACAGCACCATACCGTGGTGTTACCCAAAAAATGGCCGGCACCAGCAACATAACCGCGGCCACATTCATCCAAACAGCAAAGCTGGTCCAGCCATAAGCAATTTGTAGCATGTAAGGCGGGTTCATTTGCGCATTAAACATCCAGCCAATTGCCAACAGCGCAACCAAGGGAGCCGCCTCATGCGCAAGTGATGCGTTGCCTGTCCATACCACAAGCAGATTCTCTCCGAAGAACATCAATACCAGAGCAGCGGGTGCAACCAAAACGGCAACAAGCTGCGCAGCTTGGTGATACGTACTGGTTAAATCCGCTGTTTCACCCCGGGTAACCAATTCCGTAAAACGCGGAGAAAAAGATTGGGCGATAGGAACAACCAATAAATACAGCACACCACACACCGATGCTGCCAGAGTGTAGTAGCCGAAAGCCTCCAAGGATAACAAGCGTGACAACAGCACCTTGTCCGTTTGCATGAGCAGCAATGACAAAAAGGTGATAGCCATCATTCCCCTTGCAAATTGCCAAACTTCTTTAAGCGCATCGCGAGAAAAGCTTGGGGCCCTCTCGGGCTGAGGAAGGTACCGATATGCCACCGCAGCCAAGGTTGCAATAGCGACAATTGAGGCTACTCCTTGCCATAAAAAAAAAGCCTCTACAGTAGGCGATATCCATGCCAGTACACCCAGCACCCCAACCCCGCGCAGGGTGGCTAAAAACGCATTCACCACATTGAACAATACCTGCTTCTGCAAACCTAATATTGCGCCACGATAGAGACTTTCAATAAAACGTAATGCAACTACAAAACCTATAACTGAAATAGCTTGGGCAACCTCCTCAACCGGCAATTTTTGCACCTGTAGCCAGTGAGTGGACAGCCAGGTTGCGGAAAGAAAAATAGCTATTCCGATTAGCAGAGCTAGTGCAAAACAAATCACTTCCAAACTACGCATTAAATCGCGTATGGATTGGGTGGTATGCGCACCTGCCGTGTAGCGCGCCATTTCTCTGCTCAGGGTTGGGGTCATACCCATGTCCAGCAATGTAAGCCATGCCTGCAAGATGGCAAACACACCGATCAGTCCATATGCTTCCATGCCCAAGTATTCGATATACAGAGGAACAAAAGCTATCCCCATCAGGGCTGTCCAGCCCTGACCAAGGTAATTTGCGAGAATATTTTTCTTCAACGACACAGGCAACAAGGCACTATCGAACTCGCTTCAAATAACCATCTGGCGCAACACTGATAAGCAGCTTGTGATCGATGCTTTTGTTGATCTCAAATTCAGAATGAGTCTTTAGGTATTCCCATACCGCCGTTTTCGGGTTATTGCCCACCCCCCAAGAACGTTCTGGATAAGCGCCTTCTCCCATATCTTCGATCAAGGTATCAAAAACCACACAGTAGCTGCCTACACTTGTCAGTTGTGCGTAGGCTTCCAATTCCGCCAGTGCATGCTCATGGGTGTGGTTTGAATCTAAGCAAACCAGTATGCGCTGTTTACCTTTTGCTTTTTCGACTACTTGCGCCACGATTTCAGGGGCAACACTTGAACCTTGGATCATGCTAATACGCTTGTACATAGGATGTTCTTCGATCGCTTTACGGTTGTGTGGCCGGATGTCAATGTCGATGCCAAGCACCTCGCCTTGATGTCCTGTACAGGTGGCAATCAACTCCAGTATTGAGGCATAAAATATTAACGATCCACCATGCGCAATTCCGGTTTCTATAATCAGATCTGGCTTTACTTCCCAGAGCAGTTCCTGCATTGCAACCATATCCTGCGGATATTGAATAATTGGCCGCCCCAACCAGGAAAAATTGTATGAATATTTCGGATCAACTGATGCCTTCATGAAGGCATGCGCACTGGACTTCAGCGTTTCGTTTTTACCGATTGCGTCAATTCTTTCCTGTACTTCTTTTTCAAAACTCATGGTCATTTCCTTTTTAGTTTAAACAAATAATCAATCTTTACTACAAAACAAACCTTATTCTTCTGCACTCCCCCAGAATGCCATTGGCTCATAATCTGGGTATGGGTAATAGCCTAAGTGAAGCTCGATATTCCAATTGTTATCTTTTAGCCATTGCTCTGCCAACCTGCGTACTGAAATGGGTTTCCCTGAACAAATATTGACTTCTCCAATGTTGCCTTGCACCATTGCCAGCCGGGCAATTTGTTGCGCAACTTCGCCCACCGGTAAGTAATCGCGCAGCTGTTCACCACCCGACATGTTGAAAATCTTATCACCACGCAATACGGCTTCTTTTAACTTGGGGTAGAGCGAAGTATTGGGTTGGCCTTCCCCGTACATGTAGAACAGGCGCCCCCAGGTTAAATTGAAAGGTTTTGTTTGTTTTAAATATTCCAGTTGCTGCCGCAATGCGTCCTTGGCATATCCATAAGGATTGGTCGGTTTGGTCGGCATCGCTGCCGAAAGTGCGCCGGACTGCATACCATACTCAAAACAGGTTCCCGTCACCAGCAATGAAGGAAGGCCGGACTCAACCATCGTTTTCAGGAATTGATACTGTCTGGGCAATTCCGTTTCAAAATGATGCAACGACTTGTAATTCGGCAACCCATCCCAAGCCAGATGAATCAATACATCAGGCTTACCCAATCGCTCGAAGCAATCTGGTGTCGTGCAAGCAATATCCATCTCCACAACTCGAACGGTTTTACCCAAGTCACTCAGCCGCGTAGCGGCTCGCGTGACTGCCACGAGGTCAACATCATGCTTGCTTAACTCAGCCAATACATGCCGCCCAATAAAACCGCTAGCTCCCGTCATTGCCACTTTCATGACGCCTCTCAACTTATCTTGAGCGAGGGAACCGCTGTCACGAATTGACCGCCCCATTCCCGAATGTATGCCAATTGCTCGATCACCTCCGTTCGCAGATTCCAAGGCAGAATCACTACATAATCAGGACGAGTTTGTTTCAATCGTTCTTCAGAAACGATCGGGAGCCTGCAACCCGGCAGAAATTTATCCTGCTTGGCTGGATTGCGGTCCACCACGTAAGACAGCAGATCCGGGCGAACACCGGCGTAATTCATCAGGGTATTACCTTTAGCGGCAGCACCGTATCCGGCCACTGTTTTCCCTGCGCGCTGAGCCTCAATCAAGAAAGCCAGGAAGTCGTTCTTCACTCGGTTAGCCTTGTCTTGGAAGCCGTTATAGAACGCGACGCTTGTCATCCCTGCGGCCATTTCTCGATCCAGGAGTTTGGCTACATTCGGGCTTGTTTCACGCGCACCTGTGTCTTTGCGCTGTGCATAAACACGCAGACTGCCGCCATGCGTAGGCAATTCCTCCACATCGAAAACACTTAAGCCGTTGCGCTCAAAAATACGCTTCACCGCCGTTAATGAAAGGTAAGAGTAATGCTCGTGATAGATGGTGTCGAACTGGTTTTCGGAAACCAGACGCAGCAAGTGGGGGAATTCAAAAGTGGACACCCCTGCCGGTTTCAATATTGCAGCAAAACCGCCCACAAAATCATTTATGTCCGGCACATGAGCCAAGCACGTTGTTGGCTGCCGTCAGGTCGGCTTGTTTGCCTTGAGCAGCAAGTTGTTGTCCCAGCTTTACTCCAAAGAATTCTTCAACGATTTCGATGCCTTTGGCACGTGCCGCATTGGCTGTACTGGTCGTTGGCTCGATACCCAGGCAAGGAATGCCACGTGCCTTGGCATATTGCAGCAAATAGCCATCATTCGCCGCCACTTCGACGACATAAGAAGTCCCGTTCAATCCAAATCGTGTTGCCATATCGGTGACGTATTTTTCAGCGTGCTTCAGCCAAGTGGTCGAGAACGAGCTGAAATATGCGTAATCTGACGAGAAGAGTTCGTCTGCCCCTGCGTAATCTTCTGTCTGAACCAGCCAGCATTCGTTACACACCAGCACCCGTAAAGGAAAATATTTTTCCGGGGCATGCAACATTTGCTGGGTGAGATAAGCATTGGATGGTGGCGACGTGGCTAAATCGATCAGCGACAGCGTTAACTCAGTTTGGCAGTGACGACACTTCATACAACGACTCCTTGGAAATTTTCATCAATAAATGCGTGATTGCGATCTCGGACAGAAAGGTCGCCTATGGGCAAAGGCCAAGCTATGTTTAGCTTGGGATCAGCCACATTGAGCGCGCCCTCTGCCTCAGGGCGATAAAATGCAGTGTGCAGGTAAATCAATTCGCAATCTTCTGTCAGCGCCTGGAAGCCGTGCGCAAAGCCTTCCGGAATAAGCAAACTCTTGCGGTTTGTGGCTGAAAGAATTTCGCCATGCCAGTGCAAAAATGTTGGGGAGTCACGGCGAAGATCGACAGCTACATCCAGGATTTCTCCTTTCAGACAGCTCACCATTTTTGTTTCGGCGTATGGCGGATGTTGAAAATGCATGCCACGCACAGCACCTCTTTTGCGTGTGAGCGTGTGGTTTATCTGGGCAACTGGCTTATTTATGCCTGCTTCACGAAATTCCTCGGCGCAATAGAAGCGCGATAAAAAGCCGCGATCATCCTCTATGGCCTTGCGCTGCACTAGTACAAGCCCGTCCAATGGGGCAGCAATGAAATCAAAACGGGACATTATGTTATTCGTTTCTTTTTATGGATTGGTATTCAGCTATCTGCGCCAGAGTAACTGATCGCATATCTTCTACTTTTCGCCAAGCTTCGTGCCACTCCAGTGTTTTTTGCAATGCATCCCGCAGTCTCCAGCGAGGATGCCACCCCAGTTGAGTATTTGCTTTGCTGCTATCCAGCTTGAGATAGTTCGCCTCATGCGGCTGTGGCCTTTCATCGCATTGCCACTTTACGTCTTTTCGAATTTCTGCCAATCGCTCAACGATCCAACGCACTGGCTGTGCATCTTCATCCGCCGGGCCAAAATTCCATCCTTCAGCAAAAGACATGCCGTCCGTATAAAGTCGTTCCGCCAACAGCAGATATCCCGCTAGTGGTTCCAGCGCATGTTGCCATGGGCGCGTGGATTGCGGCGAGCGTATCTCCAATGTCTTCCCTGCATCCATGGCACGCAGAAAGTCCGGTATCAGTCGATCTGCCGCCCAGTCACCACCACCAATCACATTTCCTGCCCTAGCACTGGCCAACGCTATCCCTGCCGGCTCAAGAAATGATCGCCTATAAGCCGAGGTCACCAGCTCGGCGCATCCCTTGCTGCTTGAGTATGGATCGAAGCCACCCATGGCCTCGTTCTCTCTGTAGCCCCACACCCATTCGCGATTCTCATAACACTTGTCTGTCGTGACATTCACCACCGCTCTCACGCTAGGTGTTTGGCGAACGGCTTCCAGCACGTTGACCGTACCCATCACATTGACTGCGTAGGTCTCGGTTGGATTTGTATAGGAGTAGCGCACGAGAGGCTGTGCGGCCATGTGGATCACGATTTCCGGTTTGTGTTCGGCAAACACCGCGTTCATGCGAACAGGATCGCGGATATCGCCGATGATGCTGGTCATGCCTTGGCCGACTTCGGCGACCTCAAACAAGCTGGGGTTCGTCGGTGGAGCGAGTGCGTAACCCACTACCTGAGCGCCCATGGATTGCAGCCAGAGCGACAGCCAGCTTCCCTTAAAACCAGTGTGTCCGGTTAACAGAACTCGCTTGCCTTCCCAGAATGCTGAACTCACGACCAGACCTTCCACGGTGCTTTGCCAGACTGCCACAAATCTTCGAGATGTATCTTGTCGCGTAGTGTGTCCATCGGCTGCCAGAAACCGTTATGATGAAATGCTGCCAAATCCCCTTCTTCCGCCAGGCGCTCCAGCGGTTCGCGCTCCCAGATCGTTTTGTCATCGGCGATGTAATCGATGACCTTCGGCGACAATACGAAGAATCCACCATTGATCATCGCGCCATCGCCCTTAGGTTTTTCGCGGAAGCTGTTAACCTTGTTGCCACTCATGTCCAAAGCACCAAAGCGCCCAGGAGGAATAGTCGCGGTCAATGTAGCTTTGACTTTTTGCGCCCTATGGAAAGCAACCAGCTCGGTGATGTTAACGTCACTCACGCCGTCGCCATAGGTCAAGCAAAATGCTTCCTCATTCTTGACATAATCCTCCACAAGTTTTAACCGGCCGCCAGTCATGGTGTCTTCACCGGTATCCACCAGGGTGACTTTCCATGGTTCGGCATAACGCTGATGCACTTCCATCTGGTTATTCTGCATGTCGAATGTCACATCCGACATGTGCAGAAAATAATTGGCGAAGTATTCTTTGATGACATAACCTTTGTAGCCGCAGCACACTACAAATTCGTTGATGCCGTGTGCCGAATAGATCTTCATGATGTGCCACAAAATCGGCTTACCGCCGATCTCCACCATGGGCTTGGGACGAACCGATGTCTCTTCGCTGATCCGGGTGCCCAATCCGCCCGCAAGTATGACTGCTTTCATATGCATCCCTTGAGTAACTATTCAATAAATCTATTCGTGCGCATTTTTCAGCAAGCCTTTTTGCTCAGCTTCATGCTGCAATTCTTCAATCTCTTTGCGCAGATGCTCGTATTCTCTAACTTTAATTTGCAGAAACTCCACCGTCATGCGCGCTCTTGATTCCACTCCTTGCGGGGTAAGTAGATATGCGTAAGCCAGTTTGTTATCGCTGTTGCGGAAGTTGTTGATCTTGAGACTGCCTTTTGCAACCAAGGCGTTGAGGCAAAAATTGATTTTACCAAGGCTGACGCCCAGCCGTTTCGCCAAATCTCTTTGCGAAAGTCCGGGGTTCTCTTCCAAGGTCTTGAGTAGGCCGTAATGGGTAGTTTCGTCTAGCATTCGTAGTGCGTTCAGTCAGTGAACAGCGCGCATTACATCAGGCCTAGGCGGCGAGTGTCAAGCAATCCGCAGGCAGGTTTCGTTACAATGGCGCAGTCTGCTTACCCATTACCCTCTGTGTCCGAGTCCATTCAACCCAATTTGAGCATCGCCATCGTTCGCTTCTCCGCCTTGGGGGATGTGGTGATGGTGGCCGCAGCGATTCGCACGTTGCAACGCAGCTTGCCAGCCGCATCAATCACTTGGATCACCAGCCCGCTGGCTTACGCCCTGTTGAAAGATATGGAAGGCGTGCATTTCGAAGTGGTGGAAAAACCGCGCTCCTTTTCAGACTATCGCGCTTTCTATCGAGCCTTCCAGCATCGCCAATTCGATGTGGTGCTGGCGATGCAGGCCAATTTACGCATCAACCTGCTTTATCCGGCGCTGCACGCACCCGTCAAGATCGGCTTTGACCGTACACGTGCCCGCGAAGGGCAATGGCTGTTCTGCAATCAGCGCATTCCTTTTCGCGACAACCACTTGGTGGATAGCTTTCTTTCTTTCGTCGAAACCTTGACTGGCAAACCCGCCACAGCGAAATGGGACTTGCCTGTGGACGCTAGCGATTCGCTCTGGGCGCGCGAGCAATTGCATACCTTACCTAGGCCTTGGGTGGCGATACACCCTCACGCCAGCAAGGCAGAGCGCAACTGGTTGCCGGAACGCTATGCAGAAATCGTGAAGCAAGCCGTTACGCGTTGGCAATGCGGTTTATTGTTGACCGGCGGCAACACGCCAGCAGAACAGACACTGTGCGAGGGCCTTGCACAACTCGCTTCCGGCCACGCACTGAACCTGTGCGGCAAGACTACGCCCAAACAACTCGCCGCCCTGCTGAGCCAGGTTGACGTGTTAATCGCGCCGGATACTGGCGCTGTGCATATCGCCAGAGCAATGGGCACACCGGTGATCGGGCTCTATGCAGTCGCCTCACCCAAACTCACAGGCCCTTATCAACAGTTGGACTATTGCGTGGACCGCTATCCGCAGGCAGTGAAAAGGTTCCTGGGAAATGACCCCGATCATCTGCCGTGGAACACGCGTGTGCATCATCCCGATGCGATGTCCCTGATTGAGGTGGCCGATGTCATGCAGCAGTTAACCAATGTGCTGGAGCAACAAAAATGAGGAGACTCTTCGACTCAAGGCCAGCCTACACCGCGCTGCTCTGGCTGCTGCTTCCCTATGTCTTCTTCCATCTGTGGTGGCGCTCGCGCAAACAGCCGGAGTATCTTGAACATATCGGCGAACGCTTTGGTCGCTCTACGGTGCGCCCCGACAAACCCGTCATCTGGCTGCACACCGTCTCTGTCGGCGAGACGCGCGCCGCCGCGACTTTGGTGCAGCGCCTGCGCGAACACTATCCCGATCACCAGCTGCTGCTCACCCACACCACCCCTACCGGACGCGCAGCCAGTGAACAGCTTTATGGCGACGATGTGATCCGTGTGTATCTGCCTTATGACTACCCCTTCGCGGTACAACGCTTCCTGCGCCATTTTCAACCGCGCGTCGGTGTGCTGCTGGAAACCGAGGTGTGGTTCAACCTGATCCACCAATCGCCATGCCATGCAAATCCCCTTGCTGCTGCTCAATGCACGCCTATCGGAAAAATCTGCCGCGCGTTATGGGCGTTTCCCTCGGCTCACCTACCAGGGACTACATGAGCTCCATCTCATTGCGGCACAAACTGATGATGATGCACAGCGCTTGGCAAGTCTTGAGTGGTCGCGCCGTACCCACCATGGGCAATCTGAAGTTCGACATCGCCCCACCGAAAGCGATGCTGGAACTGGGCGCAGCTTTGCGAACTCAGTTTGGCACACAGCGCCCGGTGTTCCTTGCCGCCAGCACGCGCGAAGGCGAGGAGGCCTTGCTGCTGGATGCTTTGCTTCATGCGAATGTCGAACGCTTGCTCGTCGTGATCGTGCCGCGCCACCCGCAACGGTTCGATGAAGTCGCCACGCTCATCGAGCGACACGGTCTACGTATGCAACGCCGCAGCGCGAATGAAGCTATCGCCGCCGACACACAGGTGGTGCTGGGCGACAGCATGGGCGAACTGTTCGCCTACTATGCCGCCTGCGACCTCGCCTTCATCGGCGGCAGCCTGTTAGCCTTCGGCGGGCAGAACCTGATCGAGGCCTGCGCCGTCGGCAAGCCGGTGCTGATCGGTCCGCACACCTACAACTTTGCCCAAGCCACCGAGCAGGCTGTCGCCAGCGGTGCTGCACTGCAAATCAAGCATACCGACGATCTCGTGCATCAGCTGAACATCCTGCTGCAGGATGCAGCACGTCTGGAACAGATGGGGCAAGCAGGCTTGCAATTCGTCAGCGACAACCAGGGCGCAACCGGGCGCGCGCTAAACCATATCGCGCTGACACTCCACGAGCGCCTTGTTTAACGAAAATGTTTCGAATCGGGTAAAATCCGCGCCATGAAAAAAATCCTCATTACCGGCGGTGCCGGGTTCATCGGCTCTGCCGTCGTACGCCAATTCATCAACGATACCGATTGCAGCGTGGTCAACGTCGACAAGCTGACCTATGCGGGCAATCTGCAATCATTGGCCTCGGTTTCCGACAATCCACGCTACTGTTTCGAACAAGTCGACATCTGCGATGCCGCCGAAGTGGCGCGCGTGTTCCGCGAACACCAGCCGGATGCGGTGATGCATCTCGCGGCGGAATCGCATGTGGATCGCTCCATCAGCGGACCGGCAGACTTCATCCAGACCAATATCGTCGGCACTTACACCTTGCTGGAAGCAGCGCGCAGCCACTGGAATAGCCTGGATGCGCAGCGCAAAGCGGCGTTCCGCTTCCACCACATTTCCACCGACGAGGTATATGGTAGCTTGGGAGAAGACGGCTTCTTCACCGAGGATACCGCGTATGAACCCAACTCGCCCTACTCCGCCAGCAAGGCATCGAGCGATCATCTGGTGCGCGCCTGGCATCACACTTACGGCTTGCCGGTGGTCACCACCAACTGTTCCAACAACTACGGGCCGTACCACTTTCCCGAGAAGCTCATCCCGCTGGTGATCCTGAACGCGGTCAACGGCAAGCCTTTGCCCATCTACGGCAAGGGCGACAACATCCGTGATTGGCTGTATGTCGATGACCATGCCCGTGCATTGCGTCTGGTGCTGGAGCGCGGCAAGCTGGGCGAGACCTACAACATCGGCGGCTGGAACGAGAAGACCAATCTGGAAGTGGTGCAAGCCATCTGCGCCATCCTGGACGAGTTGCACCCGCAGGGCGCACCGCACAACAAACTCATCACCTACGTGACTGACCGTCCCGGACACGACCAGCGCTACGCCATCGACGCCACCAAGATCGCACAGGACCTGGGCTGGAAGCCGCAAGAGACCTTCGAGTCCGGCCTGCGCAAGACCGTCGAATGGTATCTGCACAACACCGACTGGGTGCGCGGCGTCACCAGCGGCGAATATCAACATTGGCTACAAGCAAACTACACTAACAGGAGTGCAGCATGAAAGGCATCATCCTCGCCGGCGGCTCCGGCACCAGGCTTTACCCCGTCACACTGCCAGTCTCCAAACAACTGCTGCCGATCTACGACAAGCCGATGATCTACTATCCACTGTCCACGCTGATGCTGGCAGGGATACGCGACATCCTGGTGATCTCCACCCCGCAGGACACGCCGCGCTTCGAGCAGTTGCTGGGCGACGGCTCGCGCTGGGGCATCAATCTCTCCTACGCGGTACAGCCCTCGCCGGATGGCTTGGCGCAGGCCTTCATCATCGGCGAAGACTTCATCGGCAAAGATACCTGCGCGCTGGTACTGGGCGACAACATCTTCCACGGCCATGACTTTGAAACGACCTTGACCAATGCGGCGCGCAAAACCAGCGGCGGTACCGTGTTCGCGTATCACGTGCAAGATCCTGAGCGCTATGGCGTAGTTGATTTCGATGCGAACGGCCAGGCGTTAAGTCTGGAAGAAAAGCCCAAGGTCCCGAAATCAAATTACGCGGTCACGGGACTCTACTTCTACGACAATGACGTGGTCGACATCGCCAAGACCATTAAGCCTTCGGCCCGCGGCGAGCTGGAGATCACCACGGTCAACCAGATCTACCTGGAGCGCGGCAAGCTGGAAGTGCAAGTGATGGGGCGCGGCACCGCATGGCTGGATACTGGCACCCACGACTCGTTGATGGAAGCATCGCTGTTCATCCAGACCTTGGAAAAGCGTCAGGGATTGAAGATCGCCTGTCCCGAGGAAATCTCCTATCGTCGCGGCTATATTTCGCGTGACCAACTTGAAGCGCTGGCTCAGCCGCTGGCCAAGAACGGCTACGGACAATACCTGCTCAACATCCTCAAAGAAAAATTCTGATATGCAGGCCATCCAGACTTCCATTCCGGATGTGCTGATCATCGAGCCCAAAGTGTTCGGCGACGCGCGCGGATTTTTCTACGAGAGCTACAACCAGAAAAAGTTCGAGCAGCTGATCGGTCACTCTGTCGATTTCGTGCAGGACAACCACTCGCGCTCGGCGCAGCACGTGCTGCGCGGTCTGCACTATCAAGTCAAGCAGACGCAGGGCAAACTTGTGCGCGTCACTGCGGGCGAGGTGTTCGATATCGCGGTGGATATCCGCAAGTCGTCCCCCACTTTTGGCAAGTCGGTCGGCGTAAAGCTAAGCGCAGAGAACAAACGCATGCTGTGGATACCGGAAGGCTTCGCCCACGGCTTCGTGGTTCTTTCCGAGAACGCTGAGTTCCTCTACAAGGCCACCGACTACTGGGCACCCGAGCACGAGCGCTGCATCGTCTGGAACGATGCCGAACTGGCGATCGACTGGCCGCTCGATACACCACCGCTGCTCTCCGCCAAAGATGCCGCAGGGAAGTCGCTGCGCGAAGCCGAACTGTTCGCATGAAAACCATCCTGCTGACCGGCGCCAACGGCCAGGTGGGCTGGGAATTGCAACGCACCCTCGACCCCTTCGCTCGTGTCATTGCGCTCACGCGCGAACAGCTCGACCTAAGCCAACCCGATGCGATACGCCATGCCGTGCGCACGCACCGGCCGGACATCATCATCAATCCCGCAGCCTATACCGCCGTGGACAAAGCCGAGAGCGAACCCGAACTCGCTATGGCGGTGAACGGCATCGCACCCGGAGTGTTTGCCGAAGAGGCAAAAAAACTTGATGCCCTGCTGGTCCACTACTCGACCGACTATGTGTTCGACGGCAGCAATACTTCACCTTACACAGAGAACGATGCGCCGAACCCGCAGAGCGTTTACGGCAAAACCAAGCTGGCGGGAGAAACGGCGATACGCGCCGTCAATGGCAAACATCTGATCCTGCGCACCAGCTGGGTGTATGGCGTGCATGGCGGCAATTTCGTAAAGACCGTGTTGCGATTAGCCAAGGAACGCAGCGAATTGCGCATCGTCGCCGACCAGTTCGGCGCGCCCACGTGTTCACGGCTACTGGCTGATTCCACCGCGCAGATATTGCAGCAGAAAGATTTTGATGGGAGCTTGTCCGGTGTGTACCACCTGACGGCGGGCGGGCGCACCAACTGGCATCAATACGCGGAAGAGATCGTGCGGCTGGCGCGGCAATACGACGAAACGCTGGCAAACAAGGCGTTGACCATCCATCCCATCGCCACCCACGAATACCCGCTGCCCGCCAAGCGCCCCGCCAATTCAGTGCTTGCGACCACCAAGGTCAAACAGGCTTTCGGCTTGAACCTGCCGTTGTGGCAGGACGATCTGGCAGAGTGCGTGCGCTTGCTCTACGCCTAGTGCAGCGCCTGATTGACGCGATCCAGGTCTGCATCGGCCAGATTGCCTGCAGCCGCCTTCAAGCGCAAATGGCTGACCAGGTAGTTGTATTCAGCCTGGTATAAATCGCGGCGCGTCGAGAACAGTTGCTGCTGCGCATTGAGCACATCCAGACTGGTGCGCACGCCCACTTCCTGCCCCAGCTTGCTGGCTTCCAGCAGACTTTGGCTGGACTTCAATGCCTGTTGCAACGCCTGCACCTGCGCAATGCCGCTCACCACACCCAAGTAAGCCTGACGGGTTTGCAATTCGACATTGCGGCGCGTGTTCTCCAATTCCTGCTTGGCCTTTTCGCGGTTGGCCTCAGCCTCGCGCCACTTGGATTGGATCGCACCGCCCTGGAACAATGGCATGTTGAGTTGTACGCCAACTGTGGCGCTGCTCGTGTCCGTGGCACCGAAGCTGCCTCCGTTTGCAGTGTTCTTACCATAGTTCGCCACCAGATCGAGCGTGGGTAGATGTCCGCCGCGATTGCGCGCCACTTCCTGCTCGGCCAGTTGGTAAGCCGCTTGCGACAAGGCGATCTGGTAATTGCCCTGCTGCGCATCAGCCACCCATTTCTGCGCATCGGCCGGAGCGGGCGTTTCCATTTTGAAGGCCGCACCCAGCACATTCAATTCACCGACGTTGCCGTTGATCAATTGCTGCAACGTGCGCTGCTTGACCTCCAGGCTATTCGCGGCGACCAGCTCCTGCGCCACGATCAAGTCGTAGCGCGCCTGCGCTTCATGGGTGTCGGTGATGGTGGCCGTGCCGACCTCGAAGTTGCGCTTGGCTTGCTCCAGTTGTTGCGCGATGGCGGATTTCTGCGCTGCGGTCAGTTGCACCGTATCCTGGGCGATCAGCACATCGAAATAGGTTTGCGCGCTGCGCAGGATGACGTCCTGTTCTGCCAGTTTGAACTGCGCTTCGGAGATCACCACCTGCAACTCGGATTCATTGTACGCAGCCCAGTTCTGCTCGCGGAACAGTGGTTGCACCACGCTCACGCCATAGCCGTGGCTGTTATATCGTTTGTTGCCGCTGACTAGAAAGGGAGACACCGTACCGTACGTGGTCGTGACGTCGTTGTAGGTGGAATTCGCGCTCAGATTGACGCTGGGCAGCAGCAATGAACGTCCTTGCGTCAGTTTTTCCTGACCGGCCTGCTGAGCAGCACGGGCGGCAGCGAACACCGCATCCTGACTCTGTGCCGCGTGGTAAATCTCAAGCAGGTCGGTAGCGTGAGCTTGCGCACTGATGCCCAACGCCAGCAACACGCCCACTGCTATTTTAGAAAGTTTCATTTGCTGCTCCAATATTAGAATTGGCTAATATTACATGGGAAGGCTAAGCGATTCAAGCCGGCAACCAACTGGGAATAACGTCAGAACACGAAACGCTGCGGTTGCTGCGCATTCTTCAGCGGCGCAACGTCGGTCTCGAACAGCGTGCTGGTCGCAAACACATCCGCCGCAACGCGGGTGATCAGTTGCGCCTGCATCGCCGGTGCGTCGCCGACCACGGCAAACAAGCGACCGCCGACCTTCAATTGATTCTTGTAAGCTTCAGGGATCAAAGGTACCGAACCGGTGAGCACGATCGCGTCGTATTCCGCCTCGCCCCAATGCTGAGCGGCATCGCCGACCTGCAAGGTGACGTTGTCGAGGTGATGCGCCGCCAGATTGCCGGCTGCAACAGCATTCAGTTCCGGCTCGATCTCCACGCTGGTCACCTGACTCGCCATCCTGGCCAGCAACGCCGTGAGATAACCGCTGCCGGTTCCCACTTCCAGCACGCTGTCCGTTGGCTTGAGGCTCAACGCCTGCAACGCACGCGCCTCGAGCTTCGGCTGCCACATCGCGTTGCCATGCCCCAACGGAATCTCGGTATCGACGAATGCCAGTGCCTTGCTTGCTGCAGGAACGAACTGCTCGCGGCGTACCAGTTTAAGCATATCCAGCACACGGGCATCGAGCACATCCCACGGACGAATCTGTTGCTCGATCATATTAAAACGCGCTTGTTCCAAGTTCATCTTTGCTCTCCTTATCCTGTGTGCTGCCGTGTTTGAATTTTCGCGCGGCAGTATAACAACACCCCTCTATCGCCTCAACCGCATGCGCTTCGCACTTTTCCCGCTTCAGGCCCGCGCATAGCCAAGCTTTTTGACCTTGGCGCGCATCCATTCGATCCAGTCATCCACATAGGTATAAACCACCG
This sequence comes from uncultured beta proteobacterium, assembly GCA_963721375.1. GTDB lineage: Bacteria > Pseudomonadota > Gammaproteobacteria > Burkholderiales > Gallionellaceae > Sideroxyarcus. Next base: position 277,474 of record CAVRIW010000005.1, on the reverse strand, counting down.
GGATCACCAGCAGGCTGAGGAAAGTCGAGGTGATCAAGCCGCCGATCACCACGATGGCCATCGGCGAACGGAAACTGCCGTCGCCCATGCCCATATCCAGCGCAACGGGCAGCATGCCCGCCGCCATCGCCAGCGTGGTCATCACGATGGGTCGCACGCGCTTCTTGCACGCATCGATCAAGGCCTCGGCGCGATTCATACCGCGTTCGCGGCGCGAGACGATGGCGTATTCCACCAGCAGGATGGAGTTCTTGGTGGCGATCCCCATCAACATGATGATGCCGAGCATCGATGGCATCGAGACCGCACTTCGCGTCACGTACAAGGCAAGGAACGCACCCGGTATCGCCAGTACCAGTGCCCACAAAATGGTCGCCGGCTGCATGAAATCCTTGAACAGCAGCACCAGCACGATGTAGATACACATCACGCCCGTGAACATCGCCAAACCGAAGCTGCCAAACAGCTCCTTCATCGCTTCGGCATCCCCGATAGGGGCGATCTGCACTGCTTCCGGCATGTTCTTGATCGAAGGCAATGCCAGCGCTGCTGCCTGCACCTTGCCCATCGGTTGTCCGGCCAGTTCAATATCGAAGGTGATATTGCGTTGCCGGTCATAGCGGTCGATCTGCGCAGGACCGCTTTCGATACTCAAGGTCGCCACATTTCCCAGCATGACCGGCCCTTTTGTACCCGGCACTACAAGGCGCGAGAGCTGCTCGATGTTCTGACGCGCATCATCCTGAAGCTTGACGATGATCGACAGCTGCCGATCCGGCAGATTCAGTTTCGCCAGCGCCTGGTCGTAGTCACCATTGGTTGCCACACGCAAGGTTTCGGCAATGGCGGCAGATGTCACGCCGAGATCGGCCGCTTTGGCAAAGTCGGGCCGCACTATCACTTCAGGACGCAAGATACTGGAGTTGGACACGACGTTGCCGATGCCATGAATCGTGCGCAACTCTTTCCCGACCGCCAACGCCTGCTCGTTCAGCAACTTCCCGTTCTCGCTGGTCAGCACGAGCTGGTATTTATCTGCCGATGCGCCCGTGCCCACCTTGACGAGCACGCCAGGCAATGCGGTCATTGCCTCGCGCAGTTCATTCTCGATCAACTGCTTTTTTGGACGTTCATTGCGTTTTTTGAGCTGGATGGAAAGCGTGGCTTTGCGCGCTTCTGCCGCCCCTGTCGGCTCGAATGCATTCCCCCCCGAGGCGCCGCCACCGATAGCGGTGTACACCAGCGTGACATTCGGATTACGTTCCACAATAAGCCGTGCCTGTTCAGCCATTGCATATGTCTGCTCAAACTTGCTGCCCGGCGGCAAGGTAATCGTCACCTGAGTCTGCGAGTCGTTATCTTTGGGTTGGAAAGCCGTTTCCAGCGTAGTCGCCAAGGCAAACGATCCAAAGAAAAATACCGCCGTGACCAACAACGTGGTTTTACGATGGTTCAGACACCATTGCGCCCATTTCAGGTAAACCTCGATCCAGGCCGGCGTAGCGTGTGCCTCGCGCGGGCGCAAAAAATAGGCCGACATCATCGGTGTCAGCAAGCGCGCCACCACGAGCGAGAACAGCACCGCCACCGCCGCTGTCCAGCCGAACTGGACAAAGAACCTGCCCGGTATGCCGCTCATGAACGCGGTCGGCAGGAACACCGCCACCAGGGTGAAAGTGGTGGCGATCACCGCCATGCCGATTTCTTCGGCAGCCTCCATCGCCGCCTGATAAGGGGTCTTGCCCATCTCCAGATGGCGCATGATGTTTTCGATCTCGACGATGGCATCATCCACCAGCACCCCGACCACCAGGGACAGTGCCAACAACGTCACCATATTGATGGTGAAGCCGAACAGATACATCAGTGCAAATGTGGGAATGATAGCCAGCGGCAACGCAACTGCAGCCACGATGGTGGCGCGCGTATTGCGCAGGAAGAATATCACCACGATCACCGCCAGAATCGCGCCCTCGATGAGCATCTCCATCGAGCCCTGATAAGTCTCCTGGACACGATCGACCATATTGAACACGCGATCTGTCGTAACCTCCGGATGCGTTTTCTTAAATTCCTCAAGTGCGGCAGTGACCCCTTCCGCTACGGCCAGATCACTTGAACCGAGCGAGCGCACAATCTCGAAGCCCACCACTTGCTTGCCATTGCGCAGCGCTGCCGAACGGCGTTCCGCAATGCCGTCGCTGATGTTCGCCACCTGGTCCAGACGCACCACGCGACCATCGCGCAGACCGATCTCCATCTGTGCCAACTCTTCGGCGGTTTGCACCGTGGCCACCGTGCGCACGGATTGTTCCATGCCACCGAGGTCGGTGCGCCCACCGGGAGCTTCCTGCTGTATCTGGCGCAACTGGCTGGAGATTTCCGAGGCCGAGAGATTCAGCGCCAGCATTTTGGTCGGGTCCAGTTCCACGCGTACCTGCCGTGTCACGCCGCCGACCCGATTGACCGCGCCCACGCCTTTCACGCCGAGCAACAGCTTGGTCATGCTGTTGTCCACAAACCATGACAACTCCTCTTCGCTCATGTTCGGCGCGGAGATGGTGTAGGTCAGGATGGGCTTGCCGCTCAATTCCACTTTGTTGATCGTTGGATCGAGCATCTCGCGCGGCAAGTCGCCCCGGATGCGCGAGATGGTAGAGCGCACATCTTCCAGCGCATCGCGGGAATTCCGCTCCAGACGAAACTCGGCAGAGACGATCGCCGTGCCGTCTTTCACCTGGGTGTACAAATGCTTCAACCCTTGCGCACTGGCCAGTGCATTTTCGATCTTGCGCGCCACTTCGACTTCCAACTGCTCGGGTGATGCACCGGGAATCGAGGCCGTAACCGTGATCATCGGCAAGTCGATGTCCGGGAACAACTGGATCTTCATGGCCTTGAAGGCCATCAAGCCCATGATGGAAAGCAGGGCGAAGCCCAGCACTGCCGGGATGGGGTTGCGGATAGACCAGGCTGAAACGTTCATGCTCAATCCTTCACGACTCGGACAACATCACCTTCGGTCAGAAACGCGCCGCCGCTTTCCACCACCGGTTCATCCGCCTTAAGACCCTGTTTGATCTCGATGCGGTCACCGCTGCGCTGCCCGATCTTCACCGCGCGCTCATGCACATGGTTGTCCGCTCCCACCACCAGCACGTAAGTCATGCTGCCGCGCTGCATCACGGCGGATTGCGGCAATGACAGCAAAGCTTTCCTGCCGCCGCTGACATCGAAGGTACCGCGCGCATAAGCGCCCGCGATGACTCCGCTGCTATCCGGCAAGCTGACCAGCGCATAGCCATAGCGCGTCTGCGCATTCACCGACGGCGAGATGGCGCGCACCGTACCCTTGATGACGCGCCCCTCACCCACGGCGACTTCCGCCGTCATGCCCTTGCGCAGCAGCATCAGCTCTTCCGCCGTGAGGTCGGCACGCCATTCCAGACGCCCTTTGCGGATCAGCCTGAACAGTTCGGTGCCGGGTTGCGACATGGAACCCACATTGGCATTCGCCGCCGAGATGACGCCGGAATCCGGCGCCACGATGCGTCCTTGCGCCGAACGTTCGGATGCGTCATCACCGGCGCGAGCGAAATTATCCAGCGTCAGCAGCACATCGCCTTGCTGCACATGATCGCCGATGCTGACCTTCACCTCAGCAATGCGCAGACCCTGCACTTGCATGCTGATGATGGCTTCCTGCCACGGCAGAATGCTGCCGTTCGCCGTCAACGTGCGCGCCCATTTGTCATCGCGCAAAACCGTGGTTCGCACCGTCAGGGCGGGGCGGCTCACCGCAGCCGCTGGGGCGGCTTGCTCCGCCTTGCTATTCCCGACCAGCCAGAATGCGCCGCCTGCCAGCACCAGACCGGCCAAGGCCAACTTGAAAATCAGAGGATTCTGTTTGATGTTTACACGCATTCTTTTTCACCTTTTACCGTGTTATTCATTACTCGTTTGTCAGGTTGAAACCCGGCCTGCGATCCATTCATTTCTTCGCGCGACCAGGTGCCGCGCGACGCTTGCGTTCGGACTCGATCAGGCAAGGGCGTATTCCACCAGCCGCTCCACCATCGCCTCCTTGGCATTCTTGCTCATGCAGTCAGATGCGGCGCGAGATCTTCAACAACGGAACGCCCGCCATGAAAATAGACGCTGGCCAGACCCGCCAGACAGAAGGTCAGCCGGTCCACTTCCACATCCGGCTTCTTCAGCCCGAACTCGCGGCACAACAACGCCTGCATCTTTTCGTGATTGGGCCGGAACGCCTGCACCAAGTGCATCACCCAGCACGCCGCTGGGTTCAGCCTCCTCGCGCGCATGCAGGCGCACGAACAGATGCATCATCGGGTCTTCTTCGGCAGAGGGCGGGAACAGCCAGTTGTAGAAAGACGGACAGCGCTTCCGGCAACGACAGCTGCGTGATATCGAGTGTCGCGAATACATTGCCTTCGTTGAGGAAAGGCAGGCGGAACACCTCGCGGTACAACTCCGCCTTGTCGCCGTAGTAATAGTGGATGGAAGCCAGATTGACATCGGCACGCTTGCATATCGCGCGCGTGGTCGCGGCGTGGTAGCCGACTTCGGCGAACACTTCCGCCGCCGCCTGCAGCAAGCGCCAGCGCGTCTCTTCCTGCGCAGCCGGCTGGTGGCCCAGCAGGCGCTGTGCTGTTTGCAGCAACAGACAGCGGGTTGGTTTTTTAGCAGTCATGTTTTGCTCATGAGCCCGAAAGGATGCGCACAGTATTTCAGTCGCTTGATTAAGTCAAGCGACTGAATGACCTTCCGACTGGACTCGCGGCCTAACGTTTGAGTTCAGGGACGCTGGGTTAGGCGGCGCTTTCATGCCTGAGTGCGAAACCTGTCCACAGGGCGCAACCGGTGTCGACGACTCCGACAAGCAACATGATAGGGGGCGCTGTACCAACGGCTACCAAAATGGCAAAGAATACGACAAGTGGAAGTCGTGCTCGGACTGTCCATGCATAGAAGTTCTTTGCTTCTTCACGAATGGCCATGACGTAAAAGAATGCGAGAGCGCCGACGATGTAGCCAAGCGTGGGTACCCACGGATTCGACACGCTCTCAAAGCCGAGGTATAGGAAGAGCGAAGGCCAGAGTAGGAGAAGAGCGCTCAGTGTTGCGAGATAGCTCGCGAATACCTTCATGCTCAGAGTGCTGTCTTTCAATGTGACCTCCTGGCTCTTGAGTGTGACGACGCCCAACTCTATCCGTGACACTTCTCTTGGCTAGCGCCCTGTAACCCAGCCTGATCTCAATGTCAGACTTTGCGACCAAACGCATTTGCCTGGGCAAGCCATTTTTCGCGCTTTTGCTGGCTCGAATTCCTGACAGGGCCAAAGCTCGAGACAGCCACAGGCTTGATGCCGCTGAATTCGAGAATCGTGCGCTTCATTTGATTGTGCCCCGGCATGCGATATATCCAGCGGAAATACCACGGCGGGGTGTCCATCGTAACGAGAAGATGCGCCGACCGACCAGAAAGCAGACGATCCCAAAACACCGACCCATCTCGATATTTAAAGGCAAAGCCCGGAAGAAAAGTGCGGTCAAAGAAACCTTTAAGCAAAGCCGGCATCGCCCCCCACCAGATCGGGTACACGAAAACAATATGTTCTGCCCATGTGACTGCGGCCTGTGCAGCTACCAGATCAGGTTCGAGTTGCTGAATCGTGGCATAGCCATTGTGAAGTAACGGATCAAAAGACAGATCACCAAGGGATATGAGTTGCACCTCATTTCCGGCGACTCTGGCTCCTTTCACATAGGAATCGGCGAGCGCTCCGCAGAAACTGCGGATTACAGGGTGTCCAAGTATTACAAGTATGCGTTTGCCCATGGTGATGAACGCCTTTCATTAATGGAAATTGCCTTGCGAAGTTTCATCGCACAACTTACTGATCGCAGCCGGGTTGCACATACTCTGGGGAGCGCGCCCAACCGCTTTTGACGGCCGGGTTAGGCGTTTGCGTGGGCAAAGTGCCTCACAACCCGACAGCGAGACGGCTCACCGGAGCGCACTTTGTGCAGCAACCAGTACCCGTAAGCTTGTGACACACCGAAAACGAACTCGAGGGCAGCGAACACCCAAACCACCGGCGAGATGCTATAGACGAGCAAGTAGTAAACCTGCCAGAAGAAGAACAGGCTTCGTGCAAGGGAATCAAACAGCCCCAGGATTGGTTCAGGCTGCCAAATGCGCAGGAGTGACCAGACGACAACGATGCTGCCCAGCAGGTTAACGAAGAACACATGCAAGGGCTGGAACTCGGGCAGCGGAGAGATAAGACCAAGAGTCTGGTGCACAATCTGGAATGTCCACGGAGTAGCGAACGCCGCAGTGGCCACGAGATCATAGATCGCGCTGGAGCGGACGAGTTGACGGTAGCGATGTTCGAGCATGGCAAGACTCCTGAACGTGATTAATGCTGGTGACCCAAACGCACCTCGATCTGCGGATGGCTGGCGACTAGCTCCTTCAAGCTCTTCAGGCTTTTCAGGTTGCGCGCCTGGTCTTCCGTGAAGTCGCCCGGCTCCACCGTATGCTCCCAACCCCAGCGCGTGTGGCAGGTATCGCCGGTCAGCAGCACAGGGCCGTGCGTGGTGCGTATCAGGAAGGCGGTGCTGCCCGGTGTATGTCCCGGCACTTTGATAGCGAACACCGAGCCGTCTTCGAACACATCGATGATGCCTTCCAACTTGTTCTGCGGATCGGGCTGAAAATGCCATTCCTGCAACGGTTGCTTGTCTTTCAGCAACTGATCGCTCGCACCGCGCACGAACATGTTCTTGAAACTCGTTGCGCGTGGATTCCGATGCGCCGATATACAGCGGCACATCATTTAAAACATCGGGCATGCCGGAAATATGATCGATGTGCAGATGGGTGAAGAACACGCCGGACAATTTGCCATCCACTCCCTGCAGTATCTCGGCTGTGCTCTTTTGGATCTGGAGTCTTTCGATGTGCATCACTTTCTGGATCAGCCAATTCACCCCCTCCTTGCCGGGATCATCCACCAGCTTTCTCGACACGCCCGTGTCCACCAGGTAATTGCCGCGCTGCGGATGTTTCAGCAGGTGGGCATAGATCTGTATCGGTTCGTCGCGGTCTTTCAGTCCGGCCTGAACTGCTGCAGGGCTATCCAGATTCAGCAGGCCAGCGAGCGGCACCGACCAGTGCGCGCTGTCTATGGTCTCCAACTGGATAGGCCCCGGCTGGTCGATCAGGCGTTCCATCTCTGCACTGCTGGATGCCTTGCCCAACGCAGGCTTGCCCACAGGATGGCTGGTCAGCGCGCAGCCCTGCAGCAACAAGACCAGCGCGCAACTCGAGATCAGTGCAAGGGTGTGAGTCGTTTTCATATCGTCCTCCGTAAAGTGTATTTATACTCACACATCCATATCTCACCAGCAATCGGCTAAATATTGATGAAGTCATCCATTTTCGGATGGCTGAGAACTGTTAACTAGGAAGCGAACATGAACCTGCGATGGGATGACCTGAGACTGTTTCTGGCGGTGCACGAGCAAGGCAGCCTGAGCGGCGCAGCGCGCGTGTTGAAGTTGGGCCAACCGACCTTGAGCAGACGCATCGCCGAACTGGAAGAGGCAGTGGGCGAAGCGCTGTTCGATCGGCAAAGCCAGGGCGCGCGCCTGACAGCGGCAGGCCAGAAACTGTTACCCGCAGCGCAGAGCATGGCCGACTGGGCCAACGAGGCAGAGCTCCGCGTCAGAAAACAAACCTATCTGCCGGAAGGAAAAGTGCGCATCGCGGCACCGCCCGGCATCGCTTATGAAGTGGTCGCGCCGTTGGCCGCCAAGATACGTCAGCAACATCCGCAGATACAGATCGAGGCTTTGTCCGGCGTCGAGATCCTGAACCTGGGGCGCGGCGAGGCAGACCTGTCGCTTCGCACGGAAAAGCCCACCGATGCCGATCTGCTTTGCGTGGACGAGATCTCCAGCGCCATGCGCGTGTACACCAGCAGCGCCTATGCGGCGCGGCTCCCGCCTCGTCCCGGCCTCGCCGATCTGGACTGGATATGCTGGGCTGCACCTTACGCCGAGCTGCATACCAACCAGCAACTCAGCGCGCAGATACCCAACTTCAAACCCGCATTCACTTCGGACGATTACAACGTGCAGATCGCCGCGTGCAAGGCGGGTGTGGGCGCGATGGTATTGCCGCAGATCTTGCACCAGTATGCCGGGCTGCGTGAATGGCATGGACTACAGGAACTCGATATCGATCTGGGCCCCGATGCGGTCGGCAGCCTGTATCTGGTGTGCCACAAACGCCACCACCATCTGCCCAAGGTGCAACTGGTGATGGATTTCATTTCCAGAGAGTTTGATTGCTTGCGCTAGGTGTCGAAGCTCTCCTAGCCTATCCACTGAGCCTCCGTGATGGCGACGCAAATCAATCTTGATACTTTTGCAGCAGCTACTCGGGTTTAACCCGCCAAACCCAACCGGGCAATGCTTCCAGCCGTGCCTTGCGCTCTGGAAGCAAGTTGTCCGTGTTATTGCGCTGCCGATTGACCCATGATCCAAGCCCATATCCATTGGCTGTTTTGTAGTTTTGAACAACTTTCGATATGTCCTTCCCTTTCCGCGAATTCCTTCAGATAGTCGAAATCCTTCTTCCCACATATCTGAATGAGGGTCCCAGCTCCATCCAGGTAATGCCTCAAGCCGTGCTTTACGCTCCAGTGACATGCTGTCTTTTATTTGCCCGCTGTACACCGACCCAGCGACCAAGTCGATAACCACCTGCCGTTTGTAATCGCGAGGAACTGTGGAATAGCCCTCTCGATCTGCAAATTCCTTGAGATTTCGAAACCCTTCTTCCCACTTTTCTAAAAACGGATCCCAACTCCATCCCGGCAATGCTTCCAGCCGTGCTTTGTGCTCTGGTGACATGGTGTCTTTCTTTGCTCGTTGTTGACCAACCCAAGTACCAAGTCCATATCCATTTACCGTCTTGGATTCACCAGGAACCTTGGCATGCCCCTCTGCGCTCTGCGAATTCCTTCAGATAGCGGAATCCTTCTTCCCACTTATCTGACAAAGGATCCCAACTCCATCTTGGCAATGCTTCCAGTCGTGCTTTGCGCTCGGATGACATGCTGTCTTTCGTTGATCGTTGGTTACCTACCCATAGACCAAGCCGGTACCATCTGCCGTTTATGTCCCCGCGGAACCTTGGTGTCCTTCACGATCTGCGAATTCCTTCAGATGCTGAAATCCCTCTTCCCACTTATCCGACAAAGCATCCCAACTCCACCCGGCAATGACTCCAAAACTTTGCGTTCTGGCGATATGCTGTCTTTAGTTGCTCGTTGATGCTTACCCATTTATCAACTCGCCATCCATCTACGTGTGATTCTTTGGTACTTTGCCCCTCTCGATCTGCAAATTCCTTGAGATGACGAAACCCTTCTTCCCACTTATCTGCACGAGCGTCCCAGCTCCATCCGGGTAAGGCTTCCAGCCGTGCTTTGCGCTCCGGTGACAGCTGTCTTTCTTTGTTCGTTGAGTAGTTACCCAGTGCCAAGACGATACCCATCTGCCGTCTTGTATTTGGCAGGAACCAGGCATGCCCCTCTCGGTCTGCGAATTCCTTGAGATAGCGAAATCCTTCTTCCCACTGCGCTGAAATCGCATCCCAAACCCAGCCGGACAAAGCTTCCAGTCGTGCTTTGCGCTCTGGTGACATTCTGTCTTTTGTTGTTCGTTGGTCACTTACCCAGCTACCGAGTCGGTATCCATCTTCAGTTCTATATAGCTGCAGCAGGCAAACAATGCCCCTCACGTTCTACGAACGCCTGCAGCAACCCAAACCAGAAATTCCAGACTGCCGTGACCTGCTCGACCAGATAGGTGCGCAGTGCGTTTCCGAAATTCGCGTCCACCGTGGCAGGCAGATCAATGGTGATCTTGCTCAGGTCGCTCGGCATTGACAGCTGCTTCGGATTTCCTCCCCAGTCTCAGTTCTGATCTGATCCAGTTCATCCGCCAGAACATCGTCGTGCGCCTTCAGCGCATCCAGCACATCCCAGATCGGCTTGAAGTTGCTCGCCTCAATCGTGCTTTCCACATCTTCGTCAGCCTTGAGGAATACCGGCAGAACGATAGTGCCCGCCTTCTTTTCCGGGCTAAGGCGTATGGCGCGCCCCACGGCCTGGATGATGTCCACTTGGCCGCTGCGCGGGTCGATGAACGCCACGCCATCAAGGGAAGGCACGTCCACGCCTTCGGACAGGCAGCGCGCATTGCTCAGCACGCCGCGTTCGTCTGCGCGCAACTCTTTGAGCTGGTCGAGCTTGATCTTGCGTTTGTTGGCGGGCATGTTGCCGGAAACGAAATCGGTGCGCAGGGTTCCGCTGGGGCGATGTTCGTCGCTGATCCACTGCAGGGTGTTTTGCATGTCGGTGGTGAAGGCCTCGGCGCGATTGACGCGGCTGTGGAAGCTGATGATGCGCTTGAGGTCGTAGTCCTTGATTGCTTTCAGCAGACCGATCTGGGCAGCAAGCGATTCGCTGTCTGTCTCGATACCCGTCCCGGTGGTGACCAGTTCGCGGTTGGCGATCCACTGCGCGATGGTGGGGTCATCCACGCCAATGATGACCACGCGGTAATCGGTAAGCAGTTTGCGTGCGATGGCTTTGCCGAACGGCAATGCATACAGCACTTCGCCAAACAGGCCGGCGTTATCCATGCCGACCACTTCGACGCCGCGATCTTCGGCGGCTTTCTGCATGGTGCTGGAATAAGTACGCGGGGTGGCGGTGGCGAATAAGCGCTTGGCGCTACGTATCTGCGCGTTGTCGAGGATGGCGGTGAAGTCGCTACCGACCTTGCCTGCGCAACGATGGGCTTCGTCAGCCACGGCCAGATCGAACGCGGGGATGGTTGGCATCGGCTTGGGCGGCTGCGATGACGAGTGAAGATTGGTAGGTGGAGAACACCACGCGATTGCCTGCGCCGCTGAGAAAGCGTTTTACTTCGTCCGCATCCGAGGTGACGGGAAAGGCCAGGTCGGCCACGCTGTGGACGGCTTCGTCGTTATCCTTGGTGCCGACGGTTTGATCTGAGCAGACGCATAGCACTTCAAACGGGGTGGTGGCGGCGAATGTCCATTCGCGCAGAAGCTGGGACAGCAAGCCCCAATGACGGAACCAGCACCAGGGTGCGTTGCGCATTGAACGCTTCCTTGATCCACAGCGTGACGTAAGTCTTGCCGGTGCCGCAGGCCATGATGAGCTGGCCCCGGTCGGCGGTTTGCAGGCCTTGCGCTACGGCGGTTCGATGGCTTCGTTTTGGTGGTCGCGCGGTTCGGGGCGGGGTTTGCGTTTGGCTTGCGGCAGTTCGTCCAAGGTTGGCCGGATATTCCAGCGCGGATTTTTCAAAATCGGACAGCAGAAAACGGATGACGGGCTTGTCTTGTGCATCGCAGACCTGCTTGGCGTTCGCACCGATGCGGTCGGTGGTAGCGATCAGCAGGCGGTGCTGGATAAGCGGTCGGTTCGATTCGCTGAGGAATTTATCGACATCGTGTTTGGTGATGTCGTAGTCAGGCGAGTAGCACTTGGCTTGCACCGCCCAGTGCTCGCCGTTCTTGTGGCGAAACACCAGATCAACCCCGCAGTCCGCGCCCCAGCGTTGCGGCCATTCATGCCACAGCCACACTTGATCCACTTGGGTTGTCCATTCAGGATCGGCCTTGAGGAACCATTTGACGAAGTGCTCGAACTGCTTGCCGCGCTTGGCTGCGTCGGGATCGAGGCTGTTGTAGAAGTCGGAGAATGTGGTGGTCATTGAAATCACATTCAGATCGTCGATTTGGTTTCGTCATACCGGCGCAGGCGGTATCCAGTTAATTGAATAGCCTGTCCAGCGCATCGACAAAGAATGGCCTTTTAAATAAAGACGCTGGATACCGGCCTGCGCCGGTATGACGGCTGATTGTATGACGGGCGGGTTTAATGCAGAAGCTGAGCGCAAAGTGCATAGATTGTTGCTTCGAGTACTACTAGCAAATAGTGAACAAAGGTGCCAGGGTCGGATTGATTTCTTGCGCAACCCCAATATCCCCCACGATACCCATTGAACCTACCAGAACTGCAATGCAGCCCAGCAGACACTACTCGACTTCCAGTACGTCTGTTTTCCTGAAACGGCTGTATTTATGCAGCCAAGAAGCAAGGCAGCTTTGCCGCCTTCGCATCGAAGGTCGCTGTTGCTCTACAGCCGAGCCGCCGGTTTTTTGCACCGATCAGGCAATCGGCAAAATCTGCCGTGCCGTCCTTCCAGATGAATAGCGCTTCCTCGATGACTGGCTCATCCTCAAATTTGACATCGGTCGAATCCAGTAAGCCCGAGATGGCTTCGATGATCTGATTTTTCGGCACGGCATATCGGCTACGCAGCACCCATTCAGTTTCCATGAGAACCAACTGGTTTATGAATACGCGACGCCCTGCCGCAACTTCGCGCTTGATCAGCTTACGAGCTTTCTCAAACTGGGCATCGTCGTCCTGAACCAGAAAGCGGACGAGTACGTTTGTATCTATTCCGAGCATCAGCGCGACAGTTGCTCAACAGGAACAGTCTTCCGACCCTTCTTATGCAACGAACCCGCCAGCATGTTTATGCTCTTGCTTTTCACGCGCATAACCACGGTTGCATCGGGCATCAACGTGAAGGTCATTCTGTCGCCGGGCTTCATGCCAAGTTCATCACGGATTGCCTTGGGGATTGTCGTTTGGCCCTTGCTGGTCAGTGTGGCATCGGTTGTCATTTACTTCTCCTTTATTCCTTACGTGGCGAATTATAGTAAGGATAGAACAGAAAGGCAATTTGAAGGATCGGCTTGTATTCGGATATCTGCTTCGGGTCCATGCCCAACCGTCTTACATGGCCGAACTGGGCCAGGCTCTATCGATTTTTTCGGTGCAAATCCGTGGTCAATTACTGTTTTGCGCCCTTCTCCCGATACACCTCGCCCAGCATCTCGACAAAACGGGTGGCCTGGGGCGACAGGAATTTTCCTTTGCGCAATACCAGGCCGTAGCCGCGTTGCGGGAAGTACTGGGATAGCGGCACGCGCACCAGCTTCTCCTGTCCGGTCAGGCAGATGTCGGTCACGATGGAGATGCCCAGCCCGAGCTCGACATATTTCTTGATGACCTCCCACCCGCCCGCTTCCAGTGTCACCCTGAACGACAGGTTGTGTTGCTGGAACACGTATTTGACCACGCCCCAGGTGGAGAGATGGCGCGGCGGCAGGATCAGTCCGTATTGGCTGATGTCCTCCAGCGTCAGGTCTTTTTGTCGATGCCAAGGGATGGCCGATCGGCACGATGAGCACGGGATCGTATGTCACCACGGGCTGGTAGGTGATGTCGTCGGGCACATCCAGCATGGAGCCGACCACCAGGTCGACCTCGTCGCCGCGCAGCATCTTCAGCCCGTCGCGCCCCGTGACGTTGTACAGCCGCAGGTGGATGCCCGGATAGGCCTTGGTGAAGCGGCTCACTGCCTCGGGCAGGATGTAGAGGATGGTCGATTCGCCCGCGCCGATGTTCAACTCGCCGGTTTCCAGCTTGCCGTGCTGGGCGACGAAGCTGGTGTACAGGTTGTCCATGCCCTGCACCAGCGGCTCGGACAGGGCAAACAGCTCTTCGCCGTCCGGCGTCAACTTGAGCACAGGCCCGCGCCGCTCGAACAGCGTGGTGTTCAGCTCCCGCTCCAATGCCTGTATCTGCAGGGTGACCGAGGGCTGGCTGAGAAACAGCTTCTGCGCCGCCTGGGTGATGCTGCCGCTGCGCACCACCTGACAGAACGCGCGGATCTGTTTGAGGCGATTGTTCTTGTAGTAGGCCTGCTTGTCTGTGGACATCTTCCACCCCCGTTTGGGCTTTCTTAATACTAAGAATTGAAATTATTGATTCCCCAAATGATTGTAACTTTAATAACCTTGCTGTCACTAAGAATAAGAAACGGCAATCTTTAAGAGTATCTTTGCAAGCAAGGAGGCAGCATGGAAGCAATGCATAACATCCTTTTGACATCCGCCTTCATGGGCGGACTGGGTGTTTTGCTGGCGCTTTTCCTGGCCATCGCCAGCAAGCGGCTCTATGTGTTCGAAGACCCGCGCATCGACCAGGTAGAGGAATTGCTCCCCCATTCCAATTGCGGCGCCTGCGGCACGGCCGGCTGCCGCAACTTCGCCGAGCAGGCCGTGGCAGGCAAGATAGAACCTGCCCGCTGCAGCGTCAATACTCCCGATCAGAACAAAACCATCGCCGCACTGCTGGGCGTCGCCATGGGCGATGTCGAAAAGCGTGTGGCGCGTCTGGCCTGTGCCGGCGGCAAGCATGTCGCCAAGATGCGCGCTACTTACTCCGGACTTTCTTCCTGTCGTGCCGCAGCCGTGGCGGGCGGTGGCGGCAAGAGCTGCGCCTGGGGCTGTCTGGGTCTGGGCGATTGCGCCGACGTGTGCGACTTCGACGCCATCAGCATGGACAGCCACGGCCTGCCGCTGGTCGATCTAAGCAAATGCACCGCCTGCGGCGACTGCGTCGATATCTGCCCGAAGAACCTTTTCTCCATCCAGGGCGTATCGCGCAAATTGTGGATGGCCTGCCGCAACGAATCCGATCCCGATACGGCGGAAGCCGCCTGCGAAGTATCGTGCACCGCCTGCGGCCGTTGCGTGGTCGATGCCGCGGATGGCCTGATCCGCCTGCAACGCAATCTCGCCGTGATCGATTACGCCAAGAACGAAACCGCCAACCGTGCAGCCATCGAGCGCTGCCCCACCGGCGCCATCGTCTGGCTGGAAGGCGACCGCATCAACAAAGGCAAGTCCGCCAAAAAAATCATCCGTATCGAACCATTACCTGTCACCGCAGAAGCCTAGGAGGCACCATGTTCAACAAACTCAAACTGTTCAAATCGACCGAGGCCGGCGCTGGCGCGGAGGGCACACGTACCAAATACAAATATCCCGGCACGCGTGATGCCATCGACGGCAACACCGCCGTCATCCTGGTGGAGCGCGAAGCCTCGCAGGGTGCGGGTGCTTACCCCATCACGCCTTCCACGCAGATGGGCGAATACTGGGCGGAAGAAGTCGCCAAGGGACATCTCAACACGGCCGGCAAGCCGCTGATCTTTGTCGAACCGGAATCGGAACATGCTGCTGCGGGCGTCACGGCGGGTCTGTCGATGACCGGCCTGCGCGCGGTGAACTTCACCTCGTCGCAGGGCCTGGCCTTCATGCACGAGTCGCTGTATGCCGCCGTCGGCAAGCGCCTGCCTTATGTGCTGAACCTCGGCTGCCGCGCCATCACCAAGGCTTCGCTGAACGTGCATTGCGCGCATGACGACTACCATTGCGCCGACGACACCGGCTTCATCCAGGTGTTCGCCAAGAACGCACAGGAAGCCGCCGACCTCAACATGATCGCGCGCAAGACCGCCGAGCTGGCACTGACACCGGCCATGGTGGCGCAGGACGGATTCCTTACCACGCACCTGATCGAGCCGATGCTGGTGCCGGAAAGAGAATTGATCGCCGAATATCTGGGCGAGGCCGACGACCTGATCGACACGCCCACACCCGCCCAGCAGATGCTGTACGGCCCCAAGCGCCGCCGCGTGCCGTCCATCTGGGACGTGGACAATCCGATGCAGACCGGCGTGGTGCAGAATCAGGATGCCTACATGCAGGCCGTGGCGGCGCAGCGTCCGTATTTCTTCGACCATATCCCCGCGCTGTTCGACCGCAATGCGGAAGAATTCCATGCACTGACCGGTCGCCGCTACAACCGTGTCGATGCCTACCGTTGCGACGATGCCGACTACATCATCCTCGGCCAGGGCAGCATGACGGTGCAGGCCGCAGCGGTTGCCGACTGGCTGCGCGAGAACCGCAAGATCAAAGTGGGCGTGGTCAACATCACCATGTTCCGCCCCTTCCCCGGCGACCTGCTGGGCAAGGTACTGAAAGGCAAGAAGGGCGTGGCCGTGCTGGAACGCACCGACCAGCCGCTGTCGGAAGACTTGCCGCTGATGCGCGAAGTGCGCTCCACCGTTTCCAAGTGCCTGGAGAACGGCAAAGAACTGAACCATGACGACTACGCCGCTTACGAGAATGTCAAAGACATGCCTTCGCTGTATTCCGGCTGTTACGGTCTGGGTTCGCGCGACCTGCAACCGGAAGGCCTGATCGCCGCCGTGGAGAACATGCTGCCCGGCGCTGCCCACCGCAAGTTCTATTACCTGTCGGTGGATTTCGTGCGCGACGAATCGTCCAATCCGAAACAGGAGATCCGCCAGCAGGAACTGCAAGCCGCCTATCCCGGCATCAAGGACCTGGCGCTGCGCGGTTCCGAGAACCCCAACCTGCTGCCCAAGGGCGCCATCGCCGTGCGCATGCACTCGATCGGCGGCTGGGGCGCGGTGACCACCGGCAAGAACCTGGCGATGACCCTGTTCGAACTGCTGGGCTGGGACATCAAGGCCAATCCGAAATACGGCTCGGAGAAGAAAGGCCAGCCGACCACCTATTATCTGTCCGCCGCACCCGAGCCCATCCGCATCAACTGCGAATACACCCACGTCGACGTCGTGATGTCGCCCGACCCGCAAGTGTTCGGGCATACCAACGCACTGGAAGGCATGAAGCCGGGCGGCGTGTTCATCATCCAGAGCAACCTGGGCAGTGCCGAAGCGCTGTGGGAAACCTTCCCGATGCAGACGCAGAAATACATCGTGGACCACAAGATCCGCGTGTTCTACCTCGACGCGTTCAAGATCGCGCGCGAAGAATCCAGCAACACCGACCTGCAACTGCGCATGCAGGGCAATGCCTTCCAGGGCGCGTTCTTCCATGCCTCCGACGTGAAGGAGCGCGCCGGCTTGAGCGAAGAGACCTTGTTCACCGCCATCGAGAATCAGCTGGAATCCAAGTTCGGCAAAAAGGGCAAACGCATCGTCGAAGACAACCTGCGCGTGGTGCGCCGCGGCTATGAAGAGATGCATCGAGATCGCACCCGAGCAGATGAAAGTCGGTCAGCGCGCCAAGGCAGCAGGCCAAGCCAGCGCCCAGCCTGCCGGTCATGCTCAAGCACCTGCCGGAAGGCGACGGCGGCATCGCCGACATCCACCGTTTCTGGGAGCAGACCGGCAGCTTCTACATGAAGGGCCAGGGCTCGGACAATCTGGTCGATCCGTTCATGGGCCTGTCCGTTATCCCCGCCGTGACCGGCGTGTACCGCGACATGACCGGCGTGCGTTTCGAGCATCCGGAATGGAACGCCGAGAACTGCACCGCCTGCGGCGAATGCTTCACGCAATGCCCGGACAGCGCGATCCCCGGTCTGGTCTCCACCACCAGCCGATGTGCTCAACACCGCCATCCAGAAGATCGAAATCGGCGGACGCCCGACGCGCTTCCTGCGCAAGTTCAGCCGCGTCATCGACAAGAAATTGCGCAACGCGCTGGATAAGGACGGACTGGATGTGCGCGCCTTGCTGGCCAACGCCATCACCGAAGCGTTTGCCGAAGACCCGACGCAGGGCGATGACCGCGGCCGTCTGGAAGCCGAACTGAATTTGCTGCGCGAGGCCATCGGCGGCTTCAAGTTCGCCACCACCAAACCGTACTGGAACCAGAAGGAGAAGAAGGAAAAAGGCAGCGGCGGCCTGTTCTCCATCACCATCAATCCCTACACCTGCAAAGGCTGCGCCCTGTGCGTGGACGTGTGCAGCGACAACGCGCTGACCATGGTCACGCAGACCAAGGAGAGCGTCGAGACGCTGCGCGACGACTGGAATTTCTGGCTCGACCTGCCGACCACGCCGCCGCAATACAGCCGCATCGACGATCTGGACGAGAAGGTCGGCGCGCTGGAAACGCTGCTGCTGGACAAGCACAACTACCAATCCATGGCCAGCGGCGACGGCGCCTGTCTGGGTTGCGGCGAGAAGGCGACCATCCACCTGTTCACCAGCACCGTCACTGCGCTGATGCAACCGCGCGTGAAGAAATTCCTGGGCAAGCTCGATACGCTGATCGCCGCTCTGGAGAACCACATCCGCCTGCAACTCAGCAGCTCGGTCGATCTCACCGACCCGCAGGCGCTGATGCAGGCGATACAGACCAACGTCGGGCACGACCTGACGCTGGCGAATCTGTCGGAAAGTCTGCTGGCGAAACATCCCGGCCAGCCCATCGATCCGCAATGGCTGAAGCGCGTGAGCCAGATGCTGGAGAAACTGAAAGACCTGCGCTGGCGTTACATGGAAGGCCCGAGCAAGAAGGGCCGCGCCGAGATGGGCGTGGTCAACTCCACCGGGTGTACCTCGGTGTGGGCATCCACCTTCCCGTTCAACCCCTATCCCTTCCCGTGGACTTCGCACCTGTTCCAGGATTCGCCCTCGGTGGCGATGGGCGTGTTCGAGGGTCACATGGCGAAGATGGTGGAAGGCTTCAAGATCGTGCGCCAGGTCGAGAAGGAACTGGCTGGCGGTTACGATCCGCTGGAAAGCGGCGACTTCTTCGCCCGCTTCAACTGGGAACAGCTCACTGATGAAGAATGGCACCTGTGCCCGCCGGTGCTGGCGATGGGCGGCGACGGCGCGATGTTCGACATCGGCTTCCAGAATCTGTCGCGCGCACTGATGTCCGGCAAGCCGATCAAGGTGCTGATCGTCGATACGCAGGTGTACTCCAACACCGGCGGACAAGCCTGCACCTCCGGCTTCATCGGCCAGGTGGCGGACATGTCGCCCTACGGCGCGAGCAAGCACGGCAAGACCGAGAAGCGCAAAGAGATCAGCGTCATCGGCATGGCGCACCGCACCTCGTTCGTGGCGCAGGGTTCGCTGGCCAATACCACGCACCTGCTGGAAAGCTTCATCGACGGCCTGAACAGCCGCCGTCCGGCACTGTTCAACGTGTATGCGGTGTGCCCGCCGGAACACGGCGTGGGCGACAACAGCGCGGTGGCGCAGAGCAAGATGGCGGTCGAATCGCGCGCCTTCCCGCTGTTCCGCTACAACCCTGATCTGGGCGTGACCTTCTCCGAATGCACCACGCTGGAAGGCAATCCTTCGCTGGATGCCGACTGGGTGAGCTACAAGCTCGACTATGTGGATGAGTCGGGCAAGAAGACGATGACGCTGCCGATGACCTTCGCCGACTTCGCCTTGAGCGAAGGGCGCTTCGCCAAGCAGTTCAAGAAGGCACCGCCGGAGACCTGGAACGACGACATGGTGTTGCTGGGCGATTTCCTGAAACTGTCCGAGGATGAGCGCGAAGGCAAGTTCCCCTTCATCTGGTCGGTGGACAAGAAGAACCGTCTGCTGCGCGTGCTGGTGTCGGTGGAGATGGTGCGTTCCTGCGAAGAACGCATGCAGTTCTGGCAGCAGCTCAAGGATGTGGCAGGACTCAACCGTCCGCAGGTAAACGAAGAGGCCATCGCCAACCGCGTGCGGCAGGAACTGATCCAGAAGCTGTCGTCCGGCTTGGGCATCAGCTCCAGCGATGCGCCGCAGCCGGTTGCAGCCGCACCTGCCGCAACGGCGGAAGGTTACGAGGCAGCTTGGGTCGATACGCCGGAATGCACGGCGTGCGACGAATGTATCAACATCAACCCGAAAGTGTTTGGCTACGATGAAACGAAAAAAGTCATTATCCTCAATCCGAAGGCGGGCAGCTTCCAGGATCTCGTTAAAGCGGCGGAAAAATGCACGGCAGGTGTCATCCACCCCGGCACACCCTGGAACCTGAACGAGGCGAACCTGGACAAGCTGAAACAACGCGCGGCGAAGTTCAATTGATTATGAAATCGAATACTCCACTAACCCGTCATTCCGGCGAGCCCTCTATCCAACTTTCCCCCAGAGGGGGAAAGAGCAATCGCCTCCTCTCCCTCTGGGAGAGGATTGAGGTGAGGGTTGGCCGGAATCCAGACAAATCAAGAATCCCCCGCGTAGCGGGACAACACTTCGGTTTTGTCCGCTTCGCGGAATGTTTATCCCTGCTGGATTCCGGCCTGCGCCGGAATGACGATTGAATATGCGACTGCCTTTCTTTAAACGCGCGGCGACCTTCGAGCACGGCATCCATCCGGCCTATCACAAGGAGACCGGGGGCCTGCCCATCCGTCGCATGGCCTTCGCGCCGCGACTGATCGTGCCGCTGTCTCAGCACATCGGCAAACCGGCCGTATGTTGCGTGCGCGTGGGCCAGGAAGTGTTGCGCGGTGAAGTCATCGCCACGGCGGACGGCATGATGTCGCTGCCGGTGCATGCGCCCGCCACCGGTGTAGTGGAAGCGATCGGCCCTATGCCCGCAGCCAACGGCAAGATGGTGGAATCCATCACCATCCGTGTGTACGAGGCCGACAGTCAGGAAGTAAAGGTGAGCGCACCGCGCGATATCGACAGCCTGGACAAGAAAGAACTGCTGGCCGCCATCCAGCAGACCGGCATCGCCGGCTTGGGCGGCGCGACCTTCCCGGCCCACGTCAAACTCAACGTGCCCGCGGACGCGGTGATCGACACGTTGGTAGTGAACGGCGCGGAGTGCGAACCCTTCCTCACCTGCGACCATCGCATCATGGTGGAACGCACGCAGGATCTACTGCGCGGCATCCGCTATGCGCTGAAGATCAGCGGCGCCCCACGCGCCATCATCGGCGTGGAGGACAACAAGCCGGATGCCATCGCGGCGATCCGGGCGGCATTGCCCGCCGACGGAAGCATCACCGTCAAGGCGCTGGAGACCAAATACCCGCAGGGTGCTGAAGACACCATCATCTACGCGTTGCTGGGCCGCGAGATCCCTGCCGGGCAACGCCCTGCTTCCATCGGCGTGCTGATGAACAACGTGATGACACTGGCCTATCTCGGGCGCTTGCTGCCTGCAGGCGAAGGCATGGTCGAGCGCGTGCTCACCGTGGCCGGCCCTGCCGTGGCCCGCCCCGGCAATTACATCGTGCCCATCGGCACACCGCTGCGTTGGGTGCTGGAACAGGTAGGTGCGCGCAGCAGCGCGAAGGAGATCATCCTCGGCGGACCGATGATGGGCATGACCATCTCGTCGCTGGATGTGCCCGTCACCAAAGGCACTTCCGGTGTGCTCGCCTTCGCCGAGGCGCAAGTGGGAGGCGACGCGCAACGCGTCCACGCCTGCATCAAGTGCGGCGAATGCCTCAACGTGTGTCCCAAGTTCCTCAACCCGTCGCAACTGGGATTGCTGGCCGCCAAGCGCGAGTACGAAGTGATGGCGGAGCGCTACAATCTGGACCGCTGTTTCGAGTGCGGGTGCTGCAGCTATGTCTGCCCCTCGCACATCCCCTTGGTGCAGCAGTTCCGTATCGCCAAGGCAGTCAACCGCGAAAGGGCGGCAGCATGAGCATGGAACTTCGTACCTCACCGCATCTGGTCAGCGAGCGCAATGTCGCCACCATCATGAAGCATGTGGTGTTGTCGATGCTGCCGATCTGCGCCTTCTCGGTGTGGCAATACGGCCTGTCGGCGCTGGCCTTGCTGCTCACCGTGACCGCGACCTGTCTGCTCACCGAGCGGCTGTTCAATCGCGCATCCGGTCAGCCGAGCACGCTCAATGACTGGAGCGCCACCATCACCGGCATCCTCCTAGCGCTCACCCTGCCGCCAGCCTTCCCCTTGTGGATGGGGGCGGTGGCCGGCTTTGTGGCCATGGCCATCGGCAAGGCGCTGTTCGGCGGCTTGGGAAATAACGTGTTCAATCCAGCGCTGATCGGCCGCGCCTTCGTGCAGGCTGCGTTTCCTGTGGCCATCACAACCTGGGTGCCCGCGTTCTCGGCCCAGCGCTTCAGCGAGTTCGTCCCGACCACCCTGACCGCGCCCTTGATGATGCCGCCCGACATCGTCGGCTGGGTCAAGCAGCAGGGCGTGGATGCCTTTACTGGAGCTACGCCGCTTGCGCGCTGGAAGTTCGAGAACGTGACCGCGTCGGCGCATGACCTGCTGACGGGTACAGTGACGGCTTCCGCCGGAGAGACCTCGGCCATCCTCATTCTGCTTTGCGGCATGTACCTCGCCGCGCGCAAGTTCATGGACTGGCGCATCCCGGTGGCGGTGCTGGCCTCCGCCGCGCTCACCGCGTGGATGTTCCAGTTGTATGACCCCGTGCATTACCCGGCGCCGGTCTTCGTGCTGCTGTCCGGCGGCTTAATGCTGGGCGCGGTGTACATGGCGACCGACATGGCGACCTCGCCGGTGACGCCGGTGGGCGTGTGGATCTACGGGGCGGTGATCGGCGTGGTGACGGTGATGATCCGTTATTTCGGCGGGCTGACGGAAGGCGTGATGTACGCCATCCTGCTCGGCAACGCGCTCACCCCGTTCATCGACCAGTACACACAGCCACGCGTGTTCGGCACTCGCCAGCAGAGGAAATCATGAGCGAGCCCACCAATATCCAGACCACGCCCGGCAGCAAGATGATCATTACCATGGGACTGGTCGCCACCATCTGCGGCGTACTCATCGTCGGCGCTTTCCAGGGCACGCAGGATGCCATCGCCGAGAACAAGCGCGTCACGCTGGAGCGTGCAGTGTTCAAGGTGCTGCCGGGGGCGGCCAGCGTGCGCGAATACGCAGCGACACCGGCTGGCATCCAGCCGCTGACGGGTGCCATGCCGGAAGGCGGCGTGAGGTTCTATGCCGCTTATGACAAGGACGGTGCACTTAAGGGCATCGCCGCCGAAGCCGCCGGCAAAGGCTACGCCGACACGGTGCGCGTGCTGTACGGCTACGACGCGAAGTGCCAGTGCATCGTCGGCATCGGCGTGGTGTCCATGCGCGAGACGCCGGGCATCGGTGACAAGATCATCACCGACCAAGCCTTCCTGAAGAACTTCGAAGCACTCGATGTGCGCGTCAATGCCGAGATGACGGCGCTGGCCAATGCGGTGAAAACGGTCAAGCACGGCACCAAGAGCAGTCCGTGGCAGATCGACGCCATCGCCGGTGCTACCGTGACTTCCAAGGCGGTCGGACGCGGCATCAATGAGAGTGCGCAGAAGCTGTTACCCAAACTGGTCCCACATATAGCGGAGTTGAAACCATGAGCCTGCCCAAGCAAGCCGATGACGCGATCACCTTCGACACCTTCATGGAAGGCGTGTGGCGTCAGAACCCGGTGTTCGTGATGATACTGGGCATGTGCCCGACGCTGGCGGTCACCGTCTCCGCAGAGAATGCGCTGTCGATGGGGCTGGCCACCACCTTCGTGCTGGTCAGTTCCTGCCTACTCGTTTCGATGGTCCGCAATCTGGTGCCCAAGGAAGTGCGCATCGCCACCTACATCGTGATCATCGCCACCTTCGTGACGCTGGTGGATTACCTGATACAGGCAGTAAGCCTGAAGCTGTATGAGGCGCTCGGTGCGTTCATCCAGCTGATCGTGGTTAACTGCATCATCTTGGGGCGCGCCGAGGCGCATGCCTCCAAGAATCCGCCACTGAAGTCGGTCGTCAACGCGTTGGGCATGGGCATCGGTTTCTGCATCGGCCTGTTCGCTCTCGGCGGCACACGCGAGATATTGGGTGCAGGCAAACTGTTCGGCATCTCGCTGTTCGGCGAACACTTCCAGCCCTGGGTGGTGATGGTGCTGCCGCCGGGCGGCTTCTTCGTACTGGGCGGCTGGCTGCTGCTGTTCTCGTTGCTGCGCAGCCGCAAGGAAGCGAGGGCTGAAGCATGAACGACTCCTTGAGCCTGATCTTCATCAGCACCCTGCTCGCCAACAACTTCGTGCTGGCGACCTTCCTGGGCCTGTGCCCATTCCTCGGCGTGTCGGGGCGTTTGAGCACCGCCTTCCCGATGGGCGTGGCGACGACGTTCGTGATGCTGGTGGCATCGCTGTGCGCCTACGGCCTGAACCTGCTGCTGAGCTATTTCCACCTCGACTTCCTGCGCCTCATCTCCTACATCGTGGTGATCGCCTCGTCGGTGCAACTGGTGGAGATGGTGATGAAGAAATACAGCCCCGCACTGTTCCGCGCGCTGGGCATCTATCTACCGCTGATCACCACCAACTGCGCAGTGCTGGGCGTGGCGCTGTTCCAGACCGCGCGCGAATACAGCCTCGCTCAATCGCTGACATTTTCGTTCGCCGGCGGCGCGGGATTCACGCTGGCCTTGGTGCTGATGGCTTCGCTGCGCGAACGTCTGCAACTCGCCAATGTGCCGACGCTGGTGCAAGGCACGGCGCTGTCGCTGATCCTCGCGGGGTTGCTGTCGCTGACCTTCATGGGTTTTGCCGGATTGGGAGCTGGAGAATGATCTATCTGCAGACCGTGCTGATCATGTTCGTGTTGCTAGCAGGCTGGCTGCTGGTGCGTGCCTTGGCCCGCCGCTACGCCGCACGTCACCCCGAGTTCGGCGCGCTGCGCGAGGAAGGTGAAGGCTGCGGTTGCGGCAACCACCGCTGCGGCGAGGCACAGTGCAAGCGCACTGCGCGCTGAGTATTGCTTGAAGAATTTTGCCGAGTGATTCGGCGCTTGAAGAAATGTAGTTCAATAAAACAGGAGAAGGCCATGCAACCCTACGTCATTCCATTCCAATCTCTGGGCATAGCAGACATCCCCGAGGTGGGCGGAAAGAACGCTTCGCTCGGCGAGATGATTTCCAACCTGAGTTCGTCCGGCGTGCAAGTGCCCGGCGGCTTCGCCACCACAGCGCAGGCGTATCGCGATTTCCTGGCGCATGACGGCCTGGACAAGCGCATCGAGGACAAGCTTTCCAAGCTGGACGTGGATGACGTATCCGCGCTGGCCGAAGCAGGTCGCCAGATACGCAGCTGGATCGTCGAAGCACCGTTGCCCAAGCGCCTGGAAGAAGAGATACGCGAGCACTATACGAAACTGGCAGCGAGCGGCGAAGGCAGCTTCGCGGTGCGCTCCTCAGCCACGGCGGAAGACCTGCCGGACGCCTCGTTCGCCGGACAGCAGGAGACCTTCCTCAACATCCACGGCATAGCCAACATCCTGCACGCGATACGCGAAGTGTTCGCGTCGCTGTACAACGACCGCGCCATCTCCTACCGCGTGCACAAGGAATTCACCCATGCCGACGTGGCGTTGTCGGCCGGTGTGCAGCGCATGGTGCGCTCCGATCTGGGCGCATCCGGAGTGATGTTCACGCTGGATACCGAATCCGGTTTCCGCGATGCAGTGTTCATCACTTCTTCCTACGGCCTGGGCGAGATGGTGGTGCAAGGCGCGGTCAATCCGGACGAGTTCTATGTGCACAAACCGCAGTTGGCTGCTGGCTTTCCGGCGCTGATCCGCCGCAGTCTGGGCTCCAAACAACAACGCATGGTGTTCGACGAACAGCGTTCCGCCGGACGCTCTTGCCGCATCGAGCCGGTGCCCGCCGCCGAGCAGGCGCGCTTTTCGCTGAGCGACGCAGATGTGCTGCAACTGGCGCGCTATGCCGTGTCCATCGAACAGCACTACGGTCGCCCGATGGACATCGAGTGGGGCAAGGACGGCCTGGACGGCAAGCTGTACATCCTGCAGGCGCGTCCCGAGACAGTGAAGTCGCATTCCGCAGGCGGCAGCACGGAGAAGTACCGTTTGCAGCAGCGCGGCGACGTGCTGGTCGAAGGTCGCGCCATCGGCCAGAAGATCGGAACCGGTCGTGTGCGCATCGTCGCCAGCACCACCGAGATGGACAAGGTACAGGCAGGCGACGTGCTGGTCACCGACATGACCGACCCGAACTGGGAGCCGGTGATGAAGAAGGCTTCCGCCATCGTCACCAACCGCGGCGGACGCACCTGCCATGCCGCGATCATCGCGCGCGAACTGGGCATCCCCGCCATCGTCGGCTGCGGCCATGCCACCAGCGCGCTGCAGGAAGGCGAGACCGTGACGGTTTCCTGCGCCGAGGGCGATACCGGTTTTGTCTATCACGGCAAGCTGCCGTTCGAGGTGGTCGTCCACAACGAGGATACGTTGCCGCCGCTGCCGGTGAAGCTGATGCTCAACGTCGGCAACCCCACACTGGCGTTCGAATTTGCGCAATTGCCTTCGGCTGGTGTCGGTCTGGCGCGTCTCGAATTCATCATCAACAACCTGATCGGCATCCACCCCAAGGCGGTGCTTGAGCACAACAAACTGCCGGGCAAATTGCATGAAGCCGTGCTGCAACGCTCGGCCGGTTACGCCAGCCCGGAAGAGTTCTATGTGGAAAAGATCACCGAGGGTGTCGCCACGCTGGCTGCCGCCTTCTGGCCAAAGAAAGTCATCGTGCGCTTGTCGGATTTCAAGTCCAACGAATATCGCAAGCTGTTGGGCGGGGAGTTGTTCGAACCGCTGGAAGAGAATCCGATGATCGGCTTCCGCGGTGCGGGTCGTTATGTCGCCCCGAACTTCAGCGACTGCTTCGAGCTGGAATGCCGCGCCATGAAGCGTGTGCGCGAAAAACTGGGCTACACCAACGTCGAGCTGATGGTGCCGTTCGTGCGTACGGTGGGCGAGGCACGCGAGGTAGTGGCCTCACTGGAGAAGAATGGCCTGAAGCGCGGCGAGAACGGATTGCGTCTCATCATGATGTGCGAGATCCCGTCCAACGCGCTGCTGGCCGAAGACTTCCTGCAATACTTCGACGGCTTCTCCATCGGCTCCAACGACCTGACACAGCTCACGCTGGGGCTTGGATCGCGATTCCAGCCTGGTGGCGGATCGTTTCGACGAGCGCGACGCTGCGGTCAAGGCACTGCTGAAGATGGCGATCACCACCTGCAACCGTCTCAACAAATACGTCGGCATCTGCGGACAGGGACCGTCGGACCATTTCGACTTTGCGCAGTGGCTGATGGAGACCGGCATCCAGACCATCTCGCTGAATCCGGACACTCTGCTGGAGACCTGGCGCAAGTTGAGCAAGGTTCAATAAACCGGGACAGTGCCACAAACAAAAGCGGGGCTGTGAAATCACAGCCCCGCTTGATTTCCAGCCCGGAAGATCAGAAGTGGTAGCCGACTGCAAGCGCAACCGCGACCGGGTCCAGACGCAACGCTATCGTTTGTCCGGTGGAGAAATGGGTCGTGGTTTTCAGGAAGGTTTTTGTCACTGAAAGATCAACGAACCATTTTTCGCTGAGGTCACACGTCGCACCGATCTGTGGCGACAAACCCCACGCCGAATCAACAGTGAATGTTGTAGGCGTCGCGCTTCCTGTATTGGTCAGGGCGGTCAACGCACCGGATCCTGTTTCATTCCTGAAATAGGCATAAGTCAGACCCAAGCCCAGGTAAGGGCGGAACTTCGCTTGCCCATCCCGAAAGCGATATTGCGCATAGACCGTAGGGGGCAACGCATCGACGGTTCCCGTCTTGCCCACACCGGCAATCGAACCCGCACCATACAGCGTGTGTTTATACGGTGCGCCCAGCACCAGCTCCGCCGACACATTATCTGTGTACTGGTATATGGCGGAAATGATCGGCTGGGTGTTGCTGCCCACATCCACCTTGGTGCCGGGCAAAGTCGGCGCGGTCATGTCGTCGCTTTTAACCTTGGGCGTGATCTGGTTGACGCCGACCTTGACCGACCATCCCTGTGCCGATGCGGCTGTAGCAACACACATGGCAATCGCAACCGTTACAATTTGCAGCATACTTTTCATGAAAACGTTCATGTCGTCTCCTAAATTCCGTGAATTGATTTTGAATGATCTTGGCTAAAGCAAACGCTGTCAGAGCCAGCCCTTGACGAGCATCTCTTTGGAAACCAGACGCGCCAGGAGCAAATAGCTGTAAGGAGTCGGATGGACACTATCGGCGAACATGTAATGGTCAACTACACCCGGAATCAGGTTGGTCGAATTGCACACCAGAGAAGATGCCAGCGGATTTGTGGGCGCAGCCAAATTACATGCCGTAGTAGTGACGTTGGTCAGCCCGTAGATCGCCGGATTGATAAATTCATCATGGCTGACTGTGTATGCATCCACCAACAGTACCTTGGGGTTGTTCGCCAATCCTGTCTGCAGTCTGCTATTAAAGGTCGTCGCCATTGTGTTGATGAATCCCTTGCTTCCCGGAGCACTTGCCTCTGTGGTCGTGGCAAAAGGTGTGATCGACACGTCCGGCATATTGACGACCACCACATATTTCGCGCCATTAGCGATGATCTTCGTGTTGATGTAACCCACCAGGTCGTTTCCAGCTGTTGCCATGTTCGTCACTGCAGTCGTTGCTGCCGTTGCGGCGGAGGCTGGTGCCGCTGCCACCGTCGCTCCGTAGGTTGCCAGTTCGATAAATAGATCATTCGCTCCAGCCAGCACAAAGACGACCTCTTTCCCGGTAAAGCCCCCTGCTGCAATGTGATTGTCGATTTGGGTCGTGATGGGCACGGTCAATTGCCCCAGTACGGCATTTGCACCACCCAGCAAGGCATTGCCAGGACCAACCGGATTGGTCACGCGCGCGCCGCCCTTGTGCATAACTAGTGCATCCTGCATGATTGGTCACTGGCACGCTAAAACCTGCAGCAGCGGTTCCATTCAAACCTGTCTGTGCAGGACATGGTGCAGGCAGCCCAAGTTGCGCCGCCATCAATTCGGTCCAGTTCTTTCCTGTGCCATTGATGCTGTATTCACCGCCCCCCAATGCCGCAACCGTGCCGACTTTGTACGACCCGACATCGCTCAGACTGTCGCCGAATGAAACTTGTGAAGTGAACCTGACCTTGGGCGACTGATCCCCTGCCCCGCCGCCACAACCTACCAGAACGCTAGCTACCAACCACGCTGCTGCAATATTGAATTGACGCATGCTGTTTCCCCTTTTTTTATTGGTTATTTAAAGCCGACGGCACTGTATTGCATGCCGCAGGGCTCTGGCAACAAGTCCCTGAAATTTATAGGTGAATAATTCCCATTGCTTGCCTTTAATGTGCCTTTCCAGTACCTTGCGCCCCTCGCTAGGGGTCTCCGTGAGTGCGGAGTGAGACACACCCTTTGAACCTGTACGGGTCATGCCGTCGTAGGGAAGCATCCTCCGATGCTCCCCGTAAATTTTGGAGCATCACCAATGAACGCCAATCCCCAATTCTTAGCCAAGACCGCACACGTTGATGAAGCGGCGATCAAGCCGTTGCCGAATTCGCGCAAGTTCTATGTGCAAGGATCGCGACCAGACATCCAGGTGCCGATGCGCGAGATCACGCTGACCGACACACACTTGAACAACGGTGTCGAAAAGAATCCGCCTATCTATGTCTATGATTGTTCCGGCCCCTACACCGACCCTAAAGTTACGATCGACATCCGTTCCGGCTTGGCGGAGATGCGCGCTGGCTGGATCGCCGAACGCAACGACACCGAGCCGTTGACGCAACTCACTTCCGAATACGGCCAGCAACGTCTGCACGATCCCGAGCTGGCGGAGATGCGCTTCAATCTTCAACACACTCCGCGCAAGGCCAAGGCCGGCCGCAACGTGACGCAGATGCACTATGCGCGGCAAGGCATCATCACGCCGGAGATGGAATACATCGCCATCCGCGAGAACCAGAAACGCGACGGTCTTTCCGCGATGCTGTTGCAGCAGCATGAGGGCGAGAATTTCGGCGCGCCCATGCCCAAGCAGATCACACCCGAGTTCGTGCGCAGCGAAGTCGCGGCGGGTCGCGCCGTCATCACCGCCAACATCAACCACCCCGAAGTCGAGCCGATGATCATCGGCCGCAACTTCCTGGTGAAGATCAACGCCAACATCGGCAACTCCGCGCTCGGTTCCAGCATCCAGGAAGAAGTGGAAAAGATGACCTGGGCCATCCGCTGGGGCGGCGACACGGTGATGGACCTGTCCACCGGCAAGCACATCCACGAGACGCGCGAATGGATCATCCGCAATTCGCCCGTGCCGATCGGCACCGTGCCGATCTATCAGGCGCTGGAAAAGGTGAATGGCAAGGCCGAGGACCTGACCTGGGAGATTTTCCGCGACACCTTGATCGAGCAGGCCGAACAGGGCGTGGACTATTTCACCATCCATGCCGGCGTGCTGCTGCGCTACATCCCGATGACAGCGAACCGCATGACCGGCATCGTCTCGCGCGGCGGCTCGATTCTGGCGAAGTGGTGTCTGGCGCACCACAAGGAGAATTTCCTCTACACGCATTTCGAAGAGATCTGCGAGATCATGAAGGCCTACGACGTGACCTTCTCGCTGGGCGACGGACTGCGTCCCGGCTCGATCTACGATGCCAACGACGAAGCGCAACTGGGCGAACTGGAGACGCTGGGCGAACTGACGCAGATCGCGTGGAAGCACGACGTGCAAGTCATCATCGAAGGCCCCGGCCATGTGCCGATGCACATGATCAAGGAGAACATGGATCTGCAATTGAAGCTGTGCCACGAAGCGCCGTTCTACACGCTCGGCCCGCTGACCATGGACATCGCCCCCGGCTACGACCACATCACCAGCGCCATCGGCGCGGCGATGATCGGCTGGTTCGGCACCGCCATGCTGTGCTACGTCACGCCCAAGGAACATCTGGGCCTGCCCAACAAGGC
The DNA here is from genome assembly GCA_963721375.1 of uncultured beta proteobacterium. Lineage (GTDB taxonomy): Bacteria > Pseudomonadota > Gammaproteobacteria > Burkholderiales > Gallionellaceae > Sideroxyarcus. Next base: position 246,849 of record CAVRIW010000005.1, on the reverse strand, counting down.
CGACGTGAAAGAAGGCATCATCGCCTACAAGATCGCCGCCCACGCCGCCGACCTGGCCAAGGGACATCCCGGCGCGCAGGTGCGCGACAACGCGATGAGCAAGGCGCGCTTCGAATTCCGCTGGGAAGACCAGTTCAACCTCGGCCTCGACCCCGACCGCGCGCGCGAATTCCACGACGAGACCCTGCCCAAGGAATCCGCCAAGGTCGCCCACTTCTGCTCCATGTGCGGCCCGCATTTCTGCTCGATGAAGATCTCGCAGGACGTGCGCGACTTCGCGGCGAAGGAAGGCATCGCTGAGCAGAAGCGCTGGCAAAAGGCATGGAAGTGAAATCCATCGAGTTCGTGAAACAGGGCGCCGAGGTCTATCACAAGGCATGACGCTGGAATGCCGTACGGGTTGCGGTGCCTGCTGCATCGCGCCCTCCATCACCTCACCGCTACCCGGCATGCCGCACGGCAAACCCGCCGGGGTGCGTTGCGTCCAACTCGGGGAAGATGAGCGCTGCGCCGTGTTTGGCAGCCCGAGTCGCCCGGCCTTCTGCGGCGGATTGCGGCCCTCGGCGGAGATGTGCGGCAGCTCGCGCGAGCAGGCGCTGGCTTGGCTCACGCAATTGGAGTTGGCGACACAACCGCAGGTATAATCGCAGCATGCATTATCGCCATCCCTCTTCTCCATCTCTCGCAATCACTTCCGACTCCCCCTGCAACGGTTATTGCACGACCGGGCTGGGCGATGAGGTGTGCCGCAATTGCCTGCGCACCTTCGAAGAGATCACGCGCTGGGTGGAGATGAGCGACGACGAACGGCGGCAGGTCAACCTGCGCATCGCAACCGAACATTCACCGAGTTAATCCCACATGGACATCCTGCTGCTCATCAAAGCCGCCATTCTTGGCGTGGTCGAAGGCCTGACCGAATTCCTGCCGATCTCTTCCACCGGGCATTTGATCCTGGTCGGCGATCTGCTGAACTTCAACGACGAGCGCGGCAAGGTGTTCGAGATCGTCATCCAGTTCGCGGCGATCCTCGCGGTGTGCTGGGAATACCGCGCCAAGCTGGCTTCGGTGACCTCGGGCTTGATGCAGAAACAGGAAGCCGCGCAACGCTTCACGTTCAACCTGTTCATCGCCTTCCTGCCGCTGGCGATACTCGGCCTGCTGTTCGGCAAGGCGATCAAGGCGCATCTGTTCTCGCCCGTCCCCGTGGCGCTGGCGTTCATCATCGGCGGTTTCATCATCCTGTGGGCGGAGAAACGCACACATACCGAGACACATCGAAAGCGTGGACGACATGCACTGGAAAGACGCGCTGAAGATGGGCTTGGCACAGGCATTGGCGCTGATTCCCGGCACCTCGCGCTCGGGTGCGACCATCATCGGCGGCTTGTTCTTCGGGCTGTCGCGCAAGGCGGCGACGGAGTTCTCGTTCTTCCTCGCCATCCCCACGCTGACGGCGGCAACGGTCTACGAAGTGGTGAAATACCGCGACCAGTTCCATGCCGACGATCTCGGCCTCTTCCTGGTCGGCTCCATCGCCTCGTTCATCAGCGCCTTCATCGCGGTGCGCGGCCTGCTGCGCTACATCAGCCGCCACGACTTCACCGTGTTCGCCTGGTATCGCATCGTGTTCGGCGTGATCGTGCTGGTGACCGCCTACAGCGGCATGGTGAGCTGGTCGGCGACGTAAAAAAGCCCGCATGAGCGGGCTTTTTCTGCAGGGCGATCTTCAGTAGTTCAGCTCTGTTCCCAGGGCAGGTTGGCAGCACGCCAACCGTTCAGCACATTGCGCTGATTGCCAGGATTCTTGTCGCCTTCGAAACCTTCCAGGATGTTGTAGCAATCGGTATAGCCGGCCTGCGTCGCCACCATCGCCGCGCCATGCGAGCGATGGCCGCTGCGGCACAGGAACATGACCAGCGATTCTTTATCGACTTGCTGTTCCAGCGCGGCGAGGAAATTCGGGTTCTGTTTCATGCCGGGATAGGTCGCCCACTCGATCTCCACCGCACCGGGAACGCGCCCGACCCAATCGATCTCGGCGCGGGTGCGCACATCCACCAGCTTTGCGCCGGGCGCAGACTGCAAAATCTCATACGCCTCTTCCGGCGTCAGCGCGCCTTCATAAGGCAGGTTCAATTCTTTGGCGCGTTGTTGCGCAGCATTCAAAATCTCGGTGATCTTTCCCATTTTATTTACCCTTGTTTAACCTTTAACATGCAAATGCTATCCTGCGCAGCACGGTTGCATACTATCCCAACAGCAATGAAAAATCACACACACTCGCACGCGCACGACAAATCCGCCGCTTTCGAACCCGCGCATCCGGTTCGCTTCGCCGCCGCGCGCAAGAGCACATGGGTGAGCATCTTCATCAATCTGGGCTTGGCGGTGATGCAGGTGCTGGGAGGATTCTTCGGCAAGTCGCAATCGCTGATGGCGGACGGCTTGCATTCGCTGGCCGATCTGCTTTCCGACGTGCTGGTGCTGTTTGCCAACCGGCATGGCAACAAGCATGCCGATGCCAACCATCCTTATGGTCATGCACGCATCGAGACTGCCGCCTCGCTGATTCTCGGCGCCAGCCTTGCCGCGCTCGGCATCGGCCTGCTCATCGCCGCCGGCATGCGCCTGCAGCATCCCGAGCAGGTGCAGGCCGTGCAACCCTTCGCCTTGTGGGTGGCCATCATCGCGCTGGCCGCCAAGGAAGGCATGTTCCGCTACATGCTGGCCGTGGCACAGCGCGTGCGTTCGCAGATGCTGGTGGCGAATGCCTGGCATGCGCGCTCCGATGCCGCCTCGTCGCTGGTGGTCATCATCGGTATCGTCGGCAATCTGCTGGGATATACCTTTCTCGATCTGGTCGCCGCCGCCGTGGTCGGAATGATGATCGCCTATATGGGTATCCAGTTCGCGCGCGATGCCATGCTGGAACTGGTCGATACCGGCCTGGATGAAAAGGAAGTGCGCGCCATTCGCAATACCTTGAAAGCGGTGCCGGGCGTGATCGGTCAGCACGAGTTGCGCACCCGCAAGATGGCGGACAATGCGCTGGTGGATGCGCACATCATCGTCGATCCCAGGATCAGCGTGTCGGAAGGCCATTACATCGCCGAAGCAGCACGCAGCGCGGTACTCAGGAACCATCACGTCATGGATGTGATGGTGCATATCGATTCGGAAGACGACGCACAGGCGAAGCCCAATGCCCATTTGCCGCAACGGCACCTGTTGCTGGCGCACCTGACCAGCCGTCTGGGGATATAGCTTGCCGCCTTCCACGCGCATCGTGCTGCACTATCTGGGCGGCAAGGTGGAAGCGGAATTGCTGGTTGATGAACCGGTCGATACGGCCAATTTGCAGCAGCAGTGCGCGCTCATCACAACGGACGACCCCTATTTCCGTCACCTCACCGTTTATCAGAGCGCCGCACCAAATTAGTGCATTGCCCTCGCCAACGCGCCCCTGAATGGGGCGCGCGTTGCAATGCCCAGCCACAGTCAAATATGGCACAATGCGCGTCTTGCGGGATTCAGGGTGATGGCACAGTTTCTGCTGTATCGATCTTGTTTCATCAATCAATTCGTTTCATAAAACAGCTTCGTTTTAATTTTTTTCTTGGGAGATTCGAGTATGTCTAAATCAGCCGCCGACGTTCTGAAACTGATCAAAGAACAAGGCATCAAGTTTGTCGATCTGCGCTTCACCGATACCCGTGGTAAGGAACAGCACGTAGGTGTGCCAGTTTCCCACTTCGATGCCGACAAATTCGAAGAAGGCCACGCCTTCGACGGTTCCTCTATCGCCGGCTGGAAAGGCATCCAGGCTTCCGACATGCTGCTGCTGCCGGATCCCGATTCCGTGTATGTCGACCCGTTCTTCGACGAACCGACCATCGTGCTGTCCTGCGACGTGATCGAGCCGTCCGACGGCAAAGGTTACGACCGCGATCCGCGTTCCATCGCCAAGCGCGCTGAAGCCTATCTGAAATCTTCCGGCATCGGCGACACCGCCTACTTCGGCCCGGAACCCGAATTCTTCATTTTCGATTCCGTGCAATGGCACATCGACATGTCCGGCTGTTCCGTCAAGATCAATTCGGAAGAAGCGGCCTGGGCGACCGGCCACTCCTTCGAAGGCGGCAACACCGGCCACCGTCCTATGGTGAAGGGCGGCTACTTCCCCGTTCCTCCCGTCGACAGCCTGAACGACATCCGCGCCCAAATGTGTATCTTGCTGGAAGAGATCGGCATCCCGGTCGAAGTGCATCACCACGAAGTGGCGACTGCCGGTCAGTGCGAACTGGGCACCAAGTTCAGCACGCTGGTAAAGCGCGCCGACTGGACACAGACCCTGAAGTACGTGATGCAGAACGTTGCGCACCAATACGGCAAGACCGCGACCTTCATGCCCAAGCCCATCGTTGGCGACAACGGCTCCGGCATGCACGTGCACCAATCCATCTGGAAGGGTGGCAAGAACCTGTTCGCCGGCAACGGTTATGCCGGCCTGTCCGAAATGGCGCTGTTCTACATCGGCGGTATCATCAAGCACGCCAAGGCTTTGAACGCGATCACCAACCCCGGCACCAACTCCTACAAGCGTCTGGTTCCGCACTACGAAGCACCGGTGAAGTTGGCTTACTCGGCAAAGAACCGTTCCGCCTCGATCCGTATCCCGCACGTCGCCAGCGACAAGGCACGCCGTATCGAGACACGCTTCCCGGATCCTTCTGCCAACCCGTACCTGTGCTTCTCTGCACTGATGATGGCCGGCTCTGGATGGTATCCAGAACAAGATCCACCCTGGCGATCCTGCAGACAAGAACCTGTACGACCTGCCGCCGGAAGAAGATGCAAAGATCCCAACCGTATGTGCCTCGCTGGATGAAGCCCTGGCCGCACTGGACAAGGACCGCGAGTTCCTGACCCGTGGCGGTGTGTTCTCCAACGACTTCATCGATGCTTACATCGAGTTGAAGATGGAAGAAGTGAACCGCATCCGCATGACCACTCACCCGGTCGAGTTCGAGATGTACTACAGCCTGTAAGCAACACCGAGGCGATTTGAAACGGAGCCCTCGCGGCTCCGTTTTTTTTGCCTGTTTGTTTCCCGGCGGGGCTTCACCTATACTCCGCCCATCGTGTTTTGAGGTATGACCATGAATTTATTTCGTCTGTCGATTCTGTGCTGCGCCGTTGCGTTCACCGGCACTGCGCAAGCCGAGATCTACAAGCGCGTGGATGCCGACGGTCATGTGACCTATTCCAGCGCGCCGATCAAGGGCGCCAAGAAACTGCAGCTGGAACCTTTGCCCACCATGGCTGCACAGCCAATACCGCCCAAGGGTCAGAACAACTCTTCCGATTTCCCCAAGGTTGACGGTGCCACCCAGTCCCGGCGCGACGATACGCGGCGCAAGATTCTGGAAGACGAGCTCGCCACCGAGCAGAAAGCGCTGGATGAAGCGCGTGCCAATCTGAAAGACGCGGAAGACAATCCTCAGGTATATAAAGGCGCGAACGGACAGACCTTCCGCAACGTCGCCAAATACGAAGAGCAGGTCAATGCCGCGAAAGCCGAGTTAGAGGCACACGAGAAAAACATCAAGGCACTGCAGACCGAACTCTCCCATTTCAAATAGGACTTGCCTGGCATGTTTTCTGCTCCTTAACACGACATGCCAAGCCCACTACTCCCTTCGCTAGAACACCTCGCCACCGCAGTCATCCTGCTGGACGATCAATCGCGTATCGCTTATCTCAATCCGGCAGCTGAACATCTGTTCGGACTCAGCAACACCAACCTGCTCGGGCATCCGCTGCAATACGCGTTCACTCATACCGAGCAGCTGTTCAGCACCATTCAGTCGGCCTTGAGCAGCCATGCCAGCCACATCGAACACGATCTGACGCTGGGCACGCATGCCACGGGAAGCAAGCTGCACCTGAGCTGCACCGCCACGCCGTTGCAACTCGCGTCCTATGCCCTGCTGCTGGAGTTCCACACCATAGACCGCCCGTTGAAGCTGGCACGCGAAGAGCAGATGCACGACCAGACACAGGCCAACCGCTTGCTGCTGCGCAATCTGGCGCACGAGATCAAGAACCCGCTGGGCGGCATCCGCGGTGCGGCGCAGTTGCTGGAACAGGAACTGGAAAAACCCGCCCTGCGCGAATACACCCAGGTCGTCATACAGGAAGCGGACCGCCTGCGTTCGCTGATGGAAAAGCTGCTCACGCCGCAACATGTGCCCCATTTCAGTGCGCTCAATATCCACGAGGTGCTGGAACGCGTGCGCAGTGTGGTGCTGGCCGAGTTGCCGGAAGGCCTGACGATAGAGCGCGATTACGACCTGAGCCTGCCGGAACTGCACGGCGACAAAGAGCAGCTGATCCAGGTCGTGCTCAATATCGTGCGCAATGCGGCACAGGCCATGAAGGGTAAAGGCACGATCACCCTGCGCACCCGCATCGCACGCCAGGTCACGCTGATGAAGAAACGCCATCGGCTGAGCATCGCGTTGCAGATCACCGACAACGGCCCCGGCATTCCGGGCCATCTGCGCGACAAGATCTTTTATCCGCTGGTCTCCGGTCGCGCCGACGGGCACGGGCTTGGGCTGACGCTGGCGCAGGATTTCGTGAGCCAGCATCAGGGCAGCATCGAATTCGAAAGCGAGCCGGGACGTACCTGCTTCACGGTCATGCTCCCGCTCACCAACATGGAAAAATCATCATGAGCAAACCTGTCTGGATCATCGACGACGACCGCTCCATCCGCTGGGTGCTGGAAAAAGCCCTGGCGCGCGAGCAGATCGAATTCAAAAGTTTTGCTTCCGCCGACGAAGCGCTGGCCGAACTCCCCAACAGCCTGCCGCAGATGGTCATCAGCGACATCCGCATGCCCGGCAGCTCCGGTCTGGATCTGCTGCAGACCCTGCGCCGCGACCATCCCAATCTGCCGGTCATCATCATGACGGCGTATTCCGATCTGGAGAGCGCCGTGTCTTCCTTCCAGGGCGGCGCGTTCGAGTATCTGCCCAAACCGTTCGATGTGAACCACGCGGTCGAGCTGATACGCCGCGCACTGGCACAAAGCCAGCGCAAGGACACCAGCGATCACGACATAGCAGATGCGCCGGACATCCTCGGCCATGCCCCCGCCATGCAGGAAGTGTTCCGCGCCATCGGCCGACTCGCGCAATCCAACGCCACCGTGCTCATCAACGGCGAATCGGGCACCGGCAAGGAGCTGGTGGCGCAGGCACTGCACCGCCACAGCCTGCGTGCCGACAAGCCCTTCGTCGCCATCAACACGGCGGCCATTCCCAAAGACTTGCTGGAGTCAGAACTGTTCGGCCACGAGCGCGGCGCCTTCACCGGCGCGACCACCACGCGCCACGGACGCTTCGAGCAGGCCGAAGGCGGCACGCTGTTCCTGGACGAGATCGGCGACATGCCCGCCGAATTGCAGACACGATTGCTGCGCGTATTGTCGGACGGAAATTTTTACCGCGTCGGCGGGCATCAGCCGATCAAGGCCAATGTGCGCATCATCGCCGCCACCCACCAGAATCTGGACGAGCGCGTAAAACAGGGCCTGTTCCGCGAAGACCTGTTCCACCGCCTCAACGTCATCCGTCTGCGCCTGCCGCCGCTGCGCGAACGGCGTGAAGACATCCCGCTGCTGGCGAAACATTTCCTGCAAAAGAGCGCGAAAGAATTGGGGGTGGAGCAAAAGACACTGAGCGAAACCGCGACCAACTACCTCGCCGCGCAGGACATCCCCGGCAACGTGCGCCAGCTGGAGAACCTGTGCCACTGGCTCACCGTGATGACGCCCACCCAGCAAGTGGAGATCGCCGACCTGCCCGCAGAATGGCGCGATGCCACGCATGCCGCTCCCGCGTTGAGCGATTGGCGCACCGCGCTGGCGCAACAGGCCGCGCTCGCCCTGCAACGCAACGACCCGAACATCCTCGAGACCCTGACCAAGGAGTTCGAGCGCACGCTCATCACCCAGGCGCTGCAACACACCGGCGGGCGGCGCATCGAAGCCGCCACGCTACTGGGCATGGGGCGCAACACGCTCACGCGCAAGATTCAGGAATTGGGGCTGGATGGGAGCAACGAGTAGCAATCGTTTGTAGGAGCCAGCTTGCTCGCGAAAGACTTCGCCAGCAAGCTGGCTCCTACAACTTAAGGTTTCTTGCCGACCTTCTGCCACACACCGCTGATCGGCTTCTGCTGCGCGCTTTCTCCCAGATACGGCAAGCCGTACATCTCGGAAAGAGTGCGCAGCAAGGTGTAGTGATTGATGCGCTGTTCAGATTTTCCCGGCTTCACCATCGCGCCCGCGAAGATCGTCGCGACGCGATTGCCCTCCGAACCGTTGTCCTCATCCCACGTCACGATCAGCAAGCTGTTATGCGTGAGCGCCCACTGCGCATAGGACTCGATGTTCTGCTGCAACCAGGCATCGCCCTCTGCAATGCTGCCATCGTGCATGTCGTTGCGCTGGTCGGGCATCACCAACGATACGGTAGGCAGTTGTGCAAAGTCTTGCGGGAAAGCAGTGAACGGCTGGTTGAATGCCGCCAGCTCTTTCCAGTTCGCCGCCGGATTATGTTTGCGCATGTACGAGCCGTACCTGCAGCCCTCGTAGCCCGCTTCCGGCAGCGATTCAGAATAGCTGGCGAAGCTCAGGCCTTGCGCGATCAGCGCGCCACCCAGATTCTCGCCCTGCAAATCCAGCGGACAGGCATTGCTGCCGATACCGCGCGTAGTGCCGGAAAACAGGGCCAGATAATTCGGCTGGCTGGGATGCGTAACGCCATAGGAATGGGTGAACAGCGCGCCGCGCTTGGCGAGTGCATTGATATAAGGCGCATCGGGGTTGCCGATGATCTGCGAGAACGACTTGTTCTCTTCCACCACGATGACGATGTGATCGGGACGCGGCAAGGACAAACCTGATGCACTGGCCGTCTGCGCCGCGCACAACAAGCAAAACAACAGCGTTCGAATCATGTGTTTATCCCAAATATTCCATCGAAAACAAACTGCGTCATTCCGGTGCAGGCCGGAATCTAGCCAATCAAAAAGATTCTCCGCAAGGCGGAGACAACATCTGAAAAGCATTGTGAATAAAACCGCTGGATTCCGGCCTGCGCCGGAATGACGTAATACCAAAATTATTTATCTTCGTTGAGGGAGGGCATAGGCTCAATGGCATCCGCAGCCGGCGCCTTTTTAGGCCGGTTCTTGCTGGGATCGGCGAAACGGAAACGCCCGAACAGCACGCAACCCTTCATGCCGATGTCGCACGGAAGATTGTTCACGCGCTGACATTTGCCGTCCACCTCGTGCGGACAACCCCAGCCACCCATGCTCGCCTCCTGTTACGCCTTCTTCACGAACTCGGTCTTCAACTGCATCGCGCCGATGCCGTCGATCTTGCAGTCGATGTCATGGTCGCCATCCACCAGGCGGATGTTCTTCACCTTGGTACCGACCTTCACCACCGAAGACGAACCCTTGATCTTCAGATCCTTGATAACTGTGATCGTGTCGCCATCGACCAGCACATTGCCAAAGGCATCCTTGTACACGCGCTGCTGCTCACCGCTCGCGACAGGTGCATCTTTCGACCACTCGTGTGCGCACTCGGGACAGACATAGTTGCTGCCGTCTTCGTAGGTGAATTCGGAACTGCATTTAGGACATTTTGGTAAACCGCTCATAGAGTCTCCTGTGTTTGATATTGTTTAAATTTGGGATAAAGGAAAAGCTTGTTAGATGGCAAAAGATAATGCTTCTCAATGCCAATTAATGTTGTGCGGTGGAATGCAGCCAGTTGCATATGTCATCAAAATCCTTCAAAGCCATTCCCCACTGCGTAGTGTTAGTGGCGACGGCAAATTTTTTAGCATCTGACGTAAAACGAGAGGTCGTAGCAAGCACCGATTTATTTGCCCCCTCTTGCATTTGAACACCATAAAGACTTCTTACTAGCTCAACGCTAACCGGATTATCGTAAGAGTAACGTTTACACTCAATAATATATTTCGATGGAATTCCCAGATCAGACTTAATAGCGATAATGTCTCTTCCGCCATCTCGTGATTGCTTTGTCAGCTCCACTTGAAATCCATTGCGTGAAAAAATGTGCGCAATTATTTCTTCAAAATTTCTAGGGGTGATTTGGTACAACCGTTGGGGATTTTTTGCCAGTTCCGCGACCATGTCGGAGACACTTAACGATAGGCCCGTAATAATTTTCTTTTCTTCTGGAAGATAGAGCTTTGATTGCTCCTCAAAGGAATAGATTTCTTCCTGGAAGAGGACATCTATTTCTTGAAAACCATGAATGATCTTGGCGCCCGTAGCATTTATATCGTCGTAATTGGGCACTCCGTAAGGATATTCAGAAGCCTCATATTCAACCTCAATCTTGTTTCCGCATTTAGGACAAGAAAATTCTGTCTGGCCAAAATAAAAAACCTCGGCCCCCATTTCTCTCTCTTCTGCGCCAACCTCATTCACATCAAGGTCAAACGCATCAATAGTGAACTTGCTGTCGCAATTAACACATTGAATTTCAGCATTGCCGGAAACAATAGACATGAATTATTGGCGGTTGTCAGTGCCCGTATTTATAGTTTATATCCCCGATGCACCGCCACCACCCCGCCCGTCATGTTGAAGTACTCGACACGCTCCAGTCCTGCATCGATCATCATCTGCTTCAACTCCTCCTGCCCCGGATGCATGCGGATGGATTCGGCGAGGTAGCGGTAGCTGTCGGCGTCGTTGGCGATGAGTTCGCCCATCTTGGGCAGCAGCTTGAACGAGTAGAGGTCGTAGGCTTTTTCCAGCGGCTTGGCGACCTTGGAGAATTCCAGCACGATGACTCGACCACCCGGTTTCAGCACACGGTGCATCTCGCGCAGCGCGGCGTCCTTGTGCGTGACGTTACGCAGGCCGAAGGCGATGCTCACGCAATCGAAATAATTGTCGGGGAACGGCAGGTGTTCGGCGTCGCATTGCGCGGTGGGCGTGGCTTTGCCTTCATCGAGCAGGCGGTCGCGGCCCACACGCAGCATGGCGTTGTTGATATCGGTGAGCACCACCTGGCCGCGGCTGCCGACCTTGTCCAGGAACAAGCGCGACAGGTCGCCGGAGCCGCCCGCGATGTCCAGCACGCGCTGGCCTTCATGCACATTGGCCAGACCCACCGCGAAGCGCTTCCAGATGCGGTGCAGGCCGACCGACATCAGGTCGTTCATGATGTCGTACTTGCTGGCGACGGAGGTGAACACGCCCGCGACCTTCCTGGCTTTTTCTGTTTCGTCTACGGTCTGGAAACCGAAATGGGTGGTTTTGCTCATATCAACTCCTTGGATTTGTCATTCCGGCGTAGGCCGGAATCCAGTGCCTTTAATTGACCGGACACCGGCCTGCGCCGGTGTGACGGTACGTTTTAATCGCGCGAAGCGCCTGCCGCTTCCAGCCTGCCCAGATAGTCGTGCCACATGGCATCCTGATATTGCCCCAGCTCGTGCAGATATTCCCACGTGTAGAGGCCGCTGTCGTGACCGTCGTCGAAGGTCAGCTTGATGGCGTAGCTGCCCGAGGGTTCGACCTCGGTGAGCAGCACGTTGCGCTTGCCGACTTGCAGCGTCTCCTGCCCTGCACCGTGGCCGCGCACTTCGGCGGAGGGCGAGAACACGCGCAGGAATTCGAACGGCAGCTTGTAGCGCGCGCCGTCGTCGAAGGCGATCTCCAGCATTCTGGATTGTTTATGCAGCGTGATCTCGGTGGGGGTCATAGCGAACGGATCTTTTTCAGCAGCGCGGTGGTGGAGCGTTCATGGCGGAAGGGGATGCTGTGCACCGAGCCGCCCCAGCCCTGCACTTCCTTGGCGCCGACGATGTTCGCCGGCTTCCAGTCGCCGCCCTTCACCAGCATGTCCGGCTTGCAGGCGAGGATGAGATTGAGCGGTGTATCTTCTTCGAACAGCACCACCAGGCTCACCGATTCCAGCGAGGCCAGCACCGCGAGGCGGTCATCCTGCTGGTTGATGGGACGGTCGTCGCCCTTGCCCTGGCGTTTCACCGAGGCATCGCTGTTCACGCCGACGATGAGCGATGCGCCGAGCGCACGGGCTTGTGCCAGGTAGGTGACATGGCCGCGATGCAGCACGTCGAAGCAGCCGTTGGTGAACACCAGCGGACGCGGCAGCGCGGCGACCTTGGCGGCAAGGTCTTGCGCCGTGCATATCTTGTTTTCGAAACCCGGGGTTGGATACACGTTAGTCCATGTACTCGAACACGCGCACCACCTTCTGCACACCCGCCGTGGTGCTGGCGATGTCGGAAGCCGCATCCGCTTCGGCATGGGTGACGATGCCCATCAGATACACCACGCCGCCTTCGGTGAACACCTTGATATGGTCGCGGTTGAAAGCTTTGCTGCTCAGGAAACGATTGCGCACATCGCCGCTCACGCCGGAATCGCTGCCGCGCGCACCGCGGCTCGACACGCCCGCCACCTGCAGTTCGTTGGCGATGCCTTTCACCGGCGGGATGCCGCCGACGATGCGCTCGATGTCCATCTTGGCCGCTTCATTCGGCGCCTGGCCGGTCAGCAAGGCATAGCGGTTGAAGCAGGTCACGGTCACTTGCACGTTGGATCTGTATTTCTCCGCGATGCGCTGCTGTGCCTTGCTCTCGATGTTGCGGTCATCCAGCACGGTACCCTGGGTGCGGCGCTCGCTGGCGGAAGTCATGGCACCGCCACCCTGCGCGCAGCCGGACACAGCACCCGCCACGATCAACAACGACACTATCCATACATTACGCATCACTCACCTCCGAGTAATAAATGATCGATCACATCGCACAGGCAATGCAGCGCGAGCAGATGGACTTCCTGCACGCGCGCGGTGCTTTGCGCCGGTACGCACAGGTGAAAATCACCCGCCTGCAACATCGCGCCCATCTTGCCGCCGTCGCGCCCGGTGAGCGCGACCACCACCATGTTGCGCTCATGCGCCGCCGTGATGGCTTCCATCACGTTTTGCGAATTGCCGCTGGTGGAGATGGCGATCAGCACATCGCCTTCCATGCCCAGCGCGCGCACCTGTTTGGAGAAGATCTGCTTGTAGTCGTAGTCGTTGGCGATGGAGGTCAGCACGGAACTGTCCGTGGTCAGCGCCACGGCGGGCAAGCCCGGACGCTCGACTTCAAAACGATTGATGAGTTCGGCCGCGAAATGCTGCGCGTCAGCCGCCGAGCCGCCGTTGCCGCAGATCAGGATCTTGCCGTCGTGCAGCAGGCAATGCACCAGGGCCTGGGCGGCCTCGGCGATGGGCTTGGCCATTACTTTCTTGCTCTGTAGCTTGATCTCGGCGCTATCGTCGAAGAGTTTGCTGACGCGTTTGATGAGTGTCATGTCGCTGGTGGAGTGTTAAGGAATGCGCCGGATTTTACCTTAAAGCTCGAAAGCATTCTTTATCCACTCGATGCCCGCTGCGCCTTCCGGCGAAACCAGCAGCAGCGCATCGAAACGGCAAGGCGGAATGCGCGGCAAGGAGGCGAGGTAATGTTGCGCGGCGCGGATGAGTTTGGCCTGTTTGTGCGCATCGATGCTGGCGGCGGCCCCGCCAAAGTCGCTGCGGCTGCGCAGCCTTACTTCGGCGAACACCAGCGTGGTGCCGTCACGCAGGATCAGGTCGATCTCGCCGAAGCGGCAACGGTAATTGGCATGTACCAGTTGCAGGCCCTGCTGCTGCAAATAGCGCGCGGCAGTTTGTTCGGCCTGCGCGCCGGAGTTCATTACTGCTGTTTGCTGTCCAGCGGGACACCCTGCCCCTGGCGCAGCACTGCAGTGGTACCTTCGCGTTCCAGCAAATGACCGTTCAGACGGATCTTGCCGGTCACGCCATCCAGCGGCAAGGCATTGAGCGTGTCGTGCTGGTAGAACACTTGCAGCAGGCGGTAGGCATCGATGCCGAGCGCATACAGGCGCTCCATGTCCTGCGCCATGGGTGGCGTGACGCGCGGATAGACCATCACGGCCGGATGATCCGGTTGCAGCAACCAGGGCATATCCACGAAGCGCACTTCGGACAGATCGTAATTGACCAGATTGTTGGCATTGCCGGCAAACACTTGCGAGGTGGCATAGACCGGCAACATGTTGCTGATGTAGGGTCGCAGCAGCCGCGCCTTATCCACTTCCGCCGCGAGGAACACCATGTTGCCGGGCTCGGTGGGGATCAGGCGCAACGGCGAGGGATCACCGGCATAGACGATCTCGGATTGGATGATGCCTCCGGCATGTTGCCAGTTCTCCGAAAATGCCTGTGCGATGCGCTTGGACAAGGCGGTATCGGTACGCACGACGGTGGCGCTCAACAAACCCACCCGGGTCGCCCACTGCGAAACCTGGCGCGCTTCCACTTCGGCGGGCAAGCCGAAGAAATACAGTTGATCGGCGCGCGTCGCCTCGATCACGTTCAGCGCCAGCGTGGGCACTGCGAGATCCGGATTGGCGGCCAGCGCCGTTACGCCGTTGCGCGTGAGCGGGCCTGCCACGGCAACCGCACCCGCCTTGAGCGCCTGCTGATACACGGCGACGACCTCCAGTCCTCTCGTCGTTACAGGGATAAACGCGCACCGGCAAACCGTTCGTTTGCTGCGTGGCGGCGGCAAGGAAACCCTGCTGGACAGCCTCGGCTGCTTTGCCGAAGGTGGCTGAATTCAACGGCAGTATCAGGGCGATGTGCGGCTGTACCGGCTCGGTTACCGGCGCGAGGGGAATCACGATGGGTGCAGGCTCGGCAACCACTCCGGTGACTACAGCAGGGTGCGGGTGCAGGCACGCTGACTGGCGCTTTCACCTCCGGGGTGGCAGGCGCTTTCGCCACTGGTGCCGGTGAGGTCGCGGGAGGTGTCGTGGTCGGCGCAGTAGCGCAGCCAAACATGCTCACGTATAGTGCGGCGATCAATAAACCGCGTGACCATTTCAGTACAGAGGCAACAGTTTGCATATCAAAGCCAAGCAAAAATTAGAGTGCGCATTATATGTAGTCGCCACCCCGATTGGAAATCTAAGTGACATCACGCTGCGCGCGCTGGAAGTGCTGGGCGCAGCCGACACCATCGCGGCGGAAGACACGCGCAACACCACGCCATCTGCTGCAACACCACGGCATCGGCGATGCGCGGCTGCTGGCACTGCACCAGCACAACGAACGCGGTGCGGCGGAAAAGGTCATCGCCCTGCTGCAGCAGGGACAGAACGTGGCGCTGGTGACCGATGCCGGAACCCCGGCGGTGAGCGATCCCGGTGCGGTGCTGGTGGAGGAAGTGCGCGAAGCGGGCTTTCGCGTCATCCCCATCCCCGGCGCGAGTGCCGCCGTCACCGCCCTTTCCGCCTCCGGGCTGAGCGCGCCGCATTTCCTGTTCTATGGCTTCCTGCCGAACAAATCCGGCGCGCGGCGCACTGCGCTGCAAGCGCTGGTCGAACATCCCTACACCCTGGTGTTCTACGAAGCGCCGCACCGCATCCTCGAATGCGCGGAAGACTTGCAGGCGGTGTTCGGCGACGAACGCGAGATCGTGTTCGCGCGCGAGATCACCAAACTGTTCGAAAGCATCCACCGCTGCAAGCTCGGCGAAGCGCTGGCCTGGCTGAACAGCGACCCGAACAACCAGCGCGGCGAGTTCGTGCTGCTGGTGGCAGGCGCGGCAGCCAAGCAGGACGGGCTGTCCAGCGAGGCGGAAAACACCCTGTCGCTGTTGCTGGAAGAACTGCCGCTCAAGCAAGCCGTGCAACTGGCAGTGAAGATCACCGGCGGTAAGCAAGAACGAGCTGTATCAGCGCGCGCTGGAGCTCAAATCACAGGAATGACTGTTCAAATAATTCGTCGCACCGGCGAAGGCCGGTGTCCAGTTGATTGAACATACTGGATTCCGGCCTTCGCCGGAATGACGAGTGGGGTAAGCAGGCAACCGCGACAGCGGGTGCTCGCAAATCTGACGAATTATTAAAGGTGGCCTGATAAAATACCGAACATGAAAACACTCACCCTCACCCGCCCCGACGACTGGCACCTGCACCTGCGCGATGACGCACTGATGCAGTCCGTGCTGCCCGACACCGCGCGCCAGTTCGCCCGCGCCATCGTCATGCCCAACCTGCGCCCGCCCGTCACCACCACCGAGCAGGCCGTGGCCTACCGCGAGCGCATCCTGAAGGCGTTGCCTGCCGGCATGAAGTTCGAGCCGCTGATGACGCTGTACCTCACCGACAACACCAGCTGCCGACGAGATCAGGAAGGCCAAGGCCAGCGGCGTGGTGCATGCGGTGAAGCTGTATCCGGCGGGTGCCACCACCAACTCCGACGCGGGCGTCACCGACCTGCGCAAGACCTACGCCGCGCTGGAAGAGATGCAACGCTGCGGCATGCCGCTGCTGGTGCACGGCGAAGTGACCAGCGCCGACATCGACATCTTCGACCGCGAGGCCGTGTTCATAGACCGCGTGATGCAGCCGTTACTGAAAGACCTGCCGAACCTGCGCGTGGTGTTCGAGCACATCACCACCAAGGACGCCGCGCAGTTCGTGACCGAGGCGCCTGCCACCATCGCCGCCACCCTCACCCCGCAACACCTGCTCTACAACCGCAACGCCATGCTGGTCGGCGGCATCCGCCCGCACTTCTACTGCCTGCCCATCCTCAAGCGCGAGACGCACCGCGAGGCGCTGGTGAAGGCCGCCACCAGCGGCAGCCCGAAATTCTTCCTCGGCACCGACAGCGCCCCGCACGCCCAGCACACCAAGGAGAACGCCTGCGGCTGCGCCGGCTGCTACAGCGCGCACAGCGCCATCGAGCTGTATGCCGAAGCGTTCGAAGCAGCGGGCGCGCTGGACAAGCTGGAAGCTTTCGCCAGCTTCCACGGTGCGGACTACTACGGCCTGCCGCGCAACAAGGACACCATCACGCTGCGCCGCGAAGAGTGGCACATGCCTCACACGGTGGAATTCGGCGGCTCCCAGCTTGTGCCGCTGCGGGCGGGGGAGACGATGAAGTGGAAATTTGTGATTCAAAGGGAGATAGCTAAATGATTGCTGCGATTCTTAAAGCTGCAATAGCTATGTTTCTGCTGTATCTAATTTTGTTTAAAGTGTTTCTTCCTTGGTTCTCTACTCATATGACCGAAGGGGTATCCTCAATTACTCATTCAAAAGTTACTCAGCAGAAATAGTATAGGATTTGTAGGGTGCAATAAGCGCAGCACATTGCGCCGGTTGTTTGTCCCTCAACTCGAAAACGTTGTACGAATAGGAGAGATGTGTGTCAGACAGACCAACTGTAAAACCAGGCGACTGGATAACGTTCGGTAATGGACCGCTCTCGAAGCGTGCGGTTGTTTGTGCGGTTCATCAGGACGCGTCGCTGGGTGACATTGAAGTTGTGTACTTGGACGACAGAGATCGCGCAATAAATGAAGAAATGGTATGGAAAAGCAACAAATGGGAGTTCAAGTATTCTGGTCCAAACGGCGGATATGCCGACAAGAGTGATCGCCTCAGAAGCTTTGTATTGCAGCTTCGGAGAGGTCGGTATTAATTCGTATAACAAAACGCTCGTGTGGGACGCTTCGCCGCGATGCGGCTCGCGCCCCACAGCTTGTCGTTAGAGACTACACAAACAGGAGATGCTCTGATGCCAACGGGGAGTCAATGGATAAAACTCGATGATCGCGCGAAGGCTCTTGAAAATCGTGCTGCGAACCGAAAGCGTGAGGCTTGGGCTGAAGTTATGGCTCGCTTTCCAGCGCTTTCACAAAAGCACTTCGGTAGTCTCTCAGCCGCACGACAACGAGGCAAACTTTCAGTTGAGGTTGCTCGCCTTGTGGAAGAGTTTGAGAGTGAAATCTCGTCAATCATTAACGAAGCAAAGTTGTGCCGTGAGGAAAGCAAGAAGCTTTTAAAGAGGTACGCAAGGTCGACACACGCCGCAACTTGAGCCGTCTGTCGACACAATACCGCCCGGCGTATATCCAAAGCTCCGTGAGTGCAAATTCCGTCGAGGCACGACTGTAATCACGGAGAAAATGAGATGTCGCGCTGGGATCGCTGTACTCACATGAATATGACAACAGCAAGTCAATCCAGGCATTCAAGCAGGTGGATGTGTACCGCACCGAAATGAAATCAGCCCTCTACCCCGTTGTTGGTTGGCTACAACAGCAAAGACAGACCCCATTTCGTAGGCATTAACCATGACCCAACTCTTCTCTCCTTTTACCGTCGGCAACCTTCAACTGAAGAACCGCATCGTCATCGCGCCGATGTGCCAGTACTCGGCCGTGAATGGCGATGCGACGGACTGGCACATGATCCATCTCGGCCAGTCTGTCGCATCTCCGGCGCCGCGCTGCTGACCATCGAGGCGACGGCGGTGGAGCCCGAAGGTCGCATCTCGCCCGCCGATCTGGGGCTGTGGTCGGATGCGAACGAGGCGGCGCTGAACAGAGTACTGACCGCTGTGCGCAAGCATTCCTCCATGCCCATCGCCATCCAGCTGGCGCATGCCGGGCGCAAGGCTTCCTCGCAGATCTCGTGGAAAGGCGGGCAACAGCTGGCGCTGAGCGAAGGCGGCTGGACCACGTTCGCGCCTTCCGCGATCCCGTTCGCAACGACTGACCGGCCGCCGCAGGCGCTTGATTCAGCCGGCATGCAGCGCGTACTGCAGGCCTTCGTCGCCGCCGCGCAGCGCGCACAGCGCATCGGCCTCGATGCCATCGAACTGCACGCGGCGCACGGCTACCTGCTGCACGAGTTCCTGTCGCCGCTTTCGAACACGCGCACCGACGAGTACGGCGGCACGCTGGAGAACCGCATGCGTTTCCCGCTGGCGGTGTTCGAGGCGGTGCGCGCTGCGGTGCCCGGCATGACGGTGGGCATCCGCATCTCCGCCACGGACTGGGTGGAGGGTGGCTGGGACATCGAGCAGAGCGTGGCCTTTGCGCGGGAACTGAAGAAGATCGGCTGCGACTTCATCCACGTTTCCAGCGGCGGCCTGTCGCCGCTACAGCAGATGACGCTGGGCCCCAACTATCAGGTGCCGTTCGCCGAAAGGATACGCAAGGAGACCGGACTGACTACCATCGCGGTGGGCCTGATCACCGAGCCGGAACAGGCTGAGGCCATCGTCGCCGAGGGCCGCGCCGACCTGGTGGCGCTGGCGCGCGGCATGCTCTACGACCCGCGCTGGCCGTGGCATGCAGCCGCGAAGCTGGGTGCAAAGGTGGAAGCCCCGCCGCAATACTGGCGCGGTGCGCCGGGTGGACCGGGATTGTTCAGCAACACGAAATGAAAGGGGCGCCCATGTTCACCCTCTACATCGCGAACAAGAACTACTCGTCGTGGTCGCTGCGGGCCTGGGTGCTGATGCGCGAGCTGGGCATCCCGTTCCAGGAGAAGCAAATCCCGCTGGGGGACCTGAAGGCGGTGCGCGCCATCTCGCCTTCCGGCCGGGTGCCTTGCCTGGTCGATGGCGATACCGCTGTCTGGGATTCGCTCTCCATCGCCGAGTATCTGGCGGAACGCTTCCCCAAGGTATGGCCCGCCGATGCCGTGGCGCGTGCATGGGCCCGTTCCGCCGCAGCGGAGATGCATTCCGGGTTCATGGACCTGCGCAGCACCTGCTCCATGAACTGTGGCGTGCGGGTGCGACTTAACAGCTTTTCGCCGGGACTGCTGGCGGACATCGCCCGTCATCGACGAGCTCTGGAACGAGGGCCTTTCCCGTTTCGGCGGCCCGTTCCTGGGCGGTGCGACCTTCACGGCCGTCGATGCGTTCTTCGCGCCCGTCGCCTTCCGCGTCCAGTCATATGAGCCGAAGATGTCCGAACGCTCGCTGCAGTATGTGAACCGGCTGCTTGCCCTGCCTTCGATGAAGGAGTGGTATGCCTCGGCACTGGATGAGGTCTGGCGCTACGACGAATACGAGAAGGCGCTGCACCAGGTGGGCACGCTGCTGGCCGATCACCGGCGGGCAGCAGGCTAGAATGTTTCAGTAGGAGAAACCGAATGACCATCTCGAACTATCTCGACACCTCTCCCGTCATCGGCGACCGTGTCTACCTGCATCCCTCCTGCCAGGTCATCGGCGACGTGCACATAGGCGACGACAGTTCCGTGTGGTGCAACACGGTGCTGCGCGGCGACGTGAACCGCATCGCTGATCGGGCGCGGCACCAACGTGCAGGACCTGACCATGGGCCATGTGTCGCACAAGACGCCGGAGAAGCCCAATGGCTCGCCGCTCATCGTGGGCGACTATGTGACGGTGGGACATTCGGTGATCCTGCACGGCTGCACCATCGGCAACGAATGCCTGATCGGCATGGGCTCGGTCATCATGGACGATGTGGTGATCCCCGACCGCGTGATGGTCGGCGCGGGCAGCCTGATCTCGCCGGGCAAGACGCTGGAGAGCGGCATGCTCTACATGGGGCGCCCGGCCAAGGCGGTGCGTGCGCTCACCGACGAGGAGATCGCCTACCTGCGCTATTCCGCCGAGCATTACATGCGGGTGAAGAACAATTATTTGAATGGATCGAAATCGTAATCGGAAAGTTTGTTGAACATGACCACACTCAGCCAGCAGGACATCGACCGCATCAACATCAATCTGGAGACATCGCGCATCGCCTGGAAAGAATTGCAGCGCTTCTTCGCCAGCGGTTCCGCGATCTTTGTAAGCCAGGGCCTCGACCTCGTCGAGGTGGCGGTGCAGATCTCCAAGGACAACCGGGCGCAAGTGGCGCAATGGATGGACGGCGGGCAGATCGCCCGCGTTTCCGATGAGCAGGCGCTGGCATGGTATGAGGGCGATGCCGACGTATGGGCGGTGGTGGTCAGGCCGTACGTGCTGGTGCAGCCGGCGGCGAAGTTGCAGTAGGCCTATTTGATCTTTTTCATCGCCGCTTCGATGCGCTGGCACAGCGTCTTCAGGATCTTGATGCGCGCGAAGTTCTTGTCGTTGGCTTCCACCAGTGTCCACGGCGCGATCTCGGTGCTGGTGCGGTCCACCATGTCGCACACGGCGCGTTCGTAGTCGTCCCATTTCTCGCGGTTGCGCCAGTCTTCATCGGTGATCTTGAAGCGCTTGAAGCCGATCTTCTCGCGCTCCTTGAAACGGCGCAGCTGTTCCTCCTTGGTGATGGTGAGCCAGAACTTCACCAGCACGATGTTGCTATCCACCAGCTGCTCTTCGAAATCGTTGATCTCGCTGTAGGCGCGCATCCAGTCCGCTTCGGAGCAATATTTCTCCACGCGCTCCACCAGCACCCGTCCATACCAGGAGCGGTCGAAGATGGTGAAGCGGCCGATGCGCGGAATGTGCCGCCAGAAGCGCCACAGATAGGGCTGCGCGCGCTCTTCCTCGGTGGGCGCGGCGACCGGGATGATGTGGTAATAGCGCGCATCCAGCGCGCCGGTGATGCGGCGGATCGCGCCGCCCTTGCCGCCCGCATCCGAGCCTTCGAACACGACGATGACCGACATCTTGTGGAAGCGCGGGTCGCGCGTGAGCAGGTTGAGCTTGCCCTGATATTTTTCCAGCTCGGTCTCGAATTTCTTCTTGTCGAGTCTTCTGCGACATGTCGAGCTTGTCGAGCACATCGAGCTTGTCGATAGGCGCCTGCAGCGGCGCGACGTTGGGCGCGACGGGCTTGGCCGTGCTGTCGAGACGTTTGCGCATGGCATTCCAGCAATATCTTGCCGACGGTGAGGCTGCGGTAGCGCGCATCCGCCCCCTCCACCACGATCCACGGCGCCTCGGCGGTGCTGGTCTCGCGCAAGGCATGCTCCGAAACCTTGCGGAACTTGTCGTAGATCTTGAAGCGCGCCCAGTCGAGCTTGGTCACACGCCAGCGCGTCTTGGGATTCTTCTCCAGCGACTTCAGGCGTTTTTCCTGCGCGTCCTTGGACAGGTGGAACCAGAACTTGAGGATCAGCGCGCCTTCGTCGGTGAGCATCTTCTCGAAGCGGTTGATCTGCTCGATGTGCTGGTTGAGCGTCGCCGCGCTGGTCTGCTTCAACACGCGCTGCACGATGGGCGCGGTGTACCAGGAACCGAAGAACACGCCGATCTTGCCCTTGGGCGGCAACGCGCGCCAGAAGCGCCACATCGCGGGACGCTCGCGCTCCTCGTCCGACATTTCGCCCATGGCGTGCGCCTGGATGTGGCGCGGATCCATCCACTCGTTGAGCAGGTTCACCGTCTCGCCCTTGCCCGCGCCATCCACGCCGCCGACCAGGATGATGACCGGGAATTTGCCTTTCTGCGACAGATCGAACTGCGCGTTCAGCAACGTCCTCGCGCAGTTTCGGCACTTCCTTGTCGTAGGTTGCTTTGTCTATCTTGTGTCCGAGTTCGGCAGATTCAAACATGATTTACCTCCTGAGAATTACAGGCTTTCCGGCGCGATGGCCAGACGCAGATTGGTCTGGTAATCGCCTTCGCTGGTGTGTCGGCTCAGCCACCACACCGCGCCTTTCTTGACGCTGAAACCGGCTTTGGAATTGGCCAGCAACAGGGCAGCGATCTGCCCCAGCGTCGGCTGATGGCCGACCACCAGAACCGTGCCCTCTCCATCCGGCCAACCGGCCGCATCCAGTATGTCCTGCGCGGATGCGCCGGTGCCGATGGCCGGCTCGGTGGAGAAATGTTTGGTCAGCGCGTGGGCGGTTTGCTGCGTGCGCCTGGTGGGGCTGACCAGGATGCGGGTATCTTCAGGCAAGCGTGCGCGCAGGAAAGTCGCCATCTTGTCTGCCTGCTTTTGCCCCTTGCCGGTCAACTCACGCTCCATGTCCGGCGAACCGTCATGAGCTTCGGCATGTCGCCACAGTATCAATTCCATCATCAATACCTCGCGAATATTACATTCGAGTTTGCAGGATATACCGTATATACTGTTTTTGCCATATTCACTTAGAGAGGCCAATCATGACGACTCAATCCACCAGCGCACTGCCAAGGCAGCCAAAATTTTGTCAAGCAAAGGCCGTCGACAAGCCGGAAAAGAAACACAAGAAGAAAACGGCCGAAAAGAGAAAGTCGTACGCGACAGCTTCACCATGCCGCAAAGCGATTACGCGCTGATTGCCGAACTCAAGGAAAAAGCCCTCGCCGGCGGCTTGCATGTGAAAAAGAGCGAACTGCTGCGCGCGGGCTTGCGCTTGCTCGCCAAGTCGAATGCCGCACAGTTGAAACGTGCAGTGGCCGGATTGGAAAAGATC
Source organism: uncultured beta proteobacterium (assembly GCA_963721375.1). Lineage (GTDB taxonomy): Bacteria > Pseudomonadota > Gammaproteobacteria > Burkholderiales > Gallionellaceae > Sideroxyarcus. The sequence goes on along the minus strand of CAVRIW010000005.1, from coordinate 223,521 downwards.
AAAACCGGACGGCCCAAGAAAGAGCCTAAGCCTGCTTCCGCCGCGAGCAGCGGCTGGCCAAGTTCTTCCATCAGCGCGGCTTGCGCACACATTGCGCTGCCGCGCGTGACTGGTCTTGCGATGCCAGAAGCCGTTGCAGTCCATCTCCCACGCCTGGCAATTGTCCTGCAGGTACATCTTCAGCCCTTCCTCCAGCACGCGCTTCTTCAGCTTCTTGTCGAGTACCGGGAAGCACGCCTCGATACGGCGGAAGAAGTTCCTGTCCATCCAGTCGGCGCTGGACAGATACACATCGTTCTGCAGATCGTTGCGGAAATAGAAGATGCGGGTGTGTTCGAGGAAGCGCCCGATGATGGAGCGCACGCGGATATTCTCCGACAGCCCCGTCATCCCCGGACGCAAAGCGCACACGCCGCGCACGATGAGGTCGATCTTCACGCCCGCTTGCGAAGCCTCGTACAACGCCATGATGGTCTCCGGCTCGAGCAAGGCGTTCATCTTGGCGATGATGTGCGCGCGCTTGCCCTCCTTGGCCAATTTGGTCTCGTTGCGGATCGCTTCCAGCACCTTGCTGTGCAGGGTGAACGGCGATTGCCACAGGTGATGTAACTTGCTCGCCTTGCCCAGGCCGGTGAGCTGCACGAACACTTCGTTCACATCGGCACACATTTCTTCGTTGCAGGTGAACAGGCCGAAGTCGGTGTACAGCTTGGCCGTGCGCGGATGATAGTTGCCGGTGCCCAGATGCACGTAGCGGCGCAGCTTGCCCTCCTCGCGCCGCACCACCATCAGCATCTTGGCGTGCGTCTTGTGGCCGACCACGCCGTACACCACATGCGCGCCGACCTCTTCCAGGCGGCTCGCCCAGTTGATGTTGGCTTCCTCGTCGAAGCGCGCCAGCAACTCCACCACCACGGTGACTTCCTTGCCGTGCTGTGCCGCCGCGATCAGCGCTTCCATCAGTTCGGAATCGGCGCCGGTGCGGTACACCGTCTGCTTGATGGCGACCACGTTGGGATCGCTGGCCGCCTGCTGGATGAAGTCGATCACCGGCTTGAATGACTGGTAGGGATGGTGCAGCAGCACATCGCCCTTGCGGATCGCCTTGAACATGTCCGCGCCCTTCTTTTGCAGCAAGGCGGGCACGCCCGGCACAAAGGGCGCGAACTTCAGATCGTCGCGCGGCACCTGGTTCGGGATGCGCATCAGGCGCACCAGATTCACCGGGCCGTGCACGCGAAACAGGTCTTCGGGCTTAAGCTCGAACTGTTGCAGCAGGAAATCGGCCATCTCCTGCGGACAGTTGTCCGCCACTTCCAGCCGCACCGCATCGCCGAAGTGGCGCTGCGGCAATTCGCCTTGCAGGCTGATGCGCAGGTTCTTCACTTCTTCTTCATCCACGAACAGGTCGCTGTTGCGCGTCACGCGGAACTGGTAGCAGCCCAGCACTTCCATGCCGGCAGAACAACTCGCCGACATGGGCGTGCAGGATGGAGGACAGGAACACGAAGCCGTGCGCGCAACCGGCGATCTCCGGCGGCAGCAGAATGGCGCGCGGCAGCACGCGCGGCGCCTGCACGATGGCTTTGGCGGAATTGCGCCCGAAGGCATCCTTGCCCTGCAGCTCGACGGCGAAATTCAGGCTCTTGTTGAGTACGCGCGGAAAGGGATGCGCCGGATCGAGACCGATAGGGGTCAGCACCGGCATCACTTCGCGCAGGAAGAAATCCTTCACCCAGGCCTGCTGTGCTTCATTCCAGTGGGTACGGCGGATGAACTTGATGCCCTGCTGCGGCCAGCGCGGGAACCAGCTCTTCGTTGAATATCTGGTACTGCCGCGCGATGAGCTGATGCGTCGGGCGCAAACAGGCGCTTGAGGATTTGCGAGGCTTCCAGACCGTCCGGCCCGGATGCGATCCCGCCCAGCTTGACCTGCTCCTTCAGTCCGGCGACGCGAATCTCGAAGAACTCATCCAGATTGCTGCTGACGATGCACAGATACTTGAGGCGCTCCAGCAAGGGGACGCTGGGGTCTTCCGCTTGCGCCAGCACGCGCCGATTGAATTCCAGCAGGCCGAGTTCGCGGTTGAGAAAGTTCTGGGCGGGGTAGTTTTTTGCCAAGTTGAAGTCGATTTGTTATTTTAGTTCTTCGGCGGCACGAAATTGGTCGGCATCTGCGTTCCCGCACCGAAGAAATAATTTTCCATCTGCTGCGCCAGATACTGGCGCGCCTTGATGTCTGCCAGGTTGAGACGGTTCTCGTTCACCAGCATGGTCTGGAATTTGATCCAGCCCTGCCAGGCTTCCTTTGACACGTTTTCAAAGATGCGCTGACCCAGCGCGCCCGGATAAGGTGGACGCTCCAGCCCTTCCGCTTCGCGTCCCAATTTCACACACTGCACCATTCTTGCCATTCTGATTCTCCACAACAGATTGATGATAGGGGCGCATTGTTACACGCCGATGAAACTTCCCCTGTTTACTTCAAATTCTTCACGAACACCTTCGAACGGCGCTGATAGTTGTACAGCGCCTTTTTTTCCTTGGGCAACTGGTTCACATCCGCTTCCTTGAAGTCGCGCTCGATGAACCAGTGCGCGGTGCGCGTGGTCAGCACGAACAACTTCTTCATGCCTTGCGCCTTGGCCAGACTGCTCATGTGATTGAGGATGGCCTCGCCGTAGCCTCGGTCGCGGCATTGCGCGTCCACCGCCAGGCACGCCAGTTCGGCGGAGGCTTCGTTCGGAAACGGGTACAGCGCGGCGCAGCCGACGATGCGGTGGTCGTGTTCCAGCACCACGAAACGGGCGATCTCGCGTTCCAGCAGCTCGCGCGAGCGCCGCACCAGAATGCCCTCTTCTTCCAGCGGGCGCAGCAGCTGCAGGATGCCGCCCACATCTTCGATGCTCGCCGCGCGCAGGGTGTTGAGCGTGGATTCCACCACCATGGTGCCGATGCCTTCGTCGCTGAACAGTTCCTGCAACAACGCGCCGTCGGTGTGGCGACTGATCAGGTGGGTGCGCGCCACGCCCGCCTCGCAGGCGCGGATGGCACAGGGCAGGAACAGCGCCACGTCGTCCGGCAGTGTGCGTTTCTTGTCGAGCACGGCCTGCGCTTGCTGCGATGGTCAGCTCCTTGAGCAGCTTGCCCTTCTTGTCCTGCACGCCGTCGGTGTCCATCAGGAACACCAGCTTGTCGGCATCCAGCGCGATGGCGGTGGCGGTGGCGACGTCTTCCAGCGTGAGATTGAACACCTCGCCGGTGGGCGAATAGCCCAGCGGCGACAGCAGCACCACCTCGCCGAACTCCATGCGGTCTCTTAGCGCGGCGACATCCACCTTGCGCACCATGCCGGTATGCTGCAAGTCCACGCCGTTGATGATGCCGATCGGCTGCGCGGTGATGAAGTTGCCGCCCGCCACGCGGATGTCGGCATTCGCCATCGGCGAATTGGCCAGCCCCATCGACAGCAAGGCCTCGATCTCCAAGCGCACGCGCCCGACCGCTTCTTTCACGCATTGCATGGTCTCGGCATCGGTCAGGCGGATGCCGTGGTGATAGGTATCCGCCAGATTGTTCTTGGCCAGATGCTGCTCGATCTGCGGGCGCGCGCCATGCACCAGCACCAGGCGGATGCCCAGCGCCGCCAGCAGATTGAAGTCATGCGTCAGCTCGACGAACTTGCCGTCCGCCACCACCTCGCCGCCGAACGCGATGACGAAGGTCTTGCCGCGGAAGGCGTTGATGTAAGGCGCGACGGAGCGGAACCAGGCGACGAAATCTTCAGGTGTAGTCACAGCAGGCATTACATTCCTTTCGGGTTGATGCGCGTATCTTGCCGCGCTATTCCTCATCCAGCAACTTGCCGGCAATCGCCCAGTTCTCGTCCGGCAACTCATCAAAGGCGATGTAGGTGTACGACTTGGGCTTGTGCGCGATGCGCTCCAGAGTATCGGTGATCTCTGCGGCGATCTGGGCTTTTTGCTCGCGGCTCAATGTTCCGGCGATACGGATGTTAACGTAAGGCATGGCAACTCCCTTTCGGCATTAGTTGAAATCTCCCCACAGCGTCTGCAAGGCGGCAATGTCCGGCGATGGCTGCGGTCTCGGTGCGCAGCACGCGCGGGCCGAGCAGGATCGGGAACAAATCCGGCTTGCTGCGCGAGGTTGGCTTCGTCGGCGGTGAAGCCGCCTTCCGGGCCGATGAGCAGGGTTGCGCGGCCTTGCGGTCTGGGTTGCGCCTGCAGGTTGCTGGCACCACCCGGCAGCAGGATGAATTTACTGCCGGGCGTGTGCCGCATCTCGTTCAGCCACGTAGCCAGCTCTTGCGGTGCTTGCAGTTGCGGCAGCGTATTGCGTCCGCATTGCTCGCAGGCGGAGACGGCGACGTTGCGCCAATGCTCGGCGCGCTTCTCGGCGCGCGCGGCCGGAAAGCTTCGCCACGCTGCGTTGTGTCTGCACCGGCACGATCTCGGCGGCGCCGAGTTCGGTGGCCTTCTGCACCACCCAGTCCATCTTGTCGCTGCTGCACATGGCCTGTGCCAGCACGATGTGCAAACCGGATTCCGGCTGTCCCATGCAGGTTTGCAGATTGCCCAACATGACATGCTTGCCGTTGATGGCGGCGATGGTGGCATCCAGCGCGTTGCCCACTCCGTCGAAGATCTGCACCGCATCGCCCGTGCGCAGACGCAACACGCGGCTGGCGTGATGCGCGGCTTCCGGCGGAAGCTCGGCATCGGTAGTTAGCGGGAGCGGTGGAGTGCAATAGAATCTTGGCGCGGACATGGTAGGTAAAAGGCATCTATACGGGCGTGATAATATAACGGCCTGAGCAATAACGCTGTTCTTTGGTAGAAAAAGTCTATGGTCAGTCTGCAACCCCCTTTGTGCGATTTCGGCTGGAAGGCGCGCCCGTTCGACCTGCTGGGTGTGGACGGCAAGCGCCACACACTGGAAAGCGCGCGCGGCAAGAACGGTTTGCTGGTGATGTTCATCTGCAACCATTGCCCCTACGTCAAATCCATCCGCGACCGCATCATCCGCGACACGCGCGAACTGCAACAGCACGGCATCAACAGCATCGCCATCATGTCCAACGATCCCGCCGACTATGCGGAAGACTCGTTCGACAACATGAAGCTGATAGCGCAGCAGTACGACTACCCCTTCCCCTACGTGTGGGACGAGACACAGCAGGTCGCCAAGGATTACGGCGCGGTGTGCACGCCCGACTTCTTCGGCTTCAATGCCAGTCTGGAATTGCAGTATCGGGGCCGTCTGGACGCGTCGCGCAAAGACGCGGTGGCGGACGCGCCGCGCGATCTGTTCAATGCCATGTTGCAAGTGGCGCGCACCGGGCAAGGCCCGCGCGAGCAGATCGCCAGCATGGGCTGTTCGATCAAATGGAAAGATCAAGCCTGACAAACAGCCTGAATCCAGGCTGTTTATTCACCGTTTCGTAACCGATGTTTATGTCTCTAATTATTAAAAAGAAGTGCTTTATGAATCGATACACAGCATGGCTAAGTTCAGCCACTATTGTGGCACTGGCAATGTTCTCCGGCTGCGCGCAGGCAAGTTTTATCTTTGGCGCGGGCGCCACTTTCCCCAATGAGGTTTATAAAGAATGGGGCAAACAGTACCAGGCGGAAACCGGCATGGCTCTGGTTTACCTGCCGCTCGGTTCAGGCAAAGGCATTGCCCAGATTTCGGCAAGAAAGGCGGATTTCGGGGCTTCGGACAAGCCGTTGACTATCGATGAGCTTGAGAAAAACCATTTGACGCAATTTCCTGTTTTGATCGGGGGCGTGATTCCCGTGGTTAATCTAAAGAAAGTCGGCAGCGGACAGCTGCAGCTGGATGGGCCCGTATTGGCGGACATTTACCTGGGCAAGATCAAACGCTGGAATGACCCCGCGATTACGGCACTCAACCCGCGCCTCGCATTGCCCAATGAATCAATCAACGTACTGTATCGTTCAGACAAATCGGGCAGTACATATACCCTGACCGACTACTTTTCCAAAGTCAGTGCCGAATGGAAGAGCACTTTTGGAGCAGCGATGACGCTAGCCTGGAAAGTGGGCGCAGGGGCCGAAGGCGGGGAAAACCTCGCCAAACAACTCAGCAACACGCCCAATTCCATCGCTTACCTCGACCCGGCACTGGTACAGCAAAAGCATCTGGCCTTTGTAAAAATGCGTAATCGCGACGGCATGTTTGTCAGCCCGCATCACGGATCGTTTGCCGCCGCCGCAGCCAATGCGACATGGAGTGCGGCCAACGGCTATGGTCAATCGCTGACCGATCAGCCCGGTCCGGAGAGCTGGCCGCTCGCCACGGCCACCTACATCCTGCTGGCGCGCAATCCTGTAGATGCAAGCGCAGCCGAGGCGACGTTGAAGTATTTTGATTGGACATTCCGCAAGGGCAGCGCGATCGCCCAGACCTTGGGATTTGTTGCCATTCCCGCCGGGATGATGCAAAACGCGCGTGATTTATGGAAGGCGCAGATCAAGGACCGTGCCGGACATCCGCTGTGGAAATAAATAAATTGCCGGACGCATCGCGTCGTTCAGGAAAGGTGAAATTTTGAAGATTTTGATTCTGGGTGCGGGACAGGTCGGCTCGACGGTGGCGGAAAACCTGGTCGGCGAAGCGAATGACATCACCGTGGTCGATTCGGATGGCGAGAAGCTGCGCCAGCTGCAAGACAGGCTGGATTTGCGCACGTTGGTTGGCAACGCGGCGCATCCTTCGGTACTGGAACAGGCGGGCATCGCCGACACCGATATGTTGCTGGCCGTGACGCAAAGCGACGAGGTAAATCTGGTCGCGTGCAAACTGGCGGCGAGTCTTTACAACACCCCGACGCGCATCGCGCGCATCCGCACCACCGACTATCTCAACCGCGAGGCGATATTCAGCACGGACAATTTCTGCGTCGATTTCTCCATCTGCCCGGAGCAGATCCTCACCGAGTACATTACCAAGCTCATTGAATTCCCCGAAGCCTTGCAGGTGCTGGAATTCGCCGAAGGCAAAATATCGCTGGTGGCGGTGCGCGCGTTCGAAGGCGGACCGTTGGTGGGCAAGCCGCTCAGTTTTTTGCGCACCCACATGCCGCAAGTCGAAACACGTGTTGCGGCGATCTTCCGTCAGGATCGCGCCATCATCCCCGAAGGCGGCACCGTGGTGCAGGCCGGCGACGAAATATTTTTCATTGCTGCGACCGACAATATCCGCCGCGTGCTGAAAGAGATGCGGCGCATGGACAAACCGTACCAAGCGCGTAATGATCGTCGGCGGCGGCAACATCGGACGGCGCCTGGCAAAAGCGCTGGAGCGCGACTATCAAGTCAAGCTCATCGAGCTCAACAAGAAGGCGTGTCAAAAGCTGGCCGGAGAACTGACCAACACGCTGGTTCTCAACGGCGACGGTACCGATGAGAAGCTGATGCATCAGGAAAATGTAAACGAGGTCGATGTGTTCTGCGCACTCACCAACGACGACGAGAACAACATCATGTCCGCCCTGCTCGCCAAGCAGGGCGGCGCGCGCAAGGTGCTTGCGCTCATCAATCGCAGTGCCTACGTCGATCTGGTGCAGGGCGGCAAGATCGACATCGCGCTATCTCCGGCGCATGTCACCATCGGTTCGCTGCTGGCCTATGTGCGTCAGGGTGACGTGGCGGCAGTGCATTCTTTGCGGCGCGGCGCGGCGGAAGCACTGGAACTGGTGGCGCACGGCGATCGCCAATCCTCGCGCGTGGTCGGGCGGCGCATCGACGAGATCGAACTGCCCAAGGGCGCGACCATCGGTGCGCTGGTGCGCAACGAGCAAGTCATCATGGGACATCACGACATGGTGATCGAAGCTGAAGACCATGTCATCGTCTTCGTCATCGACAAGAAGATGGTGAAGAAGGTCGAGAAACTGTTCCAGGTCAGCCTCGGATTCTTCTGATGGGTCGTGTATTTACTGTTATCAATGCCTTGGGGTTGATGCTGGTGGTATTCAGCATCAGTTACGTGCTGCCGATACTAACCTCGCTTATCTATCACGACGGGACGCTGGGCGATTTTCTGTTGGCCATGCTGTGGACAGCAGGCACCGGCTCGTTGTTGTGGCTGTTGACCCGTCGCCATAAAGGTGAACTTTCCATCCGCCATGGCTATCTGCTGGTGGTGGCGATGTGGACGGCGATGCCCGCCGTGGCAACGCTGCCGCTGTTGCTGGTGATCAACGGATTGTCATTCACCGATGCCTATTTCGAGACCATGTCCGGCATCACCACCACTGGCGCGACAGTGCTCACCGGGCTGGATGTGCTGCCGCCTGCCATCAATCTGTGGCGGCATGAACTCAACTGGCTGGGCGGCATGGGTATCATCGTGCTGGCAGTGGCGGTGTTGCCGCTGCTGGGCATCGGTGGCCGGCAATTGTTCAAGGCCGAGACACCGGGGCCGATGAAGGATTCCGCGCTCACCCCGCGCATCACCGAGACCGCGCGCAACTTGTGGCTGGTCTATGCCGGTATCACGCTGGCTTGTATCGTTTCGCTGAAATTAGTCGGCATGAACTGGTTCGATGCCATCTGTCATGCCTTTGCCGCGATGGGGCTGGGCGGTTTTTCCACACACGATGCCAGCGTCGGTTTTTACAATTCGCCCGCCATCGAGTTCGTGCTGATCGTGTTCATGCTGGTGGCGGCGATGAACTTCGCCACGCATTTTCTCGCCTGGCGCAACAAGAGCCTCAGCGTTTACCTGCACGACGCGGAAGCAGTGGCGACGGCGGCATTGATAATTGGCAGCTGCCTTGGGATAGGTCTGTTCCTGTGGTGGCAGGGCACCTATCCGAATTTTCTGACGGCGCTACGCCATGCCAGTTTCAATCTGGTCTCGATGGCGACCGACTGCGGCTTTGCCAGTGTGGACTTCAACCAGTGGCCGACCTTCGCACCGATGTGGATGTTGTTCCTGAGCTGTATTGCGGTGAGTTCCGGCTCTACCGGCGGCGGCATCAAGATGATCCGCACGCTGGTGCTGGTCAAGCAGGCCGGTCGCGAGTTCCTCAAACTGTTGCATCCGGCTGCGATCAACCCGATGAAGATTGGCGGCCAGGTCGTGGCCAACAACATCGTGTTCGCGGTGCTGGGCTTCATTTTTCTGTATTTCATCAGCATCGCCACGTTGACTTTCGTGCTGCTGATCAGCGGCCTGGATTTCATTTCGTCCTTTTCCGCCGTGATCGCCTGCATCAACAATGCGGGGCCGGGACTGGGCGTTGTCGGTCCGGCGAGCAACTTTGGCGTGCTGACGGACTTTCAAACTTGGGTGTGCACGCTGGCTATGCTGATCGGTCGATTGGAAATATTTACCGTGCTGATATTGTTCACTCCGCACTTCTGGCGGCGATAAACACATTGAGCTAAATCGGCTATTTGCTGTAGCATCCGACCTCGGGTGAGCACTTCTATGCCTTGCAGGAATTTATTACTACAACTTTTATGGTGCACAACGTGAGTGATAGTCTGTCTGAAAATAGTCTGGCTGGAATTCGTGTGGTACTCATAGACGACAGCAACACCATACGTCGTAGCGGTGAGATATTTCTTTCGCAGGCTGGAGCCAAGGTGATACTGGCGGAGGATGGTTTCGACGGCTTGTCCAAAGTAGTGGACAACAAGCCGGATATCATTTTCGTTGATGTCATGATGCCGCGACTGGATGGCTACCAGACTTGCGCACTCATCAAGAATCATCGCGACTTCAAAAATACACCTGTGGTCATGCTCACCAGCAAGGACACCCTGTTCGACCGCGCACGTGGCAAGCTGGTCGGATCGGACCAATATCTGACCAAGCCTTTCAGCAAAAAAAGTCTGATCGAAGCGGTCATCGCACATACCAAACGTTATGAGGAGGTTGATTATGGCAATTAAGAAAATTCTGGTCGTGGACGACTCTGCAACGGAGCGCCATGTGTTGGGAGACCTGCTGGGCAAAAAAGGCTTCCTGGTGGTCTATGCCGAAAGCGGCGAAGCGGGCGTGGCAAGCGCCAAGACCGAGTTGCCCGATCTGATCCTGATGGATGTGGTGATGCCCGGCCTTAACGGCTTTCAGGCGACCCGCGCCATCACGCAGGATGAAGCCACCAAACACATTCCAGTCATCATCTGTACCACCAAGGGACAGGAAACCGACAAGATCTGGGGCATGCGCCAGGGCGCGAAAGACTACATCACCAAGCCGATCAACGCTGATGAGTTGCTCGGCAAGATCGCAGCACTCGGCTAATCTTCACGTACTATGTCCAAACGCTTCAATCTGCGCGAGTTCCAGCAACAAGTGCTGGACCGTCTGCAACAGCAGGCTTCCGGCAGCGCGCAGGTCTCTACGCTCGGCGTGCAAGTCGGCCAGCAATTCTGGCTGGTGGACATGACTGACATCAGCGAAGTAATGCCTTTGCCTTTGCTCACTCCGGTTCCGCTGACCAAACCTTGGTACTGCGGTGTCGCTAACGTGCGCGGCAACCTGTACAGCATCGTTGACCTCGGCGCGTTCGTGAACAATGAGTTGACACCGCGTGAAATCCACAACCGGGTCTTGCTATTGGGACAACACTTCGCCTTCAATACAGGGCTGCTCATTTCACGGGTGCTAGGGTTGCGCAACACCAGCGAGTGGCAGCAAAACGAAATTGACGGAAAAATTCAGTACCAGGATGACGCCGGTCAGATCTGGCACAAACTCGACATCAAAAACCTGTTGCAACAACCAGAGTTCCTACAAGTAGGCGCTTAGCAATTCCATCGGCAGAAGGAAAAGACATGTCATTCAAACTAAAAATACCCTCGCTCAAATCTATTGGTGGCGTAAAGCTCAAAGGAGCAGACAAAATAGCCAGCAGGCCGCTGCCTTTGATCGGACAGATGCCTATCGCCCAACAGCTAAAGATACTCGGCATTTCGGCTTTTCTCTGCCTGCTGATCACCTTGTTCGCTGCTTACGCCAACAACCGCGAAACCAGTCACAATGCCCGCTACGTCGAAAGGGCCGGCGAACTGCAAGTGCTGTTCCTGCGTTTGGCGAACAACTCGCAGTCAGCCATGTCCGGCGACTCTGAAGCTTTCGAACATCTGGAGAGCAACAAGGAGGCAATCACCAAGGTCATCAAACAGCTTGATCAGGGCGATTTCAATCTGCCCGCCACCACAGGTGGCGCCCGCAAAGAGCTGGATGCCATCATAAAAAGCGTGAATAAAACGCTGGTCGACGTGGCAACGCTGGAGCAGGGCCGTCCCGGTCTAGTTACCTTGGCCAAGTCCATCGAAGTGATCAATATCACCAGTGCAGAAATGCGCCCGCTCGTTCAGGAGATGACCGATGCTTACTCGGGTAACCAGAAAACAGCGGCGGCCACTCTGGGCATGTCCATCGAGCGCATCGGTAAGGATGCGGCCACCATGTTGTCGGCCGACGTGTCTTTGGAACAGTTGGCCCAATTGGGCGTTGACACCTACGCAGCCGAAGATGCACTCGGTAATTTGCCTTCGGGCGACCCCATCGTGCAAAAAGCGACTAATCTGTTCGAGCCTTATCGCAACAGTATCGAAATTCTGGTGTCGCAATCCCGCAACCTGGTGGAAGCGAAAGATGCTGCTCGCGCCATCGGGGTCGATTTGGCCGGACTCTCGACGCAATCGGAATCATTGGCCTCGACTTACCAATCCTCGTTGACCAACCGCTTATCCGGGGCGGTGGCCTTGGTTGCCGGGGTGCTGACCCTGCTGCTGCTGCTGCTCATTTCCAAGGAATACCTGAATGACTCCAACCGCCGCGCCATAGCTGCTGAATCCTCCAACAAGCGCAACCAGCAAGCGATTCTGCGTTTGATGAATGAGCTATCGGACTTGGCGGATGGCGACCTGACCTCCAAAGCGACCGTGTCCGAGGACATCACCGGTGCTATCGCCGACTCGATCAACTACACCACGGATGAGTTGCGCAGGCTGGTGTCACGCGTCACCACTGCATCGCAACAAGTGTCCAAGGCGACCAGCGATGCCGGTACGGTTGCCAAGGGGCTGCTGAGCGCCACGCTGAAACAGGCTGCCGAGATCCGCGATGCGGGCGTCGCGGTGGAGCTGATGTCCAAATCGATCCAGGAGGTCGATAGCAGTGCGGCTCAATCTTCCGAAGTGGCAAAACGTACACTGCAGGTGACCGAACAGGGTGCCAAAGCGGTGCAGAATTCCGTGGCCGGCATGGACGGCATTCGCGAACAGATCCAGGAAACTTCCAAGCGCATCAAACGACTGGGTGAAAGCTCGCAGGAGATCGGCGAGATCGTGGATCTGATCTCGGACATTACCGAACAAACCAACGTGCTGGCGCTTGAACGCCGCCATTCAGGCGGCATCCGCAGGTGAAGCCGGACGCGGCTTCGCGGTGGTGGCGGAAGAAGTGCAGCGCCTCGCGGAACGTTCCGGCGAGGCGACCAAGCAGATCGGCCTGCTGGTCAAAACGATTCAGGGTGATACGCAAGATGCCGTGACGGCGATGGAAAAAAGCACACAGGGTGTGGTGGAAGGGGCGAAACTTTCCGACGAGGCGGGTAAATCGCTGCGCGAGATTGAAATCTCAACGCGCGAACTGGCCGACTTGGTGAACAGCATCTCCGTTTCAACGCAGGTGCAAACCGACATGGCGCGCGAAGTGGCTTCTGCCATGACGGATATTCTGAAGATCACCGAACAAACTTCCAAGGGCACCCAGCTTACCAGCGCATCGGTCGCTCAGTTAGAGGGTCTGGCAACTGAACTGAACGGCTCGGTTGCCGGTTTCAAACTGTAAAGGCACACGTGTCCGTACCACCAATATCTTTGCCGTTATTATCGGTTAAGTCCGAACTCGATAGCTCTTTGGCCACGATCAGCCGGGAGCTGGAAGATTTCTTTACATCCGGACAGAATTCACAATCCCTGACTGACGCCATTGCCGAGTTGCACCGGGTTAGCGGCGTCCTGCAGATGCTGCAACTAAGGGGTTTGGGGGTGTTTTGCGCCGAGCTGGAAACGCTGTTGCAGGAATTGCAGGCACGCCCCCAGGACGCTACGGCCATGCGTCAGGACACGATCCATCGCGCCCTGTTCGGGTTGACCCACTATCTGGATGCGCTTGCCGCCGGAGCGCCGAATGCCACGTTGCGCCTGTTCCGCGAATATCAGGAAATACTTCAGGCGCGCGGCGTGGAGATGGCGTTCGAGGTCGATCTGTTCTTTCCGGAATTACAGGTAGAGCTTCCCCCAGCCTTGCTGAGTGAAGAACAACTGGAAGACGCCCCCTCACACATCAAGAGTTCACGCATGCAGTACCAGCAGGGCCTGCTGAAATGGCTGCGACAGGACGATCCGAGTGAAGCCTTGCGTGGCATGATGGCGTCAGTGCGCGTGATGGTGACATGTGTTGCCCAGGACCAGCAGCGTGCATTCTGGTGGGTAGCGGGCGGGTTGTTGAATTGCGTGCTACACGACGGTGTGCCGCCGGAATTGAACGTCAAGAAAGCCCTCAGCCGCATCGACCAGAAGATGCGTTCCCTGCTGGAAAAAAGCGCGTTCGATGATGATGCCGCCCTGAGCGAAATGCTGTATCTGGTGGCGCGCAGCCACACCGTGAGCAAAACGGTGGAAAACATCAAGCAAACTTTCAATCTGGATACTTATCTGCCGGAAGCACCTCCGCTTCCACCCAGCGAGACTGCCGCCTTGCTCAATAACATGCGTGCCCAGCTTGCGGTCGCTGACGAAACCTGGGAACACTGTGTGACCGAAGACGCGGCTGCCTGCGGCAAATTCGCCGGGCAGGCCGAACAGTTGTACCTGCTCTCCGAACAGCTTGATCGCAATACGCTGCAATTCCTGGCTAAACAGATACAAGCCATGTCCGCCCACGCGGACAATCCGGAACACGCTCAGCGGATCGAAATGGATATGGCGATGGCTTTGTTGCTGCTCAATAGCGGCATCGAACATTACCAGCATCTGGGCAGCGGTTTTCATGAGCAGGCGCGCATTTTGAGCATGCGCCTGCAATCCTCAATTACGCGCATTCCAGAAGATGCGAGCAAGCTTGCCCATCTGGTTTCCCTGTATTGCGAGATGGAGCTACGCGGGGTGATGTCCCCGTTGGCCGTCGAGATGCAAAACAACCTGCAGCACATCGAGCAAGGCCTGAATGCCTTCTTCGGCGATGCTGCCAAGCGCACGGAACTGCTGCAAATCAATCGCCTGATGAGCCAGGTCCAAGGTGGATTCCATATCCTGTCGCTGGACATCGCCGAACAATTACTCGTCACGCTGCGCCAGATCACCGAACACTATCATCAAGGTGATGTCCCGTCCGCCAGGGAGATGCGCGCAGTCGCTTCCGCTATCAGCTTGATGGAAGATTATGTGCATGGCCTGACGCTTGGACAAAAACCTGACCCGGTCGCGCTCACTACGGCTTTGAGCGAGCTGGCTGAAGTGTGCGCCCATGCCGGCCCGGCAGAAGAAATATCTGCGGCTGAAGAACCCGTTGCACCTTTGGGTGTTTCCATCCGCTCCGGCAACGTGGATGCGGAATTGCTGGAAGTCTTTTTGGAAGAAGCGCAGGAGGTTCTGGAGACCTTGCGTACCAATCTGGAAATCTCTGTCCTGCATCCGGATAGCCGCGAACCCTGGGTCACCATGCGCCGCGCTTTCCATACCCTCAAGGGCAGCGGCCGCATGGTGGGGCTGACTGAGCTGGGCGAAGTGGCTTGGGCGCTCGAGCGCGCCATGAACAAGTGGTTGGCGGAAAACAATCCCGCCACGCCGGCACTGCTGGAAATGGTGGGCGATGCCGAAGTGTTGTTCCAACACTGGGTGGACATGTTGAAAAGCGGCAGCACCACGGCGCACATCGATACCTCGCAACTGCTGCTCGTTGCGGATTGCATCGAAAACGGCAAGGAACTGCCACGGCCAGTTGTATCGGCGCAAGTGCCTGTTAGCTCGCCTGAGCCTGCAATCACACCCGAGCCTGTGATCTCGCATGAGCCTGCGTTCACGCTGGAATTAGCGATGCCGCCAGAACAGACGATACCTGCGACACCTGCCACCACCCCGGAAGTTCCGCCTGAAGAAGCGCCCGTACAGATCGGCGCAGTCAGCATCGCTCCGGTGTTGTTCAACATTGCCTCCGAAGAGGCAGCCGAGCGCGTACAAGCCTTGCAAACCCATCTTGCCGATTTGCAAGAGGATGCGGCACATGTCGTCCCCTACGATTTCATGCGGGCTGCACACACCCTGGCCGGCGTCAATCGCACCATGGGTCTCGTCACCATCGCCGAGCTCGCATATAACCTTGAGTTGTGGCTGGAAACGCGCATCGACAAGCGCGGTGTGGTGGACGACAGACAGCTGACCTTGCTGAGCGAAGTCATTACCCGACTGGACACGCTGTGTGCCGCCGTCAGGAATCGCGAGGAGCCGCAGGCTCAGCCCGAGTTGATCGCCCAGTTAGTTGCCGACAAGGAAGCTGTGGCAGCTGTCAAAGCCCCTGCAAAAGTCGTTACACCCATCGCGGAAGCGCCTTTTGCGCCCGCACCGGTCGAGCCAGTGCCGCCCGCGCCCTCAGCGCAAGACCTCTCGGTCAGCGCAGCAGTGGCCATGGCTGCGCCGAAACCCGCCGTACAGCATGAACGCACCGTGCATGACGATGTGGATGAACAGCTGCTTCCCATCTTTCTGGAAGAAGCGAGCGAACTGTATCCGCAGATCGGCAGTACGCTGCGCGCGTGGCGCGATACACCCGACGACGCACAGCTCGGACGCACCCTGCAGCGCAGTTTGCACACCCTCAAAGGGAGTGCGCGCATGGCGGGCGCGATGCGTCTCGGTGAATTAACGCACCGCGTGGAAGACCGCGTCGACCAAGCCATTTCAAAGCACGCGCTGGATGAAGCATTGTGGAATGAGATGGACGGTTATCTCGACCGCATCGCGAATGCCATCGAACAATTGCAAAAGCCACAAACGGTGCCGGCTACAGCGGCGGCCGCTACGCAAGCTGCTGTGCCGAGCGCCACCCCTGTCGCAGCACCCGTAATTGCGCACGCATTGGAAATCGGTGCCGAACGGGCGATGCAGGCCGCGTTGCTGCGAGTGCGTTCTGACACAGTGGATCGCCTGGTCAACGAGGCCGGTGAAGTCAGCGTGGCGCGCTCGCGCGCCGAAACCGAGTTGCGCGAATTCAAGAACAGCGTGCTGGAGCTGACCGACAGCGTTCACCGCCTGCGCAAGCAATTGCGCGAGATCGAGATCCATGCGGAAGGCCAGATGCAGGCGCGCGTCGCGGTAAGCGGCGACAGCGCGGAAAAGTTTGATCCGCTGGAGTTCGACCGCTTCACGCGCTTCCAGGAATTGACGCGGTTCATGGGCGAAAGCGTGCACGACGTGCAGACCGTGCAGCAGTCCCTGCTCAAGAATCTGGACGAAACCGAAGCGGCACTCACCGCACAATCCCATCTCAACCGCGACCTGCAACAAGGCCTGATGGCCATTCGCATGGTGCCGTTCGCCAGCATCAGTGAGCGTTTGTATCGCATCGTGCGCCAGACCGGCAAAGAGCTTGGCAAGCGCGCCAACCTTGAGTTGGCGGGTACCGAGATCGAGCTGGATCGCAGCGTGCTGGAAAAAATGACTGCGCCGTTCGAACATTTGCTGCGCAATGCGATCGCGCATGGCCTGGAAATGGCGGAACAGCGCGCGCAAGCGGGCAAGGCAGCCATTGGTGAAATCCGCCTGTCGCTGCGTCATGAAAGCAACGAGGTGGTGTTCGAGCTCAGCGACGACGGAGCTGGATTGGACATCGCGCGTATCCGCCAGAAAGCGCTCGAGAACGGCACCATCAGTGCCGATGAAGAAGTCAGTGACGAACAGGTCATGCAGCTGATATTTACCGCAGGACTCTCCACTGCACAGGAGATCACCGAAGTTTCCGGACGCGGCGTGGGCATGGACGTGGTGCGTAGCGAAATCACCGCACTGGGCGGGCGTATCGATGTGTCGTCCGAAGCGGGTCGCGGCGTGCGTTTCAGTATCCACCTTCCGTTGACTCTGGCAGTGACCAAGACCTTGCTGGTCCGCTCCGGAACCTCCACTTACGCCGTGCCCTCGACCATGGTGGAGAATGTGCAACAGCTCAAACCAAACGAGTTGAAAGAGGTCTACCAACAACAGTATGTTGATTGGCAGGGTCGCCGTTACGGCTTGCATTATCTACCGCGTTTGCTGGGCGACGACCGTACCGAAGTGGTGAGTCAGCCGCACAGCCCGGTGCTGCTATTGCGTAGCGGGGAGAATCGCATCGCCCTGCATGTGGATGCGCTGCTGGGCAATCAGGAAGTGGTGGTGAAGAACATCGGCCCGCAACTGGCACGCCTGCCAGGCATCGCCGGTGCGACGGTATCCGGTAGCGGCGCGGTGATCCTCATCATCAATCCGGTGGCCTTTAGCCAACGCATTGTGCCGACACAAAAGCTGGCCAAAGAAGTTACGCCAGAGGTGGTGCGCAGCATCCCGCTGGTGATGGTGGTGGATGATTCGCTCACCGTGCGCAAGATCACTACCCGTTTACTGGAACGTGCCGGCTATCAGGTGGTCACCGCCAAGGACGGTGTGGATGCACTGGAACAACTTACGGAAATCTCCCCGAGCGTGATGTTGCTCGATGTCGAGATGCCGCGCATGGATGGCTTTGAATTGACCAAGCGTTTGCGCCAGGACAGCAAGACCAAAGGCTTGCCGATCATCATGATCACTTCGCGCACCGCCGAAAAGCACCGCAACTATGCGCTCGAACTCGGGGTCAACGAATACCTCGGCAAACCTTATCAGGAAGAAGAACTGCTGCAACACATCGCGCGCTTCATCAAGCTGCCGGAAATGGGTTAGCGGCGTTATTGCCCGCAGCCCTGCCGGATACTCCGGAGCTCGTTCAGGCACGGATTTGTGAAGGCGGACGCGGAAAGCTACAATGCCGCCATGTCTGACATCAATCTCACCCACCACTTTCTGATCGCCATGCCGGCGATGACCGATCCGTTCTTTGCCAAATCGCTCACTTACGTGTGTGAGCACAACGACCAGGGTGCGATGGGCATCGTGGTCAATCGTCCGATCAGTCTGACCTTGAGTGAGTTGTTTGCACAGATCAACATGCCGCTCAACCAGTCCGAACTGGAAGACATGCCGATACATTTCGGTGGACCGGTACAAACGGATCGCGGTTTCGTTCTGCACAACGCGGGTGGGCTGTGGCAATCGACCATGCATGTTAACGACAGGATCAACCTCACCACTTCCAAAGATATTCTGCAGGCAGTGGGCGAAGGGCTGGGACCACGTCATTTGCTGGTGACGCTGGGCTACGCCGGGTGGTCAGAAGGCCAATTGGAACAGGAGATGGCCGATAACGCGTGGCTCAGTGTGCCGGCTTCCGAACACATCCTGTTCGATCTGCCTGCCGAAGAGAAGTTATCCGCCGCAATGGCGTTGCTGGGTATCGATTACGCTTCACTCTCTGATGAGGCAGGACATGCCTGATGGCATGACCGCCCCTACCCTTTCCGGCACGTTACTCGCATTCGATTTCGGCACTAAACGCATCGGCATCGCGGTCGGCAATACGGTCTCCGCCACGGCCCGACCGCTCACCACTATCAATGACGAGAAGAACGAAACTCGTTTCGCCGTGATTGCAGCACTGCTCAAGGAATGGCAGCCGGCAGCGCTGGTTGTCGGCCTGGCATGCAATGATGATGGCACGCCGCACGAAATGACCGCACGCTGCCGCCGTTTCGCCAACCAACTGAAAGGACGCTTTAATTTGCCCACTTTGCTGGTGGATGAGCGTTATACTTCCGCCGCCGCCAGCACGGTTCTGGGCGAACGGGGAATACACGGCCGGAAGCAAAAGAACCTGATCGACCAGTATGCCGCGCAGCAGATACTGCAAGCGTATTTCGATGAACCCAGCGCAGGAATCTACGCATGAATAATCCACAGTTGAACAAGAACGGTGAACTGCAACACTTGCTTTCCACCGAAGGCCTGCCCGCGCGCATCCTGCGCGACATCCTGGACAAGGCCGCCGGTTTTGTGAACATCGCCGAGGGGCGCGAGATCAAAAAAGTCCCGCTGCTGCACGGCAAGTCGGTGTTCAACATCTTCTTCGAGAACAGCACGCGCACCCGCACCACCTTCGAGATCGCGGCCAAACGTTTGTCGGCCGACGTGGTCAATCTCAACATCGGTTCGTCTTCCACCAGCAAAGGCGAGACGCTGCTGGATACGGTGGATAACCTGTGCGCGATGCACGCCGACATGTTCGTGGTGCGCCATTCTTCCAGCGGTGCGGCACATTTGATCGCCCAGCATGTCGCGCCGGAGATCCACGTCATCAACGCCGGTGACGGGCGCCACGCGCATCCGACGCAGGCGCTGCTCGACATGTTCACCATCCGCCACTACAAGAAAGAATTCCACAACCTGCGCGTCGCCATCGTCGGCGATGTGCTGCACTCGCGCGTGGCGCGTTCGCAGATCCACGCGCTGACCACCCTGGGTGTGCCGGAAGTGCGCGTGGTGGCACCGAAGACGCTGCTGCCCAGCCACGTCGAAAAGCTCGGCGTACAGGTCTATCACGACATGGCACAAGGCCTGAAGGATGTCGATGTGGTGATGATGCTGCGCCTGCAGAACGAGCGCATGCAGGGTGCGCTGCTGCCTTCGGCCCAGGAGTATTTCAAATACTACGGCCTGACCCAGGAACGCCTGGCGCTGGCAAAAAGCGATGCCATCGTGATGCATCCTGGCCCGATGAATCGCGGCGTGGAGATCGACTCCAGTGTGGCTGATGGGTCACATTCGGTGATCCTGCCGCAAGTCACCTTCGGTATCGCAGTGCGCATGGCAGTGATGAGCACCTTGGCGGGGAAAGCACAATGAACATCCATATCAAGAACGGTCGCCTGATCGACCCCAAAAACAAGATCGATGCACTGCAGGATGTGTTCATCGCTGACCGCCGCATCGCAGCCATCGGCCATGCACCGCAGGGCTTTGTCGCCGAGCAGGTGATCGATGCCAGCGGATTGATCGTCATGCCCGGTCTGGTGGATGTCGCTGCCCGCCTGCGTGAACCGGGTTACGAATACAAGGCCACGCTGGAATCCGAGATGAATGCGGCTGTGGCGGGTGGCGTCACTTCGCTCTCCTGCCCGCCCGACACCGACCCGCCGCTGGATGAGCCGGGGCTGGTGGAGATGCTCAAACACCGTGCGCGCTCACTGAATCGAGCACGTGTATTTCCGCTTGGCGCATTGACCTACGGTTTGAAAGGGGCGGAGCTCACCGAGATGATCGAGCTGACCGAGGCGGGTTGCAAAGCCTTCAGCCAGGCTGATGCGCCGCTCACCGATACGCGCGTATTGATGCGGGCTATGCAATACGCGGCGACTTTTGGTTACCCGGTATGGCTGCGACCGCAGGACAGCTTTCTCGCCAAGAACGGCGTGGCGCATGACGGCGAGGTGGCAACCCGCCTCGGCTTGCCGCCCATCCCGGTGGTGGCGGAGACCATCGCCCTGGCCACCGCGCTGCAACTGGCACGCGAGACTGGTGTCGCACTGCATATCTGCCGCATCTCCAGTGCGGCTGCCGTGGATATGATCCGTGCCGCCAAGCGCGAGGGACTGAATGTCACTTGCGATGTGTCGATGAACCACGTGCACCTCACCGAAATGGATATCGGCTTCTTCGATGCCAACTGCCACCTGGTGCCGCCGCTGCGCAGCATGCGCGACAAAGCTGGACTGCGTGCCGGCTTGCTCGACGGCACCATCGATGCGATCTGCTCCAACCATTCGCCGGTGGATGAGGATGCCAAACAATTACCGTTCGCCGAAGCGGAAGACGGTGCTACCGGGCTGGAGCTGCTGCTGCCCTTGGTGCTGAAATGGGCGGAGCAGGACAAAATACCGCTGCTTGAAGCGCTGGCACATATCACCATCAACCCGGCACAGTTGCTCGGGGTGAAGATGGGACATCTGTCGCTAGGTGCACATGCGGACATCTGCGTGTTCGATCCGCAGGCGAACTGGAAAGTCGCACCTGCCGCGCTGAAGAGCCAGGGCAAGAACACACCGTTCAACGGTTACGAGATGCAGGGTCGCGTACGTTATACGCTGCTGGACGGGCAACTCGTTTTTCAACAATGATGCCGCCCTCGTTCGAGGGCGCTTCGTTTTTCAGGATGATATGAACCCACTACTCGATTTTTCCGGTCTGCCACGTTTCGCGGAGATCATGCCCGAACATATTGCACCGGCAATCGATCAGTTGCTGGCTGAGAACCGCGCACTCATCGCACGCTTGCTGGCCGATCATGCATTGCCGACCTGGGACGATTTCGTGTGCCCGATGGAGGATGCCAACGAACGCCTGTCGCGCGCCTGGGGGCCGGTCGGCCACTTGAATGCGGTGATGAATTCGCCGGAATTGCGCGAAGCGTACAACGCCACGCTGCCCAGAATCACCCAGTATTACGCTGAGCTGGCACAGAATCTGGCACTGTTCGAGAAGTTCAAGGCATTGCGCAATAGCCCTGAATTCGCCACCTTGAGCGCGGCACGCCAGAAGATCATCGAAAACGAACTGCGCGATTTCCGTCTCGGTGGCGCAGAGTTGGCGCAAGACCAGAAGGCGCGCTATCTACAGATTCAAGAACGTCAATCGGAGCTATCCTCGCGTTTCTCGGACAATCTGCTGGATGCCACCAACGATTTCACCTTGGTCATCGAAGAGCGTGCCGCGCTTTCCGGCTTGCCGGAAGACGTGTTGCAGACCGCGCGCGAAGCCGCCCAGGCCGCAGGAAAATCCGGCTGGCTGTTCACGCTGAAAGCCCCGTCCTACCTGCCAGTGATGCAGTTTGCCGACAACCGCGAACTGCGCGAAAAGGTATATCGCGCCTACGCCACGCGTGCTTCCGAGTTCGGCAAGGCCGACTGGGACAACACGCGGCTGATGGACGAGATCGTAGCACTACGCGCCGAGGAAGCCACGCTGCTGGGCTTCGCCAATTACGGCGAGCTCTCGCTGGCTGCCAAGATGGCCGAAACACCGCAACAAGTGGTGACCTTCATGCGCGAACTGGCACAGCGCGCGCGCCCCTTTGCGGAGAAAGACCTCGCCGAATTGCGCGACTTTGCGCGCAATTCACTCGCGCTGGACGAACTGCACTCGTGGGACATCGCCTACGCCAGCGAGAAGCTGCGCGAGCAGCGCTACGCCTTCTCAGAACAGGAAGTGAAGCAATACTTCCCCGAGGATGCGGTGCTAGCCGGTTTGTTCCAGCTGGTAGAAACGCTGTATGGCTTGCACATCAAGGCTGCCACTGCCCCGCTGTGGCATGAGACAGTGCGCTTCTTCGACATACGCGATGCACAAGGGAAACTCATCGGCCAGTTCTATCTCGACCTGTATGCCCGCAACAGCAAGCGAGGCGGAGCATGGATGGACGATGTCATCACCAGGCGGCGTTTGGCTTCTGGCATCCAAACCCCGGTCGCCTATCTCAACTGCAATTTCTCCGCACCTGTCGGCGGCAAGCCTGCCGTATTTACCCACGATGAAGTCATCACGTTGTTCCATGAATTCGGCCACGGCTTGCACCATTTGCTGACGGAAGTGGAAGACCTCGGAGTCTCCGGCATCAACGGCGTGGAATGGGACGCTGTCGAATTGCCCAGCCAGTTCATGGAGAACTTCTGCTGGGAATGGGATGTGCTGCAAAGCATGACTCGCCATGTCGAAAGCGGCGCCACTTTGCCGCGCGCGCTGTTCGACAAGATGCTCGCCGCGAAGAATTTCCAGAGCGGACTGGCGACGTTGCGCCAGATCGAGTTCGCGCTGTTCGACATGCTGATGCACAGCAACTTCCAGCCCGGCCATGGGAAATCCATACTCGAGCTGCTGGACGAGGTGCGCGCCGAAGTGGCGGTGCTGATACCACCCGTGTTCAACCGTTTCCCGCAAAGTTTCTCGCACATCTTCGCGGGCGGCTATGCGGCGGGTTATTACAGTTACAAATGGGCCGAGGTGTTGTCGGCGGATGCCTACAGCCTGTTCGAGGAACATGGTGTGCTCAACCCCGACGTGGGTGCGCGCTTCCGCGCCGAGATACTGGCGATGGGTGGCGCCCGCCCTGCGATGCAATCGTTCACTGCGTTTCGCGGACGCGAACCTTCCATCGATGCGCTGTTGCGGCATAATGGACTTATCGAGGCCTGATTTTCAGTGGCATTGCACGGGGGTTATATGAAGCAACTTCTTATTTTGTTCGTCTTTCTCTTTTTCGGCACCGCACAGGCTGGAGAGCTTTATCGCTCCATCGATAGCAGCGGCAAAGTGCACTACAGCGACAAGCCACTACCCGAAGCAGAGGACGTGGAAGAACTGAAATTGGGAGGCGAACCCGCGCCCGATGAAAGCCTGCCCTACGAAACTCAAAAAGCCCAACAGAATTTTCCGGTGACCCTGTACGTATTTCGAAACTTGCGGCGCGCCTTGTCAAGCTGGCGCGTGATTTCTGCAACAAACGAGGCATTCCGTTTCACCGAAAATAATCTGGTCACTAAGGAGGATGTTGGATACGTTCCGCAAGGCCTCTGGCGACTGACAGGTGCCCGCGCTCACCATCGGCAAAACCTGGCTCCAAGGGTTTTCTTGCCGAACAGTGGAACAAGGAACTGGATTTCGCCGGCTACCCCAAGACCGCGCCCTACCGTGCGCGCCCTGCTGCACCTCCAGCCACAACACCGGCCAAACCCGCGCAATGAAGTTGGCGACCTGGAACGTCAACTCGCTCAAGGTGCGGTTGCCGCACCTGCTGGAGTGGTTGGCGGCAAATCCGGTGGATGTGATGTGCCTGCAGGAGACCAAGCAGCAGGACATGGATTTTCCGCAAGCGGAGTTGCAGGCGGCGGGCTACCACAGCGCATTCAGCGGGCAGAAGACTTACAACGGCGTGGCGATCCTCAGCCGCGCACCAATCAGCGATGTGCAAGTCGGCATCCCGGATTTTGACGACGAACAGAAACGCGTTATCGCCGCAACCGTCAACGGCGTACGCGTGGTGTGCATTTACATTCCCAACGGCCAGAGCATCGATTCCGACAAATACCAGTACAAGCTCAACTGGCTGTCCGCGTTGAATGCATGGTTAAAACACGAATTGGTGAAGTATCCCAAGCTCGCACTGCTGGGCGATTACAACATCGCACCGGAAGACCGCGACGTCTACGACCCTGTCGCGTGGCAGGGCAACGTGCTGGTCAGCGCACCTGAACGTGCCGCCTTCCAAGGCCTGCTGCAATTGGGTTTGCGCGATGCGTTCCGTTTGTTCGAGCAGGATGACAAAAGTTATTCTTGGTGGGACTACCGCATGATGGCCTTTCGCCGCAACATGGGATTGCGCATCGATCACATCCTCATCAGCCCGGCGCTGCTGTGCAGCGCATGCAGCATCGACAAGGCTCCGCGCAAACTGGAACGTCCGTCCGACCATACGCCGGTGGTGGCAGAAGTCAGTTGAGATCCGCGTCTATCGACCTCATCTATCAAGACGCATCGCTGCTGGTGGCCTGCAAGGCCGCGGGTTTATTGGCAGTGCCGGGGCGCGGGGTGGATAAACAGGATTGTCTGTCAGCGCGTATCCAACAAAATTTTCCCGATGCCTTGGTTGTGCACCGCCTGGATATGGCGACTTCCGGCTTGATTGTGTTTGCGCGCGGAACGGAGATACAGCGCCGCCTGTCGCAGATGTTTCGCGACCATGAAATAGCAAAACGCTATGTGGCAGTGGTATCGGGCAGAATGGAGTCAGCGACGGGTGAGGTGAATCTGCCCATCGTTGCCGACTGGCCGAACCGTCCGCTGCGCAAGATCGATGCCAATCTGGGTAAGCCTTCACTGACGCGGTATCACGTGCTGAGCCACGACGCAGACACGACGCGCGTTGAGCTGGAGCCCGTTACCGGTCGCACCCATCAGTTGCGTGTTCACATGGCGGCCATCGGCCATCCTATCCTTGGTGACGCGTTGTATGGTGATACTGCCTGCGCCCCGCGTTTGTTGCTGCATGCCTGTTCGTTAAGTTTCACGCATCCGTTAAGCGGCGAACCATTGAACTTTTTGAGCCCATCGCCCTTCTAATTGCCCGCTCCTATTGCGGGAAGGGATAGTTGTCCGGCCACAACTGCTATACTTTCTCTATGTTGTCTTGTTCACCCTGGAAGGATTCAAATGAAACGTTTCTCCATCTTGTTGACCATTGTTTTGACCTGTCTTTCTCTGCTTGCAGCGAATGCTGAAGCCAAGCGCTTCGGCGGTGGCGGCAGCATCGGCAAGCAGCGCAGCATGAGTGCTCCACCGCAAAAATCGCCCGCTGCCGCCACGTCTAATACACCGGCGCAGCCCGCTGCCGCGCCGCAATCCACCGGTAACAAGTGGCTCGGCCCTCTGGCTGGCTTGGCCATCGGCGCGGGCTTGGGCGCGCTGTTCGCCAGCGGCGGCTTGGGAGGTCTGGGTGGCGCGCTGGGAGGCATTTTGATGGCCTTGCTCGCGGGTGTAGTGGTGATGTTTTTGATCTCGATGTTCCGCAAGAAGCAGCAACCTGCCATGCAATACGCCGGTGCGGGTGCGCCTTACGCCGGATCGCAGCAACCTGAGCAGCAGCCGTTAGGCGGTGGCGCGACGAGCACAGCAACAGTTGCGCCAGCCAACATTCCCGCCGACTTTCCTGTGGAGAGCTTCCTGCGCGGTGCCAAGACCACCTTCATCCGCCTGCAAGCAGCGAATGACCGCAAGGATCTGAACGATGTCCGCGAGTACTCCACCCCGGAGATGTTCGCCGAAATCTCGATGCAAATGCAAGAGCGCAACGACGAGCCGCAGAAGACCGATGTAGTATCCGTCCAGGCAGAATTACTGGAAGTCGCCAGCGAGAACGATGTCGCCATCGCCAGCGTGCGCATGAGCGGTCAGCTTCGCGAGAACAACGGCGCAGCGGAGAGCTTCGACGAAATCTGGCATGTGCAGAAGAATCTGAAGGATGACAAGTCCGTTTGGCTGTTGGCTGGAATCCAGCAGGTATAACTGCAAACTCAAGTAAACTAGAGGGCACAGAGATTTCTCTGTGCCTTTTTTTATACAGCGATAAGTGATGCGTTTCCTCAGACTGCTCAAGATCATCTTCGTCGTCCTGCGCTTCGGACTGGACGAGTTTTTGCTGGCGCATGCGCGGACGAGCTGGTTGCGCCGCCCGCTCAATTTGCTGCTGTTCTTCCGCAATACCTCACGTCCGCGCGCCGAGCGTCTGCGACTTGCGCTGGAGGCTTTGGGACCGATCTTCGTCAAATTCGGCCAGTTGCTTTCCACACGCCGCGACTTGATCCCCACCGACATCGCCGACGAACTGGCCAAGCTGCAAGACCAAGTGCCTCCCTTCCCTTCGACTCAGGCGGTGGCGTTGCTGGAAGAAGCTTACGGCAAACGTTTGAGCGAGGTGTTCGCTGAGTTCGATGAAACGCCCGTGGCCAGTGCTTCGGTCGCCCAGGTGCATTTCGCAGTGTTGCCGGACGGACGTGAAGTGGCGGTGAAAATTCTGCGCCCGGGAATCTCCAGCATCATCGTGCATGATGTGGCATTGCTGGAAATTTGTGCCGGCCTGATTGA
This sequence comes from uncultured beta proteobacterium, assembly GCA_963721375.1. Classification (GTDB taxonomy): domain Bacteria; phylum Pseudomonadota; class Gammaproteobacteria; order Burkholderiales; family Gallionellaceae; genus Sideroxyarcus. The sequence continues at coordinate 196,693 of CAVRIW010000005.1, read as the reverse complement.
GCGCTGGTGGGAAGACGGAAGACGTCTGAAGCCGAAGCTGGTGGTCGCCGAGTTCGAAAAATACCTGCATGACGAGCTAGACCTGATGCGCGAGTCAGCCAACGCCAGTCAGCTGCGCCGCAATTTTGCCGATGCCAAATTACTGCTGGTGCCTGAAGTGCATTGGGACTGGTGTTCCGAGCAAGTGATGGTGATGGAACGCATGCACGGCATGCCCATCAGCCAGATTGCGGCTTTGCGCGCGGCGGGTATCAATCTCTCCAAGCTGGCAGCGGACGGCGTCGAGATTTTCTACACACAAGTCTTCCGCGACGGTTTCTTTCACGCCGACATGCATCCGGGCAATATCCTGGTGGCGCACGACGGTCGTTATGTGGCGCTCGATTTCGGCATCATGGGTACGCTTACCGACTCCGACAAGAATTACCTTGCACAGAACTTCATCGCTTTTTTCAACCGCGATTACAAACGCGTTGCGGAGTTGCACATTGAATCAGGCTGGGCACCGGCCGCTACGCGCGTGGATGAATTCGAAGCAGCGATCCGGGCAGTATGCGAACCGATTTTCGACAAACCGTTGCGCGATGTTTCGTTCGGAAAGGTGCTGCTACGCTTGTTCCAAACCTCGCGCCGCTTCGGCATCGAGATACAACCGCAACTGGTGTTGCTGCAGAAAACCTTGCTCAACATCGAGGGCTTGGGATTGCAGCTCGACCCGGAACTCGATCTGTGGAAAACGGCCAAGCCTTGGCTGGAGCGCTGGATGAGCGAACAGGTTGGCTGGCGCGGTTTGCTCAAAGCGCTACGCACTGAAGCTCCGCGTTATGCCGCTATGCTGCCGCAACTACCGCGTTTGCTGCACCAGCGCTTGAACGAAGACGTGTCCGCACAGGTGGCTCCGCTGTTGCGCGAATTACTCATCCAGCAACAAACGCGCAATGCCTGGCTATCGGTCATCACATTACTGTTGGCAACCGGACTGTTCTTCGCCTCTGCTGTTTACTTCTTTTAGTCCAGCCTTCAGGTACAAGAGTCTTCAGCGCCAACCGTGAAACCTCTTTATGCGGAATTAACTGTTATTCCACAGTGACAGATTTGGCGAGATTGCGGGGCTTGTCCACATCCGTTCCCTTTTGCAAGGCAACGTAATAGGCCAACAGTTGCAGTGGAACGGTGTGCAGAATCGGGCTCAGAAAGCCCGCGTGTTCGGGCATTTGCAGAATATGGACGCCCTCGGCTTCCTTGATGTGCGTATCCGCATCGGCGAATACAAACAACTCACCACCGCGTGCACGCACTTCCTGCAGATTCGATTTAAGTTTTTCCAGCAAAGCATCGTTGGGCGCGACCGAGACCACCGGCATGTCTTTGTCCACCAGCGCCAGCGGGCCGTGCTTCAGTTCTCCGGCCGGATAGGCTTCGGCGTGAATGTAGGAAATTTCCTTGAGCTTGAGCGCACCTTCCAGCGCAATCGGGTAATGCAGACCGCGTCCGAGGAACAGCGCGTGATGCTTGTCAGCGAAGTGCTGGGACAGTTTGGCGATCTGCGGTTCCAGCGCCAATACTTTCAGCACCGCGCTGGGCAGATGGCGCAACTCATGCAGAAACTGCTGCTCGCGCTCTGGACTTAAACGTCCGCGCGTCTTGGCCAGCACCAAAGTCAGCAGGAACAGCGCAGCAAGTTGGGTGGTGAATGCCTTCGTCGAAGCCACTCCGATCTCCGGACCGGCACGCGTCAGCAAACGCAATTTTGACTGGCGGATGATGGCGCTTTCCGGCACGTTGCAGATAGCCAGCGTATATGCGTGTCCGGTTGCTTTGGCGTGATTGAGTGCGGCCAGCGTATCCGCAGTTTCGCCGGATTGCGAGATGGTGACCACCAGGGTCTTAGGATTGGCGACGCTGGTGCGGTAGCGATATTCGCTGGCGATCTCGACCGTGCACTGAATACCGGCGATCTCTTCCAGCCAGTAGCGCGCCACCATGCCCGCATGGTGGCTGGTGCCGCAGGCGAGAATGAGGATGTTTTCGACCTGCGGGAAGATGGTATTCGCTTCCGCGCCGAAGATGCCGGGTACCAGTGATTGACTGTTGCACACCGATTCCAGCGTATTTGCTAATGCTTGCGGTTGTTCGTGGATTTCCTTTTGCATGTAGTGCTGGTATTCACCCAGCTCTACGCTGTCATTGTTCAGTTCGCTGACATGCACCGGACGCTCGACCACACGACCCTGTGCGTCGATGATGCGGTAGTCGGCAAGGTTCACTTCGACCACATCGCCCTCTTCCAGGTACACCACGTTCTTGGTGACTTGCAGCAACGCCGACATATCCGATGCGACGAAGTGCTCACCCTCTCCTACGCCCAGCAACAGCGGGCTTCCTTTGCGCGCGGCGATGAGTTGATGCGGATTGTCCGCCGCCACCACGCCGATGGCATAGGCGCCGACCAGCTGCGACAACGCCATCTGCGTGGCGATCAGCAAGCTGCCTTGCGCGTAATGACTGTGGACCAGGTGGGCGATGACCTCGGTGTCAGTGTCGGAAGTGAATTCATAGCCCAGCGCAGTCAGCTCGGCGCGCAGTACCTCGTAGTTCTCGATGATGCCGTTATGCACCACAGCGATAAGATTGCGGCTGAGGTGTGGGTGTGCGTTGCGTTCACTTGGCACACCGTGCGTGGCCCAGCGGGTATGCGCGATGCCCAGTTCGCCATGCGTATTTGCGCTCTTCTGCGCCAACTCGGCAACACGCCCGATACTTCGCACCCGGTCCAGTTTGCCGTCTCGTACCACCACCAGTCCGGCGGAGTCGTAACCGCGATATTCCAGACGCAACAAACCATTCACCAGAATGGGTACCACATTACGGCGTGCAACAGCACCTACGATTCCACACATATTATTTCTTTCCTTTTTGCGGACGCTGCCATCCGCTGACTGTGATTTGTTTGCTGCGCGATAAAGTCAGTTCCCCGGCGGGGGCATCTTTGGTGATGGTCGAGCCGGCACCGATGGTCGCCCCCTTACCTACTGTTACCGGAGCAACCAGTTGCGTGTCCGAACCGATGAAAGCGTCGTCTTCGATGATGGTGCGGAATTTATTCGCGCCATCATAGTTGCAGGTGATGGTACCCGCCCCGATGTTCACGCGGCTGCCCACCGTGCTATCGCCGATGTAGCTCAGATGATTGGCCTTGCTGCCTTTGCCAATCTCGCTATTCTTAATCTCGACGAAGTTACCGACATGCGCATCATCGTGTAGCTTGCTGCCGGGACGCAGTCGCGCGTAAGGGCCAATGTGACAGTTAGTACCAACTTCACTGCTGTCGATGTGACTATAGGGCGCGATCTGTGTCCCTTGCGCGATGGTTGCATTGCGGATGACGCTGTAAGCCCCCACTCGTACGCAATCAGCCAAGCTCACTTCGCCCTCGAAGATACAACCGACATCGATCTCGACATCGCGCCCGCAAGTGAGTTTGCCACGCACGTCGATGCGTGCCGGATCGGCCAGCGTCACACCCTGCGTCAACAGGCGCGATGCCTGAACTCGCTGCCAAGCGCGTTCGAGCGCTGCCAATTGCGTCTTGCTGTTGATGCCCTCGACTTCCCAGTGATGTGCGGGCTGCACGCTGTGCACCGCCATGCCCTGCTGTACCGCCATGCCGACGATATCGGTGAGGTAGTACTCACCTTGTGAATTGTTGTTGCCCAGCTTTGCCAGCCATTTGCGCAGTTGATCGGTCGGTGCCAGCAGGATGCCGGTGTTCACCTCGCATATTTCGCGCTGTTCGGGTGTGGCATCTTTTTCTTCGACGATGCACTGCACATCGCCTTGCGCGTTGCGCACGATACGGCCATAACCGGTGGGATTTTCGAGAGTGACGGTGAGCAGTACTAATCCTTCGCCAGCTTGTCGCATCTGGTGCAAAGTGCTGTGCTGAATCAGCGGCACATCGCCGTACAACACCAGTGTGCGGCTGCCATCGGTGAGATGCGGCATGGCCTGCTGCACCGCATGCCCCGTGCCGAGTTGCGGTTCCTGAATCACGAACTTCGCCGCATATTGTTGCATCGCCTGCGGCACGACTTCGCCGCCGTGCCCATACACCACACACACCTGCTGCGGTTGCAGCGACGAGGCGCAATCCAGCACGTGCTGCACCAGCGGTTTCCCCGCAAGCGCGTGCAACACCTTGGGTTTATCGGAATACATGCGCGTACCTTTGCCGGCAGCGAGGATGACGATGTTCAACTGGCTCATATTAATGGCATTCCAAAGAGTGCGAAGTATAGCGTTCGCGCAACAAAAAAGCAGCCGAAGCTGCTTTTTTGGTTGATGCTGTAGCGGTGTTGCTTAGTGCGTGTGCTTGCGCAGTTGCTGGATTGCACGCAATTGCGCGATAGCTTCGGCCAACTCGGCTTGCGCGGCTGCGTAGTCAATGTCGGAAGTGCGATTCTTCATCGCTTCTTCCGCCGCCTGCTTGGCTTCCAATGCACGTGCTTCGTCCAGATCGGCACCGCGAATCGCGGTGTCGGCCAGGATGGTCACGACATTGGGCTGGATTTCCAGCATGCCGCCGGATACATAGACCAATTCTTCCTGCTCCTGATCTGGGCGCTTGATACGCACCGCACCCGGTTTGATACGGGTCAGCAGCGCGGTATGACGCGGGTAGATACCCAGTTCGCCCATCTCGCCCGGAACCACGACGAACTCGGCGAGGCCGGAAAAAATCTGCTCCTCCGCGCTCACCACGTCCACATGTACGGTCATTGTCATGGTTGCTCCCATTGATTATTACAGTGTCTTGGCCTTTTCAACCGCTTCTTCGATGCTGCCTACCATATAGAATGCTTGTTCTGGCAGGTGATCGTATTCGCCGGCAACGATGCCCTTGAAGCCCTTGATGGTGTCTTTCAGGGTCACATACTTGCCTGGGGCGCCGGTAAACACTTCAGCAACGTGGAACGGTTGCGACAGGAAGCGCTGAATCTTACGCGCACGTGCCACAGCCAATTTGTCTTCCGGTGCCAATTCGTCCATACCCAGAATCGCGATGATGTCGCGCAATTCTTTGTAACGTTGCAGTGTTTGCTGCACGCTGCGGGCCACGCTGTAGTGCTCTTCGCCCACGACCAACGGGTCGAGCTGGCGGGAAGTGGAGTCCAGCGGATCGACCGCAGGGTAGATACCCAGCGAAGCGATGTCGCGGCTCAACACAACGGTGGAGTCCAGGTGCAAGAAGGTGGTCGCAGGAGACGGGTCGGTCAAGTCATCCGCTGGCACGTACACGGCCTGGATGGAGGTAATCGAGCCCACCTTGGTCGAGGTAATACGCTCTTGCAGACGGCCCATTTCTTCAGCCAGTGTAGGTTGATAACCCACAGCGGAAGGCATACGACCCAGCAGCGCAGACACTTCGGTACCGGCCAGTGTGTAACGGTAGATGTTGTCCACGAAGAACAGGATGTCGCGGCCTTCGTCACGGAACTTCTCGGCCATGGTCAAACCGGACAACGCAACGCGCAAACGGTTGCCGGGCGGCTCGTTCATCTGACCGAACACCATCGCAACTTTGGACTTGGTAAAGTCTTCCTTGTCGATAACGCCTGCATCCGACATTTCGTGGTAGAAGTCGTTACCTTCACGGGTACGCTCACCCACGCCGGCAAACACGGACAGACCCGCGTGTTGCTTGGCGATGTTGTTGATGAGTTCCAGCATGTTCACAGTCTTGCCCACGCCGGCGCCGCCGAACAGGCCAACCTTACCGCCCTTGGCGAACGGACAAACCAGGTCAATCACCTTGATGCCGGTTTCCAGCAAGTCAACGGAAGGAGACAGTTCGTCGAATTTCGGTGCCTTCTGGTGAATCTCGCGACGCTCGTCGCACTTGATTTCACCGGCTTCGTCGATCGGACGACCCAGCACGTCCATGATACGGCCCAATGTGCCGGTACCGACCGGAACGGTGATGCCTTTGCCGGTCGAGTTGACCAACATGCCGCGGCGCAGACCGTCGGAGGATCCCATCGCGATGGTACGCACAACGCCGTCGCCCAGTTGTTGCTCAACCTCGAAGGTCAGGCCAACTTCGGCTGTGGAGTTACCCGCATCAGCCAGCGTCAAGGCTTCATAAACCTTGGGCATTTTGTCGCGCGGGAATTCGATGTCAACCACCGCGCCGATACACTGAACAATCTTTCCTTGACTCATTTTAAGATTCCCCGTCTAAATTAATTCTGAATTCATTGCCGCAGGCTGTTAGCCCACTGCCGCTGCGCCGCCAACGATCTCGGAGATTTCCTTAGTGATCGCTGCTTGACGTGCTTTGTTGTAAACCAACTTAAGCTCGCCGATGACGCTCTTCGCATTGTCGGAAGCGGCTTTCATCGCCACCATACGCGAGCTTTGTTCGGAAGCCATGTTCTCGACCACCGCCTGATAGACCAGTGATTCGATGTAGCGCAGCAACAATTCGTCGATGACTTTCTTGGCGTCCGGCTCGTAAATGTAATCCCAATTGCCTTCGCTGGTACCCAATTGCTCGCCGGTCAACGGTAGCAACTGTTCCATACGTGGCTCCTGCTTCATGGTATTGATGAAGTGGTTGTAGCTCAGGTAGATGGCATCGATTTCGCCGGCGACATAGGCATCCAGCATCGCCTTTACCGCACCGATCAGTTTTTCGACGTGTGGTGTATCGCCCAAGCCCGTCATGTGCGACTTGACCTTGGCTCCGATGCGGTTCATGAAACCAAATCCCTTGTTGCCGATCGGACAAACCACCAAGCCCTTGCCTTCACCTTCCCACGTCTTCATCTCATTTACGGCAAGACGCAGCAAGTTAGTGTTCAACCCGCCGCACAAGCCTTTGTCAGAAGTGACGACGATCAGACCGACGTTCTTGACACTGTCACGCTTAACCAGGAATGCATGTTTGTATTCCGGGTTGGCACGCGACAAGTGCGCAGCGACATTGCGAATCTTCTCGGCGTAAGGGCGAGCGGCACGCATGCGTTCCTGCGCTTTGCGCATCTTCGCCGCTGCCACCATTTCCATCGCACGCGTGATCTTGCGCGTATTTTCTACGCTCTTGATCTTGGTGCGTATCTCTTTACTGCCCGCCATAACTCACCTCGCCTTAATAGACTGCCGTTGCCTTGAAAGCTTCGATGGCTGCGGACAACAATTTTTCGTTATCGGCAGACAGGTCCTTGGTGGATTCGATGGTATCCATCAGCGCTTTGTTCTTAGACTTCAGATTCGCGTGCAACGCTCCTTCGAAAGCCAGAGCTTTGGGCACGGCGACGTCGTCGAAGTAGCCTTTGTTAACTGCAAACAACGTTGCAGCCATCTCAGACACCGACAACGGGCAATACTGCAGCTGTTTCATCAACTCGGTTACCAGACGACCACGCTCCAATTGCTTGCGGGTGGATTCGTCCAAGTCAGAGGCGAACTGCGCAAAAGCAGCCAATTCACGATATTGAGCCAGCGCCAGACGCACACCGCCGCCCAGCTTCTTGATGACCTTGGTCTGCGCTGCACCACCGACGCGAGACACCGATACACCGGCGTTGATCGCGGGACGAATACCAGCGTTGAACAAGTCGGCTTCCAGGAAGATCTGACCGTCGGTAATGGAGATCACGTTGGTCGGCACGAAGGCGGACACGTCACCTGCCTGTGTTTCGATGATCGGCAACGCAGTCAGCGAGCCGGTCTTGCCTTTGACGGCACCCTTGGTGAAGGCTTCAACGTACTCGGCATTCACACGTGCAGCACGCTCCAGCAAACGGGAGTGCAGATAGAACACGTCGCCAGGGTAAGCTTCGCGGCCGGGAGGACGGCGCAACAACAGGGAGATCTGACGATACGCCCAAGCTTGCTTGGTCAAGTCGTCGTAAACGATCAGAGCGTCTTCGCCGCGATCGCGGAAGTATTCGCCCATAGTGCAACCGGCATATGGTGCCAGGAATTGCATCGCAGCGGAATCAGAAGCGGTAGCCGCAACCACGATGGTGTACTCCATCGCGCCGTGCTCTTCCAGCTTGCGTACCACGTTGGCAACGGTCGAAGCTTTCTGACCGACGGCAACGTAGATACAGGTCATGTTCTGACCCTTCTGGTTGATGATGGCGTCGACAGCGACGGCGGTCTTGCCGGTCTGGCGGTCACCGATGATCAGTTCGCGCTGACCGCGCCCGACTGGAACCATGGAGTCGATGGACTTCAGACCGGTTTGCACTGGCTGGTCAACAGACTTACGTGCGATTACGCCCGGGGCGACCTTTTCAATCTTGTCGGTCAGCTTGGCGTTGATCGGGCCTTTGCCGTCGATGGGCTGACCCAGCGCGTTCACTACGCGGCCGCGCAGCTCAGGGCCAACCGGCACTTCCAGAATGCGGCCCGTGCACTTGACGGTGTCGCCTTCGGTGATGTGTTCGTACTCGCCCAAAATAACAGCACCGACGGAGTCGCGCTCAAGGTTCAGCGCCAAGCCGAAGGTGTTGCCGGGGAATTCCAACATTTCGCCCTGCATCACATCGGACAAGCCGTGGACGCGCACGATACCGTCGGTCACGCTGACCACCGTACCTTCGGTGCGCGCTTGGGTCAGTGCTTCGAAGTTATCGATGCGACTGCGAATCAAATTGCTAATTTCGGAAGGGTTGAGCTTCATCTGGATTTCCTCATTCTTGATAAATCTTTATCAGGCCAGGGCGTTCGCCATTTCACTGAGTCGGGTGCGCGCAGATCCGTCGATCACCTTGTCTCCGGCGCGGATCACCACACCCCCCAGCAAATCTTTTTTGACGTTGCAAGCCAGCTTGATCTCGCGACCCATGCGCTTCTTCAGCGAGCTGACGATCTTTTCTTGTTGCGCGACAGAAAGCTCAAACGCGGAATCCACCACCACATTGACGGTCTTTTCTGCTTCTGCTTTCAGTGATTCAAAGATTGCAGCAATCTCGGGCAACACCAGCAGACGCTGGTTGTCGGCCAAGATGCGTACAAAATTGCGTTGCTGCACACTTGCCGCTGTACCAACCAAGGCTTCCATCAGGCCGGACACCTGTGCCTTGGATACCTTGGGATTGGTGACGACAGCGCGCACTTCGGCATGATTGACCGCACCGGCCAGATCAAACAGCATCTCAGACCAGGCTTTGAGTGCATTCAGCTTTTGGGCCTCTTCAAACGCCGCTTGGGCGTAAGGACGTGCAGTGGTTATGGCTTCAGACATGGCGATCAGATTTCCGCAACGAGTTTATCGAGCAGATCGTTGTGCGCCTTGGCGTCGATCTCGCGACCAAGAATCTTGCCTGCGCCAGCCAGTGCGATGGCAGAAACCTGCGTACGCAATTGCTCTTTGGCGCGAAACACTTCCTGGTCAATCTCAGCCTTGGCACCGGCGATGATGCGGTCACCTTCCACCTTGGCTTGTGTCTTGGCGTCTTCTACGATCTCACTACCGCGTTTTTCGCCGTTGGCGATGATCTCGCCCGCCTTTTCCTTGGCTTCGCGCAGAATCTCTGCCGAGCGCTTGGATGCCAACTCAAGATCCTGCTTGGCGCGTTCAGCGTCCGCCAAACCGTCGGCGATCTGCTTCTTGCGTTGCTCCAGTGCAGCCATGATTGGCGTCCAGACGAACTTCATGCAGAACCACACGAACAAAGCGAACATGATGGTCTGGGCGAGAAGAGTTGCATTGATATTCATGCAAGCTACCTTTCTTCTTGAGTTATGCGTTGCCGCTTAGTGAATTAGCCCACTACAGCGAACAGAACGTACATCGCGATACCCACAGCGATCATCGGAACGGCGTCAACCAGACCCATCACCACGAAGAATTGGGTACGCAGCATCGGGATCAACTCAGGTTGGCGTGCAGCGCCTTCCAAGAAGCGGCCACCCAAGATACCGATACCAACGGCTGCGCCCAGAGCGCCCAGACCCATCATCAATGCGCCGGCGATGTACAGCAGTGCAGTGGCAGTTGTCATTTCCATTTTCTATTTCTCCTGTTAATTAAAAGTCAAAGTTGATGAAGCAGTATTAAATTAGTAATCAATGATGTTCCTGATGCGCCATGTCCAGATAGACCACGGTCAGCGTCATAAAGATGAACGCCTGCAAAGTGATGATCAGAATATGGAAGATCGCCCAACCCAAGGACAGCAGGATCTGTGAGCCGTACAAAGTAACGCCGCTCACCGAGAACCCAGCCCAAGCACCGCCCATCAAAGCGATCAGGATGAAAATCATTTCACCGGCATACATGTTGCCGAACAGACGCAGTGCGAGCGAAATCGGCTTAGCAATCAGGTTCACACCTTCCAGCAACAGATTAACCGGCATACCCCACTTGCCGAACGGTTGCAGGGTCAGTTCGCCCATGAAGCCGCCAATGCCCTTCATCTTGACGCTGTAGTACAGCACCAGAAGGAACACGCCGATGGCCATACCAAATGTTGCGTTGGGATCGGTGGAGGGCACAACCTTGAAGAACGGAACACCAAGAGATGTCATCAACAAAGGAACATAGTCGATTGGCAGCAAGTCCATCAAGTTCATGGTGAACACCCAGAAGAAGATGGTCAATGCCAACGGACCGATCATGCTGTTCTTGCCGGAGAATGAGCCACGCACACTGGTGTCGATGAACTCAAGCGCCCACTCGCAAAAATTCTGCAATCCATTTGGCGTTGTGACGGAAGCGGTCTTTCCTGCACGATAGAACATGAACATGAACACCGCGCCCAACAACAGGGACATGATGAACGTATCCAAATTCAGCGCCCAGAATCCCATGGCTTTGGCTTGTTCCGCGCTGTGCGCGACGCCCCAAGTGCCGTCCGGCAACTGGCCATAAGTGAGATTTTGCAGGTGGTGATGGATGTATTCCGCTGAGGTGTGAGCTTCGCTGGACATTTTTATTCGCTATCTTCAGTCTTGATTCGCAAAAACAACCGGGCCGATATCAGCACCGCTTGACCTAAAACAAACCCGCCCAGAACTGCGAGCGGCAATTTCATTAACGCCATGGATAAACCAAGTGACGCCACTACCACCAGAAAACGTTCGGTGGCGTAAAAATACAGGAGCCGTAATTGAAGATGTGCATCATGGGCAGAACGTTGATTTGCACGGGACATTCTCCAAGCCATCAACGCGCCATTGAGAACTGAAACCCCTCCCCCACTCAACACCGCTATCGCAAATTGCGGCGTTGCTCCGATACCGTAGGCTATGCCGCTGGCGACCACTGTTACGAGGGTTTGCACCCGCGTTACACGCCATATTTGTTGTTTTTCTTGTGCCTCGGCCTCTAAAAGCGCGGCGATGATAGCGGCGTTTACCGGGGGTGTCAAACGTTCTTGCGATTCATCACCCACTGGTATTGTCAATTACTTATCCTTGGACAGGCGGCTCAGCAGATCACTCAGCTCGTCATTGCTTGAATATTCAATCACCAACTTCCCCGAACCGCCTTTACCGGATTTAATCTCCACACGCGTGCCCAGTTGGGCGCTAATCTCTTCCTGGATGCGCAATGTATCGCGATCTGTTTTCGGTTTCGTGTTGCTCACTTGCTGTGCTGGCGACTCAATTTGCCGTTGCACCATTTTTTCCGTTTCTCGAACAGACAACTTTTCCATCACGATTTTATTCGCCAGCAAGATCTGCTGCGCAGCTTCAAGAGGCAGCAAGGCGCGGGCATGGCCCATATCCAGCAGATTTTCCATCAGCATTTCCTGCACATCTTGCGGCAATTTCAACAATCTGAGGAGGTTGCTGGCGGCGCTGCGCGAACGCCCCACCGCATCTGCTGCAGCCTGGTGTGTCATCTGGAATTCGTCGATCAAGCGCTGAATACCGATTGCCTCTTCCAAGGGATTCAGATCTTCGCGCTGGATGTTTTCGATCAGCGCCATCGCCAATGCCGCGTTATCCGGCACTTTACGCACCAGGACTGGAACCTCTTTGAGTTCGGCAATCTGCGCTGCGCGCCAACGGCGCTCACCCGCGATGATTTCATAGCCGCCGTTTGGCAATTCACGTGCCAATATCGGTTGTATTATGCCCTGCGCTCTGATGGAAGCAGCCAACTCGCTCAGCGATGCTTCATCCATACGGCTTCGCGGTTGGTACTTGCCAGGCTTGAGTTGCTCTACCTTGAGTTCGCGCAATACGTCGTTTGACTTTGTAGTGCCACTTCCCGACAGCAGCGCATCAAGTCCTCGCCCTAATCCCTTATTCGGTTTTGCCATGGTTTTTTCCTGTGTGATCTTCTGCTTTGATTTGCTTAGTTCATTCCAGCCGCGTTATTGAGCAACTCGCCTGCCAACGCCAGATATGCTTGCGTTCCTTTGGATTGTGCATCGTGACACAGCGCGGGAACACCGAAACTTGGCGCTTCAGCCAGGCGTACATTGCGCGGGATCACCGTGCGGTAAACTTTGTCACCAAAGTGCTGCTGAAGCTGGTCGGAAACCTGTTGTGCAAGGGAGTTACGCGGATCGAACATGGTGCGCAGCAATCCTTCTATTTCCAGATCCGGATTGAGGTTTTCACGCACCTTGCGGATGGTATTGACTAGATCACTCAAGCCTTCCAAGGCGAAATATTCGCACTGCATGGGGATCATCACCGAGCGTGCTGCACACAAGCCGTTCAACGTCAGCAAATTCAGCGCCGGAGGACAATCCACCAGAATGTAGTCGTACTCATGGACAATCGCCTGTAATTCCTTTTTCAGGCGCATCTCCCTACCCTCCATATCCACCAGTTCGATTTCCGCACCGGCTAATTCACGGTTGGCCGGAAGAACGTCATATTTTCCTGGTTCTGACGCGACCCGTGCCTGAGCGACCGTGGCCTCCCCCAACAGGACGTCATAGACCGTCAGTTCGAGATCGCCCTTGTTGATGCCACTTCCCATGGTGGCGTTACCCTGCGGGTCGAGATCGACCAGTAAGACACGCTTTTTTACCGCTGCCAAGCTTGCCGCTAAGTTCACCGTGGTCGTAGTTTTGCCCACCCCGCCCTTTTGGTTGGTTACAGCCATTATCTTCGCCATACTGTTCACTCCCCAGAAACCTTCGCTATCACCAAGCTTCGCGCCGCACTTAATCCCGGCACATTCAGCGTGATTACCCGTTCTATTTCGCAATCTGCCGGAATCGCCCCCAGTTCCGGCTCTGGCTGGCCTTTCATCGCTGCCCAATGTCCATTGGGTGCAAGCAGGTGACGGGTCAACTTTAGAAAATCCCCTAACTCAGCAAAAGCCCGCGAGATGATTCCATCAAATCTGTGGGCTGGTGTCCATTGCTCTACTCGACCAGAGTAAACGCTCACGTTATTGAGGCCTAGTTCAATCACTGCTTGCTGCACGAAGCTGGTTTTCTTGGTGTTGCTATCCACCAGGGTGAATTCCCAGCCAGGTTGTGCTATCGCCAACACCAAGCCCGGCATCCCACCGCCGCACCCCACATCCAGCCAACGCCCTTCCCACAGATGCGGCAAAACCGCCAGACTATCGAGTAAGTGATGGCTCACCATCTCATTCTTGTCGCGTATGGCCGTCAGGTTATATACCTTATTCCACTTGTGCAGCAGCGCCAAATAAGCCAACAACTTGTCCAGCGCCCCTTTATTCAGGACAAGCCCCAACTTGGCCACGCCGGATAACAGTGCCTCATTTTCATTCATGCGAATTTTTGCTCTGATTGTGTATTTTTGAAGCCACGCTTCAGGTGAACCAGCAACAACGAAATCGTAGCCGGAGTAATTCCGGAAATTCTTCCTGCCTGCCCTATCGTTTGCGGCTTGTGCTGATTGAGTTTCTGCTGCGCCTCAATGGACAGGCCGCGCACTTCACGGTAATCGAAGTCAGCCGGCAACAATAAATTCTCAAAATGCTCTCTATGTTCAATCTCATCCCGCTGCTTTTCGATATAGCCCTGATATTTAGCTTGTATCTCAATTTGTTGCGCAACACTTTCTGCAGCCGAAACACCCGCACCAGGCAACGTCATCAGGGATGAGTAGGTAACGTCCGGTCGTCGCAGCAACTCATACAGCGAATATTCGCGCTCGATGCTTTTGCCCAATACTCGCAGCGCATCCTCTTCCGGCAACATGCGAGGATTGACCCACGTAGCCCGCAATCTCTGCTCTTCAAGCGCTATGGCTTCACGTTTTTGCTCAAAGGCTTGCCAACGCACATCATCCACGATGCCCAGCTTGCGTCCAATCTCAGTCAATCTCAGATCCGCATTGTCCTCGCGAAGTTGCAGACGATATTCGGCACGACTGGTAAACATGCGGTACGGCTCCGTCACTCCGCGCGTGATCAAGTCGTCAACCATCACCCCCAAATACGCTTCATTGCGGCGCGGACACCATACTTCTCGCTCTTGTGCAAGCAAGGCTGCATTGACCCCAGCCAGCAATCCCTGGGCTGCCGCCTCTTCATATCCGGTCGTGCCGTTGATTTGTCCGGCAAAGAACAGCCCGGATATCCCTTTGGTTTCCAATGAGCTTTTCAGTCCGCGCGGGTCGAAATAGTCGTACTCAATGGCATAACCCGGGCGCAAAATATGGGCATTCTCCAACCCCCGGATCGAACGCACCAAATCCAACTGCACATCAAACGGGAGGCTGGTAGAAACACCATTGGGATAAATTTCGTGCGTGGTGAGCCCTTCCGGCTCCAGAAATATCTGATGCGATGCTTTATCGGCAAAACGGGTGATCTTATCTTCAATGGAAGGACAGTAGCGCGGCCCCACCCCCTCGATCACACCCGTGAACAACGGGGAGCGATCCAGACCACCGCGAATAATGTCATGCGTGCGCTGGTTGGTTTCGGTTATCCAACAAGGCAATTGGCGCGGGTGTTGCTCGGCTTTGCCTATATAGGAGAACACCGGAGCCGGGTTATCGCCATGCTGTTCCTGCATTACCGAGAAATCAATGGTGCGGCCGTCTATGCGGGGCGGCGTTCCCGTCTTAAGTCGACCAGCCGGGAGCGCCAATTCACGCAAACGCCGCGCCAGCGTAATTGCAGGTGGATCACCTGCACGGCCTGCTTGATAATTGGATTGCCCAACATGGATCAGACCACCCAGAAAAGTCCCGGCTGTCAATACCACGCTACGCGCGGAAAAACGCAGGCCCAACTGCGTAACCACCCCACAGACACGTCCGTCGTTCAACATGAGGTCGTCCACTGCCTGCTGGAACAACCAAAGGTTGGGTTGATTTTCCAGACGACTGCGGATCGCCTGTTTATACAGAATGCGATCGGCCTGAGCCCGCGTGGCGCGAACGGCAGGGCCTTTGCTGGAATTCAAAATGCGGAACTGGATACCCGACTCATCGGTCGCGCCAGCCATCGCACCACCCAACGCATCCACCTCTTTGACCAAATGCCCTTTACCGATACCCCCGATGGAGGGTTGCACGACATTTGGCCAAGCGTTTCGATGTTGTGACTCAGCAGCAGCGTCTTGCTGCCTGCGCGAGCGCTGGCGAGCGCCGCTTCGGTTCCGGCATGCCCGCCACCCACCACGATTACATCGAATTTGCCTGGAAAGTCCATATCACCACTAGCCAAAAAGGACGCGCATCTTACAACAGGCCGTTTGGATTCCAAAGCCTATTGTTTCACGTGAAACAAATGTTTACTTGCCGATGCAGAAGCGACTGAAAATTTCACCTAAAAGATCGTCTGCCACGAACTCGCCGGTGATTAGATTCAGTGCGGTTTGAGCTTGCCGCAGCTCCTCAGCCTGCAGCTCTAGGGCGGGCTGCTGCTCTGCAGCAAACAGATGGTTCTTCGCCTGACCCAGCGCTTCCAGATGGCGGGTGCGCGCCATGAATACGCCCGCCTCCTGATGCCAGCCTATCTTTTCCAGCATCTTTTCCTGCAAAGCATCGATACCCAGGGCGGTCTTGGCTGACACGTACAGATGGGGTGTATCGCCCCGTTCTTCTGTATGAGCGTGCCGACCCGACAGGTCAATTTTATTATGCACAAACAATCTAGGAATGGATGGGGGGAGTCGCTCAAGAATCATTGCTTCATCGCTAGTGGCGGTCGTCTTGGTATCGTCTGACAAAATCAGAATCAGGTCAGCGCGTTCGATGTTCTGCTGCGTACGGGCAATCCCCATGCGTTCTACCATATCATCTGTCTCACGCAACCCTGCCGTATCAATGATATGAAGCGGGACACCCCGGATCTGCAACGCTTGGCGAATCGCATCGCGGGTTGTACCTGGGACCTCACTTACCAGTGCAACCTCCTCGCCTGCCAGGCGATTGAGTAAACTGGATTTGCCTACGTTGGGTGAGCCCACCAGAACAATCTGGGCGCCCTCACGCAGGATGCTGCCCTGCTTTGCCAGTTCCTCAATGTGCAACAACTCGGAGTGGATGGCAGCCAGCTTATTGGTTATTCGCCCTTGCTCCAGCGCCGCCACCCCTTCCTCTTCCGGAAAATCCAGGGTAGCTTCGACCAGCATGCGCAAATCGATCAGTTTGGCCACCATAGCGTGGATAGCCGCTGAGAAATCTCCATGCAATGACCTGAATGCACTTCGGGCGGCCTGTTGAGTCGTAGCGTCGATCAAATCAGCCACGCTTTCTGCCTGGGCTAGATCCATCTTGTCATTCAGAAAAGCGCGCTGCGTGAACTCACCGGGCTGAGCCAGTCGTGCCCCCAGCTCAAGACAGCGTTTCAGCACAGATTGCAGTACGGCAGGCCCACCATGTCCCTGTAACTCCAGTACCTCTTCCCCGGTGTAGGAATGTGGCGCAGGGAAGAACAGAGCGATACCCTCATCCAGTGGTATGCCTTCAGTGTCGAGAAAGGGAGTGTAAGTGGCCAGTCTGGCTGTGAGCGTGCGGCCGGTCAGGACAGCCGCAATTTGCTGCAGGCCTTGTCCTGAAATGCGCACCACGCCAATACCACCGCGACCGGGGGCGGTCGCAATGGCGGCGATATTGTCAGGCTTTTGCGACACCCTTGCGTGCGGTTTCTTCGCCGCGAGTGATGTACCACTGCTGGGTGATAGACAGAATGTTGTTCACGATGGAATACAACACCAGTCCGGCCGGGAAAAAGAAGAACACCACACTGAAAGCGATCGGCATGATCTGCATAATCTTGGCTTGCAGCGGGTCGGCAGGTACTGGGTTCAGTTTGCTCTGGATCAGCATGCTGATGCCCATGATGACCGGCAGAATGTAGTAAGGATCGGTTGCCGACAGGTCATTGATCCAGCCAATGAACGGAGCATGGCGCAGTTCAACGCTTTCCAGAATCGCCCAGTAAAGACCAATAAACACCGGAATCTGTATCAAAACCGGAAGACAGCCGCCCAATGGGTTGATCTTCTCAGTCTTGTATAAATCCATCATGGCGCGATTCAGACGTTCGCGGTCATCACCATATTGCTGTTTGATCTTTTCCAGTTTGGGCGCTACAAGACGCATTTTGGCCATAGAGCGATAGCTGGTAGCCGAAAGCGGGAAAAATGCCAGCTTGATTAGAACCGTCAGCAAGATAATTGCCAAGCCCCAGTTATGGACCCAGTCGTTGAGCAGCGACATTAGCCAGAACAACGGGGTGGCAAATATGGTGAATATCCCATAATCAACCGTCAAACCCAGACCTGGAGCAATTTCGTCCAACTTGGTTTGTGCCGGCCCAATGTAGAGGGGAGTGGAGAAATGAGTGCTTTGGCCAGGCTCAATACTTGCCAGCGGTAGGATCACTCCAGCAGAGAACAGATTGCCATCCAAATGCTTGGCATAGAACTCACGCGAGGACTTTCCCTGTGGGAGCCATGCAGACACAAAGTAATGCTGCACCATTCCTACCCAACCGTTATCCGGACTCTTGGGAAGAGTGACTTTGTTTTTCTCAATGTCGGTGAATGCGACCTTTTGAAACTTTTCCTGGTCTGTATAGATTGCGGCGCCGGTGTAAGTGGGTACAAACGAAGAAGCGCCTTCAGGAGTGGACGAATCACGGACCACCTGGAAATAGGCGGATGGCGTCAGAGCAACCGCGCTCGTATTCTCAATCTCATAGGCCACATCCACCAGATAGCTTGCCCGATGGAAGGTATACACTTTGGATACATGCACGCCTTCAGTTCCAACGGCGGTCATCCGCACCTCGACCGTGTTCTGCCCTTCAATCAACTTGTAACTATCTGCAGTGGCGGAGAATTCTGCGTTGTGCGTTGGCAGTCCCTTACCCAACAGTCCGGATTGCGCCAGATAAGTCAGCTCGCCGTGATGCTGCATCAAAGTGATTGGTTTGCTTTTGTCGTTAGCATTGCGGTGTTGCAGCAAATCCAGGCGTTCGATATTGCCTCCAGTAGTGCCAAGCTCAACAGCGAAGGTATCTGTTGTTACAAGAATCTTCTTGCCAGAGACGGTTTTTGGAGACTCTGCAGGCGCGCTGGTAGCCAATTGTGGCTTAGACGTAATTATTGCTTCAGGAGTTGTCGTAAGGTCTTTAGCGACCGAGGTAACAGGCGCTGGGGGTTGATTCTGGCGTGTCCATTCGCCCCAAAGCACAACCAGGGAAAAAGAAAAGATCAAAAACAAGAAAAGCCGCCTCATGTCCATCTGTATATCACCTGTAAAATTAGCTATGGGAGAGGGTCGTACCCGCCCGGATTCCAAGGGTTACAACGCCCGACCCTCTTTACGGACAGCCACAACCCTTTGGCGATACCATATTTGGAAATCGCCTCATAAGAATACTGCGAACAAGAGGGGCTAAAGCGACAGGAAGGTGGAAACATGGGGCTAATCAGACGCTGATATCCACGCAGCAACAGCAAGAGTACCTGTCTCATTTCACTGCCAGTGTAAATCGCAGCATTTCGCACAATAGGGAATGCGCAGCCATTCGATCCTTGTTGACCAGCGGTCTGCGCAATCTGACCACCACATCGCTTGCCGCTCCTTGCCGAGCTTGCAGCCTGAAACACTCACGAATCAGGCGTTTTATACTGTTGCGCCGCACAGAGCTGGGAATAACGCGCTTGCTAACTGACAATCCGAAGCGCGCGTGGCCAACTGAGTTTGGTTGGGAGTGAACTGCAAACCAAAGATTGGAATGAGCCCTTTGCTGCAATATCCGAGAAAACCCTTCCCGGCGCGTCAATCTATAGCGCCGAGGAAATGTCAGAACTTGTTTCGGTTCACACTGCAAGACGCACGCGGCCCTTTGCACGACGAGCTGCAATGATAGCGCGCCCGCCCTTGGTTCTCATGCGAACCAAAAACCCGTGGGTACGTTTTCTTTTGGTTACGGAAGGTTGATATGTACGCTTCATGGCTAAGTCCTTTGTTTGTTCTGTTGAAAAGCGCGCGATTACAATCGCTTGAGGACATTCTGTCAAGTCTAATTTATCTTGTGGATAACTTCTGACGGAGCTTGTAGAATGCTGCCGTTCATAGTCTTTCACGTATGTCTTTATGTCTGCTCAGGGTTTATCCGGCAGTTGCCAGCGATTCTTCAAAGAACAACTGCCTCTGCAACAATATAATTCTTGGATAAAACCCTTGGTTTTCGAGGTGGTAGGCAATCGCCTTATTTTGACCGCTCCGAACAGTTTCACGCTGCGCATCATCCAGGATCGATTCCTGCCGGAGATCACCAAACGTGCAGCATCCTTTTTTACTTCGCCTCCAGAAATCGAGTTGCGCATCGAAAAACGCTCTGCGCAAAAAGACAAGATTGAAATCAGCTCTCCCAAACCTGTCGAAAAGATCCCTGCAACCTCTGCAAAACCACCTAAGTCAGTCAGCAAGCTTAACCCGCAATTAACCTTTGATACATTTGTTACCGGAAAGGCAAACCAGCTGGCCCATGCCGCAGGTCTTCAGGTGGCAGAAAAGCCAGGTACTGCATATAACCCATTGTTTATTTATGGTGGGGTTGGTTTAGGTAAAACTCACTTGCTGCAATCCATCGGAAATTTGGTTGCCAAGGAAAATCCACAGGCAAAAATTTGCTACGTTCATGCCACAAATTATGTTTCGGGCGTAGTCAAAGCGTTCCAAACAAAGAGCTTTGACGAATTCAAGCAATTTTACAACTCATTGGATTTGTTGCTGATTGACGATATTCAATTCATCGCGGACAAACCAGGTACACAACAGGAATTCTTTTACACACTGAACTCCCTGATTGATACCAACAAGCAGGTTGTCATCACTTGCGACACGTTTCCTAAAGAGATTTCAGGAATAGAACCTCGTCTGACCTCCCGCTTTACTTGTGGCCTGACAGTAGCTATCGAGCCCCCAGGGCTGGAAATGCGCGTTGCTATTTTGTTGCAGAAATCATCAACTAATAGTGCACCAATTAGTGAAGATGTCGCGTTCTTTATCGCCAAACATGTCCGATCTAATATCCGAGAACTTGAAGGTGCCCTAAATCGTATCGATGCCTATGCGCGCTTTCATAAACGGCCTATATCCATAGAGTTGGCAAAAGAAGCTCTCAAAGACCTGTTGGCTGCCCAGAATAAACAGGTAACCATCGAAAATATCCAAAAAACCGTTGCTGATTTTTATCGGTTAAAGATCGTGGATATGCTTTCGAAAAAACGCACTCGTGTAATAGCCCGCCCGCGTCAGATCGCGATGAGTTTGGCTAGGGAACTCACCCAACTCAGCCTACCCGAGATTGGTAATGCCTTTGGTGGAAGAGACCACACGACAGTTCTTCATGCATGTAAAACGATTGAGTCGTTAAGAAACACCGATGCGTTAATAGAATCTGATTTCAATTTACTCCACCAAACCTTGCGTGGATAAGTCGAAAAAGGCTGTTGATGTTTTGTAGATAAAGGTGGTTTATTAACAAGAGCAAAAAGAAATCAACATATTATTCACAGGCTCTAAGGGTTTTTGGTAACAAGTCTTAAGTGAAGCATCTAACTGAATTATTGAATTTTTGTAGGTTACTAACAGATTTATCTGCCCTTATTATTGTTATTAAGTATTTAAGGAAAAACATATGTTTATTAAACAAATCAATCGCAATGATCTTCTCAAGCCGCTCCAGGCAGTTGTTGGTATCGTTGAGAGAAAACAACCTCTCCCAATCCTTTCCAACGTCTTACTGAAAAAGAACAGTGATGGAATTAGATTCATCACGACCGATTTGGAAATCCAAATTGAAGCTCAACTTAAGACCGAGCTTCAATTAACAGGTGGTCCGGAAGCGATCACCATCTCGGCAAAGAAATTCCAGGAAATCCTGCGCGCAATTCCGGAAGAAAGCGCCGTCAATCTGGATACTCAAGAAAACAAGCTATTGGTCAAAGCAAACAAGAGCCGGTTCAGTTTGCAAACATTGCCAGCACAAGATTTCCCTGCACTAACAGAACAACTGACCGGATCGGTCACTATTGAAATAGAGCAAGGAAAACTCAAGCGACTTTTGGCATCCGTTCAGCACGCAATGGCACAGCAAGACATTCGCTACTATCTAAACGGCGTGCTGCTGGTTATCGAAGGGAGCACGATCAAGCTGATTGCTACAGACGGACATCGCTTGGCATATATTGCAGAAACACTTGAAACTGAACATCCTAAGAAAGAAGTGATACTTTCGCGCAAGACAGTTAACGAATTACTAAAGCTCTTGTCTGAATCGGAAGAGAAGCTGCAGTTGGAACTGGCAGAAAAACAAGTTCGAGCCACATTTGCAGATATCGTACTGACTTCAAAAGTGATTGACGGAAAATTTCCAGATTACACACGCGTCATCCCTAATCACACTAATCACCTGACATTGAACCGTGTCGTCATTTTGCAGGCGTTACAGCGAGCATCAATTCTTTCCAACGAAAAATTCCGCGGCGTGAGACTGTTGCTGACAGAAAAAAACCTGCAAATCATCAGCAGCAATAGTGAACAAGAAGAAGCTCAGGAAGATATCGAGACCGACTATCAAGGAGGAGCGCTGGATATTGGCTTCAATGTGAATTACCTACTTGAGGGAATCAATAACATCAGTAGCCAAAATATCACCCTGTCTTTTGGGGACCAGAACAGTAGCTTGTTGATTACCGTTCCTGAGCAAAGCGACTACAAATATGTCGTAATGCCAATGCGTATTTAATGTTCCACGTGAAACAGAAAGAAAACCCATGAGCGAGAATTACGACGAATCGAGCATCCAGCAACTGGAAGGTTTGGAAGCGGTGCGCAAGCGCCCCGGCATGTATATCGGCGACACTTCGGATGGAACCGGCTTGCACCACATGGTGTTCGAGGTGGTGGATAACGCTATCGACGAATCCTTGGCAGGACACTGCGATGACATCAAAGTCATCATTCATGGCGACAACTCTATTTCGGTGGCCGACAATGGGCGCGGCATTCCCATTGGTATCAAGTTTGACGACAAGCATGAGCCCAAGCGCTCTGCTGCCGAGATCGTTCTGACCGTCCTGCACGCAGGCGGCAAGTTCAACCAGAATAGCTACAAAGTATCAGGTGGTTTGCACGGTGTGGGTGTGAGTTGTGTGAACGGTTTGTCGGAATGGCTCAAGCTGACAACCTACCGTGACGGAAAAAAGTACGGCATAGAGTTTATCCGCGGCGCAGTGAAAGACCGCCTGATTGAAACCCAAAAAGGGGTAGAAGTCTCCCCAATGCGCGAACTCGGCGAAAGTCAAAAACGTGGTACCGAAGTACATTTTCTAGCAGACAAAGAAATCTTCGGATTGGTTGAGTTTCACTACGAAATCATTGCCAAGCGCCTGCGTGAACTGTCGTTCCTGAATAACGGTGTAAAGATCGAACTAATCGATCAGCGAACCGGCAAGAGCGAGAACTTCGCTTACTCGGGCGGTGTGCGCGGTTTCGTCGAGTACATGAATAAAAGCAAGTCGGTACTGCATCCAAAATGTTTCCAGGCCAGCGGTGAAAAGGACAACATCACCGTCGATGTTGCCATGCAGTGGAACGACAGTTATTCCGAAGTAGTGCAGTGTTTCACCAATAATATTCCGCAGCGGGATGGTGGAACGCACATGACCGGCTTGCGAATGGCGATGACCCGAGTCATCAATAAATACATCGACGATAACGAAATGGCAAAAAAAGCCAAAGTAGACACCACTGGCGACGATATGCGTGAAGGGTTGACCTGCGTGCTATCAGTCAAAGTGCCAGATCCAAAATTCTCTTCGCAAACGAAAGACAAGCTGGTTTCCAGCGAAGTACAGCCTGCTGTACAGGAAGTCGTAGCGCAGAAGTTGACTGACTTCCTGCTGGAGAATCCAGTAGATGCCAAAATTATCTGCAACAAAATCATCGACGCCGCCCGTGCTCGCGACGCCGCACGCAAGGCGCGTGAACTGACCCGCCGTAAAGGTATCCTGGACGGTATCGGCTTGCCGGGTAAGTTGGCCGACTGCCAGGAAAAAGACCCTGCCCTCTCCGAACTTTACCTGGTCGAGGGTGATTCAGCCGGCGGCTCCGCCAAGCAAGGCCGTGATCGTAAGTTCCAGGCTATCCTGCCGCTCAAGGGCAAGATCCTGAACGTCGAGCGAGCACGCTTCGAGAAACTGATCTCCTCACAGGAAATCGCCACCCTGATCACTGTGCTGGGCACCGGTATCGGCAAAGAGGAATACAACGCCGATAAACTGCGTTACCACCGCATCATCATCATGACCGACGCGGACGTGGATGGTGCGCACATCCGCACCCTGCTGCTCACATTTTTCTATCGACAGATGCCTGAGCTGGTCGAGCGTGGCCACATCTACATCGCACAGCCGCCGTTGTACAAGATCAAGCAAGGCCGCGACGAACGCTATCTCAAGGACGAGCACGAACTGAAGAACTACATGCTTGGCTCCGCACTTAACGGCGCAGCGTTCTATCCCGCGCTCGACGCAACACCCATTCAGGGCGAAGCACTGGGCGAGATCGCAAAGCAATACTTCCTTGCCGAAGCTGTCATCGAACGCCTCTCGCACTTCATCGCGCCCGAGGCCAGCCACGCACTGCTCGTCTTACCCGCCCTGTCGTTAGACGATGCCGCTCAGGCAAACAGAAGCGCAAAGCTGCTGGAAGAAGCATGCGGCGGGGTCATCAAGGCCGAAGTGGAGACCGACGAGCATGGCGAGCTGCGACTGCGTCTGGAAAAGATCTTCCATGGCAACTACTCGTTAAGCTATCTGGACAAAGAGTTCCTGCATAGCGGAGACTACGTGCAAATCCGCCAGACTGCCGATGCGCTGAATGGCCTGATTTCACCGACTGCCTACGCTTCCCGTGGGGAACAGAAACGCGGCGTGGGCAGCTTCAAACAGGCCATCGAATGGCTGCTGGAAGATGCTAAGCGCGGTGTCAGCATTCAGCGCTACAAAGGCTTGGGCGAGATGAACCCAGAGCAACTGTGGGAAACCACCATGGACGTGAAGAACCGCATCTTGCTGCGCGTGCGTATCGAAGACGCCATCGGCGCCGACGAGATATTCACCACGCTGATGGGCGATGTGGTCGAGCCGCGCCGTGCGTTCATCGAGCAGAATGCGCTGGGTGTGAAGAATCTTGATGTGTAAAGTTGTAGGTTCTTGTAGGTTCTCAGAATAGGTGAAAAATTCTCACTAATTCAAAAAACCATGATGCCTAGTAAAATCGGGCATTAGCGACCTGAAAACCGAATCTGACCACGATTTACCTCGTGGTCATTTTTTTGTGAAGAAAACTAGGAATCGGTAGAAAAATTGAGAAAATCCGGAACGAACCTCAATAAAGACGGGGGATTTAAAGAAATCATGCCAAAACACGCTATAGCCGGCTTTTATATGGTCGCCTAGGGGTTGGTATCGATAAGATAGAAAAACGCGCCTATTGCCCTCAATAATCCAAATTGACGTGTCTGACGGGTAATCTGTTCAGTTCGTCTTTATAGAAACGCCACTTTGGCATGAATTGATCCATCAAAGCCGTAAATCGCTGGTTATGGGTCGGTTCCAACAAATGTGCTAATTCATGTACGACGATGTACTCAAGACACTCCGGCGGCTTCTTAGCTAGATCGGTATTGAGGCGGATGTTCTTGGAGTCGTGGCCACAGCTCCCCCACTTTGTTCTCATCTTTTGCACAAAACACCGCCCCACCTTCACACCCATCAGCGATTCCTATTTATCGATCAAAGGCGGAAGTGCTGCCTTGAGCTGTTCTCGGTACCACGCCTCGAGAATTTCATGTTTTCTCTCTTGACTGCTCGCTGGTCGAATGCGCAGAATCATTTTGTTGTGCTTTAGCTCAACTTCCGGCGCAGTGTCTTGCTCCTCAATCTTGAGCAGATAGCGCTTCCCCCAAACGTAATGGCTTTCTCGTTCGAGATATTCGCGTGGCGTTTCGCGCTCTTGTTCGCACAGTTTGTGCTGTTGGAATAGCCACGTGGCTTCCCGCGCAATCCGCTCAAAACGCGCTATAACCGCATTTCAGTGATTGAGTGAGGGGTAAGCGACCCCAAAAACCAATTCTGGAATCAGGTAAAATTAGATACAGTCTCGGAAATCTTTCTGTAACACATCGCAACTACGCAAAAAAGCCAGCCTCAACTAGAGTCGAAGCTGGCCTCAAAGTGGTAAATCTCAAGCTGTTTTCTTGGTGGTCTTTATCGCAGCAGGTTTCTTCGCGTTTGGTTTGGCTGCAACTTTCTTCGTAACCGTCTTGGCCTTGGGCGTTGCGGTCTTGGTGGTTTTCTTGACCGCCGGCTTTTCAGCCTCGTAGCTTTCTTCACGGTCGTCTTGGGTTTCGCTGCGGCTTTTTCCTTGGTGGTCTTCGTCTTGGTTGTTGCTTTCTTGGTCGCCGGTTTCCGCGCGGGCTTCGCCTTCCCTGTCCCGCCCTTCGCTGCTTTGGCGGCGATCAGTTCCAGCGCT
The DNA here is from genome assembly GCA_963721375.1 of uncultured beta proteobacterium. Classification (GTDB taxonomy): domain Bacteria; phylum Pseudomonadota; class Gammaproteobacteria; order Burkholderiales; family Gallionellaceae; genus Sideroxyarcus. The sequence continues at coordinate 170,722 of CAVRIW010000005.1, read as the reverse complement.
TCTTCCAGCGTCACCGCTTCCGGCGTCACGTCCTTGGGCAAGGTCGCATTCACCTTGCCGTGGCGGGCGTAGGGACCGTAGCGGCCGCTGCAGATCTCAACCGGGGCTTTGTCGTCCGGATGTTCGCCCAGCGTGCGCAACACGGTGTTGCCGCCGGTCTTGGCTTGCGCTAACAACTCTACCGCACGATCCAATCCGATGTCGAAGATGCTGTTCGCTGCGCGGGACGGATTTGAACTTGCCGTCATGGCCGATGTACGGGCCGAAGCGGCCGATGTTGACGATGACCTTCTTTCCAGTCTCTGGGTGTGCGCCCACTTCGCGCGGAAGCGAGAGCAGCTTTAATGCTGTGGCAAGATCAGCCTGTTCCAGCGGCATCTCTTTCTGCCAGGAAACACGTTTTGGCTTGGTCTTTGCGTCCTCCTCCACTTCGCCGAGTTGCACGTAGTGGCCGTAAGGGCCGCGCAGCAACAGTACAGATTGATTGGTTTCGGGATGGACGCCCAATTCCTTGCGTGCCTCGCCGGCATCTTCCTCACCCGCAAGGTTGCGTGTGTAGTCGCACTCGGGATAGCCAGTGCAGCCGATAAAACTGCCGCGCTTGCCGAGCCGCTTGGATAAAGGCTTGCCGCATTTCGGGCAAAGCTTCCTCCAGGATTTCAACGCCGGGTCGATCGACGTCTTTTTTCTCGCCCAGCAGTTGATTGAAGCCTTGCCAGAACCCATCCAGTACAGGTATCCAGTCACGCTTGCCTTCGGAAACTTCATCCAGTTCGTCTTCAAGATTGGCCGTGAAGCCGTAGTCCACATAGCGCGTGAAATGTTCGGTGAGGAACTTGATGACCACGCGACCCACGTCGGTGGGCATGAAGCGCTTCTTGTCGAGCGTGGCGTATTCACGGGCTTGCAGCGTGGAGATGATGGTGGCGTAAGTGGAAGGCCGGCCGATACCGTACTCTTCCAGTGTCTTCACCAAACTGGCTTCGGAAAAGCGCGGAGGTGGCTGGGTGAAGTGTTGTTCGCCGTAAAGTTTATCCACGGACAGCACGTCGCCCTCGACCAGTGGCGGCAATTTGGCGCTGTCCTCCTCCTCCGCGTCGTCCACGTCTTCCATGTACACACCGATGAAACCAGGGAAGACCATTGTCTGGCCGGAGGCGCGGAACAAGGTGTCGTCGCTGGAAAGACGTATGTCCACACTCACCGTGTCAAAGCGCGCTGGCGCCATTTGGCATGCTAGTGTGCGCTTCCAAATCATCTCATACAGACGCATCTGGTCGATGTTCAGATGGTCACGCAGACTGTCCGGGGTGCGCAGAATCGAGGTCGGGCGGATTGCTTCATGCGCTTCCTGCGCGTTCTTGGATTTGCTCTTGTAGGTTGGTTGCTTCCCTGGCAAATATTCAGCTGAGAAATTGTCGCTGATGTAGCCGCGTATCTCAGCAACAGCCTCGTTGGCCAGATTGACTGAGTCAGTACGCATGTAGGTGATAAGACCGATGGTCTGTCCGCCGATGTCCACACCTTCATACAACGACTGCGCGGTGCGCATGGTGCGGTCGGATGTCATGCCCAGTTTGCGAACGGCCTCCTGCTGTAGCGTAGAAGTGGTGAACGGCGCAGCAGGGCTGCGCTGTTTGCCTTTCTTCTCGACACGCACCACTTTGGGCGGCAGCTTTGCATCGTTCAGTTTGGCGTGGATGGCATCGTATTCTGCCTGGCTACCGATGCTGAGTTGCTCCAGCTTTTTGCCTTGATACTGGAACAACTTGGCGGTAAACGGAGTGCTGTTTTTCTGGCTATCCAGATGAACCGACCAATATTCTTGGCTCTTGAATTTCTCGATCTCCAGCTCGCGCTCGACGATGAGACGCAACGCCGGACTTTGCACGCGACCCGCTGACAAGCCGGGGCGGATCTTGCGCCACAGCAGCGGCGACAGATTGAAACCGACCAAATAATCCAAAGCACGCCGCGCTTGCTGCGCGTTCACCAGTGGCATGGCGATTTCACGAGGGTGAGCGACCGCTTCCTGGACTGCAGATTGGGTGATCTCGTAGAACACCACGCGCTGCATCTTCTTGCCTTTGAGTGCGCGCTTACCTTTCAGCAACTCGGAAATATGCCAGGCGATGGCCTCCCCTTCTCTATCCGGGTCGGGTGCCAGCAGGATGTTGTCGGCCTCTGCCGCCGCCTTGGCGATGGCATCGACATGCTTGGCGTTGCGCGCGATGGTCTCGTAGTTCATCGCGTAGTTGTTTTCGGTATCCACAGCGCCGTTCTTCGGCACCAGGTCGCGAACGTGACCATACGAGGCTAGTACTTCGTAGTCTTTGCCCAAATATTTTTTCAGCGTCTTGGCCTTGGCGGGCGATTCGACGATCAACAGGTTCTTAGCCATGCAGTGTGTGGACCTGTCAGTGGAGTTGGGCGGAATCGGTGGGAGTGAGCAGATCTTCGATCAGCATCGGATCGAGGTCTTCATGCTGGTTCCATAACACCATCAGGGCGATGAGCTTGACCTTGTCCAAGGACAATTTATCGCGTCCTAAAGCAATAACGCGGTCAATGATCATCTCGCGTTCGATGGGAGTAATGATCTTGTTGTGTTCCCAAAAAGCCACGAAGCGCAAGCCTTCGTCGCTGATGCGCTGCGCTTCAAAATCGGTATAGCAGCGCAAGCCGCTTTGATTGATGCTGGGCGGATAGGTGGCTTGAGAAAGTTCACGCAGACCGGACAACCAAGAGAGCGCCTGATGGATGTCTTCCTCTTCGAAACCTGCTGCGCTGAGCTTGGCCGTAAGCCGGGCAGGCTCGGGATAACTGCCCGCATCAAAGTAACTTTCAAACAAAAATAGCAAAATATCGAACATAAGGAATATATTTTTTAAGCGATGCGTTGGTAAAGTCCGCCGGGCAAATTTGCAACTGCGCCATCAAGCTCCAGTTGCAACAGGATGGCGGATAGCTCAGCTATCGTCAAGTTACAGCGATTAGACAGAGTTTCCACATCGACAGGATCGAAGCCAAGATGGGCGAACAGCGGATGCTCGATCACTGTGCTTGGCGAATCCGCCATAGCAGAAAAACCGAGCTCTTCCAGGATGTCCTGCGCAGTTTCCACCAGCTTTGCACCCTGCTTGATCAGTTCGTGGCAGCCTTTGGATTGCGGCGAGTGGATAGAGCCGGGAATGGCGAACACCTCGCGCCCCTGCTCCAGCGCCATGCGTGCGGTGATCAGCGAGCCGCTTTGCAGCGAGGCCTCGACCACCAGACATCCAGCACTCAACCCGCTGATAATGCGGTTGCGGCGCGGAAAATTGGCGGCAAGTGGCGGTGTACCCAACGGGAATTCGGAAATTATGGTTCCGTGTTGTGCCAGTTGATGTGCCAGATCGCGGTTGGCGGCAGGATAGACTTTGTCCAAACCAGTGCCGACCACGGCGATACTGGAACCTTTTCCCTGCAAGCCGCCCCGATGGGCGGCGGCATCGATGCCATGCGCCATGCCGCTGACGACACATAGCCCAGTATCGGAGGCCGATTTGGCAAACGCTTCGGCATTGCGTAGGCCTTGGGTGGAAGCGCTACGGCTGCCGACGACAGCGAGTGAACGAACGTTCAATAGGTCGAGCCGACCCTTCACATAGAGCAGCAACGGGGGATCGGCGATGTTCAGCAACGATTGGGGAAACTCTGCATCAGCGAGGGTAACGATGTGGTTCAGTGGATCATCTAGCCAGACAGCAGTTGATTCGAGCGCGGAGTCGTCAATCCCGTCCGCGATGGCGCGCGCTACTGCGGGCTTGACGTGACGACCGAGTGCGGAAGCGGGGGCATCAAGAATGGCAGCGGGAGAACCGAAGGCTTGCAGCAGGTGCCGCAGACTTTCATTTCCCAAGCCACGAATCAGATTGAGCTTGAGCCATGCTGCGAGAGCCGCATCCAGCTGCATTTATTCCGGTGTGCGAGCGCTATCGAGTAACTGTACCGGCAATTTTGTTTCCATCACCAGCGCATAAGACACTTTGTTGAACACGCGGAATACCATGACCAAGCCATAGCGCATGTCGGGTAACACGATATTGGGCGTGAACCAGCCTTTGGTCTTGATGATCTCGCCCTTTTGGTAGAGCCCAAGAATGTGGCCAACTTCGATACCGTCACGCTGGCCTTTGTTAAGGGTGATAACGGCACGCTGACCTGCTTGTTGCACGCCTCCGTAGATTGAAATCACTTTGGAAGAGATATTGGAGCTAGGCGGGTGCGGCAAATAATTGGAGGAATAACCGGTAGATGCTTGGGCGAAATAGTCACCCTTATGAATTTCCAAAACAGCATTGGTGATACGGAGCGTACTCGGGTCGTTAAAATTTTCAACAGATGCATCACCCAGATACAGCACTTCACGCCCCAACTCCTCGTCGGTATCGGGATCGACAAAGGTAACATTGGGGCGGTAGATTTGCCAACGAGTACCTTTGTCGGTTGGTAAGCCTTTGACGTAGGCAATATCGTTGGTTGACAACAGTGCGCGTTGTTCATAAGTGCCAACCAGCTTGGGTGATGCGTCCATCTCTTGATTTTCCACAACCAGCGGGCGCATCAAAAATGAGCTGATGGCGCTCAGCGGAATTGCGGGAATCGCTTCACTGTTTTGCGTGACAACACGTGCCCTAGGTCTGAATTTAACCACATCGGACGGTGTGCCAGTTGTGGCCTCTTCGGCGTATCCTGAAACAGGTGCGACTTCGCTAGCTGGTGTGGCAGAATCGGGTGAGGGTTCACCTATAGCAAGCGTACCAGCGCGACGATCAAGAATGATCACATTGCCTGGATATATCCAGTGGGGATCCTTGACGTTTTCCTGATTCAATACCCAAACTTGAGGCCACTTCCAGGGATCTTTGAAGAACTTTGCCGAAATGTCCCATAACGTGTCTCCCTTGACCACAATGTGACGGTCAGGCGCATCTTCACGTATCTGCAGCTCATCGGCGATAGCAAGGGTGGGCAACAGGAAGCAAATCAGCGATATAATCTTACGCATGGAAAACCCCAGCAAAGTAAAGAAATGCGGTGCAAAGTTTGAGCACCTGTTTAAATTCTGCATCTAGTCTCTTCAGTTGGCAAGCATTTATGGCACTTCTCCCAATCCTTCAGTACCCCGACCCCCGCTTGCACAAGCTGGCAAAACCCGTTAATTCCGTGACCGACTCTACACGACGACTGATCCGCGACATGAGCGAGACCATGTATGCCGCACCCGGTGTGGGGTTGGCCGCCACTCAAGTGGATGTGCATGAGCAGATCATTGTGATCGATATTTCAGAGACTCACGATAATCTGCAAGTGCTGATCAATCCGGAGCTGATCAAAGCCGAGGGTGAGGAAGAAAGCGAAGAAGGCTGTCTTTCCGTTCCCGGCATTTATGAAAAAGTCAGCCGAGCCGAGCGCGTCACGGTGCGCGCCATGGACGAACATGGCAAGTCATTTACGCTGGAAGCCGATGGCCTATTGGCGGTGTGCATCCAGCACGAGATTGATCATTTGCGCGGCAAGGTTTTCGTCGAACACCTGTCGCACCTCAAACAAACCCGCATCCGTGCCAGGCTGAAAAAACAGCGGCGCGAGACGCTATAACGGGATTCTCTGTGAAAATCATCTTTGCGGGTACACCGCACTTTGCCGCCAGCGCACTGGAGGCGGTGTTGCAAGCGCACCAGGTAGTTGCGGTACTGACCCAGCCGGATCGTCCGTCCGGGCGGGGTATGCAGTTGACGGCCAGTCCGGTAAAGCAGCTTGCGCAACAACACGGTATTCCTGTATTGCAGCCAGTCACATTGAGAACAGAAGAAGCGCAGCAAGCGTTAGTAGCGCTGAATGCCGATGTGATGGTGGTTGCGGCTTACGGGTTGATTCTGCCTAAGGCCGTGTTACAGATTCCGCGCCATGGCTGTCTTAACATACATGCTTCGTTGCTGCCGCGTTGGCGCGGAGCCGCCCCCATTCAGCGTGCGATACTTGCGGGTGATAGTGAGACCGGCATTACTATCATGCAGATGGATGAAGGGCTGGATACCGGCGACATGCTGCTGAAAAGGACATGCCCCATAACGCAGCAAGATACGGCGCAGACCCTGCATGACACGCTGGCCAAGTTGGGCACGCAGGCGATTCTCGAGGTACTGCAACAAATGGAACGCAAGAAGTTGCACCCAGAACAACAGGACGCACGACTTGCCACGTACGCTGCCAAATTGAATAAAGCGGAAGCTCAACTCGATTGGTCTGCCGACGCTGTGCAATTGGATCGCGCAGTGCGCGGCTATTTCCCCTTCCCTGTGGCAACCAGTGCGATGCGCGATACCCCAATTAAGATATTGCGCGCCAGTCTGCATGAAGAACCACAAGACGCGAGCCTCCCCGGTACGGTCATCTCGATAGATAAGGAATGCATTCTGGTGGCCTGTGGTCACGGAATACTGGGGCTCGAGGTATTGCAAAAGCCCGGCGGCAAGGCACTGCCCGCCGCACAATTCATCCAGGGATTTCCTATTAAAGTGGGCGACCGCTTCGGTACCGATTGATCATGCAATATATCCAACTCGAAGCAGCCAGAGTGGTGAGTAGCGTGTTGCAGAGCCGCAATCTCACCCAGGTATTGGCGGAAAGCCTGCGCCAGCACAGCGAATTTACCCCGCAACAACGGGGTGCTCTGCAAGACCTGTGTTACGGCACACTGCGCCATTACGGCAAACTTTCCTTCATGCTGAACAAACTGATGGAGCGGCCATCCCGCGATGCGATGTTGCAGCATGTGCTGCTGGTCGCCCTGTACCAGCTTGAGTTCAGCAAGGCCGGCCAGCACGTCATCGTGGACCAGGCAGTGCGCGCCGCAAAGCAGTTGAATGCAACGGCGGGTGGATTGGTCAATGCAGTGTTGCGCAATTTTCAGCGCAAGCGGGAGATGCTGCTGGAGGCAGCGCAACAACAAGATGCGAGCCGCTATTCCTATCCGCAATGGTGGATCGACACCCTGAAACAACAATATGGCGAAACAGCATTCGGCATATTGGAAGCAGGCAATCAGCATCCCCCGATGACGTTGCGTATCAATGCGAGACACACCACTGCGGCGGAATACCAGGCGCTGCTTGCGTCACACGACATCGCGGCGCGGTGCGTCGAGCCGGATGCGCTGATACTGGAACGCCCACTGGCGGTAGAACGCCTGCCAAAATTCACGGAAGGCTGGATTTCGGTACAGGATGCGGGCGCACAATATGCCGCGCACCTGCTCGATGTGAAGGATGGAATGCGCGTGCTAGATGCATGTACTGCACCTGGCGGCAAGGCGGCGCACCTGTTGGAAACAGCAGACATCGAACTGGTTGCGGTTGACAAGGATGAACAACGCTTGCTGCGCGTGCGCGAAAATCTGCAACGGTTGCACTTGAATGCACAAGTGGTCTGTGGCGATGCCGCCGCCCCGCAAACGTGGTGGGACGGCAAGCCTTATCAGCGTATCTTGGCCGATGTGCCCTGCTCCGCTTCAGGAGTGGTGCGTCGGCATCCGGACATCAAATGGCTGCGCCGACCCGCAGATATAGACACCTTTGCCAAACAGCAGGCGCAGATTCTGCAAGCACTGTGGTCGCTGCTGGCTCCGGATGGTAAATTGTTGTATGTGACCTGCTCCGTCTTTGCACGCGAGAATCAACAAGTGATTGACGCGTTTCTGGCGCAGCACCCGGAAGCCGCACAGCAGGAGATGCCATTATTACCCGGCACGGCAGTAAGGGGGCAAATATTGCCTGATGAACAGCACGACGGATTCTTCTATGCGTTGCTGCATAAAAAAAATTAAGACGCTGATCAAGGCAGCCTGCCTGCTCGGACTGCTTTTCAGTTCGTCGTTTGCCTGTGCCGAGGGCATAGAGATCAATAAAGTCGAGGCACGTTTGACCGATGAAGGTTATCTGTTGTCTGCCGATTTCAATATCAACCTGCCGCAACCGGTGGAAGACGCTCTTAAGCGGGGCGTCACCCTGTATTTTGTGAGCGAGTTATCCGTTCAGCGTACCCGTTGGTATTGGCTGGATATGGAAGTCGAAAGCTACGAGCAGACCACCAAGTTTTCCTTCAACACGTTGACCCAGCAGTATCGAATCTCGCGCGGCGGATTGTTCCAAAGTTTCTTTGATCTCAAAGATGCACTGCGAGTATTGGGTCACCAAACGGCCCCCCCCGTTCCCGCAGCTTTGCTGGATAACACGACTGGTGGATACGTTTCACGTCTGACCAAAAAAGGCAGCCAGATCGGTGCGTTCGCCTCGATGCGGCTGGATCTCAGCCAATTACCCAAGCCGCTCCAGGTCAATGCCCTGACCAATGACCAGTGGAGCGTCGAATCCAAGCGCTATCACTGGGACATCAGCCCGGATGGGCGGGGAAACGGGGGGCAGCCTTGAAGTACCTGATTCTGTTCTGCGGCGCGGCGGGTGCAGTGTTGCTGTACATGCTGTCGAGTGCCAGCGCCAACACCGATCTGTTCTCGCGCAATTATTTCACGCTGTTGGTGATGACCGGCACGCTGGCGCTCGGCTTGGCTGTGCTGGTTGCCTATCAGTTTTGGCAATTGCGCGCCAAGCTGCGGCAGCAAGTCTATGGAGCCAAGCTGACCCTGCGTTTGGCCGTGTTCTTTTCGCTGATCGCCGTATTACCCGGTGTGCTGGTGTATGCCGTATCGGTGCAGTTCCTCGGCAAGAGCATCGAATCATGGTTCGATGTGCGCGTGGAAAAAGCGCTCGAAGGCGGATTGAATCTGGCGCGCAGCACCTTGCAAAACGGGTTGGATGAGTTGGGCAAAAAGGGACGGTTCGTTGCGCTGATCCTGGCGGAACAAGACCCGCTTCAGCACGGCGAAACGCTGGCACGCTTCATCGCCGACGGCGGCGTGCAGGAGGCATCGGTATTTGGCAGCGCAGGGAAACGCTCGGCGGTTGCAGGCGGCGCGCGCAATGCCAAGATCGAATCACCTACCCCGGCCATGCAGCGCGAGGCGTGGCAACGCGGCAGCTACAGCCGAGTGGATGCGCTGCCTGACGATAGTTTGATCCTGCGGGTGCTGGTACCGATCCGATCAGCCACCTGGACTGACGATAAGCGCGTACTACAATTTGTGCAGCCTGTACCCAGGCAGTTGGCCGCCGATGCAGAAACGGTGCAGGCGGTCTATGGCGACTATCAGCAATTGTCCTTGTCCCGCATCGGCCTGAAACGCCTGTATGCGATCACCCTGACTTTGTCGTTGCTGATCGTATTATTGAGCGCGGTTTCAGCAGCGTTTTTTCTGAGTGCCCGGCTCAGTGCGCCGCTGGCCGCACTGGCCGCCGGGACGCGCGCCGTGGCACAGGGCGATTTCAGCGGCAGTTATCCGGTGCAAAGCAAAGATGAGTTGGGTGCATTGACCGGCCTATTCAACCAGATGACCGCTCAATTAGCTGCGGCCAAAAAATTGAGCGAACAGCAACAGCATCAAGTGGAAGATGCCAAGACTTATCTGGAAAGCGTGCTGGCACACCTTTCTTCCGGGGTGCTGGTGGTGGATGAGCAATTCAACTTGCGCTCAACCAACGCCAGCGCGAGCTACATTCTCGGCGTGGCCGCGCAAGAAATGAATGGCAAAAACATGCAGGAATTGGCGGATGAGCATGCGTTGTTGCGCCCGTTTTTGGCGGCGGTGCGCCAAGGGCTGGAATCAGGCCAAGAGGCGACGTGGCAACGCCAGATCGAGCGCAAGAGCAAGAACGGGGACCAGGTGCTGTTGTTGCGCGGCACCCGTCTCACCAGCGAAACGGACAAGGGCTATGTCGTGGTGTTCGATGACATCACGCATTTGCTACAGGCCGAGCGTCAGGCTGCATGGGGCGAAGTCGCCAGACGTCTGGCGCATGAGATCAAGAATCCGCTTACGCCGATCCAGCTTTCCGCCGAGCGTCTGCAGCACAAGCTGTCGGGCAAGCTGGATGACAACGACGCCCAACTATTGCAGCGTGCCACGCAAACCATTGTCAGCCAGGTCGCCGCCATGAAGAACATGGTGACGGATTTTGCCGATTATGCGCGTGCGCCTGCACCCAAGCTGGCACTGCTGGATGTGCATCAACTGATCACTGAAGTGATGGGCTTATACGAAGCCAATAGCAGCCCGATCACCCTGCAGCTGGAGGCGACACGAACCCTGATCAACGGCGATGCGACGCGCTTGCGACAGGTCGTGCATAACCTGCTGCAAAACGCCCATGACGCGTTGCAACAAACCCCGCAGAGGCAGATTGTGATGTCCACAGCCAACACGCAGGATGGCATGCTCAAACTGAGTATCGCCGACAACGGCAGCGGTTTTCCGGAGCAGCTGCTGGCCAGAGCTTTCGAGCCCTATATGACAAGCAAGCCCAAGGGGACGGGTTTGGGCTTGCCGATTGTGAAAAAGATCGTGGAAGAGCACGGTGGGAAAATATCCATAGAGAACCAAGCACAAGGCGGTACATGCGTGAGCATCCTGCTGCCATTGCTGCAGGAAGAAATCGGGGTGGTGTGATGACGATAAAGAACGTATTGGTAGTTGACGACGAGGCAGGCATCCGGGAGCTTTTGTCCGAAATTCTGTTCGACGAAGGTTATGGGGTTCAACTTGCGGAAAATGCCGCGCAGGCGCGGCAGCAGCTCGAACAACAGCGGCCCGACATCGTGCTGCTGGATATTTGGATGCCGGACACGGATGGGCTGACGTTGCTTAAAGAGTGGGTGGCGCAAGGACAACTGACGATGCCGGTAGTTATGATGTCCGGGCACGGCACGATAGAAACGGCACTGGAAGCGACCCGCATCGGGGCGGCCGATTTTCTGGAAAAACCCATCGCATTGAAAAAATTGCTGGCGACGGTGGCGCAGGTTTTGCAACGCAGCAGCATCACCCTTCCTGCATCACCCGCAAAGGAACCGGAATTGGTTGCGGTTGAGGGATTGGTGCAGGTAGAACTTCCCCTGGATCTGCCGTTCAGGGAGGCGCGCGAATATTTTGACGCCCTGTATCTCAACTATCACCTCAAAAATGCCGAGGGCAACATTTCGGACATCGCGGATAAAATCGGCCTTGAACGCACGCATCTTTACCGAAAACTCAAACAACTGGGGATTAAACCCCCTAAAAAGCTCGGAGAAGAAAAACAGTAAGGTATTTCCGGCAACCCCGTCAGACAAGGGGCGGGTTGCCCTACCCTCCACCGCTGATGCATAATCGCGCCCCTTAAATGCAAAAACCCGTGCTTAATTAGCGAAGTTTCTTCGGAGGAGATTGGAAATGTCAGCAGCGCGCAATGTAACACCACCCAAATTTAACGACATCACAGGTGCGATCCGCATGCTGGCAGTAGATGCTGTGCAAAAAGCGAACTCCGGTCACCCGGGTGCGCCGATGGGCATGGCAGAGATCGCAGAAGTGCTGTGGAACCATCACCTGCGCCACAATCCGGCCAATCCGAAATGGGCAGACCGCGACCGCTTCGTGCAGTCCAACGGCCACGGCTCCATGCTGGTTTACGCGCTGCTGCACTTGTCCGGTTATGACCTGCCGATAGAAGAGCTGAAGCGCTTCCGTCAGATGCATTCCAAGACACCCGGCCACCCGGAATACGGTTACACCGTCGGCGTCGAGACCACCACCGGCCCGCTGGGTCAGGGCATCACCAACGCCGTGGGTATGGCGATGGCTGAGAAGCTGCTGGCCAACGAGTTCAACAAGCCCGGTCACGAGATCGTCAACCACCACACCTATGTGTTCATGGGCGACGGCTGCATGATGGAAGGCATCTCGCACGAAGCCTGCGCACTGGCCGGAACATGGGGTCTGGGCAAACTGATCGCGTTCTGGGATGACAACAACATCTCCATCGACGGCCACACCGACGGCTGGTTCACCGACGACACACCGAAGCGTTTCGAATCCTACGGCTGGCATGTCATCGCCGACGTGCAAGGTCACGACTCCGATGCGATCAATCAGGCAATCGTTGCCGCCAAGGCCGTCACCGACAAACCCACTTTGATCTGCTGCAAGACCATCATCGGTGTCGGTTCGCCCAACAAGGCAGGCACGCACGATGTGCACGGCGCAGCGCTGGGCGCAGATGAAGTCGCAGCAACGCGCGAGCACATCGGCTGGAAATATCCTCCGTTCGAGATTCCTGCACATGTGTACGAAGCATGGGATGCGCGCACCAAGGGCGAAGGTCTGGAAAAGCTGTGGAACAACAAGTTCGCCGAATACAAGAAGGCTTTCCCGAAAGAAGCCGCTGAATTCGTGCGCCGCATGAAGGGTGAGTTGCCTGCCAACTGGGCTGACCACGCTGCCAAGGCGATCGCCCAAGTCAACGAGAAGGCCGAGACTATCGCCACGCGTAAAGCTTCGCAAAACGCGATCAACGCACTGGTTCCGGCATTGCCCGAGTTCCTGGGCGGCTCCGCCGACCTGACCGGTTCCAACCTGACCAACTGGACAGGCGCACATCATGTGCACGGCAAGAAGCCCGGCAACTACATCAGCTATGGCGTGCGCGAATTCGGTATGTCGCACATCATGAACGGTATGTGCCTGCATGGCGGTTTACTGCCGTTCGGCGGCACCTTCCTGATGTTCTCGGAATATGCCCGCAATGCATTGCGCATGTCGGCACTGATGAAACAGCGCGTGATCTATGTGTTCACCCACGACTCTATCGGTCTGGGCGAAGACGGCCCGACTCACCAACCGGTCGAGCAAACAGCCACGCTGCGTTACATCCCCAACATGGAAGTATGGCGTCCGTGCGACACCGTGGAATCTATGGCGAGCTGGGTCGCTGCTGTGGAGCGCAAGGATGGTCCGTCCAGCCTGATCTTCAGCCGTCAGAACCTGCAGTTTCAGAAGCGCGATGCGGTGCAGATCGCCAACATCCGCAAGGGTGGTTATGTTTTGTCCGAAGCGGCAGGCGGCAAAGCACAGGCAGTCATCATCTCCACCGGTTCTGAAATCGATCTGGCGATCAAGGCGCAAGCCGCACTGGCTGCCGAAGGTATCAATGTGCGCGTGGTGTCCATGCCTTCGACCAATGTGTTCGACAAACAAGATCAAGCCTACAAGGACAGCGTGTTGCCCAAGGGCATCAAGCGCGTGGCAGTTGAAGCGGGTGTTACCGGCGGCTGGTACAAGTACGTCGGCCTGGATGGCGCTGTGATCGGCATGGATTGCTTCGGCGAATCCGCTCCGGCACCTGAGTTGTTCAAGCACTTCGGATTCACCGTGGAGAATGTGGTGAAGACCGTGAAGAGCGTGCTCTAATTTTTATTAAATCGGGAGAGTAAACATGGCAATTAAAGTTGGTATCAATGGATTCGGTCGTATCGGCCGTATGGTATTCCGCGCAGCGGCTAAAGATTTTCCTGAAATCGAAGTCGTCGCCATCAACGACCTGCTGGAGCCGGACTATCTGGCCTACATGCTGAAGCACGACTCCGTGCACGGTCGCTTCAACGGCGACGTGTCCGTCAGCGGCAGCAATCTGGTGGTGAACGGCAAGACCATCCGCCTGACAGCCGAAAAAGATCCGGCCAACCTGAAGTGGAACGAAGTCGGCGCCGACATCGTGATCGAATGTACCGGCTTCTTCCTGGATGATGCGAGCTGCCAGAAGCACATCGCTGCAGGCGCTAAAAAAGTGGTTATGTCCGCTCCTTGCAAGGATACAACTCCGATGTTCGTGTACGGTGTGAACCACGACACCTACAAGGGCGAAAAGATCGTTTCCGCAGCATCCTGCACTACCAATGCACTGGCTCCAGTTGCCAAAGTGCTGAACGACACGTTCGGCATCAAGCGCGGCCTGATGACTACCGTGCACGCAGCGACTGCCACTCAAAAGACCGTTGACGGTCCGTCCAACAAAGACTGGCGCGGCGGCCGCGGCATTCTGGAAAACATCATCCCCTCCTCCACTGGCGCAGCCAAGGCAGTGGGCGTGGTAATTCCCGAGCTGAACAAGAAGCTGACCGGTATGGCATTCCGTGTACCGACTTCTGACGTGTCCGTAGTTGACCTGACTGTCGAGCTGAACAAAGCAGCGACCTACGACGAGATCTGCAAAGCGATGAAGGCAGCTTCCGAGAACGGTCCGCTGAAGGGCGTGCTGGGCTACACCAACGACAAGGTGGTTTCCACCGATTTCCGTGGTTGTGTGAACCCGTCCATCTTTGACGCCGATGCAGGCATCGCGCTGGATCCGACCTTCGTCAAGGTCGTGGCCTGGTACGACAACGAGTACGGCTACACCTGCAACCTGATGCGCTTGGTACGTCACATCGCCAAGTAATTCGCTCCGATAAAGGGCTGGCCGGGTGCCAGCCCTTTTCGCATTAAGTCTGTAACAAAGGAAAAAACATGTCTGTTATCAAAATGACCGATCTGGCGCTCAAAGGTAAGCGCGTCCTGATCCGTTCCGACCTCAACGTTCCCGTCAAAGACGGCAAAGTCACTTCCGATGCGCGTATCACCGCATCCATGGCCACCATCAACTTTGCACTGCAAGCCGGTGCAAAAGTGATGGTAACTTCCCATCTGGGTCGCCCCGAAGAAGGCGTCTACTCGGAAGAGAACTCGCTCAAGCCGGTAGCTGACACCATTGCCAACAAACTGGGCAAGCCGGTGCGTCTGATCCGCGACTGGGTGGATGGCGGCTTCAACGTTGCCGAAGGCGAACTGGTGCTGCTGGAGAACTGCCGCTTCAACAAGGGCGAAAAGAAGAGCAACGAAGAACTCTCGAAAAAATACGCCGCCCTGTGCGACGTGTTCGTGATGGACGCATTCGGTACAGCGCACCGCGCTGAAGCCTCGACGCACGGCGTGGCCAAGTTCGCCCCCGTCGCCGCCGCCGGCATCCTGTTGACGGGAGAGCTGGAAGCGTTGACCAAGGCATTGCTGAATCCCGCACGTCCGATGGTTGCCATCGTGGGCGGCTCCAAAGTATCGACCAAGCTGACCGTGCTGGAATCGTTGTCCGAGAAATGCGAACAACTGGTGGTCGGCGGCGGTATCGCCAACACCTTCCTCAAGGCCGTCGGCAAGAACGTCGGCAAGTCGCTGTGTGAAGACGACCTGGTGCCCACAGCACAAGCGCTGATGAGCAAGATGCAAGCGCGTGGCGCTTCCATCCCCGTTGCGGTGGACGTGGTGGTCGGCAAGAAATTCGATGCCAACGAACCCGCTGTGCTGAAGGATGCAGGCGATGTGGCCGACGACGATATGATCTTCGACATCGGTCCCAAGTCCGCACAGGAACTCGCCGACATCATCATGAAGGCAGGCACTGTGGTATGGAACGGTCCGGTCGGCGTGTTCGAATTCGACCAGTTTGGCGAAGGCACCAAGACCATCGCCAAGGCCATCGCCGAGACCAAGGCCTTCACCCTGGCTGGCGGCGGCGACACCATCGCGGCGATCCAGAAGTACGACATCTACGACAAGGTGTCTTACATCTCCACTGCAGGCGGTGCATTCCTCGAATTCCTCGAAGGCAAGACTTTGCCTGCCGTGGAAATCCTGGAGCAACGCGCCAAGCAATAACCAATTAGGACTCTCATGCTGCGTAGAACAAAAATAGTTGCAACACTGGGACCTGCTTCCAGTGACCAAAAAGTGCTTGAGCAAATGATCCGTGCCGGGGTGGATGTGGTGCGCATGAACTTCTCGCACGGTTCGGCACAAGACCACATGGGGCGTGCCGATAAGGTGCGCGCCGCCGCCAAGGCCGCAGGCCGCACCATCGGTATTCTGGCTGACCTGCAAGGTCCGAAGATCCGTGTGCGCAAGTTCGAGAACGACAAGATCACCCTGAACAAGGGCGACGCTTTCATTCTCGATGCGTCTCTGGATGGCCTGGGTAACCAGCAGCGTGTAGGTCTGGATTACAAAGAACTGCCCAACGATGTGGATGTCGGCACCGTCTTGCTGCTCAACGACGGCATGCTGGAATTTCACGTTACCGGCGTCAAGGGTACGGAAGTGCATTGCGTTGTGGTGCGCGGCGGCGTGTTGTCCAACAACAAGGGCATCAACCGCCAGGGCGGCGGACTCACCGCTCCCGCGCTGACCGACAAGGACAAGGAAGACATCAAGACGGCCGCGCTGATCAAGGCGGACTTCCTGGCCGTGTCCTTCCCGCGCTGTGCAGACGACATGAAGCTGGCACGCGAGCTGATGCACGCCGCCGGTGGCAAGAGCCTGCTGGTCGCCAAGATCGAGCGTGCTGAAGCCATCCCGGTGCTGGGCGAGATCATCGATGCGTCCGATGCCATCATGGTGGCGCGCGGCGATCTGTCGGTGGAAGTCGGCGATGCTGCCGTACCCGGTCTGCAAAAGAAGATGATCAGGATGGCCCGCGCCAGAAACAAGCTGGTCATCACTGCCACGCAGATGATGGAATCCATGATCACGGCACCTATTCCAACAAGAGCGGAAGTGTCCGACGTGGCTAACGCCGTGCTGGACGGCACCGATGCGGTGATGCTGTCGGCGGAAACGGCCGTTGGCGATTACCCGGTGGAGACCATCGAAGCGATGGCACGCATCTGCCTCAACGCCGAAAAAGAAACGGAAGAGAGTTCTGCGGACCGCCGCATGGATCACCACAAGTTCACGCGTGTCGACCAATCCATCGCCATGTCCGCGTTGTATACCGCCTCGCATTTCAAGGTAAAGGCGATCGTTGCGCTGACGCAATCCGGCTCGACCGCCTTGTGGATGTCACGTATCAACGCAAACACGCCGATCTTTGCGATGACGCCGATGGAAGCGACCTTGAGCAAGGTCACCTTGTTCAGCGGCGTGCATCCCATCGCATTCAAGATCGAGTCGAAAGATCATTCAGAGACCCTGCGCCAAGCGGAAGATGAGCTGGTGCGTCTGGGTCTGGTGCAGGATGGCGATCTGATCGTGATGACCGTCGGCGAAGCGATCGGCAAAGCCGGTCACACCAACACCATGAAGATCGTGCGCGTGGGCGACCATCGCAAGAGTTAAGCAGATTGCACTGCAAACATTTTTGTAATTTAAATATCAGGAGGAAATAATGGCACTCGTATCCTTACGTCAACTACTCGATCACGCGGCTGAGCACAGCTACGGCCTGCCCGCGTTCAACGTCAACAACCTGGAACAGGTGAAGGCGATCATGGAAGCGGCTGATGAATGCAACAGCCCCGTGATCATGCAAGGTTCCGCCGGTGCGCGTAAATACGCGGGCGAACCGTTCCTGCGCCACCTGATCGAAGCGGCTGTGGAAATGTATCCGCACATCCCAGTCGTCATGCACCAGGACCACGGCGCATCGCCGGCAGTGTGTATCAACGCCATCAAGTCCGGCTTCTCCAGCGTGATGATGGACGGCTCGCTGATGACCGACGGCAAGACACCTTCCACTTTCGAATACAACGTCAACGTGACCAAGAGCGTAGTTGAAATGTCGCACGCAGTCGGCGTTTCCGTCGAAGGCGAACTGGGCTGCCTGGGTTCCCTGGAATCCGGCCACGGCGAAAAGGAAGACGGCCACGGCGCTGAAGGCGTGCTGAGCCACGACCAACTGCTGACCGACCCGAACGAAGCTGCTGAATTCGTCAAGCTGACCCAGGTTGACGCACTGGCTATCGCCATCGGCACTTCGCACGGCGCGTACAAGTTCACCAAGCCGCCCACAGGCGACACTCTGGCGATCAGCCGCATCAAGGAAATCCACGCACGTATCCCCAACACCCACCTGGTGATGCACGGTTCTTCTTCCGTGCCGCAAGAATGGCTGAAGATCATCAACGAATTCGGCGGCCAGATGCCACAGACCTACGGCGTGCCGGTCGAAGAGATCGTCGAAGGCATCAAGCACGGCGTGCGCAAGGTGAACATCGACACCGACCTGCGTATGGCATCCACCGGCGCGACCCGTCGCTACTTGGCGCAAAACCCCAAGGACTTCGATCCGCGCAAGTTCCTGGCCGAAACCACCAAGGCGATGAAGGCGATCTGCAAGGCAGCGTTACGAAGCCTTCGGTTCTGCCGGTCAAGCCGGCAAGATCAAGCCGATCGCGCTGGATGCAATGGCAATGCGTTACATCAAGGGTGAACTGAACGCGATCGTGAAGTAATCATCGCATCAGGCAGCAAACAAAAAGCGACCTTCGGGTCGCTTTTTTGTTTCCGGCGATTGCGCTATAGTTGGTGAGCAATCCAGTGAGAGGTGGCATAGCGATCGAGAATAGCTGTAAGGCCGGTATTAACGCGAAGCCGACATTGCCATGACTTCTCCAAAGCGGACGTTCATCGAAGTCTCGTATCATCGTTAAATTCACAGGTCACTAACTTCGGATTGAGTCTATTCAAATTCAGATGTATCCACATCCCACCTAATCGGCATCTCGAAATCTTATAGCGTAGTCAGGCTATTCCCAATTTGCTCAGTCATTTGCCTTATTGCCACCGTGTAACCATCTGAAGCGGCTTGTGCAGCCGTCAGCTGTGCATCAGTTCAGCCTGAGAATTCTTGCGACGGTATGAGTTGCTCACGGCATTCACGTATAACAAGGAAGGCATTCTCTGCCAGTTGTCATGCTCGAGTGAGTTAGCGTCCAGATGTCCAACAGCAAAGAGTCGAGTTATTGTGACGAAGATTCGAAGTCGATAATCCAAGATACTTTGCAGCTCGCCAGCAAAGCTACAGGTGCGTGCCAGCAGCCATCAGTTCTTGCGTCCAGTGCTGGATAATCGTCCGATAATGTGTAGCGATAGTTCGACCAGTCAACACGACAGATAGCTGCATTGATGCTCTGCACGGCTTGAGTTTCACCACCTGCGCATCAGCGCAACAAACAAGGTCAATTGAACCAGCACACAGATTTGATTCATGAGCATCCAGTTCCGTCGCCCATATTGATCCGTAAGTAGTACCTCGTTCGAATGTCTGCTTACTGGCCGATTTCGGACGGTCAAATCTTACTCCGCTTTTTGTTTGCTGCTGATGCATTGACCTGCCCCATCATGCTCTGCGATTCTTCCAGCAAGAAGCGCTCGAACTCCTGCGCCGCAGTAGAAGGCCGTTTGTCCTTGCGCTGCACGATGTACCAGTGGCGCACGATGGGAAAGTGATCCACGTCGAGCACCACGAGGCGTTTGGTCTCCAGTTCCAGTTCGATGCCGTGGCGCGAGATGATGCCGATGCCCATGCCTGCCTGCACCGATTGTTTGATGGCTTCGTTGGTGTCCATCTCCATGTGCGCAGGCAAGGCGAGTTTGTGGCTGGCGAAGAAGCGCTCCACCACACCGCGTGTACCGGAGCCTTGTTCGCGCAAGAGGAAGGTTTCTTTCGCCAATTGTTTCGGCTGGATCTTCTTGGCGCGCGCCAATGGATGCGTGGGTGCGGCGATCACCACCAGCGGGTTCTGCATGAAGGCCTCGGCGCGCATGTCGGTGCCTTGCGGCGGCTGTCCCATGATGGCGAGGTCGGCGATGTTGTCGGCGAGCTGCTTGATCACGGCATCGCGGTTGGCGACGGAGAGGCTGACCTGTATCTTGGGATGGGCGTGGATGAACTTGGCCAGCAGTTGCGGCATGAAGTAGTTGGCGGTGCTGACCACGGAGATGTTGAGGTGGCCGCGCTCCAGTCCTTTCATCTCGCCGAACACGGATTCCATCTCGTCGACCAGTTGCAGGATGCTGCGGCTGTAGCGCAGCAGTTCGCGTCCGGCTTCGGTGAGGAAAAGTTTCTTGCCGACCTGTTCGAACAGCGGCAGGCCGATTGCGATCTCGGCCTGTTTGATCTGCATCGACACCGCCGGTTGCGACAAAAACAGCTCCGCCGCCGCACGCGAATGGTTCAGATGGCGGGCGACGCTCTCGAAGACTTGCAGTTGGCGCAGGGAGATAGGCAGCATGAAGCGATTTATACCATAAGCATCGCTTATGGTTCGAATAAAAATAATTGACTGTTGTTTATAGTTGCCGCGCGTATAGTGCGCTCCGTAGTCAACATCAACATACGAGGAGAAGCAGATGGATCAATCCAGTCGTTACTCAAACCTTGATCTCAAGGAAGCAGACTTAATCAAAGGCGGCAATCACGTTCTGACCGCCTACATCATGAAGCCCAAGACCGGGCACGGATTCCTGGAAGTGGCCGCGCACGTCGCCGCCGAATCTTCCACCGGCACCAACGTCGAAGTTTCGACCACCGACGACTTCACCAAGGGCGTTGACGCGCTGGTGTACGAGATCAACGAAGAGACCGGCCTGGTCAAGATCGCTTATCCGGTCGACCTGTTCGACATCAACATCATCGACGGCCGCGCGATGATCGCGTCGTTCCTGACGCTGACCATCGGCAACAACCAGGGTATGGGCGACTGCGAATACCTGAAGATGCACGACTTCTACCTGCCGCCGAAGTACCTGCGTCTGTTCGACGGCCCGGTCGTCAACATCGTGGACATGTGGCGTGCGCTGGGTCGTCCCGTCGAGAACGGCGGCTACATCGCCGGCACCATCATCAAGCCTAAGCTGGGTCTGCGTCCCGAGCCGTTCGCTCGTGCAGCCTACCAGTTCTGGCTGGGCGGCGACTTCATCAAGAACGACGAGCCGCAAGGCAACCAACCGTTCTGCCCGCTGAAAAAAGTGATCCCGCTGGTCGTGGACGCGATGAATCGCGCCCAGGACGAAACCGGCGAAGCCAAGATGTTCTCCGCCAACATCACCGCTGACGATCCTGCTGAAATGATCGCCCGTGCCGAGTTCATCCTCGATGCGTTCGGTTTCAACGCACCGCGCGTTGCCTTCCTGGTTGACGGCTATGTTGCAGGCCCGACCGCAGTGACAGTTGCCCGCCGCAACTTCCCGGCACAGTTCCTGCACTTCCACCGCGCCGGTCACGGTGCTGTGACATCTCCGCAATCCAAGCGCGGCTACACCGCGTTCGTGCACTGCAAGATGACGCGTCTGCTGGGAGCGTCCGGCATGCACGTAGGCACGATGGGTTACGGCAAGATGGAAGGCGAATCTTCCGACAAGCTGATCTCCTTCATGCTGGATGACGATGTCGCGCAAGGTCCGTACTTCAAGCAAGAGTGGCACGGCATGAAGG
This sequence comes from uncultured beta proteobacterium, assembly GCA_963721375.1. Taxonomy (GTDB): domain Bacteria; phylum Pseudomonadota; class Gammaproteobacteria; order Burkholderiales; family Gallionellaceae; genus Sideroxyarcus. The sequence continues at coordinate 149,507 of CAVRIW010000005.1, read as the reverse complement.
CCACCAGCTCGATCATCTCCGGCGGCATGAACGCGCTGCGTCTGCCAGGCTTCTTCAAGAACCTCGGCCACGGCAACGTGATCAACACCGCAGGCGGCGGAGCTTACGGCCACATCGACAGCCCGGCTGCAGGTGCGAAGTCGCTGCGTCAAGCTTACGACTGCTGGAAAGAAGGTGCAGATCCGATCGAATACGCGAAGGAACACAAAGAGTTCGCCCGCGCGTTCGAATCCTTCCCCAAGGATGCGGACAAGCTGTTCCCAGGTTGGCGCGAAAAGCTGGGCGTGCACAAGTAAGCACGAACAGCATCGAAGTAAAAATGCGCCCCCACCAGTTGGGGGCGTTTTTTTCCAAGGATTAAGAACGTTCGGAGTGCAGTGAAAAACCGGACGAAGGAGTACGCAATGGATAGCAAAGAACAATACAAGGTTCACAAGGAACCGTTCTATCAGGCACAGGGCGACGAAGTCACGCTGTACACAGCGGCTTACACAGCGCGCCTGCCGGTGATGGTGAAAGGTCCGACCGGCTGCGGCAAATCGCGTTTCATCGAATACATGGCGTGGAAGCTGAACAAGCCGCTGATCACCGTGGCCTGCAACGAAGACATGACCGCGAGCGACCTGGTCGGGCGCTATCTGCTCGATGCCAACGGCACGCGCTGGCTGGATGGTCCGCTGACGACGGCGGCGCGCATCGGCGCGATCTGCTATCTGGATGAGATCGTCGAAGCGCGGCAGGACACCACCGTGGTGATCCACCCGCTCACCGACCACCGCCGCACCTTGCCGCTGGACAAGAAAGGCGAATTGATCGAGGCGCATCCCGATTTCCAATTGGTGATCTCCTACAACCCCGGCTACCAGAGCCTGATGAAGGACTTGAAGCAATCGACCAAACAGCGCTTCACCGCGTTCGAGTTCGATTATCCGGAGGCGAGCGTGGAAGCTCAGATTTTGAGCAAAGAGACCAGCATCGAGCTCGGCTTGGCGGCGCAACTGGTGAAGATCGGCCAGGCCGCTCGCAACCTCAAAGGACACGGGCTGGATGAAGGTATCTCCACACGCTTGCTGGTGTACGCAGCGACCCTGATCAAAGGCGGTGTCGCGCCGCAAGCGGCCTGCCGCATGGCGCTGGTGCGCCCGATCACCGACGACGCGGACATCCGCGACACGCTGGATCACGCCATCGACGCGACCTTCGCCTAAGGATTGCAGTGTCCGAACCGGTGACCATCAGCGCGAAAATGCAGCCCTACTGGGAGCGACTCAGCGTCGGCTTCCCGGACGTGCGCGCGGTCTTCGAAGAATGCATGACCGAAGCACTGGCCTTGCTCTCGGAAGAAGGCATCGGTTCCTACATCGACAACGCGCGTTTCCTGGGCAAGATGGGACGCGGCGTCGAGCCGATCCTGATCTATCTGGAAGAAGCGCCGACCGTGGCGCAGAACGCGGGTGAGCATTCTTTGCTGATGCTCAAGGATTTCGCCTACATGCTGTCGAAGTCCACCAACTTCAAAGCCATCGTTCCATTCCTGCAAAGCATCGCGGCGGTGTCGCGCCGGCTGCATTCACAGGAACAGCTCAAGCTCTATCTCGATCTGTCGCAGCAGTTGATGGAAGACACCACAAGTTCTGTCCACGGTTTGCACAAGACCTTCGCCAGCCCCGGCCTGCCGGAATTCTTCAAGCAAGCGCCGAGGTTGCTGGAGATCCTGTCGCTGGAAGGCTTGAAGAACTGGGCAGCTTACGGTGCACGCTATTACAACGACCATCCTGAACGGCAGATCGAATATTTCGCACTGCAATCGGCAGATTCCAAAGCCGTGCTGCAACGCGAGCGCCACGGCACGCTGCTGGTGGATAACGAACGCAAGCTCGATCTGTACCTGCACGGATTGTGGCAGGACAGCGATCACTTCGTGCCCTACTCGCTGGTGTTCGACGAGCAGCGCAAGCCGATGCCGTATTTCGATGCAGAAGGTATCCGCCTGCCGGATGTGTATGACGATGCGCATGGCGTGAAGGGCATCGACCGCTACCGCGCCGCACTGGCACATATCGCCGCCCACCGCCGCTGGACCAAGCCGGTGGTGGCCGACAACATCAGCCCGTTCCAGCGCATGGCGGTGGAGTTCTTCGAGGACATCCGCGTCGAGCAACTGGCGATGCAGCAGTATCCGGGGCTGCGCAAACTGTTCATGGCGCTGCACCCGGTCCCGGTCGAAGACGCTTGCGATCCGGACAAACAATCGGCAGTGCGCCATCGCTTGGCGATGGTGTCGCGCGCCATGCTCGACCCGACATGCAGCTACCGCAACAAGGATGTGTGCGAGATCGTCGAGCGTTTCCAGCGCATCATGGCCGCAGGGCGAATCGTCCACGAACGAGATGGTCGATCTGGCGATCTCGTTCATCGCGCGCACGCGCCGTCAGGCTGATCTGTCAGCCGATATCTATTTCGACAACACCGAAGTCGATTATCGCGACGACAACCGCCACATGTGGATCTTCATCGAAGAAGGTGATGAGGAAGATGCGTTCGACAAGCCGGAGCGCACCGAGCAACAGGAAGAGTTCAGCGGCTTGCCGCCGCGCCACTATCCCGAGTGGGATTACAGCACGCAGAGCTATCGCCCCGACTGGGTGAGCGTGTATGAAGGCTTGCATCCAAGCGGCAATGCGGCGGACATCGACAAGTTGCTGGAAAAGCATGCGGCGCTGGCCAAACGCCTGAAGAAGATCCTCGACCTGCTCAAGCCGCAGGACAAGGTGCGCATCCGCTATCAGGAAGAAGGCAGCGAGCTCGATCTGGATGTCGCCATCCGTTCGCTCATCGACTACAAGAGCGGTGCGCAACCCGACCCGCGCATCAACATGAGCCACCGCAACGACGGGCGCAACATCGCGGTGATGGTGCTGCTCGACCTGTCCGAATCGCTCAACGAAAAAGCGGCAGGCAGCGAGCAGACCATTCTGGAATTGAGCCAGGAAGCGGTGTCGCTGCTCGGCTGGGCAGTGGAAAAACTGGGCGACCCGTTCGCCATCGCGGGCTTCCATTCCAACACGCGGCACGACGTGCGCTACCTGCACATCAAGGGCTACAGCGAACGTTGGGACGACGAGGTGAAAGGCCGCCTGGCGGCGATGAAAGCCAGCTATTCCACGCGCATGGGTGCGGCGATGCGCCATGCCGGGCATTATCTGGAGCAGCAACAGGCCGACAAGAAACTGCTGCTGATCCTGACCGACGGACAACCTGCGGACATCGATAGCAAAGACGGCGAGCTGCTGATCGCGGATGCGCGGCAGGCAGTGAAAGAGCTGGACCGGCAAGGCATCTACAGCTACTGCATCAATCTCGATCCCAAAGCCGACGAGTATGTGGCGGATATCTTCGGCAGGCAGTACACCATCATCGACAAGGTGGCGCAGCTGCCCGAGCGATTGCCCGAACTATTCATTTCGTTGACCAAATAGCCGTAGAGAGCAAAGCGTAAAACCTGTAAAATCCGTTAGTTGAAAAATTTAATCAGAGGAGAGCAGCAATGAGCAAAAGTTTGATCCAGTTCATCATCGAAGAACAACGCGCCATCCCCGGCGCAACCGGCGATTTCACCGGCCTGCATCAGCGACATCGTGTCTGCCTGCAAGCAGATCGCGCATGACGTGAACAAGGGCGCGCTGATCGGCGTGCTGGGCAGCGCGGGCAGCGAGAACGTGCAAGGCGAGACACAGAAGAAGCTGGACATCATCACCAACGAAGTGTTCATCAAGGCCAACGAGTGGAGCGGTCATCTGGCGGCGATGGCATCGGAAGAGATGGACGACATCTACCCGATCCCGGCTCAATATCCGAAGGGCAAGTACCTGATCACGTTCGACCCGCTGGATGGCTCTTCCAACATCGACGTGAACATCTCCGTCGGCACCATCTTCTCCATCTTGCGTTGCCCGGAAGGCGTGACCAATCCGACCGCTGCCGACTTCATGCAGCCCGGCACCAAGCAGATCTGCGCCGGTTACGCACTGTACGGCCCGAACACCATGATCGTGATCACCACCGGTCACGGCGTGAACGGCTTCACGCTGGACCGCGACGTCGGCGATTTCTTCCTGACTCACCCGGACATGCAAATCCCGGAAGATACTGCCGAGTTCGCCATCAACATGTCCAACCAGCGTTTCTGGGAAGAGCCGGTGCAGCGTTACGTCGAAGAGTGCGTCAAGGGCAAGGACGGCGGCCGCGAGAAGAACTTCAACATGCGTTGGGTTGCTTCCATGGTGGCCGAAGTGCACCGCATCCTGACACGCGGCGGCATCTTCATGTATCCGTTCGACACCAAAGATCGCGACCAAGCCGGGCAAGCTGCGCCTGATGTACGAAGCCAATCCGATGTCGTTCATCGTCGAACAGGCTGGCGGCGTGAGCTCCACCGGACGCGAGCGCATCATGGAATTGCAGCCCACGGGCCTGCATCAACGTGTGCCGGTCATCCTCGGCTCGAAGAACGAAGTCGAGCGCGTGGTTGGGTATCACAAGGGCAAGTAAGCACCACACAGCGCCTCCGACAACGGGGGCGTTGTTGCATTTGCAAGCAAAGGAAGTGTCATGAGCAAACCTTTAGTTTCCATCGTGATGGGTAGCAGCAACGATTGGGAGATCATGCAGCAGGCCGCGCGTGCCTTGCAGGATTTCGGTGTGGCGTTCGATGCGCGCGTCATCTCGGCGCATCGCTCGCCCGATCTGCTGTTCGACTACATCAAGGAAATGTCGGCACAAGGCGTGCAATGCTTCATCGCCGGTGCCGGCGGTGCGGCGCATCTGGCCGGCGTGATCGCCGGCAAGACCACGCTGCCGGTGCTGGGCGTGCCCATCCCCTCGAAGTATCTGAAGGGCATGGACTCGCTGCTGTCCATCGTGCAGATGCCGAAAGGCATCCCCGTTGCCACCTTTGCCATCGGCGAAGCGGGTGCGGCGAACGCAGGACTTGTTCGCCGTCTCCATGCTGGCATTGAACGACAAGCAACTGGCGCAGAAACTCGCCGACTATCGCAAGCAACAAGCGGAACAAATTGCCGCAACCACCCTGCCTACTTTGAATTGATATGAGCGCTTTACACGAATCCAATCTGACCAGTCTGAAACTGCTGCATCGCGGCAAGGTGCGCGATCTGTATGAAGTCGATGCCGAGCATCTGCTGATCGTGCAGACGGATCGTCTGTCCGCGTTCGATGTGATCCTGCCCACGCCGATCCCCGGCAAGGGCGAGGTGCTGACTGCGGTATCCAATTTCTGGTTCAAGAAGCTGGGCCACGTCATCCCCAATCATCTTTCCGGTATCGATCCCGAGTCCGTGGTGAAGACCGAGGCCGAGCGCGCGCAAGTGCGCGGTCGCGCCTTTGTCACCAAGAAACTGAAGCCGCTGCCGATCGAGGCCATCGTGCGCGGCTATCTGGTGGGTTCCGGCTGGAAGGATTACAAAAAGACCGGTGCCGTATGCGGCATCCAGTTGCCGGCGGGAATGCAGGAAGCGCAGAAGTTGCCGCAGCCGCTGTTCACGCCTTCGACCAAAGCCGCAGTGGGCGACCACGACGAGAACATCTCGTTCGAAGAAGCCAAGAAATTGCTGGGCGCAGAGATGGCCGAACAAGTGAAGAACGCCACGCTGGCTCTGTACACCGCAGCGGCGGACTATGCGCTGACACGCGGCATCATCATCGCCGACACCAAGTTCGAATTCGGCGTGGATGAGGCAGGCAAGCTGTATCTGATCGACGAAGCGCTGACGCCCGATTCATCGCGTTTCTGGCCCGCCGACCAATACCAGGTCGGCAGCAATCCGCCCAGCTTCGACAAGCAGTTCGTGCGCGACTGGCTGGAGTCTTCCGGCTGGAACAAGCAACCGCCCGCACCGCAAGTGCCAGCCGACGTGCTGCAGAAGACCGCCGACAAATACCGCGAAGCGCAGCGGCTCCTGACGGGCGCATGACCAACCCGGGCGATCTGATCGCAGGTTTTCACCGTTTCCGCGAGCAGCATTTCACGGACGATGATGCGCTGTACCGGCAGCTGGTTCAGGACGGACAAACCCCGAAGATACTGGTAGTCGCGTGTTGTGACTCGCGCGTGGATCCGGCGCTGGTGCTGGATTGCGCGCCGGGCGACTTGTTCGTCATCCGCAACGTGGCGAATCTGGTGCCTCCGGCGGAGAGTCGCGACAGCGGACGGCACGGTACCAGTGCGGCACTGGAATACGGTGTGCGCATTCTGGGCGTCGAACACATCATCGTGCTGGGTCATGCCCATTGCGGCGGTATCCGCTCCCTGCTTGCCGGCCAAGGCGATGCAAACACGCAAGCGACTTACATCGCCAGCTGGATGCGGCTCGCAGAAGATGCGTGGAGCAAGGTGCGCCGTGACCTGCCGCAAGCCAGTCCGCAGGAGCAGGAGCGGGTCTGCGAACAACAGGCCATACTCAGTTCGCTGGAAAATCTGCTGACGTTCGACTGGATTCGTGAAGGCGTAGCGGCGGGAACGCTGGCGCTGCATGGCTGGTACTTCGACATCGAACACGGGCAGTTGCTGCGCCACGATGCAACCACCCGCCGATTTGAAGAGGTGTAATTACTGTCTTGTCTTGGGGTGGCAAACCCTTCAGTTCGCGGTAACGCGCCTTGTCCGCTGCATAGCGGGCTTTCACTGCCTCAAGTTCCTTCATGCTGGTCTCGAGATCACTTTGCAGTTTGGCGATACGAGCCTTTGCTTCAACGAGGTCTTCATCCAGCGACTTGGGAATCTTGCGTCCCTGCTTGGTAAGCGCGTCGAATTCCTGCTGCAGTCCAGCCAGATTTTCCTGTGCCGATTTGAGCAGCGTGGTGAAGCTGGCGGTGCGTGCCTCGACCTGTTGCAAGTTGCGGTCGCGTGCCAGATCGATTTCCTGTTCATTGCTGTAAGTATTGATCAGCGCATTGTCATGGCGCTCTGCCTCGATGCGCGCTTTTTCGGCGGCTGGATCTTTCTGAGCTGTTTTCAGGCCCTCTTTTTCACGCTTGTCTTCGCGCTTTTCGATGCGGCCTTTTTCCAACTTCTGCGCCTCTTTGTTGGCATATTCCGGCGGGATGGTTTCGCCGTAATGCGTGGTGCCGTTGTCGTCCACCCACTTGAAGAGCTTGGCCTCGGCATTAAAAGAAACCGCCGCACATAAAGCAACAGCACTCACCAACAACTTGGAATCGATCATCATTTCACTCCGTAACGGTCACGATAGGATTGTACTGCGTGCAGATTCTGCACTAACTCTGTCTGCCCCTGCAAATAACCGAGCAGGTCATCCAGCGCGGCGATGGAAATCACGGGCAGGCCGTAGTCGCGTTTGACTTCCTGCACGGCGGACAATTCGCCCTGACCGCGTTCCATGCGATCCAGCGCGATGACCACGCCGCAGGGTGTCGCACCTGCGGCACGGATCAGTTCGATGGATTCGCGCACCGAGGTTCCTGCCGAGATCACGTCGTCGATGATGAGCACCCTGCCCTGCAGTTTTGCGCCCACCGTGTTGCCGCCCTCGCCATGGTCTTTCGCTTCCTTGCGGTTGAAGCAATACGGCACATTGCGTCCCTGCTCCGCCAGTGCGATGGAAGTACCCGCTACCAGCGGGATGCCTTTGTAGGCCGGGCCGAACAGCATGTCGAACTGCACGCCTGAAGCGAGGATCGCCTGCGCATAGAACTGGCACAGCTCGCGCAATGCCGCACCGTCCTGGAACAGACCGGAGTTAAAGAAATAGGGCGAAAGGCGCCCGGCCTTGGTCTGGAACTCGCCGAAGCGCAATACGTTCTGCGCGACGGCGAAGCGAATGAAATCCTGGCGGTAAGCGTGCATGGAATCCTCAACAGCTACTTTAGATTGATGCCGTCATTCCGGCGAAGGCCGGAATCCAGCAAGACAAAAATGCATTTTGTTTAAAACCACTGGATTCCGGCCTTCGCCGGATAACCAGCGACTTGCCCGCTAGCGGGCTTAGTCGAATGGCTAGTTTCCTCATCAATGACGAAGTGAGAAGCTCCATGGACAGCCGCCATTATAATGCGCGCATCCCTTCGATCGAGAAAATTCATGCGCATCATCACTCTCAACCTGAACGGCATCCGTTCCGCCTACAACAAAGGCATGCTGGAATGGTTCGCCCAACAAAATGCCGACATCCTGTGTGTGCAGGAACTCAAGGCACAAGCGGGTGACATGACGCCTGACATGCTCGCACCGCTTGGCTACCACGGATACTTACACTATGCCGAAAAGAAGGGCTACAGCGGCGTGGGTATCTACAGCAAGCGCAAGCCGGATAACGTGATCGTCGGTTTGGACATCCCCGAGTTCGATGCCGAGGGACGCTACATCGAAGCGCAGTTCGGCAACCTGAGCGTGGTGTCGCTGTACCTGCCCTCCGGCTCCAGCGGCGAAGAACGCCAGGCGGTGAAGTTCAAGTTCCTGGAAGCCTTCATGCCTCACCTGTGTCCAACTGCGACACAGTGGGCGCGACGTGATCGTGTGCGGCGACTGGAACATCGCCCATACCGAAAAAGACCTGAAGAACTGGCGCGGCAACAAGAAGAACTCCGGCTTCCTGCCGGAAGAACGCGCCTGGCTCACCGAGCTGTTCAATGAAGTCGGCTTCGTCGATGTGTTCCGCAAACTGCACCCCGAACTCGAAGCCTACACCTGGTGGTCGAATCGCGGCCAGGCATGGGCCAAGGATGTCGGTTGGCGTCTCGATTACCAGATCGCCACTCCGGATATGGCTGCAAAGGCGGTATCCACGGGCATCTACAAGGAACAGCGCTTCAGCGACCACGCGCCACTGATGGTGGATTACGAAGTCGCTGCTTGACGCGGGGAAGAGGACTTGTGAAGCAGCGCGCAACCCAAATTATTGGGCAGTCGCTTCCACTGACGAGGCTGCCAACCCCGCTTCCGGGATAGCGCTGGCAGCCTGCAAATCGTTCGCTTCACTCACTGGAGTGTCGGTAGCAGGTGCGGGCGCCTGCTGGCTGGCGGCAGATTGTTTCTTTTCATTGGCAGCATTGCCCAGATTGGTCGCGGCCTTGATCATCAAGAACTTGGCAATCATGATGACGATGATAGCCATCACGAGAGTAAGCAGCAGACGTTTGATCGAGCGTTCATTCATGCCGCCAGTGTAGCAAAACGATCGAATTTCGGGTGATGGGCGTGAATCAACTGTCGCCATGTTTCAACATGGCGTGAAGATGAAACGAACAATGAACCCTTGTTACTTAAGATCACCGCCATCCATCCGCACGATTACTCCACCTGGTGGATGGAGACCATCCCCATCTTCATCGCCGCCACCTGCCAACGCTACACCTTCACCCCGCTGCTGAATCGCCTGCTGCCTTGCGGTCAGCGCCAGCTACGAACTCATCGAATGGGCGGCGGCAGAGATGATGGGCCAAGGTGCGGATGCCTTCCTCGGCACACAAGGTTATGCGTGGGATACGCAATCGGACATGTTGAGGGCGTTGATCGGGGCGATCAGTGCGCAGGTGGTGTTGGGGAAGGTACAGGACAGGCAACTCGAACGTAGGGTGCAATAAGCGTAGCGCATTGCACCGGATGTTTTGACATCACCCATATGGCGCAATGCCCGTTGGTTATTGCGCCTTACGCGGGCTTAGGGCTTTATGCCTTAGTAAGATTTGCAGAAAGTAATTGGCCCACCGCTTCCCATATAAGGCACAAACGGCCCACATAATGAAGTAGAAGATGACTGCCATTGATATGCCACTTGTACGGGCTTCGCATCTCTGTAAATTACTTCTGTGTGGAACTGGCAAACTGGCAGCATTAAGGGGATAGGGACAATGGCAAAAATGGTTAAACCACACCATTTTTTTTCGTGATAGACAACATACATTTTTGACCCGTCTGGATGGATTTTATCCGCTGCTCTGGCTGGTGAGTTTCGTCCTGTATTTATCCTCTACGCCTGAAAAATCAGTATTGGAAGTAACAACATTTCCATTCTCAGAGTAGGAATATCCAACACATCCCGATAGATTGAGCAGTACAGCTAAATAAAAAATACTGTTTCGCATGTTCTGAATGAAGTCAAATTGGTTACGCAATATTCCGTTGTATCCCAAACTTGGTAATCAGCTTTTCAGTTCTGTTGCACCTGATTCCACGGCGCAACCTTAAACAACAGCAACATACCCGGTATCGCCAGTAGCGCGCACAGCAGAAAGAACATCATCCAGCCCATTGCCTCCACCAGCCAACCCGCGGTGGCATTCATGAAAGTGCGTGGCACGGCGGCGAGGCTGGTGAACAGGGCAAACTGGGTAGCGGTGTAAGCGGGATGGGTGGTGCGCGCGATGAAGGCGACGAAAGCGGCGGTGCCGACGCCGACACCGAAAGCTTCCAGCCCGATGACCAAGCCGAGTTGTGTAAGCTCGGCCGCACCGATGCTATCGAAGTGTCCCTGCGCCGCCAGCCAGGCGAAGCCGAAGATGGACACGACCTGCACCACGCCGAACAGCCACAACGCCCGGTTGATACCGATCTTCAGCATCCACAAGCCGCCTAGCAAGCCACCGATAACCGCCGGCCACAATCCAGCATTTTTTGCGATGAGGCCGATCTCAGTCTTGGTGAAGCCCATGTCCAGGTAGAACGGCGTGGCCAGCGCGGTGCACAGGCTGTCACCAAGTTTGTAGAAGAACAGGAAAGCGAGGATCAGCAACGCGCTGTTCCAGCCCTGGCGCGTGATGAATTCATGGAACGGCTCAACTATAGCCTCGCGCAAGGTCTTGGGCGGCAGCGCCCGGTGCGGCTCGCTCACCATTAGCGTCATCACCATCCCGGGCAGCATGAACAGCGCGGTGATGATGAACACCGAACTCCACGGCAGAAAATCGGACAGGATAAGCGACAGAGAACCGGGGATCAGGCCGGCAATGCGGTAAGCGTTTACGTGCACTGCATTGCCAAGACCGAGTTCGGCATCGCTCAACAGCTCGCGGCGATAGGCGTCGAGCACGATGTCCTGGGTGGCAGAGAGGAACGCGAGCAAGGTGCAGAACAGCACGATGCTGGTCATCTCGGTCTGCGGCGAGAAGCCGCCGAGCGTGGCGATCACCAGCAGCAGGCCGACTTGTGACAGCAGCATCCAGCCGCGTCGCCGCCCCAGCGCAGGCAGCACGTAACGATCCAGCAGCGGCGACCAGACGAACTTCCAGGTGTAGGGAAACTGGATCAGCGCGAACAAGCCGATGGTCTTGAGATCGATCTGTTCGGTGCGCAACCAGGCGGGTACCAGGTTGAACAGCAGATACAGCGGCAGGCCGGAAGAGAAACCGATGAACACGCAGATGAGCATGCGTTTCGTGAAGAGCTGCTCCCAGACAGTCATATAGAAACCCCAAATAGTTCGTCACACCGGCGAAGGTCGGTGTCCAGTTGATTGAAGTTACTGGATTCCGGCCTTCGCCGGAATGACGAAATCTGAATTCCTAGGGGTTTCCACGAATCAAGCATCGCGCTTGAAGCGGTAGACAGCAGTGCTGCCCAGCAGGTTGTGCAGCACCTGCACATCATTGCCGTTCGCCATCACGTGCCGGTCCAAAATATGAATCCGGTGATGCGCGCAGAGGCTTTCGAAATCATGCAGTGTGCACAGGTGCACGTTGGGTGTGTCATACCACTGATACGGCAGCTCATCCGAGACGGGCATATTGCCCATCAAAACCTGCAGACGATTTTTCCAGTAACCGAAGTTGGGGAAGCTGACGATGCCCTCACGACCCACGCGCACGATCTCATTCATCAATGCCTCGGTGTGGCGGGTCGCCTGCAATGTCTGCGACAGGATGACGAAGTCGAAGGCGTTGTCCTCGAAATCCGCGAGGCCGGATTCCAGGTCGTTCTGGATCACGTTCACATTGTTGGCGATGCAGGCCGCGATGTTCGCGTCGCTGATCTCCACACCGTAGCCGCGTACGGCGCGCGATTCGCGCAGATAGCGCAACAGGCTGCCGTCGCCGCAGCCGAGGTCGAGCACGGAGGAACCTTGCGGTATCCACGCGGCGATGGCGGCGAAATCGGGGCGCGCCTGGATGATGGGCAGGTTCATACCGTGCACTCCATAGCGACGTTGTTCAGGTAATTGCGCATGACCGCGAAATATTGCTCGTCCTGCATCAGGAACGAATCGTGGCCGTGCTGCGAGGAGATCTCGGCATAGCTCACGTCGCGCTTGTTGTGCAGCAGTGCGTGCACGATCTCATGCGAACGTTGCGGCGAAAAACGCCAGTCGGTAGTGAACGACACCACGAGGAACTTGGCCTGCGCGGCGGCAAAAGCGCGATTCAGATCGCCGTCGAAGGGCCGTGCCGGGTCGAAATAATCCAACGCCTTGGTCATCAGCAAATAAGTGTTGGCATCGAAATACGCGGCGAATTTGTCGCCCTGGTAGCGCAGATAAGACTCGATCTGGAACTCGATGTCGTAACTGTAATTCAGCTTGCCCGTGCGCAACTCGCGCCCGAACTTGTCCGCCATCGCATCGTCGGAAAGATAGGTGATGTGCCCCAGCATGCGTGCCAGGCGCAGGCCGCGCGTCGGCACCACGCCGTGCTGGTAGAAATCGCCGTTGTGGAAATCCGGGTCGGTGAGGATGGCGTTGCGTGCCACGTCGTTGAAGGCGATATTCTGCGCGGTGAGGTGCGGCGCGGTGGCGATCGCCAGCACATGCCGCACGCGCTCGGGATAGGCCAGCGCCCAGTGCATGGCCTGCATGCCGCCCAGGCTGCCGCCGATCACGGCCGCGAACTGTTTGATGCCGAGTTGGTCGGCGAGCCGTGCTTGCGACTCCACCCAATCATCCACCGTCACCACCGGGAAGGCTGCTCCGTAAGGTTTGCCGGTCTGCGGGTCGATGCTGGAAGGGCCGGTGGAGCCGTGACAGCCGCCAAGGTTGTTCAAGCCGATGACAAAGAACCTGTCCGTGTCGATGGGCTTGCCCGGCCCGATCATGTTGTCCCACCAGCCGATATTCTTTGTATCGTCGGCATAGTAACCCGCGACATGGTGATGCCCAGACAGCGCGTGACAGATCAGGATGGCGTTGTTGCGCCCGGCGTTAAGCTTGCCGTAAGTCTCGTACATCAATTCATAGTGCGGCAATACCGCGCCGCTCTTGCAAGTGAGCGGTGTATCGAAGATCGCGCGTTGCGCGGAAACAATTCCAACCGATGTGTTCAAAACAGCTCCAAAAGAAAAACCCGCACAGCTTGGGCTAGAGCGGGTTCACTCGCTTTAGCTGGAATGTTTAACGTGCCCCGCAAGCTGAACTCAAATCGGCACGGAGCGAAGTGTCCGTGTTTTGTCTGAAACTGTCAATTCCGCATATTCCAAAACAAGATAAACATTCCAGAACTAATTGGTTCTCGTGCTAACACCGAATTTCTATGATGCGTCCGTCGTAAAACCAATGACGATATTCATTAACGCACTTAGGAGTGACACCATGAAGTTGAGCAAGTTAACTGCAACATTGATTTCCAGCGCGTTGGTGCTGGCATTGGCTGGAACGAGCTATGCCGCCGAAATCAAACTGTTGAATGCATCTTATGACCCGACCCGCGAACTGTACCAAGAATACAACACTGCTTTCGCCAAATACTGGAAAGCCAAGACAGGCGACGACGTAGTTGTCAGCCAGTCGCACGGCGGTTCCGGCAAACAGGCACGCTCCATCATCGACGGTTTGGAAGCCGATGTGGCGACCTTGGCACTGGCTGCTGACATAAATGCATTGCATGCCAAAGCAGACCTGATCCCCGCTGACTGGCAGTCTCATCTAAAGCTGAACAGCTCGCCATACACCTCGACCATCGTGCTGCTGGTGCGCAAGGGCAATCCCAAAAACATCAAGGATTGGAACGACCTGATCAAGCCCGGCGTGGCCGTCATCACTCCGAACCCGAAGACATCAGGCGGTGCACGTTGGAACTATCTGGCAGCCTGGGGCTATGCGCTGAAGCACAATCGCAACGACCAGGCGAAAGCCCAAGAGTTCGTTGGCAAGCTGTACGGTAACGTGCCGGTGCTGGATTCCGGTGCACGTGGATCGACCGTTACCTTCTCTGAACGAGGCATCGGTGATGTGCTGATCACTTGGGAAAACGAAGCCTATCTAGTGAAGAAGGAATTCGGTGAAGACAAGTTCGACATCGTGTTCCCGTCACTGAGCATCCTTGCTGAACCGCCGGTAGCCGTGGTGGACAAAAACGTGGACAAGCACGGCACCCGCGCAGTGGCCCAGGCTTATCTGGAATATCTGTACTCGCCGGAAGGCCAGGAAATCGCAGCGAAGAACTACTATCGCCCGACCGATGCAAAAGTGGCCAAGAAGTATGCGAAGCAATTCAAAAAGCTGGAGTTGATCACGATCGACAAGGTATTCGGCGGCTGGACAAAGACGCAACAAGACCACTTTGCTGATGGCGGCGTGTTCGACAAGATCTACACCAAGAAGTAATGCGGTAACCGTGCCGTGAAGTGACGCGACAAATTCAGACGTGCGCTCTCCGTCGAAAACGCCGGCGAGCGACGTCAAAACAAGTTTTAACAACCAATCAGGAGTATGTATGAACAAGAAGATCATCGCACTGGCTGTGGCTGCAGCTTTCTCGGCCCCGGCTTTCGCTGACGTAACAGTCTATGGACGAGCTCACCTCTCCCTGGACAGCAACAGCGGCAACGCTGCCGCTACAACCACGGCAGGCACCAAGAATGGCCTGAACCTGGCCAGCAACGCTTCGCGCCTGGGTTTCAAAGGCACGGAAGATCTGGCTAATGGCCTGAAGGCGGTCTACCAGCTGGAAACCGAAGTGAGCGGTACAGGCGCTGCCTCCGCGGCCAACTCAACCGGCCTGTTCGTTACACAACGTGACACCTACATCGGTGTGGCGGGCGGCTTCGGCACCGTGCTGGCAGGCCGTCTGCCGCTGGCGAACCAGTACGTCGGCGACGCTAACTTCTTCGGCGACAAAGTGGGCGATGCCGGCAACCTGACCGCAGGCGGTCTGGGTGGCATTGGCCTGATCGCAGTTCCCAGCCGCGTCAGCCGCGCAATCGCTTACGCGTCTCCCAATCTGGGCGGAGCATCGGTGCTCGTCGGATTTGCGCCGAACACCATTCAATCGCTCACCGGTACACAGAACAGCCTGGGAAAAGATTCCAGCTTCACTTTGCGTGCATCGTATGACTCCAATGGCATCTTCGCCGCAGCGAGCTATCTGAGCCTGGGCGTTGCCGGCGTCGGTCTCACAGCTACACCAACCATTGGTGTTCCGGGGGCCGCAGGCATTGCCAAGACCGGCGCGAAAGCAACCATCCTGTCGCTGGCAGCTGGCTATGATTTCGGCGTTGGCAAGGTGCGCGCACAGTACGTCAGCACCGATCTGAACGCAGCCGCCGCATTCAGCGCGGGAGCGACCCTGACCGGTGCGAAGCAGTCGGTGTTCGCACTGGGTGGTCAGTTCAATCTGAGCGAGAACGATGCCATCAAGCTGCAATTCGCCAAGGCGGGCGAAGTGTCGCTGAGCGGAAACACATCTGCAGGCACCGGTGCCACATTGTTCGCGTCTGGGTTATGACCATAATCTGTCCAAGAGCACGACGGTGTACGCAGCCCTCTCCAAGGTGAGCAACGGTACGGGGGCCCAGTTCTCCGCTACCAACTATGCACACGGTGGCGTGGGTAGTCCCGGAGCTGGCAAAAGCCCGAGCGCCTTGTCCGTGGGTGTGGTCCGCAACTTCTGATGTAACTACTAGCCATCCACTAATCAGCCAAAAGGCGGCTGCCAAGTGGCTGGTTATAACTTGACCTGACCGTCGATTCGGAAGTCAGAACGGGCGTCTTCGGACGCCCGTTTTGTTATAGAACTCCGATCAGTAAGAGGCACGCCGAAGTTGGAATGGGCGATGAGGTGCCGTGTTTCAGATCGGCTTCACTGCAGCGTTTCGAATAGTTCGATTAGAGATAAGAAAAGAAATATTTCTTGGTTCTCGCATGGAATCCGAGTGGCTACACTGAACGCAGATTAAATGAGAAGCAAGGAGTAATCATGGCACACCAATACTTGTACCTGAAACTGCTGTTGCGCAACAACCTGCTGCTCGATCTCGACGAGTACGCCTTGATCGATACAAAGCAACAAGGGTTGGTGTGCAGCTTCATGGGCATGCATCTGAGCAGCGTGTTTCAACCCGTGCTGCGGGCCGATGGCAAAGTGGTCGGACGCGAAGCCTTGCTGCGAGCTGTGCATCTCGAATCCGGTGAGTTGACGCCACATGCCGCATTCGATAAAGCGCTGAAGGCAAACAAAGTGGTGCAGTTCGACCGCCTGGTGCGCACCATCCACTTGCTGAATCATGCGAGCCGTTTCGACGAGCATGAGCTGTTGTTTCTGAACGTGCATCCGCGCTTGCTTTCCAGTGTCAGCGACCACGGGCGCACCTTCGAGCAGATATTGCATTACTACTCGGTACCTACCTCGCGTGTGGTGATCGAGATCAAGGAACCGGTGAACGGAGACGAAGCGAGTTTGGCCGATGCGGTAAGCAATTACCGCAGCCTGGGTTACCGCATCGCCGTGGATGATTTCGGGGTAGCACACTCCAGTCTGGAAAGAGTGCTCAAGCTGCAACCTGATATCGTCAAGTTTGACGGTGCTTTGATCAGGACGACGGAGCGTTCGCGCAATGCGACAACTTCATTCAACCAACTGGTGGACAGGTTCCGCCGCGCAGGCATACAGGTAGGCATCGAGGGCATCGAAAACGCGCAACAGCTGGAAATCGCCAGAAGGTCGGGCGCCGATCTGCTGCAAGGCTATCACCTTGGGCGTCCGGAATTATGCGCGAAAACAAGGAGTTCTTTTTGTCGAAGTGAGCGTTTAGCCGCATAGATTGTGTTTCCTCCTCCCCAGGTGCAACACCTGGTTTCAGGGGCAGGCAACTGCCCCATTTTTTTCGGTAGATGTCGAGCGCATCGTTGCCGTCGGCGCGGGCGGTACGCCGGGAAACGACAAGGCCAAAGACCGCCTCCTATAGCAGCACAAGCAAGCGTAGAATGTGCGCCATACCCACCGGCTCCAAGGCCGGTGGTTTTTTCGTTTACTGTTTGCGCGCAGCAGCGCGATACGGGTAGTGCATGAATAGTAGCTCGATCAATAGCAGGCGATTGAATGCGTTGAGGGTCATGGCGATTCTTGCGTGCGGATGCCTGATGTCCCCGTCTTATGCCGATCCGGTACTCGATCAGGATCTTTCTGTCACGCCGCAGCCGAACATGGTGTGGCGGTCTTCCAAAGTATTGACGCCAGTTGGTTCTGCGGCTGTTCTCAAGACTGTGTCGCCCATGACGCTCGCCGAGCTCACCGACATGGCTTTGCTCAATAATTCATCCACGCGCGAAGCCTGGGAGGCGGCGCGTGCCCAGGCTGCTGCAGTGGGCATCGCCGAGGCGGGCTACTACCCAACGCTCGATGCGCTTGTTCCCCTTACCCGGGGCAAGACCTCCATCAACAGCAGCACCGGGGTCATCTCCGGTGCAACCCAAACACGGCTCTCACCGAGCATCAGCCTGAGTTATGTGCTGTTCGATTTCGGCGCCCGTTCCGCGACCAAGCAGGCTGCCAGTTACAACTTGCTTGCTGCCAACCTGAATCAGAACCGCGCACTGCAGGCTGTCGTGCTGCGCGTCGAACAAGCCTATTACCAACTGCTGGGAGCACGCCAGACCATCGTTGCGGGCGAAGAGACGCTCAAGAACGTGCAAATGAGTTTCGACGTGGCTAACGCTCGCCGTCAGGCAGGTCTGGCGACCATCGGCGACGTCTATCTGGCAGAAACCTTGCTGGCGCAGAGTCGCTTGCAATTACGCCGTGCGCAGGGTGAAGCGAACAAATTCAAAGGTGCGCTGTGTAATGCTGTCGGGTTGCCGGTCAATGCGAAACTGGAACTTGTACCGCTTGAGGCGCAACTGCCGACCAAGGTAGTGCGGGCCACAGTCGAGGATTATCTCAGCACAGCCAAGGCTAACCGTCCCGACCTGGGGGCGGCCGAAGCGCAATCGCGGGCGGCACATGCCAGCGCCGATGCTGCATCTGCGCTGGGCTACCCTTCGCTTGATTTGACCATTACCGGAGGCAAGAACTACAACAATTTTCAAAGCAGCGGTTACGGCAGCAGCAGCGTCAACGGCACCATCGGCATCAATCTGCGGATTCCGTTATTCAGCGGTTTCAAAACGACAAACACAGTGCGCCAGGCGCAGGCGCGCGCTGATCAACTGGATGCGACACGCGATCGTATCGCCCTTCAGGTAGAGCTGGATGTGTGGCAAGCCTACTTCGATCTGGATACGGCGGAAGCGGCAATAGACAGTGCGCATGCCTTGTTGCGCAGCGCGGGACAGTCGCGCGAAGTTGCGCAGGCGCGCTATCAGGCCGGAGTCGGCAATCTGCCCGACCTGCTTCTGGCGCAAGCCAACGAAGCCAATGCACGCATGGAAGTCATACAAGCGGAGATGGGCTGGTATTCGAGCCTGTCGCAACTCAATAGCTCTATAGGCATCTTTTCGTCTGATTTGGAATCAAAATGAAAAAAACGATTATCACGATACTGATTATTTTAGGGGCGATCGCCGCGGGCGCTGCGGTTTGGTATATCACCAAGCCTAAAACGGAAGGCATGGATGGCGGGCCGGACAAACGCGCCGCGAAAGCCATGCAAGTGCACACGGTGCCAGTCGCAACCGCAGCAGTGCCGATCGTGCTGGATGCGGTGGGTACGGTGGAAGCCGATCAAAGCGTTGCCGTGCGGGCCGAGGTGAGCGGTGTGCTGCAAAAGATCGCATTCCGCGAGGGCGACTTGGTCAAGGCAGGGCAGCTGTTGTTCCAGATCGACGCCAGCCTACCGCAGGCAGAAGTCGATAAGGCACGCGCCAATCTGGCACGAGATCAGGCATCGGCAAAAGAGGCGCGCGCACAGGCGAGTCGTTTGGAATCTCTGGTAGCCAAGGAATATGTCACCCAGCAAGAGTATGCACTGGCCGTGGCGCAAGAGCAGGCGGCCAATGCCACGGTTCGCGCGGATCAGGCGGCTTTGAAATCGGTGCAGGCGCAGCTCGGGTATGCACGCATCACATCACCGATCTCCGGTCGTGCCGGGATATTGAATATCAAGCAGGGCAATCTGGTCAGTGCAGCATCTGCTACGCCTCTGGTTACTATCAACGCCACGCGTCCGGTCATGGTCTCGTTCAGCGTGCCGCAACAGCAATTGCAGGCGGCACGGGAAGGGCAGCGCCAGCACCCCTTGGCTGTCGAGGTGCGCCGCGATGCGAAGGATGAGGTGTTGACCAAAGGCACACTGGCCTTTATCGATAACACCGTCGACACGCAGACCGGAACCATCCGCATGAAAGCGCGCATCCCGAACCAGGACGAAATCATCTGGCCCGGCGAGTTGGTCTCGTTGCGCTTGATATTGGGTGTGCAGCAGGATGCCCTTGTCATCCCGGAAGCGGCGATCCAGCTCGGGCAAAACGGTTCCTTCGTCTATGCGTTGGTGGACGGGAAAGCGCATGTGCAAGCAATCAAGGTGGCGCGCCAACTGGGCAGCCAGGTCGTCGTTGCTGACGGTCTCGATGCGGGACAGCAAGTGATCATCAATCCTCCCAGTAACCTGCGCCCGGAAAGTACGGTCGAGCCGGTCGGTGCCAAGGGTGGGGCGGGATCAAACGCAAAAGGAAGTATGGGCGGCAAACCAGGCGCTGATGCCGCAGCCGGGGGCAGCCGTCCATGAGCATCTGGCGCATCTTCATCGACCGCCCGGTGATGACCACGGTGTTGGTCACTGCAACGACGCTGTTCGGCACGTTCGCGTTCATGAAATTGCCGGTGAACGAATTGCCCAATGTCGATTTCCCCACCATCCAGGTGACGGCGAATCTGGCGGGCGGTAATCCGGAGAATATGGCGGCGACGGTGGCCACACCGCTGGAGCGCCAGTTCTCGACCATCGCCGGGCTGGATTCCATGACCTCGGTCAGCAACGCCGGCACTACACGCATCACGCTGCAATTCAATTTGAACCGCGACATCGATGCCGCCGCACAAGACGTGCAGACGGCGATCTCGCAGGCAGTGCGTTCTTTGCCGCCGGAATTGGATAACGCGCCGCAGATGCGCAAGGTCAATCCCGCAGACAGCCCCATCATCTTTCTGGCGCTGACCGCAAAGAACCTGCCACTCACCACGCTCAACGAATTCGCCGACAATCATATCTCGCAGCGTATCTCCACATTGCCCGGCGTGGCGCAGATGCTGGTGTATGGTTCGCAAAAATACGCGGTGCGGCTTTATCTCGATCCGAATGCGCTGAAGCAGCGCAACCTGGGTACTGAGGATGTCTCCGCCGCGCTGGCAAAAGCCAACAGCAATCTGCCATCCGGCACTCTCGACGGACGCAATAAAAAATTCACCGTGACAGCAGCCGGGCAACTGGAAAACGCGGCCGATTTCAGTTCGGTAGTGATCAGTTATTCAAACGGTATACCGGTGCGGTTCTCGGACATCGGTCGTGCCGAAGACAGTGTCGAGAACAACCGCGCACTGTCCTGGTTCAACGGCGATCGCTCCATCATCCTTGCCGTACAGCGGCAACCGGGCGCAAACACCGTCGAAGTGGTCAACAGCATACGCGCCTTGCTGCCCGAGATTACCCAGCAACTGCCGGGCGACGCGAAACTGGATGTGTTGTTCGACCGCTCCGAATTCATCGGCGAATCGATCCATGAAGTCGAGTTCACTCTGATGCTGGCCGTGGTGCTGGTGGTGATCGTGGTGCTGGGATTCTTGCGCAACTACTCCTCGACGCTGATCGTCGCCATCGTCCTGCCCATCTCGCTGATCGGCACTTTCGCCGCCATGCATGTGCTGGGCTACAGCCTCAACAACATCTCGCTGATGGCGCTGACGCTGGCCGTGGGCTTCGTGGTGGACGATGCCATCGTGGTGCTGGAGAACATCACGCGCCACATGGAGATGGGCAAAGACCGGCTGACGGCGGCCATCGACGGCACGAAAGAGATCGGTTTCACGGTGCTCTCGATGACATTGTCGCTGGTCGCGGTGTTCCTGCCGATCCTGTTCATGGGCGGCATCCTCGGCCGGTTGTTCACCGAATTCTCCGTCACCATTGGTCTGGCCGTGTTGATATCCGGCGCGGTTTCCCTGAGTCTGACGCCGATGCTGTGCAGTCGCTTTCTGCAAACGAGCCATCGCCACGGAGGACTCTTTGACGGTTTCGAGAAATTGTTCACTCTTGTCGAGCACGGCTACCGCGACAGTCTGCAATGGAGCATGCGCAATCGAAAGTTCATGATGTCGCTAGCAGCCATCATCCTGATCGTGACCGCGTGGTTGTTTGTCGTGGTGCCGAAAGGATTCATTCCGCGCCAGGACACCGGACAGATCACCGGCACCACGCGTGCGGACGAAGGCATCGCATTCGATGATCTGGTCGCCAAACAATTGCAGCTCACCGACATCGTCAGAAAGAACCCCAACGTTGCCGCCGTTCTGTCCAGCGCAGGCCAGGCAGGCGGCGGAGTGTCGGGTGGCAACGTGGGGCGTCTGGTGATCCGGCTCGTCCCGAAAAGCCAGCGCAGCCTGAGTGCGGACGAAGTCATTCAGGAACTGGGGAAACAAACCCGTGGCGTGGAAGGCATGAAGCTGTTCCTGCAGAATCCGCCCGCCATCAACATCGGCGCGCAGCAAACCAATGCCGAATTCCAACTGGTGGTGCTGGGCTCGGATACCGATGTGCTGTATCGGGCGGCGGGTGATCTGGAGCGTCTGCTGCGCGGCGAAAAGATACTGCTGGATGTGAACAGCAATCTGGAACTGCGCAATCCGGAAATTCAAATCGATATTCAGCGCGACCGTGCAGCGGCACTCGGCATCACACCGCAGCAGATCCAATCCACTCTGTACGATGCTTACGGTGCAAGACGCGTCACCAGCATCTATGCCGCGTCCGACCAGTATGCCGTGCTGTTGCAGCTGGACACCCGATTCCAGGCCGACATCAATGCGCTGAGTGCGCTGCATATCAAGAGTGCCAACCAGCAGATGGTGCCGCTGTCCTCCGTGGCGACGATCAAAAGCGGGGTAGGACCGTTGTCGATCTCGCATTTCGGACAACAGCCTGCGGTGACGCTGTCGTTCAATGTCGCGCCGGGTGTCTCATTGGGCGAGGCGACCGAGCGGGTGCAACAGCTCGCGCGGGAAAGTCTGCCTGCGGGCGTGACCACCTCGCTATCCGGTTCAGCCAAGACTTTCCAGGATTCCATGACCGACCTGCCGATTCTGTTGCTGGTCACCATCCTGGTCATCTACATGATCCTCGCCATCCTGTACGAACACTTCGCACATCCGGTGACGATCCTGACCGCCCTGCCCCTGGCCGGATTCGGTGCGCTGATCATGCTTATCATCTTCCACCAGGACCTCAACATCTTCAGCTTCGTCGGCATCATCCTGCTGGTGGGCCTGGTGAAGAAGAACGGCATCATGATGGTGGACTTCGCCGTGGTTGCGCAGCGCGACAAGAATCTCTCCGCCATCGATGCCATGACCGAAGCCTGTCTGGTGCGTTTCCGTCCGATCATGATGACCACCCTGGCGGCGATCCTGGCGACGCTGCCCATCGCGCTGGGCTTTGGTGCCGGTGCTGAAGCGCGCCGTCCATTGGGCATCGCGGTGGTCGGCGGCTTGCTGTTCTCGCAGTTCCTCACGCTGTATCTGACGCCTGCGTTCTATGTCAGCATGGAGCGGCTGACCCAGCGCTGGGAAGAATTCAAGGCACGCAGCTAAGCTGCCGGACAAGACCAGCGTGCTGTCGTTCGTGCTGGAGGGTCTACCAGACCACCGATGAAGTGGGCGAAGCGTTAAGCCGCGAAGGCATCGCCGTGCGTACCGGTCACCACTGCGCACAGCCGATCCTGCGGCGTTTCGGATTGGAAGCTACCGTGCGTCCGTCGCTGGCGTTCTACAACACCTGCGAAGAGATCGATCGCTTGGTGGGTGTGGTGAGGCAGTTGGCACGGAAGTAATGCAGTAACTCAGTAGGAAAGACAAAGCCCCGGCAGATTTGTCGGGGCTTTCTATGTTTGAAGATTGATCGAGAGCCGCCACTCAATTTATAAAGTTAGGCTTCGTTTGGATTCCACTCTGGAGCCATTGCTAGTAGGGCTTCTTCTGCACCATTACACTCATATATCGGATAGTCATGTCTCAGTCGAGTTAGGTTCATATATGCATAGAGATGGAAGGGCTCCAATTTATTGCGAGTATAGACACCATATCGAAGACCATCCGTAACAATTAGGCGATGACACGCCGCTTTCCCATTTGAGTATGACATTGCTTGAGACATTGCACTAAGGCACGAGTTGTTCATCTTCTTTGCCTCGACCACAACGCGAAGAGTTTTATCGCTACGTGGAAGTCGTTCAAACAATGCGACATCTACATAATTCCACTCCACGGCCATTCGCTGAGGTGTCCAGCCTAGAGCACGAAGCAAAGGAACGACCAGATAAGCAACCGTTTCGTGCTCAGATGGATTGCTTTTTGAGCGCTTATACCACTTGGCAATACGAGTTAGCTCACCGATTTCGCTGAGCAACGCGGTAATTGACGCACTCGCCACACCACGATCAAAGAGAAATTCTGATATTTCAGTAACGCTTATGTCGTTAGACTTCCCTTGTGCTGGTAAATCAATTATCGGGCGAGACATAACATCATCACTGATCGAGAGGCTTGATAGCCAGTCTGCTACAGCCCCATCATTGAGCTTTTGGGTTGTATCACCCTGTTTTAGTGCGTAAGTATCAAATGTTTTTGGGTTGTTTCTATCCATCCATATCCAGCGAACTCTGCGAACATGTTGAAGATCCCAACCATCTACATCACCAAATTCATCACGCCATTCATAGTTGCCTACAATTTGTCCAACTCCGAGAACGGTTGCTGTTCCAATACGAAGCACAACGAGATCACCATCCTTCATTTCTTCGGCAAAGCGCCTTAAGTCGGTGACCTTGCGGGCCGACCATTCATCATTCCTGAGAATTTTTCCACAGTCGGGCCACGCCCCTGCGTATCCAGGTCCGTTCAGAATTACATCCCATCTTAGGCAAAGGTCGGAGTAATTTCGATCAGTATCGCCTGCGGCTTGCTGCCATATTGTTTTTCCTGAGATGTCCATTGGCTATATTGAAATTAAACGTTTATGAATCCGCCCTCTAATGTACCGGGGGCGAATTGTTTTTACTACCCGCGCTAATACACTACATCATGATCGCCCACATTCACGGGGATGATCTCTTCATGCGCTTGATGTGTTCTGCTGGTGACTCTTTCATAACGCGCCCTGCATTGATGTCGGCGCGTATTTCGGTCAGCGCTATCACTTGTTCGTCTTCGCGCAGGTAGCGATATTGCGCAATGTCCATCACGACAAAACAATCTTTTCCGCGCACCGAAATAATTGCGGATTCACGTTCGTTCAGTACGGACTCAATGGCGGTGATGCCTTTGGTTCTCAGATCATGGGCTGTCAGGTTGGACATGGCGCATTTCTTCATGGCGTTGCTTCAAGTGCGCAGGATAGTATGTTTGGTGATGTGATTCATCAACCGATGAATCTGCGGTCTTACGCCTGCCAAACCCCGAACCCCGCCTCGCGCAGATCGATCCCCACTTCCACTTCCTTGTCGCACGCCTCGTCATAGGACATCGGATTAAAGGCTTCGTAGAGGTCGGGCAATAAGCGCAGTCCGTATTCTTTGACGTAGCGGTTGGATTGGATGCCTGCCTTGTGTTTGTCGAAGCGCACGTCGGGATCGAGTCCGGTCATGCCGACATAGACGCAGGGCTTGCCGGGGATGTAGTCCGGGTTGCACTTCTTGAATTTTCCTTCGTACAGAACGTCTTTCGACAGTTCGATCACATAGACGTGGTAGTGCTTGCGGCGTGCCATGGTGAATGCATGTGGCGGGGTAGAACGCTACGATATTTTCAATTGCGATTTTGATTTTCGTCCCGGTGCGGCAGGCGGGATGAATCCGGCCAAGCGGCATTTCATGGCCTCGATCGGCTTGCCCTTCTCGAAGCGGGTGGAATAGCACACCATGATCTCGCGTTTGGCGGCAAGCTCGGTAAGCTGCGTGCGTGCGTCAGCGAGTGCGAGACCCATGGCTGCGGCGATCTCGGAATCGAGTTGTTCACCATGTGTTTTGAGGTATTGCAGGATCGGTTTCAAAATATATTCCTGTTGCTGGATGGTTATAGTGCCTGACAGGATATACCTCGCACGCCCAAGCAAGGCAAAAATAACTTTGTTCTCCTCCCCGGTCTACCCCACACTACCTTGCCGGTTGCATAGCCCGTGGCTAGTCACTATGCTTGTTTGCGCAAACTTTCATTGGGAGAGATCCATGAATGAACGAAGCTTGCAACATTCCGGGCAGAGCATCTTGAAAGCCATCTATGCACGGCATTCCGTGCGTGCCTATGCGCCGACGCCTGTCGCTAGCGCTACCGTACAAACCTTGCTCGACGCCGCTGTGCATGCGCCCACGGCCATGCACGAAGAGCCCTGGGCGTTCGTCGTGGTGCAAGACCCTGCGCTATTGCAGCGCTTGTCTGATCTGGCCAAACCGCTATTTGTCGAAGAAGTGCGCCACCGCAATGCGCATGGTAGCCGGCCACTCGTTCGATCATTTCACCCGGCCGGATTTCAATATCTTCCATGGCGCTCACACCCTCATCATCATCTGCGCCAAGCCGTTGGGGCCGTTCGTGGTTGCCGACTGCTGGCTGGCGGCGGAGAACCTGATGCTGGCGGCGAATGCCATGGGGCTGGGCAGTTGCGTCATCGGCTCTGCCGTTGCTGCCCTGAATATTCACAAGGTGAAAACGGAACTCGGCATCCCTGACGAATATTCCGCCATCGCGCCGATCGTGGTCGGTGTTCCCAGTGGCGAAACCCAGGCCACCTCGAGGAAAGAGCCGACCATCCTTTCCTGGAAGAAATAACAAGGAGCGCGGGAATGCTGACCTTCATCAGCGTGGCGTTCTTGATTTACGGAAGCATGCACGCTCTATGCGCTCAGCAAGGTGTGGCTGGCTTTCCCGCACTCACTGGGACTGGGTTTGACGCTGGTATTGCTGGGGCTCGTCATGACCTTGTCACCGCTGCTTCTCTGGCAGCTGACCAGGCAAAACTGGCACAGCGCATCCGTCGTTGCTTCCTGGGTGACTTATACCTGGATGGGATTGCTGTTCCTGTTTTGTTGCATCGCCCTGATATTCGACTTCAGCCATGTACTGGCGACACTGCTGGGTTTCAAGTGGCCCCTGAATGAAGCGATGGCGTTGCTAAGCGTTGGCTTGCTCGCCTTGGTGATGCTGGGCTATGGCTTTGTCGAGGCCAGGCAGATACGTGTTGAAGAAATAACCATCACCACACCCAAGCTGGCTTCAGGACGAGTCACCATCGCGCAGATTTCCGACCTGCACCTCGGCGTGATGCAGAGTGATGAATTTCTTGAGCGCGTCATCGCCAGGCTGCGCGAAACTCAACCCGACATCGTCGTGGCGACAGGAGATATTGTGGATGGGCAAGGCGACGACTTTAATGCACTGGCCAGGCAATTCCATGCTTACCAGCCTCCCAAGGGGGCATACGCCGTCATCGGCAATCACGAATACTACGCAGGGCTGGCACATTCCATCCGCTTCCTGCGCAGTGCGGGCTTTACCGTGCTGCGCGGCGAAGCGGCCGCAGCAGGGGGCATTGTTCTGGTGGGAGTCGATGATCCAAGCGCGGGCATGTCCGGCACAGAGGCAATGCTGGATACCCGAAAGGCTCTCGCTTCTGTCCCCAAGGGCAGCTTCATCGTGCTACTCAAACACCAGCCGGTGGTTGATAAGGAAACCCCCTTTGATCTGCAACTCTCCGGCCATATCCACGGCGGTCAGATATTTCCGTTTGGCCTGTTGCCGCGGCTGACCTATGGCGTGCGCACCGGCCTCACCCAGCTGGCGGATGGGCGCTGGCTGTATGTCAGCCGTGGCGCAGGCACCTGGGGGCCGCCCATACGCCTTTTTGCCGCGCCCGAGATCACGCTGATCCACATTGAGAGCGAGAATAAATAAACACACGCGACGCAGCCTTGATGCCGGAGGTGTGCTGCACTAACATGAAATCAAATGAATAAGCTGTCATGACCAACGCCAATCTCGCGCCAAACTATACCGATCCTTCTCATCTTGCCGATGCCGTGAAGCGTCACGGCTTTGGTGTGTTAAGTCCGGACGGGCTGTCTTCATTGTTGGGTTATCCGCTGTCTGCGCTGGATGCACTGAAAGCGGACTGGGATGATCTGCCGCCAGATAACTTCCTC
Source organism: uncultured beta proteobacterium (assembly GCA_963721375.1). Lineage (GTDB taxonomy): Bacteria > Pseudomonadota > Gammaproteobacteria > Burkholderiales > Gallionellaceae > Sideroxyarcus. The sequence goes on along the minus strand of CAVRIW010000005.1, from coordinate 121,929 downwards.
AAAGACGGCGGACGTTATCGCCGTCGCAGGCATTCCTGTTTCATCGTGAACGGCAAGGCGCTGATTCAGGTTCCGCACCGCGCGCATTACCAGCCGCTGCAATACAACGCGCTGCACGGCGGAATGCTGCGCATGTTCGAGCCGATCGCCGGGCACGCCATTGCGCAGCCCGTGTGGTCGCAGTTGTTGCTGTCCATCGCCCAAATCTGTTCGACCATCAAAGGCGAACAACCCTGGCATGTGGAAGCGCACCAGTTCCGCATCGACACCAGCCACGGCATCGGACGCCCGACGCCGGAGGGCGCGCACCGCGACGGTGTGGACTTCGTCGCCATCCTGTTTGCGGGTCGCGAGAACATTCGCGGCGGCGAGAGCCGCATCTTCGAATTCAACGGACGACACGGGCAACGCTTCACTTTGACCGAAAAGTGGACGCTGCTGCTGTTGGATGATCAACGTGTAATCCACGAATCCACCCCCATCCAGCCGACGGCTGAAGGCGGGCACCGCGACACGCTGGTGCTGACGTTCCGTGCGGGCGGATTTCTTGAGCCGTCCAAGACGTAGTTCGGGCGATAGCGTCATTGGGACTCCATATAATCAATAACGATATACAAAGCGCCTAATATTCTTTTGTGTTCACTCCGGGTTTGGCTAAAGTGCGCCTCACACAAAGCGCGTGAAGCGCGCATCGTTAACGATACCTGGAGAAAGCAATGAAGAAACCCCTGTTGAAGTCCCTGTCCCTGCTGGCTATTGCAGCCACATTTTCCGTGTCGGCATTCGCTGCCGAGGTGCAGATACTGAATGCGTCCTACGATGTGTCGCGCGAGTTCTACAAGAACTACAACCCGCTGTTCATCAAACAGTGGAAGCAGAAGACGGGTGATGATCTGACCATCAACCAATCGCACGGCGGTTCCAGCAAACAGGCACGTGCCGTGGTGGATGGGCTGGAAGCCGACGTGGTGACCATGAACCAGTCCATCGACGTGGACATCCTTGCCGAGAAGCAATTGATCACAGCCGACTGGGCGAAGCGTTTGCCGAATGGCAGCGCGCCGTTCAGCTCCACTTCGGTGTTCCTGGTGCGCAAGGGCAACCCGAAGGGCATCAAGACCTGGAGCGATCTGGCCAAGCCGGGCGTGGCCGCGATCATCGCCAACCCCAAGACCTCGGGTAACGGTCGCTATGCTTACCTCGCGGCATGGGGTTCGGTCATCAAGCAAGGCGGCAAGCCGGAACAGGCCAAAGATCTGGTGGCGAAGATCTTCGCCAATGTGCCGGTGCTGGAAACCGGCGGACGCGGCGCGACCACGACCTTTGTGCAGCGCGAGATCGGCGATGTGCTGGTGACATTCGAGAACGAGGTGGGGCTCATCAAGCAGGAATACGGCGCGGACAAGTTCGACCTCGTCTATCCGCCGATCAGCATCGTGGCCGACCTGCCGGTGAGCGTGGTGGACAAGGTGGTGGATAAACGCGGCACGCGCAAAGTGGCCGAGGCGTACTTGAAAAACCTGTATTCGCCGGAAGCGCAGGACCTCGCTGCACAGTTCGAGCTGCGTCCGCGCGATGCGAAGGTCGCCAGAAAGTATGCAAAGACATTGCCGCCGCTCAAGCTGTTCACTGTGGACGAAGTGTTCGGCAGCCTGAAACAGGCACAGGCCGAGCACTTCAAGGATGGCGGCGTGTTTGACCAGTTCTATATCAGGAAGTGATGTTGGCTTGATGGACATGCGCAACACCACTACCATGCGCGCCTTCGAATAAGGATATTGGTATGGCTACAAGCATCAATGTATTTCTACCCGCGCTGCTCGGCGGCGCATTCATCGGTCTCGCGGCTACGCTGCTGCTGTGGCTGAACGGCAGGCTGGCCGGGATCAGCGGCATGCTGTGGCGTTTGTCCTTCGCCAAGCACGGCGACACGCTGTGGCGCTTGCTGTTCCTCGTCGGTGTGGTCGGCGGTGCGGCAGTGTATTACGCGGCCTTCGGCGGTGCGCCCGAGCCGCGCGAGTCCTTTCCGGTATGGCTGCTGGTGGTGGGTGGATTCCTGGTCGGCTACGGCACTTCGCTGGGCAACGGCTGCACCAGCGGCCACGGCGTGTGCGGCCTGGGCAGGCTGTCGCTGCGCTCCTTGGTCGCCACCGTGATCTTTCTGTTTACTGCGATCGTCACCACCTTCGTGGTGCGTCATCTGTTGGGGGTGCTGTGATGAAACGCAATCTGGCGAGCTGGTTGGCGGGTCTGGTGTTCGGTTTCGGTCTTGCCTTGTCCGGTATGACGCATCCGGAAAAGGTGCTGAACTTCCTGGATGTGGCCGGGACGTGGGATGCCAGCCTGTTGTTCGTGCTGGGCGGCGCGGTGGGCGTGACGCTGCTAACCTTCCGCTTTATCCTGAAGCTGAAGAAGCCGTGTTGGCAGAACGTTTCTTCATCACCAAGGAGACGCACATCGATCGTCCGCTCATCGTGGGCGCGATCCTCTTCGGCATCGGCTGGGGTGTCAGCGGCTATTGCCCCGGCCCGGCGATCGCTCTGCTCGCCTCGCCCAACTGGGAGCTGTGGACGTTCCTGCCGGCGGCCATATTGGGCGCGGTTGCCAAGAAGTATTTTGAACAGCGACCGGAGGCTCCTGCAGCTCAACAACCCACACTGACCGCACAAGAGCAGCAGCCGGTCAGCGCAAGCCTTTCTTCCGAAGGTTCGTGCGGCTAAGTCTCCCCCGAGCGACGCTCCGGTAGTTGGAGCGTCGCTTATATCGTTTTCTGCTATAGAAATAAGAATTATTCATTTTTATACCTAAGTAACCGTCTATAGACTGCATGCTTATCCAATAACAGGAATAAGCGATGTCGCGATTTCGTGCCCACAGCGTGCTGCCCGGCTTCAATCTGGCGCTGGGTTTTACGCTGCTCTATCTCTCCCTGATCGTGCTGATCCCGCTGTCCGCGCTGTTCTTCAAGACGGCGACGCTGGGCTGGGGCGGCTTCTGGGATGTCGTCACCGGCGACCGCGTGCTGGCTTCGCTGCGCGTGACCTTTCTCACTTCCTTTGCGGCCGCAGTCATCAACGCCTTCTTCGGCCTGGTCGTGGCCTGGGTGCTGGTGCGCTACACCTTCCCCGGCAAGCGCATCGTCGATGCCCTGGTGGATTTGCCGTTCGCGCTGCCGACCGCCGTGGCGGGCATCACGCTGGCGACGCTGTATGCGCCGAACGGCTGGCTCGGACAGTACTTCGCGGCGCACGACATCAAGGTGGCCTACACGCCGCTGGGCATCGTGGTCGCGCTGACCTTTATCGGTCTGCCGTTCGTGGTGCGCACGGTGCAGCCGGTGCTGGCCGATGTCGAGGCCGAGGTGGAAGAGGCGGCGGCCAGTCTGGGCGCCGGGCGCTGGGATGTGTTCCGTCGCGTGATCTTCCCCGCCATCTATCCCGCCTTGCTCACCGGCTTCGCGCTGGCCTTCGCGCGCGCCATCGGCGAATACGGCTCGGTGATCTTCATCGCGGGCAACATGCCCTACATCTCCGAGATCGCGCCGCTGCTCATCGTCGCCAAGCTGGAGCAATACGACTACGCGGGCGCGACCGCGATCGCGGTGGCGATGCTGCTGATCTCGTTTGCGCTGCTGCTCGCCATCAATGCGTTGCAATGGTGGACTTCCAGAAGAGGTGCGCGCTGATGTCTGCTCAAATTACACAAAGAAAAATCTCCACGCGCGAATCGCTCGGTGTGACGCTGCTGCTGGTCGGCGTGGCGCTGACCTACCTGCTGCTGTTCCTCGGCTTGCCGCTGTTCGCCGTGTTCTTCGAGGCATTCAGCAAAGGCTGGGATTTGTACTGTGCCGCGCTGAAGGAGCCGGATGCGTGGTCGGCGATCAAGCTGACGTTCATCGCCGCCGCCATCGCGGTGCCCGCCAATCTGGTGTTCGGCGTCGCGGCAGCGTGGGCCATCGCCAAGTTCGAGTTCAAGGGCAAGAGCCTGCTCATCACGCTGATCGACCTGCCGTTCGCGGTGAGCCCGGTGGTGTCCGGCCTGGTCTATGTGCTGCTGTTCGGCGCGCAGGGCTGGTTCGGGCCGTGGCTGCAGGCGCACGACATCAAGCTGATCTTCGCCGTGCCCGGCATCGTGCTGGCGACCATCTTCGTCACCTTCCCGTTCATCGCGCGCGAACTGATTCCGCTGATGCAGGCGCAGGGCAAGGAAGAGGAAGAGGCAGCGGTGTCGCTCGGCGCTTCCGGCTGGCAGACCTTCTGGCGCGTGACGCTGCCCAACATCAAGTGGGGCCTGCTGTACGGCGTGATCCTGTGCAACGCGCGGGCGATGGGCGAGTTCGGCGCGGTGTCGGTGGTGTCCGGCCACATCCGCGGCATGACCAACACCATGCCGCTGCACGTCGAGATTCTTTACAACGAATACAACTTCGTCGCGGCCTTCGCCGTGGCCTCGCTGCTGGCCTTGCTGGCGCTGGTCACGCTTGCTGGTGAAGGCGCTGGTCGAGTGGCAGGCGAAACGCAGCGGCGAACCTGCATCGCTATCTCGGGAGCGACATGTCGACATTGAGCTATCGCAGCCAATCGAGGAACCATGAGCATCACATGAAAACTGAACAAACATTCGGCGCATACAAGGCGCTGGACAACATCAACCTCGAAGTGAACAGCGGCGAGCTGCTGGCGCTGCTCGGCCCGTCCGGCTGCGGCAAGACTTCGCTGCTGCGCATCATCGGCGGCCTGGAGCTGGCCGATTCCGGCAAGCTGCTGTTCCACGGCGAGGATGTGCAACAGCGCGATGCGCGCGAGCGCAACGTCGGTTTCGTGTTCCAGCATTACGCGCTGTTCCGCCACATGACCGTGTTCGAGAACGTGGCGTTCGGCCTGCGCGTGAAGCCGAAGAAGCAGCGCCCGCACGAAGCCGAGATCAAACGCCGCGTGCATGAGTTGCTGAACCTGGTGCAACTGGACTGGCTGGCCGACCGTTATCCGGCGCAGCTTTCCGGCGGCCAGCGCCAGCGCATCGCCCTGGCGCGTGCCCTCGCCGTCGAGCCGAAGATATTGCTGCTGGACGAACCGTTCGGCGCGCTCGATGCGCAGGTGCGCAAGGAATTGCGCCGCTGGCTGCGCCGCCTGCACGACGAGCTGCACATCACCAGCATCTTCGTCACGCACGATCAGGAAGAGGCGCTGGAAGTGGCCGACCGCGTGGTGGTGATGAACAAGGGCAGGATCGAACAGATCGGCACGCCGGACGAAGTGTATGCCGCACCGGCCACGCCGTTCGTGTACCAGTTCATCGGCAACGTGAACCTGTTCCACAGCCGCGACCATGCGCCCTGGACCGAGGAGCACGGCGATGCGGTGGCCTATGTGCGCCCGCACGACATCGACATCAGCCGCACGCCGCAGGACGACACGGCATTGCCGGTGGAAGTGAAACTGGTGCGCGCCATCGGTTCGATCGTGCGCGTGGAAGTGGCGGCGGACGGCAGCAGCGAGTTCATCGAGATCGAACTGAGCCGCGAGCGCTTCGATGCCGCACCGCTGGCGAGCGGCGACAAGGTGTTCATCCGCCCGCGCCAGTTCCGCGTGTTTGAGACAGGAGTGAAAAATGAACTTTCAGCAACTTAGGATCATCCGCGAAGCAGCGCGTTGCAACTTCAACCTCACCGAGGTGGGCAATGCGCTGTTCACTTCGCAGTCCGGCGTGTCCAAGCACATCAAGGATCTCGAAGACGAGCTGGGCGTGGAGCTGTTCGTGCGCAAGGGCAAGCGCCTGCTCGGCCTGACCGATCCGGGCAGCGAGCTGCTGGAGATCGTCGAGCGCATCCTGCTCGACGCGAACAACATCAAGAATCTGGTCGAGCAATACAGCAAGCGCGACGAAGGCCAGCTCACCGTGATCGCCACGCACACGCAGGCGCGCTATTCGTTGCCCAAGGTCATCACCGATTTCAAGAAGGCATTTCCCAAGGTGCATCTCAAGCTGCAGCAGGCCGGGCCGAACGAGATCGTGAGCATGTTGCTGAACGGCGAGGCGGACATCGGCGTGGCGACCGAAGCGTTGCACGACGTCACCAGGCTGGATTCCTTCCCGTACTACTCGTGGCATCACGCGGTGATCGTGCCGGCCGGGCATCCGCTGGAGAAGGTGCAGCCGCTGACGTCTGGCAGCGCTGGCCGAATATCCCATCGTCACTTATCACGAAGGGCTGACCGGACGCGCCAAGGTGGACAAGTCGTTCGCCGAGGCGGGCATCACGCCGGACATCGTGATGTCGGCGCTGGATGCGGACGTGATCAAGACCTACGTGGAGCTGGGCATGGGCATCGGCATCATCGCCTCGATGGCGTTCAACCCGGCCAAGGATAGCGATCTGCGCCTGCTGAAAGGCGAGCACCTGTTCGGTGCGAACACCACTTACATCGCGCTGCGGCGCGGCCACTACCTGCGCAGCTTCGCTTATCGCTTCATCGAGCTGTGCTCACCCAAGCTGGACGAAGCGACGATACGCGCCGGGTTGGTGTCGTTGCAGGTGAAGGGGTTCGCCGATTAGGCTGCGTTCAGCTTGTCCAGTAGGTCACGGATCTTGATCGGGTCGTCGGCGCGCAGGATCTTCTGCGTGAGCGCGGCGATCTCCGGCAGGCTGGTGGTCAGCACACGCTGTTTGGTGCCGAGCAGTTGTGCCGGGTGCATGGAGAACTGACGCAGGCCCAGGCCAAGCAGCAGGCGGGTGTAAGCATGCTCACCGGCCATCTCGCCGCACACCGAAACCGGGATGCCCGCCTTGTTGGCGCCACCGATGATGTGCGCCAGCAGCAGCAACACCGCCGGATGCAGCGGGTCATACAGGTGCGCCACTTCCTCGTCGGTGCGGTCGATGGCCAGCGTGTACTGGATCAAGTCGTTGGTGCCGATGGAGAGAAAATCCAGCTTCTTGATGAACGCGTTGAGTGCCAATGCGGCAGCGGGGATCTCGATCATGCCGCCGATCGGCACGTTCGGGTTGTAGGCGATCCCCTGCGCGGCCAATTCATGTTTGACGCCTTCGATCAAGTGCAAGGTCTGATTGATCTCCGAGGCGCCGGACAACATCGGCACCAGTATCTTCAGGTTGCCATACACCGAAGCACGCAACAGCGCGCGCAGCTGGGTGCGGAACAATTGCGGTTCGGCCAGACACAGACGGATGGCGCGCAAACCCAGCGCCGGATTGCTGGCGACGCGGGTGACGCCTTTGAGTTGTTTGTCAGCGCCGAGGTCATAGGTGCGGATGGTCACCGGCAGATTGCCCATGCCTTTCAGCACGGTGCGATAAGCGTCGAACTGTTCTTCTTCATCCGGCAGATTGTCGCGATTGAGGAACAGAAATTCGCTGCGGAACAGGCCGACACCTGTCGCGCCGTTCTCTTTGACTTGTGCCACGTCGGTCGGCATCTCGATGTTCGCCTGCAACTCGATCACTGTGCCGTCCAGCGTGTTGGCGCGCGCTGTTTTCAGGCGTTTGAGTTTCTGCCGTTCCAGCACCCACTGGCTTTGGCGCAGCTTGTATTCCGCCAGCAGGATCTTGTCCGGATTGACGATGACCACGCCCTGCTCGCCGTCCACGATGAGCAGGTCGCGGTCTTTGATGAGTTCGCGCGCATGGTGCAGGCCGACCACGCAGGGTGTGTTCAAACCGCGCGCCACGATGGCGGTGTGCGAAGTCGCGCCGCCCAAGTCGGTGAGGATGGCGCAGAACTGGTGCGGCTTGAGCTGGATCAGGTCGGCGGGGCTGACATCGTGCGCCACCAGCACCATCTCCATGTCATGCTGCGGCGTGGGCGGCACATGGCCGGGATGGCCGCTCAACACCTTGAGCACGCGCTCCACCACCTGGATCACGTCGGTCTTGCGCTCGCGCAGGTAGGCATCGTCAAAGGCTTCGAATTGCGCGACCAGCGCATCCATCTGCGTCTTCAGCGCCCACTCCGCGTTGCATTGTTCTTCCTGGATCAACTCGCGCGCGGCATGGCTGATGTGCTCGTCGCCCAGGATCATCAGGTGCAGATCGAGGAAAGCATCGAATTCCGCCGCTGCCTGCTGCGGACGGTTGGCGCGCAGTCCGGTCAGCTCATCGCGTGTGGTCTGCAAGGCACCATCCAGGCGCGCGACTTCTTCCGCCAGCAGATGTTTCGGCAACACGTAATGCATCACCTCCAGCGAGGCGTGCGACACCAGATGCGCATGGCCGATGGCGATGCCGCTGGAGACCGGAAGCCCGTGTATGGTGAAGCTCATTCACCTTCTCCGAAATAATCGTTGATCAGCGCCAGCAGTGCGGTCATCGCCTCCAGCTCGCGCTCGCCGTCTGTCTCGATGGCGATGGTCGAGCCCTTGGCGGCGGCCAGCATCATCACGCCCATGATGCTTTTCGCGTTGATGCGTTTGCCGTTGCGCGACAGCCAGACCTCGCAGGGATATTGCGAAGCGAGTTGGGTCATTTTGGCAGAGGCGCGTGCATGCAACCCGAGTTTGTTGATGATTTGTGCGTCTTGCTTTTGCATCTGGATTCCTTCTGAGAGCGGCTTGGGTCAGTTTATGTTCGTGGGACTATCGAGCGCGGACTGGCAGCGGAGGATCATTCGTCGTCCGGGCTCATCGGCACGATACATTCGCGCCCGCCGTCGAGGGCGATCTGCGCCAGCTCGGGCATGGTCTTGTTGGGATAGCACACCACACGCAGCAGCATCGGCAGGTTCACCCCGGCCACGCCCATCACATGCTCGGCATGGCACAGTCGGCGCGCCACGTTGCTGGGCGTGGCACCGAAGATGTCGGCGAGGATCAGCACGCCGTTGCCGCTGTCCAGCTGCTGGATGAGCGTGTGCCCTTCGGCCAGTTTTTGTTGCGGATCGTCGTTGGCATATACCGAAAGCACTTTCAGGTTGGCCGGCACACTGCCCAGCACATGGCTGACACAATCCACCAGACTTTCACCCAGCGCGTTGTGCGCCACCACCAGAATTCCAGCCATCAGATCACTCCCAATAAACGCGCGACCAGCGCCGCGACGAACAGCAACACCAGCCAGCCGTAGCGCAGAAGCCAGCGCAGTGCGCGAGCCTTGAACGCGTCGTTCGCATTCTCTTCATCCACAATGGAGCGTATCTGCTTCAACGCATGGATGCCGGTCGTGTTCCGGATGTTTTTCTGTAGCGGGTCATCGGTGTTCATGGTTCGATTTTGCGCATGGTTTTGCTGTCGGTGAATTCTAGCCGTTTCTGCATCGCGGCGGTGAGGTGCACCACGCCCTCGGCATCGATCAGCAGGGCTTCGTCGAGCTGCATCCTGTTGGCGGCGGCACGCCATCCGGCCGCACCGGAAATGAACAAGGGCTTGGAAGAAGCATCGGACAGCAGGCCGGCACGCGGGCCGCGCGTCAGGATGGTGACCGCCTGCACGCCCTGCACCGGGTGCCCGGTGCGCGGGTCGATCACGTGACAATAGCGTTTGTCATCCAGCTCGAAATAGCGCTGGTAATCGCCCGAAGTGCCGATGGCCTCACCGTCCTGCAAGGTCAGCGTCGCCAGTGCGCCGGGTTTGCGCGGATGCTGGATGCCGACCCGCCACGGGCGGTTGCCGTGCGTACCGAGCGCCAGCACATTGCCGCCGATGTTGATGAGCGCGTTGTGGATGCCTTGCTGTTTCAGGATGGCCGCCGCGCGATCCAGCGCGTAGCCTTTGGCGTAACCGCCGAGGTCGAGCTTCACTGCCTTGTTCTTGCTCTTCACATCCGATGCGGTGATGACCAGGTCGCTCATCTGCGGATTCGCCTTCACCAGCGCCGCGATCTTCTTTTCGTCCGGCAGCACCGCTTTGAAATCGTCCGCCTGGAATCCCCAGGCCTGGATCAAGCCGCCGATAGTGGGATTGAACATGTTTTCCGATTGCGCGGAAAGCTGTGCGGCATCCTTCAGCATCGCCGCCAATTCCGGCGATACAGACTGGCTTTTTCCTTGTGCGATAGCCGTGTTCAGCGCGCTCAGCTCGGAAGGTTTCCAGGCATGCAGCATGTCGTGCAGCCGCTGGAATTCGCGCATCACAGCGGCGATACCCTGTTCGGCGTGCGCCTTGTCTCCGCCATACACGCTGACTTCGACCAGCGTGCCGAACACGTAGCCTTGCTCCTGGTAAGTCGGTTCTTTGCCGCATGCAGACAGCAGCAGGCACGACATCAACAGCAGTGCGAGCCGCTTCATACGGCGGTCATCTCTTCCAGCTCGAACGCTGCGGCCAGCATGGCCAGTCTTGCCACCACGCCATAGGCATAGAAGCGGTTGGGCGTATCGTCCGGTGCGCAATCGTGGTTGGGGAAGGCGCAGCAGGATTCGAAGGCGAGTGGCGAGAAGCTCATGCCCGGTGCATTGAGGTTCTCGTCCACGCCGCGCCCGGTGTGCACCCGGTAGAAGCCGCCGACCACAAAGTGATCGACCATGTAGATCACCGGCTCGGCCACCGCGTTGTCGATGTGCTCGAAGGTATAGACCCCTTCCTGCACCAGCACGTCGGAGACTTGCAAGCCCTCCTTCACCACCGCCATCTTGTTGCGTTGCTTGCGGTTGAGGTCGCGCACCTCGCTGCCATCCTTTACCGTCATGATGCCCATGCCGTAAGTACCCGCATCGGCTTTGACGATGACGAAGGGATCTTCCTTCACGCCGTACTCGGCATACTTGGCCCGCATCTTGTGCAACACGCCATCCACTTGTGCGGCAAGACAGTCCTCACCGGTGCGCGCATGGAAATCCACTTTGTCGCATACCGCGAAATACGGATTGATGAGCCACGGATCGATGTCGATCAGCTTGGCGAACTCGTCGGCAACCCGGTCGTAAGCGGCGAAATGCTGCGACTTGCGCCGCGTGGTCCAGCCGGCTTCCAGCGGCGGCAACACGTTCTGTTCCAGATTCTTCAGGATGTCCGGCACGCCTGCAGACAGGTCGTTGTTGAGCAACACCACGCAGGGGTCGAAGCCGTCCGCCAAGCCGAGGCGGTTGCCGCTGCGCTGGATTGGCTCCAGCGTCAGTGTTGCGCCATTGGGCAACTCCAGCGTCGTCGGCTGTGTGATCTCCGGCAGCAGGCTGCCGATGCGCACCTTCAATCCGGCGTGGCGCAGGATCAGCGCCAGTTGCGCCACGTTCTGCAAATAGAACTGGTTGCGCGTGTGGTTCTCCGGGATCAGCAACACGCCGCGCGCTTCCGGGCAGATCTTCTCAATGGCACTTTGAGCGGCCTGCACGCACAGCGGCAGAAAATCCGGATTCAGATTGTTGAAGCCGCCGGGGAACAGGTTGGTATCCACCGGCGCCAGCTTGAATCCGCTGTTGCGCAGATCGACCGAGGTATAGAACGGGATGGTGTGTTCCAGCCATTGCGTGCGGAACCAGCGCTCGATGGCGGGTTGTTCGCTCAGGAAGCGCCGCTCCAGATCGAGCAGCGGGCCTTTCAATGCGGTAGTGAGATGGGGAACCATGATGTGCTCAGGGATAGATGAGCAGGCATTCTAGCCGAAGCGCGCGCGCAAAACGAAACCGCCCGCCGAGGCCGCATTGCAGGCAAAGAACAGGGGGGGGCTGAGATGGCGGCGGTCGGTGGTAGAATGCGCGCCTTCGAAATTAAGGCAGTCCCATGTTATCTACCGCAAATATCACCATGCAGTTCGGCGCCAAGCCGCTGTTCGAAAACGTATCAGTCAAATTCGGCGACGGCAACCGTTACGGCCTGATCGGCGCCAACGGTTGCGGCAAGTCCACGTTCATGAAGATCCTCGGTCGGCGATCTGGAGCAGTCCTCTGGCGAGGTGATGCTGGACAAGAACGAGCGTCTCGGCAAGCTGAGTCAGAACCAATTCGCTTTTGAAGACAGGCGCGTGCTGGATGTGGTGATGATGGGTCACATGGAGATGTGGGCGGTGATGTCCGAGCGCGACGCGATCTACGCCAACCCGGATGCCAGCGAGGAAGACTACATGCGTGCCGCCGATCTGGAGGCCGCGTTCGCCGAATACGATGGTTACACCGCCGAGGCGCGCGCCGGAGAGTTGTTGAACGGTGTGGGCATCGCGCAAGAATTGCACCAGGGCCTGATGAGCGCCGTCGCGCCAGGCTTCAAGCTGCGCGTGCTGCTGGCGCAGGCCTTGTTCTCCAACCCGGACATCCTGCTGCTGGACGAGCCGACCAACAACCTCGACATCAACACCATCCGCTGGCTGGAAGACACCCTCAACGCGCGCAACTCGACGATGGTCATCATCTCGCACGACCGCCACTTCCTGAACAGCGTGTGCACGCACATGGCCGATCTGGACTACGGCAAGATCACCGTGTATCCGGGCACCTATGACGAATACATGCTGGCTTCGACGCAGGCGCGCGAGCAGCAATCGGCGGATAACACCAAAGCCAAAGAAAAGGTCGCCGAACTGAAAGCTTTCGTGGCGCGCTTCTCGGCCAATGCTTCCAAGGCCAAGCAAGCCACCTCGCGCGCGCGCCAGATCGACAAGATCAAGATCGAAGACATCAAGCCTTCCAGCCGCCAGTACCCGTTCATTCGCTTCGAATACGACGAGCGCGACAAGCTGCACCGCGTCGCGGTGGAAGTTCAGCATATGTCCAAGGGCTTCGACAAGGTGCTGTTCTCCAACGTCAATTTCCGCATCGACGCGGGCGAAAAGGTCGCCATCATCGGCCCCAACGGCATCGGCAAGACCACGCTGCTGCGCTGCCTCGCGGGTGATCTGGAGCCGGACAACGGCACCATCAAGTGGGCGGACAAGGCCAAGATCGGTTACTACGCGCAGGATCACACGCACGAGTTTGCCGAAGACAAAGTGATGATGGACTGGATGACCGACTGGCGCGGCCCGAACGATGACGACCAGGTGGTGCGCGGCACGCTGGGGCGGCTGCTGTTCTCCGGCGACGATGTGAAGAAGCGCGTGAAAGTGTTGTCCGGCGGCGAGAAAGGCCGCATGGTATTCGGCAAGCTGATGCTGGCGCGTTCCAACGTGCTGCTGATGGACGAACCGACCAACCATATGGACATGGAATCCATCGAGTCGCTCAATACCGCGCTGCTGGAATTCAAAGGCACGCTGGTGTTCGTCAGCCATGACCGCGAATTCGTGAGTTCATTGGCCACGCGTATCATCGAGATCTCGGCCAAGGGCGTGAACGACTACAACGGTACGTACGAAGAATTCCTGCGCGACCAGATGGTGCCCTGAGCATCCATGAAGTCTGCGGGAGCGATTGGCGTTTTCGATTCGGGTGTGGGCGGCTTGTCCGTCTTGCACCACATTCGCCAGGCGCTCCCGCAGCGAACGCCTGATCTACGTGGCCGATTCCGGCCACGTGCCCTACGGCGACAAGTCCCCCAGTTACATCGAGCAACGCTCGCACGCCCTCACCCGCTTCCTGATTGAGCAAGGTGCGGATGCCATCGTCATCGCCTGCAACACGGCCACTGCTGCGGCTGTGGCGAGCCTGCGCAGCCAGTTCGATATTCCCATCGTGGGCATGGAGCCCGCCGTTAAACCCGCCGTCGCTGCCACCAGGAGCGGTGTGGTCGGCGTGCTGGCGACCGTCGGCACCCTGGAGAGCGCACGCTTCGCCGCACTGCTGGAGCGCTACGGAGAGGAAGTCGAGATCGTCACCCAGGGTTGTCCCGGCTTGGTCGAACAAGTGGAACGGGGCGAACTGAACAGTGCACGCACACGCGAGTTGATCGAACGCTACACCGTGCCGTTACTGGCGCGCGGCGCAGATACCTTGATTCTCGGCTGCACCCACTACCCTTTCCTGGCGTCCGCTGATCCGCGAGGTGGTGGGCAACGAACATCACGCTGGTGGATACCGGGGAGGCCGTTGCACGCCAACTGCAGCGCCGCATTCAGGCCGAACTTCCTGCGCGCACTTCCGTTGCTGCCACCGCACAATTCTTCACCAGCGGCGATGCCGTGCAAGCCTCGCGCATCATGTCGGTGTTGTGGGGTAAGGCTGTCGCAGTGCAACGGTTGCCGCACGAGTTCATGTAACTGAATCAGCCCATCAAGTTTTTTTATGAACGGCATAACTGCCTATCCATACTGCTGCACCGTTCAGAAAAGATAAGTGGCGTTTGCCCCAAAGCCCCAGTCCGGAACGCTGTTGGTAAAGCCCTTTAGCAGATAGCCTTGTGCTTTCCAGTTGTCCTCCAGCTTGTGGCTGACGAAAGCGATCACCTCTGTATGAGAAGAACCTGTGGTGACGATCTTCTGGCTGAGGTTAAGCATGATGCCGCCATTTGTTTCCTGGCCGAATTTATAACTGCCGCCTAGCCAACCATAAAAGACGTTGTTAAGCGTGTAGGTAGCCGGACTGCCATAGATCCGATAACCAACAGTCCCGAAGGTGGTGAGGTTACCCTTGACCTGATACAGGTCGGACTGGAACGCATAATCGTTCTGGCCGGTGCCCAGCCCTTTGGCACTATCAGCCGTCCCGAGCTTTATCTTTCCAGTCAGGTTGACCATGATTCCCGACGTGGCATTGTTGTAGACATTGTTGCTGGCGGCCACCACCACATCACCCAAGCCTGACTGTGTGACTCGGGTGTTTGCAGCGGCGGCACCAGTCAAACCTACACCGTTGATCACGTTACCCGGGCCGGTAATCTGCAGGTAAGGGACGGTCACTTTAAAAGACCATGACTTTCCTTGATATCTCCCGGTGACGGGAACATACAGAATATCGGTGGATTGTGTCCTGCCATAATTGCCGGAGTTGCTGTCCAATCCTGTTTCCAGACTGAACTTCCCATCCGCCTCTGCGTGCGCCACCTGAACGAGCGAGGTGACGAAGATGACGATGAGACCGGCTGTGAATATGGCGCTTTTCATGATCAACCTTCCTTTGCGTAGTAATTAATGGGTTTCAGGAGCTTCCGGCGCTTCCAGAGAATGAACCTCGGGAACTTCAGGAAGTTCGGGCACTTCTGCCACTTCATGCGCTTCAGGTACTTCAATCGACTCGTGTACTTCGACTGAGTGGTGGGGCAGCTTCTACCGAGTGGTGCGCTGAAATGACTGGCGCGGTCGCTACTGTAGCAGGAGCCGCCGGAACTTTTGCCACAGTTGCAGGGGTAGTTGCACGGAGCCGGGGCCACCGTAGTTGCTGGGGCATTGCAGCTACCACAGTTGCCGGAGCGGCTACCGGAGTGGTTGGAGCCGTAACCGCAGCAGGGACGGCAAACGCGATTTCGGATGCAGCAACCAGGAACAATGCAGTGATAAGGGTGGCTACATTTTTTTGGTTAGACATGATTGACTCCTTTTCAATTGGCTTAAAATTGAACCTTACGCATTTCGCATGGGGTTCGGCTGCATGTTCAAACAATTCCTTGTTCCAACATGCGTGTGCAAACTGCACACACGGACGCACTGTACGTGTGTTATTTGCACACGTCAAGCGTTTTTTGTGATAGGCTCTGTCTCAAGCTTCGATAGAGCAACAACCGAATGAAATGAAAAAACAAAACATCTCTGCCGGTGAATCCCAGACGACCATTGTGTCGGCGGTCAGCTATATTCTGCGGCCGCTGATTCGGTTGCTGCTGGCAAATGGCATCTCGTTCCAGGCATTCTCTAACCTGGTCAAATCGGCCTATGTAAAAGTTGCCGATGAAGAATTCAGGCTGGACTCAAAACCGCAAACCGACAGCCGCATCAGCTTGTTGACGGGGATTCAGCGCCGCGAGGTCAATCGCCTGCGCACAGAGCAAGTCGCCGAGATCAATCTTTCCCAGCACGCCTCCATGAGTGCGCTGCTGCTCACCATCTGGAGCGGCAATCCTGAATATTTGGACGAACAGGGGTTGCCGATTCCTTTGCCGCGTTTGAGCAACAAAGGAGAGAACCGCTCATTTGAATCGCTGGTGCAGTCGGTCAGCAAGGATTTCCGTGCGCGCGTGGTGCTGGATGAATGGCTGCGTCAGGGCATGGTCACGCTGGACAACAACGACAATGTGCATCTGGTTGCCGATGCTTTCGCACAGCCGCAGGACATAGAGGAAAAGCACTATTATCTTGGGCAGAACATCCACGACCACCTGGCAGCGACTGTCCACAATCTGGCAGGGTCACAGCCGCCCTTTCTGGAGCGCTGCGTCTTCTATGACAAATTGAGTGCCGATTCAACCAGGGAGTTGGCGGAGTATTCGCGCACCGTGGGCATGCGCGCGCTGCATGCCGTCAACAAACGCGCAGCCGAATTGCAAAAACGCGATCAAGGAAAAGCAGATGCAGTGCATCGCACCAATTTCGGCGTGTATCACTTCAGCGAAGCGGAGGCATCCGATGAGAATTCAGAGAATTGAATCGCCGCTGCGGGCGCTGTTTTTGTTGGGCATGCTGGTCGCTTCCTGCGGGAGTGTATGGGCAGCTTCGACCAATTGTATTTACCCCAAATCGGCTGCGGAAATCGGCGGTACCGGCATGGGCGGCACCGGAATTGTGGCCAGAGGCACCGGCATGGGCGGAACAGGCATCAGCCCGGAAGCAGGCAATGCGCTAATGCAGCTGGCCGGCAACGTGATATTCAGTCAGGGATCCGTCGAGGCGCAACGTAACGGGAAAACAAGGCTCCTCGCCAAAGGCGACCCGGTATGCGTGGGTGAAACCATCGTGACAGCACAGTCGGGCAATGTGCAGATCAGGATGGCGGACGAGGCATTGATCGTTATCCGACCACTGACACAACTCGGCATTGAGAAGTATGCCTATAGCGGAACCAGCAAAGACAACAGCTTGCTGGCTTTGTACCAGGGCGCATGCCGTATGGTGACGGGAAAGATAGGGAAAGCGTACCCGCAAAACGACTTGATCCAGACGCCGAATGCGACTATCGGTGTGCGCGGAACAGACCATGAGGCAACGGTGATATCTGCCGGGCGACAGCGGAGGCTATGCTCCCGGCACCTACGATAAAGTGAATTCCGGTATCACGTTCATTCGAACCGAGAAAGGCGAAGTAGAGATCCATCCCGAACAGGTCGGCTTTGTGGCAAATGCCGGAGAGCTGCCGACTATATTGAAAGAGATGCCGGGCTTCTATCATGCCTATTCTTCTACGAGGCAAGAGGGCGGCGGCGCCGAAGAGGAAAACAAAAAAGCAGGTACGGGAGATACAGAAAAGGCAGATCAACTCCTGAAGCAGGAGGGAGAAGGTGCCAAGATCGAAAATCCGGCAGAAGCGGGTACGCCAGCCGTCGAACACCCTGACGTGCCTAGAGGCGTGGAGCTGCCGGAACTACCGGAACGCCCCGAGCTGCCGGAGTTACCAGACCTTCCGGACCGCACCGACCATCCATGACCAAGTGCACTCGCGTGATAAGCCCACCGTGGATACCGCACGAGTTTCTTGGAGTGATGAGACCTACTATCCTTATGCTTGTGGCAATGACACTGGTGACCCTACCCGTGCGTGCCGAACAGCGCCCTGTCGAAATTCATGATCAGTTGCTTACGCAAGCCGAGCCCAACAAGAAAATTGCGCTGACTCTGGATGCGTGCTCCGGCAAGTACGACGACGACCTTATCAACTTTCTGATCCAGAACCGCATCCCGGCAACGCATCTTTGCCACCAAGAAATGGCTGGATCGGAATGCGCATGGTCTATCCGTCATCAAGGCGCACCTCGACCTGTTCGATGTCGAGGATCATGGCGAAAAACATATCCCGGCAGTCATCGGTGCAGGCAGGAAGGTATATGGCATTCCCGGAGAACCGGACATCATCCATCTCCGGCGCGAAGTGGTAGAGGGCGCGCGTGCCGTGGAAGAAGCCACTGGCGTGGCTCCGCACTGGTACCGGGATGCCACTGCCGAGTACGATGCTCAGTCAATCGAGGAAATCGGCAAGCTGGGCTACAAGATCGCGGGTTTTTCCGTGAATGCGGATGAAGGAGCCACGTCGAAGAAGATCGCCATCGAGAAAAGGCTCGAGCATGTGAAAAGCGGCGATGTCATCCTCGCCCACATGAACAAGCCTGCTTCCGACTCGGCGGAGGGGCTAGCGGTCGGCTTGGCTTATCTGCTCAAAGCCGGATTCGTTTTCGTCCGTTTGGATCAAGTCGATCTGGTGGAGATGCCCGCAAAGGCCGGCAAAAAGCCTCAGGCGCGTGAGAGTCATTAACTGCGCCGGCTCATTGCGTTATCCGCCGAAGCAGTCCTTCGACCCCCGCTGGAACTTAGGGTTGGGACTGGCCGGTCTCCTTCATCAGTTGCAGCAGGTCGTCCGTAGTTTGCGCAGCCGGTTGCGGCCCCTCGATCTTTTCCTGAGTCCAGTCCACCACCTCCCCCGCTCCCCATGACACCAGAGAAGCGAGCACAAACACCAGGATGCCGCGCGTCATGCCCTTGGGGATGCCTTGCTCGGTCAGGTAGCGGTTGATATACCAGGCGGCGATGAAGAACACGAGGGTGGAGATGAGCAGGTTCCACATGGAAGGTAGTGTGAACATGTTGGCTTTCGCTAGGTTTGAATGGTGCGCATCATGAACTTTTTTGCGCGTGTCAGAAGGAAAATTCCAGGCCTGTGCTGTAGAACAAATCTCTTTTTTGAACGGTCTGCGGCGGTTTGGAATCAAAGGAAACATCCAGGCTGAGCTTCAGATCGAGATGCTGATCCAGCTTCACCAGAATGGAAGCCTGTTCCAGCAAGCGGAAATCCGCCGCATCGGAAAAGGCGGGCTGATAGTAAGTGGTGCTGTACATACGCACTTGCTCGTTCAACTGGCGCTTCAACACCAGATAACTATTGGCGCGCCACAGGACGGAGCGCATCGGGTCGCTGGTGCCCAGTTTGCTGCTGAGCGTTTCCTGCTCATGGAATGCGCCAAAGCCGAGATAACCTGCGGATTTCTGGCTCTCCTCGAACAGTACCCAGCGCACACCGCCACCCAGCAAGGCGCGCTGCGTGAGCCTGGAAAAAGGGTCGCGCCCTACTTGGGCGAAGCCCTCCACCGCCCAGGCCGGGGTGATCGCAGTGCGGTGGCGCAAATGCGCGAAAGCACGGTCGGTATCGACCTGTCCCCGGCTCTTGCCGTAGGCATACTGCAGTTGCAGAAACTCGGTGTGCGCCTCGTGCTGCCACAAGGTCAGCAGATCTGCCTTGTTGCTGCTCTTTTCAGCGTTGCCAGCCGTGCCATTGAACAACAAATCCAGCGTGGTGTGCATGCCTTCGCTGGGTCGGCCGATGATGGCTTGCTCCACGTTGACGATGGCTTGTGCTGTTGAAGAGATAAAAAAAGCGCAAAGGACGAATATGCGCACGGAATATTTCGAATGAAGAGCAGCTTTGAATAGAGACATGTTCAGTACAGAAGGAGCAAGGTTAAATTCGGGGGCGGCATTTTATGCGATTCCGATATACATCCGGAAATTCCCGTCGTGCTACAGGATTAGATAGAATCGGACAATACATCGAGGAGTCATCATGAGCAGCACCCGCCATTACACATTGACCATCTCCTGCCCTGACCGAGCAGGCATCATCGCCGCGGTAAGCGGCTTCATCGCGCAGCATGGTGGCTTCATCGTCGAGGCGAGCTACCACACCGAGCAGGAAGCGCAGCGCTTCTTCATGCGGCAGGAGATACGCGCCGATTCGCTGCCGTTCGATGCGGAGGAGTTCCGCCGCCGTTTCTCGGCGCTGGCGGACGAGTTCGAGCATGAGCTGGCAGCTGGCCGATTCCGCCATCAAGAAACGCCTGGTGATGCTGGTAAGCAAGCAGGATCATTGCCTGGACGACCTGCTGCACCGCTGGCGCAGCGGCGAGTTGCAGGTGGACATTCCCTGCGTGATCTCCAACCACGAAGATCTGCGCAGCTTCGTCGAATGGCACGGCATCCCGTTCATCCATGTGGACATGCAGCTGACAAGGACGCCGCGTTCGACCAGATCGCGGCGCTGTTCGAGCAGCATCGCGGCGACAGCATGGTGCTGGCGCGCTTCATGCAGATCCTGCCGCCGTCGCTCTGCCGGCGTTTTCCGGGGCGCATCATCAACATCCACCACAGCTTCCTGCCTTCCTTCGTCGGCGCGAAGCCATATCATCAGGCCTATCTGCGCGGCGTCAAACTCATCGGCGCGACCTGCCATTACGTCACCGACGAACTGGATGCCGGGCCGATCATCGAGCAGGACACGGTGCGCATCGACCACGGCGACACGGTGGACGATCTGGTGCGCTACGGGCGCGACATCGAGAAGACGGTGCTGTCGCGCGGCCTGCGCTACCACGTGGAAGACCGCGTGCTGGTGTGCGGCAACAAGACCATCGTGTTCCGTTGATGCAATCGAATTATTTACCGTCGTTTTTTAACAGGAGACACCATATGAAGCGTACTTTAGGTTTTGCTTTTGCAGTATTGCTCGCAGGCAACGCGCTGGCGTTCGAGCTGACCAGCCCCGATCCGGAAGTGAAGACCAGCCACCGGATAACCAAGGCACAGGAATACAAAGGCTTTGGTTGTGACGGCGAGAACCTTTCTCCTGTACTGGAATGGAAGAATGTGCCAGCCGGGACGCGCAGTTTTGCGGTCACTGTCTTTGATTTCGATGCACCGACCGGCAGCGGCTGGTGGCATTGGGTGGTGTATGACATTCCTGCAAGCGCGACCGGCTTGCCTGCCGGGGCGGACGTCAAAGAGGCGTTGCCCAGGGGCGCAAAACAGGGACGCAACGATTTTGGCGAACGCAATTACGGCGGTGCCTGTCCGCCCGTGGGCGACAAGCCGCACCATTACATTTTCACGGTGCACGCGCTCAAGGTCGACAAGCTCAACGTGCCGGAAGACGCCAGCCCGGCCTTGATCGGTTTCATGCTGCATAACAACAGACTGGGCCTGGCCAAGTGGACGACAACTTATTCCCGCTAACTCAATAAGGCGAAATCAAAACAGGGCATCTTCAGATGCCCTGTTGCATTTGCGGGTCAGAAACTAATTCGATACATAGCTACTCTATACTGTGTGGAAACAACCCAGCCTTGGGCATAATGGCCCGATAATCGAGCAAGCACCCATATGGCAGAAGCGCCTCCGATCCGCATAGGCAAATACTCCATCGTGCGCCCGCTGGGCGATGGTGCGACATCCAATGTGTATCTGGCGATGCACGACGAGTCGCTGGCCATGGTCGCGCTCAAGCAGTTCAGAAAGGTGTTCCAGTCCGACGTGCACAAGAAGATGTTCCTCACCGAGGTCGAGCTTGGGAAAAAGATGCAGCACAAGAACATCGTGCATGTGCTGGAGGCCGATCTGCAGGAGAAGAGCGGTGCATACCTGATCATGGAGTACGCGCATGGCGAGTCGCTGGACCGGCACGAGAACGCCGACAGCCTGCTGCCGATCAAGACCGTGCTCGCCGTCGTCGACCAGATCGCCCATGCCCTGAGCTACGCGGCAGAGCTGGGCATCGTGCACCGCGACGTGAAACCGGCGAACATCATCCTGCAGTCGAATGGCACCGCCAAGCTCACCGATTTCGGCTGTGCCGTGCCGGCCATGGAATTGGGCTCGACAGTTGCGGGAAGCCTGGCTTACATGTCGCCGGAACAGATCGAAGGCCAACCGCTCGACCAGCGCGCGGACATCTATGCGCTGGGTGCGGTGATCTACCGGTTGCTTGCCGGGAAGAACACATTCGAGGCGGACAATCCTTTCGATGCGCGGATCGCCATTCTGAATTTCCCGATCACGCCCATTGAAACCTATCGCAAGGAGTTGCCGCCAAAGCTTGTTGCGGTCATCGAGCGCGCCATGAAAAAAGACATAGCTGAGCGCTATGCCAACTGGGACGAGTTCCTCCATGACTTTGGCGAGGCGGCGCACGAGATACGCATGTCAGATTACGACATGGACTTGTATCGCGGCTTCAGTATGTCCACCCAGTCGGTGCTTGTCGAACTACATGTCGGCGATCACGCGAGTTTTCCAGAAGCGGCTTTTCGCGCAGTGCCATGCCCGATTCCTTCGGGGCATAAAAAAGGGGCACCGCAAAGTGCCCCGGATTGGGTGCGCAACGACTACCCATGATCAGCGCAGGCTCGTCATGTATTTTGAGTCCGTCCGTGGCGGTACAGCGGCAAGCGGATGTGCGCTCTGCTGCAACAGGGGATGTGTCTCTTCGATCCGGTCAGCCAATTCCGCTAATTCGGGCAGACTAGTGGCACGTGCCAGGTGAATGACCTCGCGTGCATAGTCGGCATCCACCGACACCCATTCTACGTCGATCATGCGATTGGTTTCCCTGCGGAGCAACACATAGACACGTCCCGCTACAGAGAACAGTTTTTCCATTTCGCCAGGCATTTGAATCCTCCAGTCAGTTACATAGTGATTGTGAAAAAAAGGGCACCTTGAGGTGCCCCTGTTAAAGGAGCCGGGGAATGCTCCGGGAGGAGAAAGAATCGTAATCATCGCGTAGTGATTCTCAATCACTCTCCCCCGCCGGGGGAGAGCAGGAGAGAGGGCTACAAGTTGTAAGCTTTCTCGCCGTGTGACGTGGTATCCAGACCTTCGCGTTCCGCTTCTTCCGATACACGCAGGCCGATGGTCAGGTCAACGATCTTGTAGCAGACGAAGGCGACCACACCGGACCAGATCATCGTGGTCAGCACCGCCTGTGCCTGTATCCACACTTGCCCGCTGATGGTGGTATCGACGATGGTGTTGTTCACGTAATCGACGATGCCGGTACCGCCCATGCTCCAGGTGTTGAACACACCGGTGAGCAACGCACCCAGGATACCGCCGATGCCGTGGATGCCGAACACGTCCAGTGCATCATCCGCACCCAGCAGTTTCTTCAAGCCGGTCACGCCCCAGAAGCAGGTGACACCCGCCAGTGCGCCGATGGCCAAACCGCCGCCGATACCGACCCAACCGCAAGCCGGGGTGATCGCAACCAGACCGGCAACCGCACCGGAAGCTGCACCCAGCAGGCTGGGCTTGCCCTTCAACATCCATTCCGCAGCCAGCCAGGTCAGCACTGCAGCAGCAGTGGCGATCAGGGTGTTGGCGAAAGCCAGGGTAGCGGTACCGCCCGCTTCCAGCGCAGAACCTGCGTTGAAACCGAACCAGCCCACCCACAGCAGTGCAGCGCCCAACATGGTCATCACCAGATTGTGCGGCGCCATCGGTTCCTTGCCGTAGCCGATACGCTTGCCGATCAGGAAGGCACCGACCAGGCCGGCGATCGCCGCGTTGATGTGCACCACGGTACCGCCCGCGAAGTCCAGCGCACCTTTCTGGAACAACCAGCCCGCCGTCGCATTGGCCGCATCAGCCGCAGCCTGGTCGGTGTAGGCATCAGGACCCGCCCAGAACCACACCATGTGCGCGATCGGCAAGTAAGCGAAGGTGAACCACAGTGCCGAGAACAACAGCACGGCAGAGAACTTCATGCGCTCGGCGAAGGCACCGACGACCAGCGCCACCGTGATGGCAGCGAACGTAGCCTGGAACGCGACGAAGACGAACTCGGGGATCACCACGCCTTTGCTGAAGGTGGCAGCATTGGCAACAGCGCCTGTGACCGGATCAAAGATGCCTTTCAGGAACAGCCGGTCGAAGCCGCCGAAGAACGCGTTGCCGGTGGTGAACGCCAGCGAGTAGCCGTAGATCGCCCACAGCACGGTGATCAGCGCGAAGATGCTGAACACCTGCATCAGCATCGACAGCATGTTCTTGCTGCGCACCAGGCCGCCGTAGAACAAAGCGAGGCCGGGGATGGACATCATGATCACCAGCAGCGTGGCAGTCAGCATCCAGGCGGTATCGCCCTTGTTCGGGGTCGGTGCAGGTGCTGCCGCGGGTGCGGCTGGTGCAACTGCCGGAGCTGCCACAGCAGCAGGAGCTGCTGCGGTTGCCGTCACTGCGGGGGCGGCAACCGCCTCTTCAGCGAACGCGGGCGCTGCGAGGCCGCACAACATGGCCAGCAGCGTGAATGAAGCAAATAGCTTTTGCATTTCGTTCTCCTTAAAGGGCATCCGCGCCGACTTCGCCGGTGCGGATACGGATCACTTGCTCGAGGTCTTGCACGAAGATCTTGCCGTCGCCGATCTTGCCGGTCTGGGCAGCCTTTTCGATCGCCTCGATCACGCGATCCAGCTGGTCTGCCTTGATCGCCGCTTCCAGCTTGATCTTGGGCAGGAAATCCACCACGTATTCCGCACCGCGATACAGCTCGGTGTGTCCCTTTTGGCGGCCGAAACCTTTGACTTCGGTGACGGTGATGCCTTGCACATCCATGGCGGACAGCGCTTCACGCACTTCGTCCAGCTTGAACGGCTTGATGATTGCAGTGACCATTTTCATCTTCGCTCTCCTTTCGGGTTAATTTAGAGGGGGCGCAAACCGCCCCCGATATAATTAGAACGAATGCAGCACAGACAACACGGCGGTTGCGCGAGCCAGATTCTTTCCTGCCAGCGTTGTATAGAAGCCATTCTTCGGGGCGTTGGTGCTGCTGTAGGCCAAGCCGACGACATAGCCGCTGAAGTCTTTGCTGGCAGCCAATTTATAGTCGGCATACGATGGGTCAAAGCCGCCGGCAACCAGCGCGTCAGTGGTGGAGCCTTTGTAAGTCTGCTTGCCGTAATGCGCACCGAGCGTCACACCGTTACCTTCCAGGGTGTAGCTGGCGTTCACTTCCAGATAGCTGGTGCCTTTGGCGTTGGGCACCGTCAGGAAGTCGCCGAGGCTGTAGGAATACTTCGCCGAAACCCATTTGTAGCCGAGCGAGCCGTACAACTCATGAGTGTCTGCCTTGGCGGTACCTGCCAGCGGGGTGTAAGAACCCAGATAGTTGTAACGGATATATCCCACGTCGTAGCTGTAGTCGGTAGCAAAGGAATTCTTAAAGCCGCCGTAGGTGTCGACTTCCAGATTCGCAGAACCTGTAGCGCCGAAATCGGTGATCCAGCTGATGTTGGAACCCCAAACACCCAGATAGATGCCGCTGGTGTGGGCGAAATCGACACCGCCTTGCAGAGCTGGCTTGCCTGAAGTTTGCGAGATGCCGCGAACCAGATAGTCGGTGACAAAACCGATATTTGGAGTCAGCGTGTAATCTTCCGCCAGAGCAGGCAAAGCGAAGGAGGAGGCCAGAGCAGCGACCAGCAGGTTCTTCTTCAACATGGTGTTTCCTTTCGTTAGGTTTCAAAGCGGGATAAAAGTATCCACGCCATCCATTCAGCAGCTTCCGTGCCAAGGCGCTAAAACGCCGTTATCATTGGGTTGTGGAGGTGCCTGAAAAAGTCCGCTCGCGAACGGTATGCACCAACTTCACGCGTAATCGGAGCGCTATGCACCCCGTCGGTGCGAGTGAATTTGATACACTGCCGCCGCACACTTTACAGGAGGTCAAGCCATGCTGAACGCAAAATTCTTTGAAGAGATGTCGTCGAAACTGAACGAAGCCGTGGCCAACAGCCCCGCCAAGGATTTCGAGAAGAACGCCCGTGCGCTGCTGGCACAGGGCTTCGCCAAGCTCGATCTGGTCACGCGCGAGGAATACGAAGTGCTGGCGCAGCGTCTGGAAAAGCTGGAAGGCGCGTCTCGCCGCTTTGGAAGCGCAACGCTAGCACAGTATGGGACTGGCTGTTTTATACAGTCGCGGGCTGGCGGGCATGGATGCCGCGCTGGTCACGGTCGAGGTGCACCTCGCCAACGGCCTGCCCAACTTCACCATCGTCGGCCTGCCTGAAGTCGAAGTGAAGGAAAGCAAAGACCGCGTGCGCGCCGCGTTGCAGAATTGCCAGTTCGACTTCCCCTCCCGCCGCATCACCGTCAACCTTGCGCCCGCCGATCTGCCCAAAGAGAGCGGACGTTTCGATCTGCCCATCGCGCTCGGCATCCTCGCCGCCTCCGGGCAGATACCTTCCGACCGCCTGAATGACTACGAGTTTGCCGGAGAGCTGGCGCTGACCGGCGAGCTGCGCGCCGATACGCGGCGCGCTGGCGATGACCTATCGTGCCGCCAATTGTGGGCGTGCCTTCATCCTGCCTGCGGTGAATGCAGCGGAAGCCGCGCTGGTGGAAGATGCCGTGGTCTATCCCGCGCAATCGCTGCTGCAGGTGGCCGCGCATCTGTCCGGGCGCGATGCGCTGACCCGCCACATTCCCGATACGCAACCAATCGCGCCGCACTATGCCGACATGCGCGAGGTGAAAGGCCAGGCGCAATCCAAACGCGCGCTGGAGATTGCCGCTGCTGGCGGACACAGCGTATTGATGTCCGGCCCGCCCGGCACCGGCAAGAGCATGCTGGCCGCGCGCTTCCCCGGCATCCTGCCGCAGATGACGCAACAGGAAGCGCTGGAGAGCGCCGCCATGCAATCGCTGGGCGGCATGTTCGAGGTGGAGAACTGGAAGCGCCGGCCCTACCGTGCGCCGCATCATACGGCCTCGGCCGTGGCGCTGGTCGGCGGCGGCAGCAACCCGCGTCCCGGCGAAATCTCGGTCGCCATGCACGGCGTGCTGTTTCTGGACGAACTGCCGGAATTCGACAGGCACGTGCTGGAAGTGTTGCGCGAGCCGCTGGAAAGCGGGCGCATCACCATCTCGCGTGCCGCGCGCCGCGCCGATTTCAAAGCCCAGTTCCAGCTGGTCGCCGCGATGAACCCCTGCCCCTGCGGTTATCTCGGCCACTACAACGGCAAGTGCCGCTGCACGCCGGATCAGGTAGCGCGCTATCGCGGCAAGATATCCGGCCCGCTGCTGGACCGCATCGACATCCAGATCGAAGTGCCCGCCGTCCCGCAGGAAGACTTGCTCAAACAGGCCGATGGCGAAACCAGCAGTGTCATTCAAATCAGAGTGGAAGCGGCGCGGCAACGCCAACTGGCAAGACAGAACAAACCCAACGCACAACTTACCGTCACCGAGATCGATTCATTCTGCGCACCGGATGCGCAGGGCGAAGCGCTGCTGCGTCAGGCGATCACACGATTGAACCTGTCAGCACGCGCTTACCATCGCGTGCTCAAAGTGGCACGCACCATCGCCGACCTGGCGGGCAGCGTAGCCATCCAGACTGCGCATATCGCCGAGGCGGTGCAGTACCGGCGCATGGACAAGAACTGAATCACCTATAGAGAGGACCGCGATGTTCGAACAGAAACTGATCACCGGCATGAAGAACTTCAACCAGCTCATCCATGTGTTGCTGGCGCTGGCATTGGGCGTGGCCTGTGTGATGGTGATCTGGGACTTCGGGCAAAAAGCGGTCGAGGCCTTGCAAGCCGGTAACGCCGCCAATGGGTTCTTTCAGGCGCTCGGCTCGCTGTTCATCCTGTGGACGCTGTCCACCCTGATCTCGGCGGAGACGACTTATCTGCAGACGGGCCGCATCTATGTGCGCGTGTTCGTGGAAGTCGCCATGATCTCGGTGATACGCGAAATGATCGTGCAGCCGGTGCAAGTCATCAGCACTTCCGGGGGCAACGTGGCGAGCTTCAATCCGGTGCACTACGGGCTGCTGCTGGCGGCGTTGCTGGTGATCGGCGTCGTCTACAAGCTGGTGAGCGATCCGCAGCAATGCGAAGCGGAGATGAGGTCTGAAGAGAAGCTATAGCAGGCTACCCAAGCGGGTTAGCCAAACAACCTGGCGAACAGCCCTTTTTTCCTGTCCACTGCATCGGTCTGCCGTCGCAGATAGACCTTCACCGATTCGACATAATCCACATCGTCGCGCTTGATGTGATTGAACAGCCAGGTGACCAGCAAACTGTTCAAGGCCTTGGAAACGTCCTCGCCTTGAGTGAATTTGGTCTGGTATTCGGACACACGCTTGGTGAACAGCTCATGCACCTTTTTGTGCGATTTGAGAAAGGGGTAATTCGCTTCTTCCTGCAGGCTCTCTTCAAAGCCGAAATGGGAGATGGTGTAATCCACCAGATCGTTGATCAGGTAGCCGATCTCTTCCCGGGAATAACCGTTGGAACGCGCGTCATCCAGTTGATTGATGTATTCCACGATACGGCGGTGTTGCTGGTCGATCACTTCGATGCCGACGTTGAGTTGGTCTGTCCATACAAACTTGGCCATAGATCTATCTCCCGTTTCCCAGTTGAGCACGCTCACCCCCAATGTTGCCGGAGGGGATAAATATCCGTACGAATACTATTGGTTAATCTTGTCTGCATCAAGTAGTGAATGGCCGCATGCTAAAATCCGCGTTCATTTATCTGAGCCAATACCATGAGCCACACCCTGCATCCCATCGAAAAACTCCTGCAACAACGCATCCTGATCCTCGACGGTGCCATGGGCACCATGATCCAGCGCTACAAACTGACCGAGGCGCACTATCGCGGTACCGAGTTGTATGGCGATTACCAGGGCGTGCGCAAAAGCTTCGCCGACCATCATGTGGACGTGAAAGGCTGCAACGACCTGCTGTTGCTGACCCAGCCGCATGTCATCGGCGGCATCCATCGCCAGTATCTGGAAGCGGGCGCCGACATCCTCGAGACCTGCACCTTCAACTCCACCTCGGTGTCGATGGCGGATTACGAGATGCAGCATCTGGTGTACGAGTTGAACGTGGCCGGAGCCAGGCTGGCGCGCGGGCTGTGCGATGAGTTCAGTTCGGCCGACAAGCCGCGCTTCGTCGCGGGCGTGTTGGGACCGACCGGGAAAACCGCTTCCATCTCGCCGGACGTGAACGATCCCGGCGCGCGCAACGTCACTTTCGACGAGCTGGTGGAAAGCTACACCGAAGCGATACGCGGCCTGCTGGACGGCGGCGCGGACATGCTGATGGTCGAGACCATCTTCGACACGCTCAACGCCAAGGCCGCGCTGTTCGCCATCGAGCGCTACTTCGAGCAGCATCAGGTACGCGTGCCGATCATGATCTCCGGCACCATCACCGATGCTTCCGGCAGAACTCTGTCGGGCCAAACCACCGAAGCGTTCTGGAATTCGCTGAGCCATGCCCGCCCGCTGTCCATCGGCCTCAACTGCGCGCTGGGCGCGGAACTGATGCGGCCCTACGTCGAGGAGATGTCGCGCGTGGCGAGCTGCTATGTGAGCGCACACCCCAACGCCGGCCTGCCCAATCCGTTGTCCGAGACCGGCTACGACGAACTGCCGGAAAAGACCGCGCGCCTGGTAAAAGAGTTCGCCACCAGCGGCTTCCTCAACATCGCCGGCGGTTGCTGCGGCACCTCGCCCGCGCACATCAAGGCCATCGCCGAGGCGCTGAAAGACGTGCCGCCGCGCCAGCTGCCTGACCTGGAAAAGCGCTGCCGCCTGTCCGGGCTGGAGCCGTTCAACATCGGCGACGACTCGCTGTTCGTCAACGTCGGCGAGCGCGCCAACGTCACCGGCTCGGCCAAGTTCAAGCGCCTCATCCTCGAAGGCCAGTACGACGAGGCGCTGGAAGTCGCCAAGCAGCAGGTGGAGACCGGCGCGCAGGTGATCGACATCAACATGGACGAAGCCATGCTGGACGGCGAAGCCGCGATGGTGAAGTTCCTCAACCTGATCGCGTCCGAGCCGGACATCTCCAAAGTGCCGCTGATGATCGACTCCTCCAAGTGGAGCATCATCGAGGCGGGGCTGAAGTGCGTGCAGGGCAAGTCCATCGTCAATTCCATCTCGCTCAAGGAAGGCGAGGAGAACTTCATCAAGCACGCCACGCTGGTGCGCCGCTACGGCGCGGCGGCCGTGGTGATGGCGTTCGACGAACAGGGCCAGGCCGACACCTACGCGCGCAAGACTTCCATCTGCAAACGCAGCTACGACATCCTGGTGAACAAGGTCGGCTTCCCGCCCGAGGACATCATCTTCGACCCGAACATCTTCGCCATCGCGACGGGCATCGAGGAGCACAACAACTACGCGGTGGACTTCATCGAAGCGACCGCGTGGATCAGAAAGAACCTGCCCTACGCCAAGATCTCCGGCGGCGTATCCAACGTGTCGTTCTCCTTCCGCGGCAACGAGCCGGTGCGCGAGGCCATCCACACCGTGTTCCTGTATCACGCCATCAAGGCCGGCATGGGCATGGGCATCGTCAACGCCGGGCAGCTCGGCGTG
Organism: uncultured beta proteobacterium; assembly: GCA_963721375.1. Lineage (GTDB taxonomy): Bacteria > Pseudomonadota > Gammaproteobacteria > Burkholderiales > Gallionellaceae > Sideroxyarcus. Next base: position 91,799 of record CAVRIW010000005.1, on the reverse strand, counting down.
TACGAGGAGATTCCCAAAGACCTGCGCGATGCGGTGGAAGACGTGGTGCTCAACCGTCATCCCGATGCGGGCGAGAAGCTGGTCAAGCTGGCCGAGTCCGTCAAAGGCGGCGGCAAGGAACAGGTCGAAGATCTGGAATGGCGCAAAGGCACGGTGCAGGAGCGCCTCACCCATGCGCTGGTGCGCGGCATCACCACCTACATCGTGGAGGACACCGAAGAAGCGCGCCTGCAAGCCAAGTTCCCGGTCGAGGTGATCGAAGGCCCGCTGATGACCGGCATGAACGTGGTCGGCGACCTGTTCGGCGCGGGCAAGATGTTCCTGCCGCAGGTGGTGAAATCGGCGCGCGTGATGAAGCAGGCCGTGGCGCATCTGATCCCCTACATCGAAGCGGAAAAACTGCGCTCCGGCGACACCAGCACCAAGGGCAAGATCGTGATGGCCACGGTGAAGGGCGACGTGCACGACATCGGCAAGAACATCGTCACCGTGGTGTTGCAGTGCAACAACTTCGAAGTGGTGAACATGGGCGTGATGGTGCCGTGCCAGCAGATCCTCGACACCGCGCGCGAACACAACGCCGACGTGATCGGCCTGTCCGGCCTCATCACCCCCTCGCTGGAAGAGATGGCGCATGTGGCGAAGGAGATGGAACGCCAGGGCTTCAAGATCCCGCTGCTGATCGGCGGCGCGACCACCTCGCGCGTGCACACCGCGGTGAAGATCGAACCCAACTACCCGAGCGGCAGCACGGTGTATGTCAACGACGCCTCGCGCGCCGTGGGCGTGTGCAGCAATCTGCTCAGCAGCACCCTGCGCGACAACTATGTGGCGGAGATCAAGGCCGACTACGCCGTGGCGCGCGAACAGCACGAAGGCAAGAAGGGCAAGGCGAGCTACGTCACGCTGGCAAGAAGCGCGGGCGCACGGCGTGAAGACCGACTGGAAGAAATACACGCCGCCCAAGCCCAAGCTGCTCGGCGTGCAGAAACTGGAAGACTATCCGCTAGACATCCTCGTGGATTACATCGACTGGACGCCGTTCTTCCAGGCATGGGAACTGGCCGGACGCTACCCGAAGATATTGCAGGACGAAGTGGTGGGCGAGGAAGCGCGCAAGCTGTTCGCCGATGCGCAGGCCATGCTGAAGAAGATCGTCAAAGAGAAATGGCTCACCGCGAACGCCGTGTTCGGCCTGTTCCCCGCCAACACCGTGAACAGCGACGACATCGAGATCTACACCGACGAGACGCGCAAGAAGGTGGCGATGACCTGGCACAACCTGCGCCAGCAGACCAAGAAGCCGGACGACATCCCGAACTACTGCCTGGCCGATTACATCGCGCCCAAGGCATCCAAGGTCAAGGACTACATCGGCGCGCTTCGCCGTCACCACCGGCATCGGCATCGATGAGCGTGTGGCGGAATTCGAAAAGCAGAACGACGACTACAACGCCATCCTGCTGAAGGCGCTGGCAGACCGCCTGGCCGAGGCGTTCGCCGAGCATCTGCACCTGCGCGTGCGCCGCGAGTTCTGGGGCTATGCGGCAGGATGAAGGCTTGAGCAACGAAGCGCTGATCGCCGAAAAATATCGCGGCATCCGCCCCGCACCCGGCTATCCCGCCTGCCCCGAGCACACCGAGAAAGGCCCGTTGTTCGAACTGCTGCAGGCACCGAAGAACGCAGGCATCACGATCACCGAGAGTTTCGCCATGCTGCCCACCGCAGCCGTGAGCGGCTTCTACTTCTCGCACCCGCAGGCGCAATACTTCGCCACCGGCAAGGTGGACAAGGATCAGGTCGCGGACTACGCGCAAGCGCAAGGGCTGGACGCTGGAAGAGGCGGAGCGGTGGTTGGCGCCGGTGTTGAGTTACTAATTTATGGCCATTTTCTTACTTCCACTATTGATGCTGCTTACTTTGGCGGCATATTTTGTGGCGTTTTTTGTTTACTTCATTTTCTTTGAGCAACAAGAAAAACCAAACTTTGCAAAAGTAAGAAAGGCTTTTTCCTCATCAATTTTGTTTGCACTCCAATTTGCACTTGTCGAATTTACAGCCATTGCACTAATTGGGGGCAGTCATTTCATGATACCTATGTATCTTGTGTTGGCCTGCTTTGGCGTAGCCGCCGTCAGCGTAAGTAGTTTCTTTTACTTTCTAATTCGAGATATTCCAACATGGTGCCGGTGGGATGCATGGTAAAAAAATAACCTACTTTCATTGTGCATAGAATGAAATCATAGATGCTGCTTTGCGTTAATTTGATTGCCAAATGCCTAACCTTAAGGAAACAACCAATATGACAGACCTCATTAAAACCGACACCAAACTGGGCGAAGGCGCCGAAGCGCAAGCCGGACAGACCGTCATCGTGCATTACACCGGCTGGCTGTATGACGAGAGCGCACCAGAGAACAAGGGCAAGAAGTTCGACAGTTCGCTCGACCGCAACGAGCCGTTCGACTTCCCGCTCGGTGGCGGGCGTGTCATCAAGGGTTGGGACGAGGGCGTGCAGGGCATGAAGGAAGGCGGGCAGCCGCACGCTGGTGATTCCGCCGGAGATGGGTTATGGCGCCGCGCGGTGCGGGCGACGTCATCCCGCCGAATGCCACGCTGGTGTTCGACGTGAAGCTGCTCAAGGTGATCAAGACCGACATGGTCGACACCAAGATCGGCGAAGGCGACGAAGCGCATGAAGGACAGCACGTGACCGTGCATTACACCGGCTGGCTGTTCGACAAGAACGCGCCGGAGAACAAGGGCACCAAGTTCGACAGCTCGCGCGACCGCGACGAGCCGTTCGATTTCCCGCTCGGCATGGGCCATGTGATCCAGGGCTGGGACGTGGGCGTGCAGGGCATGAAGGTGGGCGGGCAGCGCACGCTGGTCATCCCGCCGGAGATGGGCTACGGCAAGCGCGGTGCGGGCGGCGTGATCCCGGCGAATGCGACGCTGGTGTTCGAGGTGGAGTTGCTTGGAGTCAATTGAGTCGAGCAGGGTGGGCATGCCCGCCCTACAAAGTCACTGGGGAATCGAATGAAGCGCAGCACCTTTTTACCGCTGGCCTTACTGTTGTCTGTCAGCCTTATTTCAACCACCGCCTGTACTCAGCAGGATTTGCCACCAATGGAGACTAGCAAAGTGACCGAACTCATCAAAAAAGATATGACGCAGGGCGAAGGCGCAGAAGCCAAAGCAGGCCAACACGTGACCGTGCATTACACTGGCTGGCTGTATGACGCAGCCGCACCTGAACAACAAAGGCAAGAAATTCGACAGCTCACGCGACCGCCGTGAACCGTTTGATTTCCCGCTCGGTGCGGGGCATGTCATCAAGGGTTGGGATGTGGGCGTGCAAGGCATGAAGGTGGGCGGTCATCGTACCTTGATCATTCCTGCGAACATGGGCTACGGCGCTCGCGGTGCGGGCGGCGTGATTCCGCCGAATGCGACGCTGGTGTTCGATGTCGAGTTGCTGGGCGTGAATTAAGCAACGTACCGGGATGTCGCACGAATTCACCCTCGTCACCGACCTTGGTGAAACTGACTAGCCATTCGACTAGGCTGCCAGAACAACTACGGCCAAGTCGCTGGTTATCTGCCCATCAAGGGAGTTGGTGGGTAAGCGCATGAACCTGATCTCCAACCCGCTGCTGGTCACGGCGCTGATGCTGGCGGTGTCCAACCTGTTCATGACCTTCGCGTGGTACGGGCACCTGAAGAATCTGGCGACGTCGCCCTGGTATGTGGCGGCGCTGGTGAGCTGGGGCATCGCGCTGTTCGAGTATATGTTCCAGGTTCCTGCCAACCGCATCGGCTATACCGCAGCTCAGCCTCGGGCAGTTGAAGATTCTGCAGGAGGTCATCACGCTGTCGGTGTTCGTGCCGTTCGCGGTGCTGTACATGAACCAGCCGTTGAAGATGGATTATCTGTATGCGGGGCTGTGCCTGATGGGTGCGGTGTATTTTATTTTCAGGGCGTAACCGTCATTCCGGCGCAGCCGGAATCCAGCAGAACAATGCAGCGGACAGACCATCGCATTTTCTGACTGGATTCCGGCCTGCGCCGGAATGACAAGGAATTGACGATGAGCAAACCAAAACACATCCACATCCTCGGCATCTGCGGCACCTTCATGGGCGGCATCGCGGCCATCGCCAAGCAGGCGGGCTATCGCGTCACCGGCTGCGACGCCAACGTCTATCCGCCGATGAGCACGCAGCTCGAAGCGCAGGGCATCGAACTGATCGAGGGCTTCGGCGTGGAACAGCTGGAGCTCAAGCCGGACGTGTTCGTCATCGGCAACGTGGTGTCGCGCGGCAATCCGCTGATGGAAGAGATCCTCAACCGCAACCTGCCCTACGCCTCCGGCCCGCAATGGCTGGCGGATACGCTGCTGCGCGACAAGTGGGTGCTGGGCGTGGCGGGTACGCACGGCAAGACCATCGACGACTTCGATGCTGGCGTGGATACTGGAACACGCGGGGCTGAATCCCGGCTTCCTGATCGGCGGCGTGCCGCAGAACTTCGGCATCTCGGCGCGCATCACCGAGTCGCCGTTCTTCGTCATCGAGGCGGACGAATACGACACCGCCTTCTTCGACAAGCGTTCCAAGTTCGTGCACTACCATCCGCGCACCGCGATCCTGAACAACCTCGAATTCGACCACGCCGACATCTTCCCCGACCTCGCGCGCCATCGAGACGCAGTTCCACCATCTGGTGCGCACCGTGCCGGGCAACGGGCTGGTGGTGTGCAACGGGCGCGAGGAATCGCTGGCGCGCGTGATCCAGCGCGGCTGCTGGACGCCGGTGGAGAAGTTCGGCAGCGACGACGGCTGGAACATCGACGCCAACGAACAGGTCTCGCTCAACGGCAAAGTGCAAGGCACGTTGCAGTGGGACCTGATGGGCGAACACAACCGCATGAACGCCCTGGCCGCCCTGGCCGCCGCGCGCCATGCCGGTGTGCCCGTCGCGCAAGGCCTGGCGGCGCTGGCCGAATTCAAGAACGTGAAGCGCCGCATGGAAGTGCGCGGCACGGTCAACGGCATCACCGTGTACGACGACTTCGCGCACCACCCCACCGCCATCGACACCACCGTCGCCGGGCTGCGCCGCAAGGTGGGCAAGGCGCGCATCCTGGCCGTGCTGGAGCCGCGCTCCAACACCATGAAGCTGGGCGTGATGAAAGACGCCCTGCCCGGCAGCCTGAAGGATGCCGACCTGACGTTCTGCTATGCCGGCAACCTCGGCTGGGATGCGCGCGGTGCGCTAGCGCCGCTGGGCGACAAGGCGGTGGTGAAGGACGACCTCAACGAACTGATCGAAGCCATCGCTGCCGTGGCGAAGTCAGGCGACCAGATACTGGTGATGAGCAACGGCGGGTTCGGCGGGATACACGAGAAGCTGCTGAAGCGCCTGCAGGGCTAGTCTTTTACTGCAGGATATATTCGATCACTTCGGTCGGGTCTTCCGAGAAAGGCTGGCCCAGGCTGATCGTCCCTGCTCCGTGCAGCACGATCTGCTGGTTATTCAGCTGGATGACTTGATCGTCGCTGAAGCGGATGTAGGTGCCATTCGCGCTGAAATCGGTAAGCAAAAACTTTTCAAAGCTGTATTCGATGCGTGCATGCTGGCGCGAGGCGAAGTTGTTGTGGATCACCAGATCGCAGGTGTCGCCGCGCCCGAGCACGATGTTTCTCTGCTGCTCATTCACGGATATGACCTGCTGGTGGTAGCGCAATATCAATGCATGGCGGCCCTCGGAGGCTTTGCGGAATGCCGGAAGGCCGATGCGGGTTCTCGTCGTATCTTCCAGATCCCACAGGATCTGGAACACATCGATGGTTTCCGCCTTGCCGCGGAACTCGGCGCGCTTCATCGGGCGTGCATTTTCGCGCAATTTTGGCGGCAGCATGTCCACAGCGGATCTGCTGGTCATGATCTGCCGTGCCCGGGTGATGGCCGTGATACGCGCGGCGACATTCACCGCATCGCCGAAGACATCAGTGGAATCGCAAATCACATCACCGTAATGCAAGCCGATACGTACATACACCGGTAGCTCGCCGCCGGGTCTTTGTGCGTTGACCGCCGATTGCATGGCACAGGCGGCGTTGACCGCGGCCGTGGCATCGGGGAAGGTACACATGATCTCGTCGCCGATGGTCTTGACTAGCGTGCCCTGATGCGCACTCATCTCCTGGATAAGAATGCCCAGGGTGCGGCTGATCAGCTGCAGCGCCTGCTCATCGCCCAGCTTGTCGTAGATCGCTGTGCTGCCGCTGATGTCGGCGAACAGGATGGCAAGCCTGGAGTTCTGCCGCACGGTGCTCATCAGCCATTCGCCCCGAACATCATGCGCTTCGCCACGAACTTTTTCGCGGGCGGGATGCAGTCCAGCAGCGTGAGTGCGGCGGAGCGCACGTGGCCCAGCAGCGGCAGGTCGTTGGAGAACAGGCGCACCAGGCCGTCGGTGAAGCGGATGCCGGCGTTGCGGTCGAGGCGGCGCGACTGGCGATAGGCGGCGCACATCGCCGCCGAGCCGATGTTGTCCGGCGCGCTGTCGAGGATGACCTGTGCCAACTCCCACGCATCGCGGATGCCCATGTTGAAGCCCTGTCCGGCCACCGGGTGCAGGGTCTGCGCGGCGTTGCCGATGAGCACGGTGTGCGGGAAGGTGATGTCGGGGGCGCGCTTCAATCGTAGCGGGTAGCAGTTGCGTTTGCCGACGCCGGTGAAAGTGCCGACGCGGTCGCCGAAGTGCTCCTGCAGACGTTGCAGGAAGGTCGCGTCGTCCCAGTGCAACATCTCTTGCGCCGCCTCGTGCGCGGCGGTCAGCACCAGTTCATAACCATCCAGATACGGCAACAGCGCCATCGGACCTTGTGCGGTGAAGTGCTCGAAAGCCTTGCCCGTGCTGGGCTGCGAGCTGGTGACATGGGCGATGATGCCGCTCTGGCCGTAGTCCTGGATCTGCGGCGGATGCGAGGCTTCCAGCAATTTGCCGCCATCGGCCACGACAGCGAGGCGCGCAGTGAGCGTGTGCTCCTGGCCTTGGTGTTGGTAGGTGAGCGTGGTGTTGTCGTTCGAGCTGTGCAGATCGGTGACAGCTGCCCCATACAGGCAGTTGATGTCGGAGCGCTGCAAACTCTGTTGCAAAGCGGCATGCAGCGCGGTGTAAGGCAACACGTAGCCCATCTCCGGCACTTTCATCTCGTCGGCGCGCAGGGTGGTGTGGCCGGGAGAGTGCTTCTGCGTGACCTCGATCATTTTGATGCCGCTGACGTTCTGTAAGGTTTCCCATGCGTGCAGACGTTGCAGCAACAGGCGTGTGCCGTAGGACAGCGCCAGTGCGCGCGGGTCGGTGGTGTTGATCTCCGTTTCGCGCGCTTCGAGCAGCACCACGTTCAGGTCGTTGCCCTGCAACGCGAGCGCCAGCGCGGCACCGACCGGGCCGCCGCCGATGATGGCGACATCACATCTGCTTTCACTCATGGCGCATCACCTCCTCGATTTCGTTGACCGTCTTTGGCGCATCCTGCGTCAGCACTTCGTTGCCCTGCGCCGTGATGAGCACATCGTCCTCGATGCGGATGCCGATGTTCCACAAGGCGCGCGGCACATTGTCCGATGGGCGGATGTAGCAGCCGGGCTCGACGGTGAGCGTCATGCCGGGCTGCAGCGGGCGCCACTGGTCGCCGATCTTATACTCGCCGACATCGTGCACGTCCATGCCCAGCCAGTGGCCGGTGCGGTGCATGTAGAACTGTTTGTAGCTTTCCGTTTCCAGCACCGATTCTACAGAGCCCTGGCACAGCTTGAGATCGATGAAGCCTTGCGCCAGCACACGCAGCGCGGCTTCATGCGGCGCATTCCACAGCTTGCCCGGCTGTGCCGCCGAGATTGCGGCAGCCTGTGCGGCGAGCACGATCTCGTACACCTCTTTTTGCGCGGCGCTGAATCTGCCGTTCACCGGGAAGGTGCGCGTGATGTCGGAGGCGTAACCATCGAGTTCGCAGCCCGCGTCGATCAGCAGCAGGTCGCCGTCGCTGAGGCGTGCATTGTTGCCGACATAGTGCAGGGTGCAGGCGTTCGCGCCGCCCGCGACGATGCTGGTGTAGGCCGGATGGCGCGCGCCGTGGCGGCAGAACTCATGCAGCAACTCGGCTTCCACTTCGTATTCGTGCTGGCCGGGGCGGGTGAAGCGCATGGCGCGGCGATGGGCATCGCAGGAGATCTTCGCCGCACGGCGCATGATGTCTTGCTCGTGCTCATCCTTGAGCAGGCGCAATTCGTTGAGCAATTCGCGCACATCGCGGATCTCGTTCGGCGCGCGGATGCCGCTGCGGGATTTTTCTTTCACTGCTTCGCGCAGTTTGAGCAAACGCGCGTCCCACGCTGCATCCGCGCCCAGCGGATAGAGCAGGGTGGGCTGGTTGCCCATCAGCTCGGTGAGTTTCTCGTCCAGTTGGGCGATGGGGTAGGCGGCATCGAAACCAGAATTTATCGCGCGCCGCATCGGGGCCGTAACGGAAGCCATCCCATATCTCGCGCTCTGCATTCTTCTCGCGGCAGAACAGGATGCTTTGCATGTTGTCGCCCGCGACCAACACCAGTACCGCTTCCGGCTCGGCGAACCCGCTGAGGTAGTAGAAATGGCTGTCGTGACGGTAGTCGTAATGCGTGTCGGCGTTGCGCGCCACTTCCTGGCGCGGTAGGGATGACGGCGATGCCGCGCGGCATTTGTGCAAGCAGGCGGGCGCGGCGTTGGGCGTGGATGGATGGATTAAGCATGAGCGGCATTTTGTGGTGCGCGAGATTTCTTGTCGAGCTTGTTTTGCGCCTCATCCGCTTGTCCGGTAAAAAGCGCTACAGTAATCAGCACGCTGTATCAGTCGGACGGGGAAGCAAGGGGGCGACTGAACAGCGGGTAAAATTCGCGGTCCGACTTGAGCATGTGCCGTGCGACCACCTCGTCCGCGAGAAAATCGACCAATTCGCCTATGGTGACCCCACCCGTTGCCGCTGAGTCGCGCAGCTGCAACGCACGTTCTACCAGCCGCTTGTGGGCTTGCGCATGCAATTCAAGCTCAGCGTAGTGGTGCTGCGCAAGGATGGCTTCTTCATTGGCAAAGTGCTGCACCACATGCGCGAGCAGTTTTTTCAGGGCATCATCGAATTCGAGCGGGTTGGATTTCCGCTTGAACGCGGCATTGATCAGTATATTGACCAGCTCGAACAATTTGCGATGTTCCTGGTCGATAGTGGGTTCGCCGCAATCATAGGATTCATGCCAGCTCAGTTGCAGGATCGCGGCACTTTGTTCGTCAAACCATATATCGCTGCTGCCGTGCGGATTGACTACGACACGATTGCGTCCGCTGTTTTTGGCGGTGTACAGCGCCTCATCAGCGCGGCCAAACCAGGTGATTTCGCTTTCACCGGAACTATGCTCGGCAACCCCCAGGCTGATAGTGATGTTGCCGACGGTTTCGATCTTGTGTAGTGAGACCTTGGAGCGCAGCGTTTCGGCCAGTTTTTCTGCTGCTCGGTAACTGGTGGAGGGAGCCAGAATGACAAACTCTTCCCCGCCCCAGCGGAACAGCAAGTCCGAGGTGCGGATGTTATTACGGACGACATTGACCAGTTCGCACAACACCTTATCGCCGATGGCATGGCCGTGTGTGTCGTTGACCTGCTTGAAATGGTCGATGTCCATCAGAATCAAGGCGACTGGCTGACGGTAGCGGACACTGCGGCTTAATTCGATAGCGATGGTTTTGTCAAAATGAGCGCGGTTCCAGGCTCCCGTCAAGCGATCGGTCGAGCTCAATTTTTCCAGCTCGACAATGCGATTGCGCAATTCGGTCAGTTCTGTTCTGAAGGCGATTTCGGCGGACTTTTCGAGCACCAGAATGGTGTTGTTGCCGACATTAACGGCGCGGACAAACACCGGAGCTGCGCAGCCCTCGCATTGCAGTGAAACCGGCGCGCGCGCGTGATCATAGGGGTCATGCAGGAATTTCAGCAAGGCGTCCGACTTAAGGCAAGCTGCATCGAAATTGTCGGTAAAGCGCTGGTTGAGCAGCTTGACGTTGCCATCATGATCCAGCACGGCCAACGCCAGCGGGAACTGCAAGAACAGGTCCTGGATTTGTGTTTCGGAGAGCCAGGAAGCATCGCTGTTTGACATCTTTCCCCCTGCATTTAAAGTCACAACCGGGTTGTCGAGCATGGATATGGCTTGGCTATCCTACCACTGTTGGCTTGCCGGGTTCTATGAGGGATGACGCGACCCGCCCAGTTACGGCGGTTTATCCATGCAACCATCCGCCTGCGCGCAGAATGCCAACGACACCCACCATCACCCAGAAAATGTTGAGCGTGGTATAGGCCGTATCTTTTTTGAGCAGTGCGCACCAGGACAGCATCACTGCATCTATGGTGTTGAAGGTCCAGACGAACATGAACGGGCTGGCGGGTCCCATCCAGCTCACCAGCGAAAAGCTGAAGATACGCATGAGCACGCCCGTCATTTCGACATGTTTGATGTATTTCAGGACAAAGCGGTTGGCATGAGTGATGGGCATGGTGTGGTTGCTTTTCAGGATGCTGTTGGGCGCAATTGCCGGTCGAGTTCTTGCAGCCGTTGCGGCGTGCCGACATCGACCCATACCCCGCGATGGTGTTCGCCGCTGACCTTGCCGAGTGCGATCTGCTCACGCAGCAAGGGTGCGAGCGGCGCTTTGCTGCCGCGCGGGATGCGGGCGAACAGTTCAGGCTGGTAAAGCCCGATGCCGCTGAAGGTCCACTTGGGTGCGGTATCCGTTACTCGCGCGGCATGCAAGCCGAAATCACCGTTGGGATGATGTTCGGGGTTGTTCACCAGCACCAGATGGGCGTTGTCCTGATTGCGCTGCATCTGTGTGGCAAGTGCCGGCAGCCGCGAAAAATCATAGTCGCAATACACATCGCCGTTGACCACGGCGAAGGGTTCGTGGTCCAGCAGGTGCAGGGCGAAGGCGATGCCGCCCGCTGTTTCCAGCGCCGTGCCTTCGTCCGAATAGCGAATGTGTGCGCCGAACCGGCTGCCATCGCCCAGTGCCTGTTCGATCTGGGGGCCGAGATGGGCGTGGTTGATCACCAGGTCGGTGATGCCTGCACGTACCAGCCGCTCGATATGCCACACGATGAGCGGCTTGCCGCCCGCCTAGCAGCAAGGGTTTGGGGGTGTGGTCGGTGAGCGGACGCATGCGTTCGCCGCGTCCGGCCGCTAGGATCATCGCCTTCATGGGTTTACGTCTTTCACGATCGCTCCCTCGCCCGCAGGCGGGAGATAACCAGCGACTTGTCCGCCTGCGGGCTTAGTCGAATGGCTAGTAGTCCCACCAGGGTTGAGGTGAGGGAGATGTGCAGCATCAAATGGATGCTCCCGTTTGTTGCGCGTGTATCTCCAGTTCCATCAGCAGCACCAGCAAAGGTTTGAGGTCAATGTAGCGTTCGCAGGCGCGACGCAGGTAGTCCATCACCAGCGGCATGTCTTTCAGGTAGCCGTCTTTGCCATCGCGGTGGTACAGGCGCGCGAAGATACCCAGCACTTTGATATGGCGCTGCACCCCCATCAATTCGTAGTCGCGGTAGAACTCGCCGAAGTCGTCGCGCACCGGTAGCCCGGCTTGGCGCGCCTTCTCCCAGTAGCGAATGACCCAATCCATGATCTCATCCTCTTCCCAGCGGATGTAGGCATCCTTGAACAGCGAAGCGAGGTCGTAGGTGATGGGGCCGTACACCGCATCCTGAAAGTCGAGGATGCCGGGCGAGGTTAGAAGATCGCCCTTCTCGTTTGTCCTTTCTCCCGCTTGCGGGAGAGAGTTAGAGAGAGGGGGTTCGATGTACATCAAGTTGCGCGAGTGGTAGTCGCGGTGCACGTACACGCATGGCTGGGCGAGGTTGTTGGCAAGGATGCGGTCAAACACCTGCTCCAGTTTGGCTTGCTGTTTGGCACTGAGCGTTACGCCCAGATGCTTGGCGATGTACCACTCGGGGAACAGATTCAGTTCACGGCGCAGCAGTGCTTCGTCGTAAGGCGGCAATTCGTTGGCGCGCGAGGCGAGCTGGATCTTGATCAGCGCATCGGTTGCTGCACTATATAGCTGGGTAGCGTTCCCGGCAGTCAACGCCTGCAGGTAAGTGGTGTTGCCGAGATCGGACAGCAGCAGGAAGCCCTGTGTCAGGTCTTGCGCATAGACATGCGGCACATGCGTACCCGCCTGCTCGAACAGTTTGCCGACATGCAAAAAAGGCTTGCAGTCTTCATGCTGCGGCGGTGCGTCCATGACGACTTTGGTGGTGCCATCGGCGAAGGTGGCGCGGAAGTAGCGGCGGAAGCTGGCATCGGCCGAAGCGGGGGCGATGGTGAAGGTTTGCTGCGGGTACAGGCTGGAAAGCCAAGCGGTAAGCTGATTCTGGCGTTGCATTTGATTGCCTTAATGATGGTTTTGTGCGATTTTAGCACCTTAATTTATCCGCCCCGCACCATGCGTTTTCGCCTTTCCCCTGTTGCGCTCTTCCTGCTTGGAATGTTTCCGCTGTCCGGCCATGCCGAGGAGGAGGCGTTGCCGTTGAAGCTGGAACGCACCTTCAAAATGCTGCCGGCGACGGCTGAGCAGTCAGTGGCTTTCATCAGTGCACAACGCGTGGAAGCCAGGCAGGGTGAGCAACTCGAGGCAACGGGCGATGTTCAGTTGCGCCAGGGCGGGCAGGTGATCAGCGCCGCCCATTTGCTTTTTGGGCAGCAAAGCAAAGATGTAGTGGCCGATGGCGGGGTGAAGATCGAGCAGACTGGCGCGAGCGTGAGCGGCACCGCGCTGAAAATGAATCTGGATAGCAACCTCGGTGATATGACTCAGCCTGAATTTCAGTTCAGCGAGAACCATGCGCGCGGAAATGCAACGAGCGTACATATCGTGGGCAGGCTGAATTATTCCTTCAAGGACGCGACCTACACCACCTGTCCTGCCGGCAACGATGACTGGCTGCTGAAGATGACCCGGCTGGAGATCGACCGCACCACTCAGGTCGGCGTGGCATACAACACTCGGGTCGAGTTCAAGGGGGTGCCGCTGCTCTACACGCCGTGGATGGACTTTGCCTTGAACAACGGCAGACGCTCAGGGTTTCTGGGGCCGGTGTTCGGCAGTACCAACTCGGGTGGTGCCGAGATCACCGTGCCCTATTACTGGAGCATCGCAGACAATGTCGACGCGACATTCGCACCGCGCTTCATCACCAAGCGCGGTACGCAGTTCAATAACGAGTTCCGCTACCTGCAGCCGAAATACGCTGGCGAGTTGCATCTGGATGTGCTTGCCGGGGATCGGGTAAGTAGGCTGGATCGTACGCGTTTTGCGCTTAAGCACAGCCAGAATCTGGGTAACGGATTCGGCGCGGCGTTGAATGTGAATCATGTCTCGGACAATGCCTATTTCCGCGATCTGTCCGACAGCGTGAGCGGCACATCGCAGACCAACTTGTTGCGCGAAGGAGGGGTGACTTATGCGGGCGGGTGGTGGAATGCTTCGGCGCGCGTACAGCGTTACCAGACATTGCAGGATCCGCTCGCCCCGATGGCGGTTCCGTATCGGCGGCAGCCGCAGCTCAATCTGAACGCGCAGCAAACGCTGGCGGGCGGCAATCTGGCGCTGAGCAGCGAGTATGTGGATTTCCGCCATCCCACCTCCGTCAACGGGCAGCGCGTGGTGATTTATCCCTCGCTCAGTTATCCGCTGTTGAACGCCCCCGGATATTTTTTGATTCCCAAACTGGGCATCCACTACACCGACTATGTGCTGGACACCAACAATCCTAACAATGTGTCGAACACCACGCGTTCCGTGCCGATATTCAGTTTGGACAGCGGTCTGGTGTTCGAACGTAGCGACTCGTTCCTCGGCACTGGCTATGCGCAGACGCTGGAGCCGCGCGCTTACTACGTGCGCATCCCCTACCGCGACCAGGGCCTGTTGCCGAATTTCGACACGGCACAAGCGCCCTTCAGCTTCAGCCAGATGTTCACCGAGAATCGGTTTCTGGGCAGCGACCGGGTGGGCGATGCCGATATGCTGACGCTGGCGCTGACTTCGCGCGCGATCGACGACGTAGACGGAACGGAAAGGTTGCGGGTGGCGATGGCGGAGCGTTTCAGCTTCAAAGCGCCGCAAGTGAATCTGGTCGCACCGACCGACAGCAACAGCCGCTCCGATATTTTGCTGACGGTAGGCGGCAAGATGACGCGCGCATGGCGGCTTGACAGTCTGGTGCAATACAACCCCAATCAAGTGCACACAGCGTCTTACAGCGCGGCAGCGCGCTATAACCCGGAAGCTGGCAAGTTGCTCAACCTGGGCTATCGTTTCACCCGCAATACCCTGCGCCAGATGGACGTTTCCACTCAATGGCCGATCAGCGGACGCTGGCACGGCGTGGGCCGCCTCAATTATTCCTTGCAGGACAGCCGCATTTTGGAAGCGCTGGGCGGGCTTGAGTATAATGAGGCCTGTTGGGCAGTACGTTTGGGGGCGCAAAGTTTCGCCACCGCCACTCGGGAAAGAACCACCGGAATATTTATCCAACTGGAATTGAACGATCTGGTTAGCGTTGGCGTCGGCTCCGATCCGTTGGCTACGTTGCGCTCCAGCGTTTTGGGCTATACCAAACTGAATGCTTTGCCCGCCGACAAGCCGCCGCAAGGCTTGCGCTGAACATAACGAAAGAAACACTACATGCTGAGCAATAAAATCGTTTCTCTTTTGCTGTTCGTCACTACCACCGCAGCGTTTGCCGTTGAATCCCAACCACAGGCGGTTCCTCTCGATCACATCCGTGCGGTGGTGAATGACAATGTCATCACCCAGCTTGAGCTCAAGCAGCGTTTGAACACCGTCGTGAAACAACTGCAAAAGCAGGGAACCTTGCTGCCCGATAGCGGTGTGCTGGAAAAGCAGGTGCTGGAGCGGATGATCACGGAGATGTTGCAGATGCAGTTCGCCAAAGAGAGCGGTCTGCGGGTGGACGACGCGCAACTGGAAAAAGCGCTGGTTCGCGTTGCGCAACAAAACAACTTTGGATCGGTAGCCGCCTTCCGCGCCAAGCTGGAAAAAGACGGTATCGATTTCAGTCAATTCCGCGAAGAGATCCGCAGTGAAATAATTTCCGTGCGCCTGCGCGAGCGTGAGGTCGATAGCAAGCTGGTCATCAGCGAAAGCGACATCGAAGACTATCTGGCCACTCAAGCCAGACAGGGCAACAAGGGCGAGGAGCTGCAGTTGGCGCATATTCTGTTGGTGGTGCCGGAGCAGGCCAGCGCCGATAGCATTCAGACTTACAAGCGCCGTGCAGAAGAAGCACTGGCCAAGTTGCGGGCAGGCGCACCCTTCGCACAGGTGGCGGCGGGCTATTCCGATGCCAAGGATGCCATGCAGGGTGGCTTGATCGGCTGGCGTCCGGCGGATCGCTTGCCGAGCTTCTTTTCAGACCCGTTGCAGAAAATGAAACCGGGCGAGGTAAGCAACTTGCTGCGCAGTCCCAACGGTTTTCATATCATCAAATTGATAGACAGGCGTAGTTCCGATACCCCGGTGTTCATCACCCAGACCCATGCGCGTCATATCCTGATCAAGACCAGCGAACTGGTATCGGAGAATGAAGCCAAGGCGCGCCTGCAAGAGATCAAGCAGCGCATCGACAAGGGTGCGGACTTTGCCGAGCAGGCACGCCTGCATTCCGAGGATGGCAGCGCTGTGCAGGGCGGCGATTTGAACTGGTTGTCGCCCGGCGAGACGGTGCCGGAATTTGAAAAAGCGATGGATGCGCTGAAAGTCGGCCAGGTCAGCAATTTGGTGCAGTCCGGTTTCGGCTGGCATCTGATCCAGGTATTGGAACGGCGCAACACTGACGTCAGCGTGGAACAGAAAAAACAGCAGGCACGCAATGCCATTCGCTCGTACAAATCGGAAGATTCGTACCAAGATTGGTTGCGCCAACTGCGCGACCGCGCTTTCATCGAATACCGCGAGTAAGATGCGCGCCCCTCTCGCCATCACCGCAGGCGAGCCCGCCGGAATCGGCCCCGACCTTTGTCTGCAACTTGCGCAGCATGAACACCCGCTGCTGGTCATCGCCGACAAGTCGCTGTTGCAACAACGTGCGGCGCAACTTGGCATCGATGTTCCGCTGCATGACTATGCGCCTGGCTCACCCTGTGCCCCTGGCAAGCTGAGTGTGCTGCATGTTGCTTTGGCACAGCCTGCACTGGCCGGAAAGCTCGATCCGGCGAACAGCGCTTATGTGCTGGATACTTTGCGCCGCGCGGTGCAGGGCTGTGTGTCCGGTGAATTCTCCGGCATGGTCACCGCGCCGGTGCACAAGGGCGTCATCAACGAGGCGGGCATTCCCTTCACCGGCCATACCGAGTTCCTCGCCGAACTGACGAACACGCCGCAGGTGGTGATGATGCTGGCGGGCGGCGGTATGCGCGTGGCGCTGGCGACTACCCACTTGCCGTTGCGCGAAGTGGCGGATGCCATCACCGCGCCGCTGCTGGAAAGCGTGCTGCGCATCCTGCAGCGTGACTTGCAACGACGCTTCGGCATCGTGCAGCCGCGCATCCTGGTTGCCGGGCTCAATCCGCATGCAGGTGAGGGAGGACACCTCGGCCGCGAAGAGATCGAGGTGATGATTCCCGTGCTGGATAGATTGCGTGGCGAGGGCATGGACGTCAGTGCGCCATTACCCGCCGACACTTTGTTCGCCGCACACCGGCTGCGCGAATGCGATGCCGTGCTGACGATGTATCACGACCAGGGCCTGCCGGTGTTGAAACATGCCAGCTTCGGCGGGGGGGTGAACATCACACTCGGCCTGCCCATCATTCGCACTTCAGTCGATCACGGCACGGCATTGGAGCTGGCAGGCAGCGGCATGGCCAATGCGGGCAGCCTGCTGGAGGCGATCAAGGTCGCGTCAGAGATGGTGCAATACGAAAAACATTTATCGGGGCACCCGCATGAGCGCGCATAAAGCGAAAAAGAAGTTCGGACAAAATTTTCTGGTCGATGAACAGATCATCGCCGACATCGTGCGCGCCATTCGTCCCGAGGCTGGCGACAACATGGTGGAGATCGGCCCCGGCCTGGGCGCATTGACGCGACCTTTGTTGAAGCACTTGAACACGCTGCATGTGGTTGAGATCGACCGCGACATCATCGCGCGACTGAAAACGGATTATCCGCAGGACAAGATCGTCATCCATGAAGGCGATGCCCTGAAGTTCGATTTCGCCACGCTGTCCGCACCGCTGCGCATCGTCGGCAACCTGCCGTACAACATCTCTTCGCCACTGCTGTTTCATTTCGCCGCCTATGCCGCGCGCATCACCGACATGCACTTCATGCTGCAAAACGAAGTGGTGGAGCGCATGGTGGCTGCGCCTTCCACGCCGGAATACGGGCGCTTGTCGGTGATGTTGCAATACCGCTTCTACATGGAAAAGCTGATCGACGTGCCGCCGCAGTCGTTCCGCCCCGCGCCCAAGGTGGATTCGGCCATCGTGCGCATGATTCCGATCCCGGCGGACAAGATCGTGGTGAACAACGAGCCGTTGTTTGCCAAGCTTGTGTCTGCCGCCTTCGGGCAGCGGCGCAAGACCTTGCGCAACACGCTCAGGAGCCATCTGGCAGAGAACGACTTCGCGCAGCTCGGCATCGACGCGCAGTTGCGTGCCGAAAATCTGGGCGTGGCGGAATTCGCCCGTATCGCCAACTACTTGAGCGAACGCGCACAGCCTTAGTTTCGGTTAGAATCACGCCTCACTAGATCAAAGCCAGTCGGCGTCCCATCATGTCTGACATTCCACCCATCGTTCTCTCCTTTGCCGCCACCGACCCAAGTTGCGGGGCAGGCATGCAAGCCGACATCCTGACCATCGCCAGTATGGGCTGTCACCCGCTGTCCGTGATCACCGCCATCACGGTGCAAGATACCAGCGGCGTGGACGATGTGCTGCCTATGGATGCGGACTGGGTGGTGGATCAGGCACGTACCGTGCTGGAAGACATGCCGGTCGCGGCATTCAAGATCGGTTTGCTGGGCAGCTTGGAAAACATCGCCGCCATCGCCGAAGTGATCTCCGACTATCCCGATGTGCCGCTGGTATTCGATCCGGTGCTGGCGTCCGGCCGCGGCGACGAGCTGGCAAACGAAGACATGCTGGATGCGCTGCGCGAGCTGCTACTGCCGCAGACCACCATTCTCACGCCGAACAGCATGGAGGCGCGCCGCTTGATCGTGGATGAAGACAACGAAGCGGATGATCCTGAACTGTCGGAGTGCGCCAAGCGCATTCTGGGGCTGGGCTGTGAATATGTGCTGATCACCGGCACGCACGAGCACACGCCCAAAGTAATCAACACATTGTATGGCGAACGCGGTCTGGTGCGCAGCGACAGCTGGCCGCGCCTGCCCGGCATCTATCACGGCTCCGGCTGTACTTTAGCTGCGGCGATCGCCGCGCTGCTGGCGAATGGTTTGTCGATGGAAGACGCCGTGCACGAAGCGCAGGAATACACGTGGGAAGCGCTGAAGTACGGCTTCCGTCCCGGTATGGGGCAGCACATTCCGGATCGTTTGTTCTGGGCACGCGACGAAGATGCGGAAGATGAAAGCGAAACCCGGCATTGAATCAAGCATGGTCGAATCCGCAGCTTAGTTAGGTTTGCGCAGCTTTGATCGACACCAAATAATCTGTGGACAACCTGTTTATTCAAATCGAAGGCTTGTATGCCATCACGCCGGATGAGTTGAACACGGCTGAATTGCTGGGCAAAGTCCGGCTCGCCTTGCAAGGCGGGACGCAGGTGCTGCAATACCGTAACAAGACTGCCGATGCCATGCTGAAGTTGCGGCAAGCGCAAGCCTTGCGCCAACTGACGCGCGAATTCAGGACGACCTTCATCGTGAATGACGATGCGCAGCTGGCGGCGCAAGTGGGGGCAGACGGAGTACATCTGGGCGGCGAGGATGGCAGCGTGGCAGCAGCGCGCGCGCTGCTCGGCGGTACAGGGGTCATCGGCGTGTCTTGCTATAATCGCGGCTCGCTGGCGCATGAGGCAGTGCGGCAAGGCGCGGATTATGTGGCGTTCGGCGCGTTCTTCCCTTCCGGCGTCAAACCCGATGCGGCGAAAGCGGATATGCAATTGCTGCAAACGGCACGGCGCGAACTGAACGTGCCCATCGTCGCGATCGGTGGCATCACGCACCAGAACGGCGCAGCATTGATCGAAGCAGGTGCGGATGCGTTGGCCGTGATCTCGGCGCTGTGGAATGCGCCGGACATCGAAAAAAGCGCACAAGGATTTTCAACACTTTTCAGCAGGACATAAGCAATGACTTCGCATAACCAAGAACTTTTCGAGCAATCCCAACAGTTCATCCCCGGCGGTGTCAATTCGCCGGTGCGTGCCTTCCGCTCGGTTGGCGGCACACCGCTGTTCTTCCAGCGCGGCCAAGGTGCCTATGTATGGGATGCGGACGGAAAAAAATATACCGATTACGTCGGGTCGTGGGGGCCGATGATCGTTGGTCACTGCCATCCTGAAGTGGTCAAGGCAGTGCAGGATGCAGCAGCGCAGGGCTTGGGCTTCGGCGCACCGACTGCGAGCGAACTGGAGATGGCGGAACTATTGTGCAAGATTCTGCCGAGCCTGGAGATGGTGCGGCTGGTCAGTTCCGGCACGGAAGCCACCATGACGGCGATACGTCTGGCGCGCGGTTTCACCGGACGTTCGCGCATCATCAAATTCGAAGGGTGTTACCACGGCCACTCCGATGGCCTGCTGGTGAAAGCCGGCTCCGGCGCGCTGACTTTCGGCCAGCCGAGTTCGTCCGGCGTTCCTGCCGAGATCGCTGCGCTGACCACGGTGCTGGACTACAACGACGCAGCCGGACTGGAACGCGCCTTCGCCGAAATGGGCAAGGAGATCGCCGCTGTAATCGTGGAGCCCGTGGCTGGCAACATGAACCTGATCACGCCCAAGCGTGAATTTCTTGATGCGCTGCGCAAGCTGTGTACCAAGCACGGTGCGGTGCTGATCCTCGACGAAGTGATGACCGGTTTCCGTGTCAGCCTGCAAGGCGCGCAAGGCTACTACGGCATCAAGCCGGATCTGGTCACGCTGGGCAAAGTGATGGGCGGCGGTTTGCCCGCTGCGGCGTTCGGTGGACGGCGCGACATCATGCAATGCCTGGCTCCTTTGGGTGCGGTATATCAGGCTGGCACGCTGTCCGGCAATCCGGTGGCAGTAGCGGCGGGCTTGACCACCTTGAAGCTGGTACAAGCGCCGGGCTTCTACGAACGCCTGTCGCAGTTGGCCAAGCAACTCACCGAAGGGCTGACTGCGGCGGCTAATAGGCATGGCGTTGCGTTTTGCGCACAATCCGTGGGCGGCATGTTCGGTCTGTATTTCAGCAAGGCATTGCCGACCAGTTATGCCGAAGTGATGGCCTGCGACAAAGAAGCGTTCAACCGCTTCTTCCATGCCATGCTGGACGAGGGTGTGTACCTCGCCCCCTCGGCGTTCGAGGCAGGCTTCGTTTCTGCCGCGCATACCGATGCCGACATCGCGGCGACCATCGCCGCCGCCGATAAAATTTTCGCGGCCTGGAAATAATGGGATTATTTTCACAAGCAGTGTTTTTCACCACGGTCAATCATATGAAAGACCTGCCGCTGCACGGCGGCAAAGAGGTGGCGTTCGTCGGGCGTTCCAACGCGGGCAAGTCGAGCGCCATCAACACACTGGCTAACCACACGCGCCTGGCCTTCACCAGCAAGACACCGGGACGCACGCAGCACCTTAATTATTTCGATCTTGGCGATGGCAAATTCCTGGTGGACCTGCCAGGTTACGGCTACGCCAAAGTGCCGCCGGATGTGCAGGCGCATTGGGAACATTTACTGAGCGAGTATCTGCAAACGCGCGAAGAACTGTGCGGCCTGGTCGTTATCATGGATGCACGGCGTCCGCTTACCGGACGCGACCAAGACATGTTGAGCTGGTTCGCTCCCACAGGGAAACCCATCCACATTTTGCTCACCAAATCGGACAAGTTGAGCCGGCAGCAGTCCACACAGACGCTGCGCGAGGTGAAGGCGTTCCTGCAGGAGAATTTCCCGCAATGCACGGTGCAACTCTTCTCCAGCCTGAAGAAAGCGGGAACAGACGAAGCAGAAGCGGTGATTGCGGCTTGGTTTCAGAACTGACGGACAAAAAAATGCCCTTGAACTAAAGGGGGAAGTTCAAGGGCACAAGTCTTTACAGGGTAAAGACACCCGCTCAGGGAGGAGAAACGGGAAGGAGCTTTCGCTACCTGATGACTCAGAGGGGGCTATGTGAAAATAGTTCCATCTAATTTGAAATATTTAGGAATGGACATGCAAATACTCGGACAATATCCCCAATCCAGAATGCGCCGCATGCGCCGCGATCAGTTTTCGCGCGATCTGATGCGAGAGCACATACTCACTCCGGCGGATTTCATCTATCCTGTTTTCGTGCTGGAAGGCAGCAACAAAGTCGAGGATGTGAAGTCCATGCCGGGGGTGCAGCGCAAGACTTTGGACTTGCTGCTTGCGGACGCCGAGCAATGCGTGAGGCTGGGCATTCCGGTGATGGCGATCTTCCCGGTGATCGAAGCTCCGCTGAAGAGCCTGGATGCACGCGAAGCCTACAACCCGGACGGTCTGGTGCCGCGCGTGGTTGCCGCGCTGAAGAAAAACTTCCCCGAACTTGGCGTAATGACCGATATCGCGCTCGATCCCTATACCAGCCACGGGCAGGATGGGCTTATCGATGATAGCGGCTACGTCCTCAACGACGAGACCATCGCGGTACTGACCAGACAGGCGCAGTGTCACGCTGCGGCGGGCGCTGACATCGTCGCCCCCTCCGACATGATGGATGGTCGCATCGGTGCGGTGCGTGCAGCGCTGGATGCCAACCAGCACATCTACACCCGCATCATGGCCTACTCCGCCAAATATGCCTCCAGCTTCTACGGCCCTTTCCGCGACGCCGTCGGTTCCAGCGGCAACCTTGGCAAGGGCAACAAATACACCTACCAGATGGACCCCGCCAACTCCGACGAAGCGCTGTGGGAAGTGGGTCTCGACTTGCAGGAAGGCGCTGACATGGTGATGGTCAAGCCCGGCATGCCCTACCTCGACATCGTGCGCCGGGTGAAGGATGAATTCAAAGCGCCAACCTTCGTCTATCAGGTGAGTGGCGAATACGCCATGCTCAAGGCGGCTGCACAGAACGGCTGGTTGAACGAAGAGGCGTGTGTGCTGGAATCGTTGCTGGCGTTCAAGCGCGCTGGAGCGGATGGAATACTGACTTACTTCGCACTGGATGCGGCGCGCTGGTTGAAAGAAGCTAATAAGTAGCTGCGCTTTGATGGGGAGGAATGCAACCCGGGAGATTGCAGAACATGAATCTGACTGGAGTCGTTGCGGCATACTGAACAGATGTGCCCGCGAAAGAGCTGGTCTACCCGGGGTTCAGTACCCGACTCCTATGGTCTGAGCCAAGTGGACGCAAGGCGCTTATGTTCGAGATAGCTCCGGGCGCGGTGTATCCCGATCTTGATGTTCATGCGCCGGGAGCTGAAGAGGTGTTCGTCGTATCAGGCGATTTTTGCGACGGCAAGAACACTTACCCAGCGGGGACCTTTATTCACCATCTTGCAGGGAGCTCGCCTGTACCCAAGTCAAGAGATGGTTGCATGCTGTTCGTGTTCTTTCCGGAAGGCTAGCTCGGTAGATTGTCTGAGTAGCGCGACACCAATCAGAGTCAGCCCGCCAACAACGCCTCCACCGCCGCAATATCTGCATGTGTCTCCGGGTGACGACTGCCGCTGTGGCGCGCATTTTCGGGCAGGACGATGATGTGTATCTGCGTACCAGTCTCGCCAGTCAGGGTATAGCTCGGTACAGTTTCTTCGTGCCCGCCGACGCGCACTCTCCACTCACCGTCATCGAATTCCAGGTTGTGCTTGAGCAGGAACAGCAACACGGCTTTTGCGTCGTCGCTGAACAGCATGAGATTGATGTCGGAGAGTTCACCCGCTGTGCCGCTTAACACCGAACCTGTGAGGTAAGGATTGAACTCGGCTAGCAGGCGCATGGCATCGAGTGCTTCTGCACGCAGTTGCAGCAGGATGCCGTGGTGGCTGTTGCGCTGGTAGAGCGCGCGGTAGCTGTGCAGCGCTTCTTCCACTTCCTGATTGCTGGGCAGATGCTGCGTTTCCGTTGCGCCGAGTTGCTTGGCCGCTTTGCGTTTGGCAAAGCCAAAGTCGGTGATGCCATCCTCGGCGATAAGGCGGGCTGTCTGGTGCGCGAGTTGCTCTCGCATCAGGTCGCGGTGCTGCGTAGTGGATTTGCTCATCAGAACAGCTGTTCGCTTTCATTGCTGGTTGGTTTTGCCGATTCCGGCGCAGCACTGCTATGCTCGGGCGGTAGGTTCTCTTCATAGAAGTATTCAATGCGGTTGCCGTTCGGGTCGCGCAAACCATTGTCGTTAATACGTGCCGTGACGATGTGCTCGGGCATGGAGTATTCGATTTCTGGCGTATTTTTGAGTAGCACTCCCATGTAGTCGATCCAGATCGGGAGTGCGGCACCGCCGCCCGTTTCTTTTTCACCCAGGCTGTGCGGGTTGTCATAGCCAATCCAGGTGACGGCGACAAGCGTGGGGTGGAAACCGCAGAACCATGCATCCATCGAGTCGCTGGTTGTGCCAGTCTTTCCTGCGAGGTCTTGTCTTCCCAGCGACATGGCGCGCATGGCGGTGCCGTGTTTCACCACGTCCTGCATCATGTTGACCATGGTGAAGGCATTGCGCACATCCAGTACTTGTTCTGCACCTTTGCCGGCTTCGATGGGTGCGGCTTGGCTGATGATGTTGCCCTGTCCGTCTTCGACGCGCTGGATCAGGTAGGGAGTGACGCGATATCCGCCGTTGGCGAACACCGAGTAGCCGCTGACCATTTGCCAAGGTGTTACCGAGACGGCACCCAAGGCCATCGTCAGATAAGGACCAACTTTGCTCTTATCGAAACCGAATTTGGTGACATAGTCCTGCGCGTAGTCCAGTCCGATGGACTGCAGGATGCGGATGGAAACGAGATTTTTCGATTTGGTGAGTCCTTGGCGCATGCGCATCGGCCCTTCGAATTGGCCATCGAAATTCTTTGGTTCCCACGGTTCGCCGCCCGTGTCGATGGGGTCGACTACCAGGGGCGCATCGTTGATGACGGAGGCTGGGGTGAATCCCTTCTCCAGCGCGGCGGAATAGATGAAAGGTTTGAAGCTGGATCCGGGCTGACGCCAGGCTTGGGTGACGTGATTGAACTGGCTGCGGTTGAAATCGAAGCCGCCGACCAGTGCATAAATTGCCCCGTCACGCGGATTGCTCGATACGAAAGCAGCTTCAGCTTGGGGAAGTTGTGTGATTTCCCAAGCGTCTTTTTCGTTCTTGCGTACACGAATCAGAGAGCCCTTGCGGATGCGGCGGTTCAGCGCGAGTTTGTCGCCGAGCATCTGTTGGGCAAAGCGCAATCCCTCGCCACGAACCTCGATGATTTGTCCGCCTTTGATATAAGCGCTAAGACTTTTTGGGCTGACGGATTGCACGACAGCGGAAATCAAATCATCACTGTTAGGCACATCCTGCAGTGCATCTTCCAGCAGTTCTTCGGTGTTGTTTTTCTGCAAATCAACATAGCCCTCCGGGCCGCGATAGCCGTGACGCTGGTCATAGTCCATCACACCTTTGCGCAAGGCGGCATAGGCAGTAGCCTGATCTTGTACACGGATCGTGGTATAGACGCTGTAGCCCTGCGTGTAAGTGTCTTCCTGGAATCGGTCATATATCTCTTGCCGAACCATTTCCGCGACGTAGCCGGCATTGACTGAGAATTCCTGATGATAAGTAGTTTGCTTGGTCTGGGTCGGGCTGTTCTGGGCTGCCTCGAATTCTTCCTTGCTGATATAGCCCAAGTCATGCATGCGTCGCAGGATATAATCCTGGCGCAGCTTGGCGCGTTTGGGATTGACCACCGGGTTATACGCACCGGGCGCTTTGGGTAGCCCGGCCAGCATGGCCATTTCGGCTAGGCCGAGTTGGCTAAGCGGCTTGGAATAGTAGGCTTGGGCGGCTGCACCGAAGCCGTAGGCGCGTTGCCCTAGGTAAATGTGGTTGATGTACAGCTGCAGGATTTCATCCTTGGTGAGGTTGTGCTCTATCTTGAAGGCCAGCAGCATTTCGTTGAACTTACGCGTCAATGTTTTTTCTTTGGATAAGAAAAAATTGCGCGCTACTTGCATCGTGATCGTGCTGGCTCCTTGTTTGACGCCGCCCGAGGTGAAATTGGAATAGGTCGCGCGCAATACGCCGATGTAGTCCACGCCGCCATGCTCATAAAAACGATCATCCTCTGCTGCCAGGATGGCTTTCTTCATCAATTCGGGAACCGCTTCGATTTTGACCAGCTCCCGTCTCTCTTCGCCAAATTCACCGATCAACACACCTTCCGCGCTGTAAACTCGCAGCGGCATTTTGGGCCGATAGTCGGTCAGCGCATCAAGCGATGGCAGCGTCGGATAAGTTAGAATAGCCGCGAAAACAAGAAGCAACAGGGGCAGTAACGGCAAAGCCAGAACACCTAATGCAGGATAGAACCACCAGCGAGAAGTCATAGCAAAATATTTCAGGGATTTAAGGTACTTTCGGATTATATCGCTCAGCGCAGCCAAAATCCGCCCATAGAAAAAACTTTACACTCACGGGAGTTATTGCTAGGATTTAAACCACTTTGTACGAAAAAGCGCTAACCATCCTATGATTAAAGGAAATTTCGACATTCCGTTGGACTTTTTGCAGACGTCGACACCACCTATGATCGGGGTGGATATTAGTGCTTCATCGATCAAGATGGTGGAGTTGAGTGAGTCGCCTAAAAAAGGCGGCTATGTAGTGGAGCGCTACGCGATAGAGGCGCTTCCATCCGATGCGGTGAGCGATGGCAACATCAATAATTTGGATGCCGTTTCCGAGGCTTTGCGGCGAGCATGGAAGCGCATGGGAACGCGCATCAGGAACGTCAGTGTGGCATTACCAGCCGCAGCTGTGATCAGCAAAAAGATCATGTTGCCAGCCGGACTTCGCGAAGATGACCTGGAATATCAAGTCGAGTCTGAAGCAAATCAATACATCCCGTTTGCCCTGGAAGAAGTCAATCTGGACTTTCAAGTGATCGGGCCTTCTCCCACCAACCCGGAAGAAGTCGAAGTGCTATTAGCGGCATCGCGCAAAGCCAATGTCGAAGATCGTGTGGCGGCTGCCCAGTCGGCCGGTTTAAAAGCGGTAGTGGTTGATGTTGAGCCATATGCGGCTGAGGCGGCTTTTGAACAGATACGCATGCAACTGCCGGGTGGCGCGGTCGACCAATGTGTCGCGGTGGTGGATATTGGCGCAAACGTGATGAACGTGAATGTGTTGCGCAACGGGCAATCTGTTTATATGCGCGACCAGCAGATCGGCGGTGTCCAACTAACCCAACAAATTCAAGGCGCATTCGGCTTGTCTGCAGAAGAGGCAGAGGCGGCTAAAAGGAATGGCGGTTTGCCGGAAAATTATGAAAGCGATGTGCTGTCACCTTTCCGAGAAAGCGTTGCAATGGAAGTGGCGCGCGCGCTGCAGTTCTTCTACACTTCAACCCAATACAACGAAGTCAATTATATTGTGCTGGCAGGTGGTTGTGCCGCACTGGCGGGGCTGGATGAGGCAGTAGCGACTCGTACACAAGTTAGCGCGCTCGTTGCGAATCCATTTGAACTGATGACCCTGTCGAGTCGTATCAAGCCTAGGCAGTTGCAAACGGACGCGCCAGCTTTGATGATCGCCTGTGGCTTGGCAATGCGGAGGTTCGATCCATCATGATACGCATTAATCTTTTGCCACATCGCGCGGAAAAACGCCGTGCCCAACAATTGCAATTTATTGTGTTCAGCGTCATTTCCTTGGTGGTGGGGGGGCTGATTGTCGGTTTTGTACATGTGGCTATCAGCACACAAATTTCCTATCAAGAACGGCGCAATGCTTACTTGAAACAAGAAATTGTGGGGCTGGATAAGCAAATCGAAGAAATCAAGAAACTGCGCGAGCAAACGCAATCGTTGCTAGCCAGAAAGAATGTGGTTGAGAATCTGCAGTCCACCCGTTCCGATGTGGTGCACTTGCTGGATCAGATGCTGCGCATTTTGCCTGACGGAGTGTATCTGAAGAGCCTCAAGCAATCCGGCTACAAAATCAGTCTGGTCGGCTACGCGCAGTCTAATGCTCGAATTTCCACGCTGATGCGTTCGATTGAGGACTCGCCATGGCTCGATTCTCCAACATTGATCGAGATTCATGCGACGAGCGCAGGCGGCACAAGGGTGAGTGAGTTTTCCCTCAACTTTAACCTGACTAAATTGACGGCTCCCGCAAGTTCGGCGCCAGCCAAAGTGGGCGGAAAAGATTAAGGGGTGGAAATGAATTTACTTGAAGAATTTAAAAGCATAGATCCCAAACAGGCCAGGTAGTTGGCCGTGGTTCGTCAAACTGGCTGCATTCGTTGCAATATTTTTGGTGGTCATAGTTGGAGGCGCCTTCTTTGACTGGCAAGGACAGTACGATAGTTTGAAGCAAGTTAAGCAGGA
This sequence comes from uncultured beta proteobacterium, assembly GCA_963721375.1. Taxonomy (GTDB): domain Bacteria; phylum Pseudomonadota; class Gammaproteobacteria; order Burkholderiales; family Gallionellaceae; genus Sideroxyarcus. The sequence goes on along the minus strand of CAVRIW010000005.1, from coordinate 63,974 downwards.
AGAAGTCAAATTGCGAGACACTTTCCTGGTCGAAAAAACGAGAAGCAATCAATTTGGACATCATCAAGAAGCAATTGATTGACACGCAGCAGTCCTTTGGTGCCTTGCTTAAACAATTGCCGAGCAAATCCGAGATGGACGCTTTGCTGACGGACATCAACCAGGCAGGTTTGGGGCGTGGTTTGCAGTTTGAACTCTTCCGGCCAGGGGCTGAGGTTGCGACTGGTGTATTCACTGAACAGCCGATTTCGATCAAGAGTGACTGGTAACTATGATGACTTGGGAAATTTCGCAAGCGACATTTCACAGCTGCCACGTATCGTCACCCTGAATGATATCAGCATCAGTCCAATCGGCTGGGGGCGTGCTTTCGATGGATGCAACAGCAAAAACTTATCGTTATCTTGACGAAGACGAACTGGCAGCGCAAAAGCGCGCTTCCAAGCCGGCGGGAGCGAAAAAATGAGAGTGTCCTACTCGGTGCTGTTAGCCACTTTGTCTGCTCGTCGGGTGCGGTGGGGAGGAGTTTCAGGATTTGCGGGACTTCGTCAATAACGCAGGGGCCGATATGCGCGGAAAGGTCGAGCCGCCACCTGACATCAAGCCTTATGAGCCGTTTGCCTACGAAAATGCAACTTCATTGCCTGACCCTTTCAAGCCACGTAAGCAGGATGTGCGGAATGCGAATCGATCCGGGCAGAACCAGCCCAATTTAGATCGCCCCAAGGAGGAGCTTGAGGACTACCCGCTGGAAAGTCTGAAAATGGTGGGTTATTTGTACCAGAACAAAGTTGGTCACGCAGTTATTCGCTCCTCCGAAGGCAAGATATACACGGTGAAGGCAGGTAATTATATCGGGCTGAACTTCGGGCAGATCATTTCGGTGATAGAAACCGAAGTGAAGATAAAGGAAATGGTGCAGGACAGTGCTGGCGACTGGTCGGAGCGTGAAAGCAGTCTGCAATTGGTCGAGTGATTAGGAGTAAAAAAATGAAACAGTTCAACAAATTAACACGAGGCTTCATTCGACTATTTGCGGCAGCTTTTTTCGTGTGTGTGCTAAATGCTCAGGCACAAGAGGCAGCGGTTGCTGGAGATGAATTTAACAGCATTCAATCCATCAGTGCCAGCAGTGAGGTGGGGGGGAGGGTTGTGGTAAAGATTGGCTTGAAAGCTGCACCAAATACTCAACCTGCCGCATTTACGATCAGTACTCCACCGCGCATTGCGTTCGACTTTCCCAACACGGCGAATGGTCTGGGGAAATCGATGCAGGAATTTGGTGAAGGTGATTTGCGCAGTGCAAACATCGTACAAGCCGGGAGTCGCACACGGTTGGTGATTAACCTGGCTCAGATGGTCAGTTATGACACCCGTATTGAGGGTAATGAGGTGTTGATTACCCTACAGCCGAAGGTGGTTGGTGGCGGAGCGGAGCCTGTCGCAGCGGCACATTTTGCAGACGCATCAGCATCAGCTGGCTCGCAAAAACACAGTCTGCGCGATATTGATTTCCGCAGAGGGAAAAATGGCGAAGGACGTGTGCAAATTGATTTGTCGGATGCCGACATGGGCATAGACATCAAACAACAAGGCAAAGTGCTTGTTGTCGATTTTCAACGTACCAGTCTGCCGCGCAATTTACAGCGCAAATTGGACGTGTCGGATTTTGCGACACCTGTGCAGATGGTCGATGCCTATGTCCAGGGTGGAAATACTCGTCTGTCGATTGAGCCGAAGGGCCTGTGGGAATACTCGGCATACCAGACGGATAATAAATTCATCATCGAAGTTAAATCAGTCACGGAAGATCCGAATAAACTGGTGAAGGGTAATGTACCGGGCTATTCAGGTGAAAAGCTGACCTTGAATTTCCAGAACATCTCTGACCCGCGAAGCATTGAGCGTGATTGCAGACTTTACCGGTTTGAATATGGTAATCAGCGATACAGTGTCCGGTAGTCTGACGTTGCGTTTGAAGGATGTGCCATGGGATCAGGCTTTTGACATCATCCTGCAGAGCAGAGGCTTGGATATGCGCAAGAATGGCAATGTGATCCAAGTTGCACCGCGTGAGGAGATTGCGGCAAAAGAAAAGATTGAATTTTCGGCGCGTCAAGAAATCACCGAACTGGAGCCGTTGCGTACAGAGAACTATCCGTTGTCATATGCAAAAGCTGCCGATATCGTCAAACTGATTTCGGATGAAAGACAAAAAATACTTTCCAAGAGAGGAAGTGCGAACTTCGACCTGCGAACAAATATGTTGTTTGTAAAAGATGTGCCAACCAGCTTGGAAGAAGTCAGAAAATTAATCAAGTTGGTGGATGTGCCAGTTCGTCAGGTACTGATAGAGGCGCGTTTTGTCGAGGCTAGTGAGACGTTCAACCACACATTGGGCGGGAGGTTGGGCTATACAGGGCCGGAAACAAGCGTTGCGGGCGGCGGCTTCCCTCTGGCTGGAGGTTTGAAAGGGGCTATGTCAACCAATCTGAACCTGCCCGGAGCGGCCTCGGGTATTGGCGGTTTGACATGGACATTGTTTAACGCGGCAGCGACCAAGACGCTGACCATAGAATTGAACGCTTCTGCCACTGACGGCACAACCAAGAACATTGCGAGCCCGCGTGTGGTAACGGGTGATAAAACGGCTGCCACCATCGAGTCGGGCGTGGAAGTTCCCTATCTTCAGGCGAGCAGCAGTGGGGCAACGAATGTGGCCTTCAAAAAAGCTGTCCTGGGGCTAACTGTGACACCGCAAATCACACCGGATGACAATGTCTCTATGAAGGTCAGTGTGAGTCAAGACACGGTGGGCAATATTTATTCTGGTGTGCCAAGCATCAACACCAAAAAGGTTGAAACGCAAGTGTTGGTTGAAAACGGCGGGACGGTGGTGGTCGGCGGGGTATACACGCAGGATGAATCCGATTCCACGCAAGCTGTACCCGGTTTGGCCGACATTCCTGTGCTGGGCTGGCTGTTCAAAACAAACACCCTAAGTAAAGAGCAAAAAAGAGTTGCTGGTCTTCATTACCCCCAAGATATTGAAAGACTCTCTGGGTTCGAACTGAAACGTGAACAGTGTCAACAAAGGCCCGGCTGATGCCGGGCTTTTGTTTGGGTGCTAAGAATTCCGCTACAATTCCCGACATGACTGAAACGACATCCAGCAAGCGTGATTCCGGCAATATCATCCTGATCGGCATGATGGGGTCTGGAAAGACGACGGTAGGCAAGCTGCTCGCCAAACAACTAGGCAAGACCTTTGTAGATAGCGACGAAGAGATTCAACGCCGCACAGGAGTGACCATCCCGCATATCTTCGACGTTGAGGGCGAGATTGGGTTTCGGCAGCGGGAAAGTGCTGCATTGGAAGAGTTGACGACACGACATGACATTGTGCTGGCCACGGGCGGCGGCGCGGTATTGAGTTCGCACAATCGCGCTCTGCTCAAGCAGGGCGGACTCGTCGTGTATCTCAAGAGCAACGTCCATGACCTTTGGCAGCGTACACGCCACGACCACAATCGGCCCTTGCTGCAAACCGCGGACCCGCGCGCGAAATTGCAGGAGTTATATGAACAACGGGATTCGCTTTATGCTGAAATCGCCGATGTCGTGATGCACACCGGCAAGCAGAGTGTGCAGGTGTTGCTGATGCGTCTCCAGCAAAAACTGGAAGCAATGCGTAAACCCATTCAAATCGGAGATCAGGAATCTATGCAAACTTTGGTTGTCGGCCTGGCAGAGCGCAGTTATCCCATACACATTGGCTGCGGCTTGCTGGATAACATTGAGCTGCTGCTGCCTCATCTGCCGCGCAAACGCGCGGTGATCGTTAGCAATACCACGGTTGCACCGCTATATCTTGAACAGTTGAGCGCGGGACTGACTCAACATGGCATTCAGGTGCAAAGCGTCATCCTTCCTGACGGCGAGCAATACAAAAACAGTGAATCATTGAACACCATCTACGATGCGCTATTGCAATCACGGAGCGAGCGCAGTACGCCGCTCATTGCCTTGGGGGGCGGTGTCATCGGCGATATTACCGGATTTGCCGCAGCCACCTATCTGCGCGGCGTACCATTCATTCAGATACCCACGACACTGCTGGCACAAGTGGATTCCTCGGTTGGCGGCAAGACCGGCATCAATCATCCGCTGGGCAAGAATATGATCGGCGCCTTCTACCAGCCGCTGGTGGTGCTGGCTGACACGCTGACGCTGAATAGCCTGCCGGACAAGGAGTTGAGAGCCGGGATCGCCGAGGTCATCAAGTACGGCTTGATCCGCGACCTGCCTTTCCTCGAATGGCTGGAAGCCAACATGGAAAAATTGCTGGCGCGCGACAGGGAAGCACTGCAATACGCCATCGCACGCAGCTGTGAAAACAAAGCCCAAGTGGTCGGCGCGGACGAACGCGAAAGCGGCGAACGCGCACTGTTGAATCTCGGTCATACTTTCGGCCATGCCATCGAGAACGGCATGGGCTATGGTGTCTGGCTGCACGGGGAAGGTGTGGCAGCAGGCACGATCATGGCGGCCGATCTGTCGCAGCGCTTGGGCTGGCTCAGCGCGCAGGATGTGCAGCGTGTAAGAGCTCTGTTCGAGCGAGCCGGTTTGCCCACAGTCGCCCCCAGGCTGGGGGTGGAAAAATATCGGCAACTGATGGGGCTGGATAAAAAAGTCGCAGACGGCAAGATCCGCTTCGTGCTGCTGAAATCGCTGGGATGCGCCGTGATGACCGGCGATGTGCCGCAGGCGCTGCTGGAGCAAACCCTGGAGACCTGCAGTGCCTGAGCAGCAACTCGCGCCGTACGCGGTCAGCGTCAGCGCGATCGGAAGGCGGGTTGCTGAACCTGCTCCGCTCGGACGCAGTGAATTCCAGCGCGATCGCGACCGTATCATCCACTCTGGCGCTTTTCGCCGCCTCGAGTACAAGACCCAGGTTTTCGTCAATCACGAAGGCGACCTGTTTCGCACCCGGCTCACCCACAGCATCGAAGTCGCGCAGATCGGCCGCTCCATCGCGCGGCGCCTGCGCTTGAACGAAGACCTGGTCGAAGCCATCTCGCTCGCCCACGATCTCGGACACACGCCATTCGGTCATGCCGGACAGGAAGCGCTGAACGCCTGCATGAAGGATCACGGCGGCTTCGAGCACAACCTGCAATCGCTGCGTGTGGTGGATGTGCTGGAGGAGCGTTATGCCGCGTTCGACGGCCTGAATCTGTGTTTTGAGACGCGCGAAGGCATACTCAAACACTGTTCGCCGGAGCATGCTGCTCAGTTGGGCGAAGTGGGCGAGCGCTTTCTAAACGACCGGCGCCCCTCGCTGGAAGCGCAGATCGCCAACCTGGCCGACGAGATCGCCTACAACAATCACGATGTGGATGACGGGCTGCGTTCCGGCCTGCTCACACTGGAGCAATTGGCATCAGTGCGGCTGTTTGCCCGGCATCTGGAAGACGTAAGAAGTACTTATCCGAATCTGGCGGAGCGACGACGTGGTGCATGAGACCGTGCGCCGCATGATCAACACCCTGGTCACCGATCTCATCGCGCAGACCGAAAGCAATATCCGGCAATGTGCGCCGTCGAGTGTCGATGCAGTGCGTGCCGCGTCGCCATTGGTGGCATTCAGCGAACCCATGCATGAGCTGAACCGTGAGCTGAAAGCCGTATTGCGCACCCAACTATACCGGCATTACAAAGTGATGCGCATGAGCGCTAAGGCGCGCCGCATCGTCGATGACCTGTTCAGTGCCTTTATGGAAGATCCGAGATTGTTGCCGCCGCAGTTCAATCCGTCAGTGGAATCCGTACGCGCCCGTGCAGTGGCGGATTACATTGCGGGCATGACTGACCGCTATGCCATCCGGGAGCATCGACGATTATTTGCCGTGGAAGAAGACTAGGTTTGAAGTAGTTCTGTGCGGACAGGAGTCAAAGCTGGCTACTCACAAGCGTTTGGAAGCCAAACAAGGCGTAAAAAAAACGGGCATCCTGAGATGCCCGTTGTGATTTGCTCCCCCAATTTTAGTTGGCCAACGTAGCAATATTGACTGTGTTAGTTATGCCAGAAGGAGTTTTGGTGGTGACAGTTAATACTCCAGCAACTGTCGGATCCGTACATACGAAAGTAGTCGCATCAATCGTGCCGTCCCCCTTGACGGAAACTGAGTAGTTCGCATCTGTCGTAGTAGTCAGGGTTGTTAAAAGGGAAGTAGTGGTATTGCCTGAACTTAGTTTGCCTGGGGTGACATCGTCTGTATTTTTAACTGTTGCGGTTGAATTGGGAACGACAAATGAAGTTGCACCGACTAATGTGCCATCACCACTCGCGGCGAAAGTAACCGTTGTCCCCGCTGGCATAAGGTTGTTGTGAAGATCGGAAATTCTGACATAGAAGAGCTGCGGTGCGCCGCAACCGCCAAGGTTAATGACCGCAGGTGCATTATGCGCAACATAAGGGTATGAGCCGGATAGAACGATAACCAGGTCAGAGCGCACATGAATCGACTTAATCGGGCTGCAGGTGCCAGCGGAACTGATAGCGAGGTTGTCGCACAGTACCCCGTTGTAAAAACCATCGGCAGCGTCGTGAGTTCCGTTTCGATTGAAATCTGCGAACCACTCAGTGTTTTGATAAATGCCATCCTCATTGGAATCGAGCCAGGCTTCAGATTTATCAGTAGTAAGACCGTTGAGATCGATCAATTCGGGCCCGAAGGCGATGCCAGGCGCTTTATCAGCCACGCCATTGCCATTGGTGTCCAGGAAACTTTCTTCACCGATCGCATAGGCAAGCACCGTCACTCGTCCGTCAGCAGGACGTGCTGCTTGGCTATTGAAAGTGACGCTGCAATCACCGTTCGCTGTGACGCAACTTCCTCCAACTCTTCCGCCCTCTGCATAATAGTTTACTGCGGTACCGTCGGGTGGGATGTTGCTGAAATGGTCTGCCAGCCGGGTGGTCAGCGTGGTGGTGGTTCCATCCAAATTCCATCCTTCAATATTGAAAGTCGTCGCAGAGAGAGAAAAGGAGCTTTGCGAAGGAATGCCCGTGGTAACCGTCAGTTGATTCGACTGCGTGCTTAAAATGGAAGTGCCAGTGCCCGGTGTTGAGGCTGCAACCCGCACCGGCGTGCTTATTGTGCCCGCATTGACGTTAATGAAAACCAGGCCGTTGCTATCCGAGGTGGCGGTAGTGGTGGTGGCGGGGGCAACGGGCGGGGGTGCAAGCGTGATGCCCCCAGCGTGGTACTTAAACCAAATGTGACAGTTTTTCCGCTAAGTGGATTGCCACCCCCATCTACCACCCTGAATACAGACTTGGGATACCGATGTGCCGCCGGTGCCGGCGAGTGAAATAATTGCTGGAGTGGCGGACACGTATTGAATCGACCCTGCAATAGGAGCAGTTACATAAATAGTTGCGCTTTGCGGGGTGGTCAGGGCAGCCCACGGAAGCGGTGATGATGTCGGTGCCGGCACAGCCATTATCCCGATAGGAGCCTGTTGCCACGCCATTTACGGTGGTTACGCTGGCGGTCAAGGCGGCTTTGCCGCTTCCGGCGCAGGTGGAAGAAAATGTGACGACCTGAGGAGAGGTGATGGGAACGCCGCCGCTGTTGACGGTCACGGTAACGCTGGTCGTGCCAAAAGCCGATAGAGCTGTGGCAAGAGTACTGCCGGTGCCCAAGGTGATAGCCGACATTGTGATTGTTGATGCGCCGATTGAGTAACCGGTTGAACCAGTGACGGCGGCGGTGCCCACTTGCGCAGTAGCCGTAATCGTTGTCGCGCCCGCAGCGTTGACGCTAGCAGGACTCAACACAACGGAAGCCACACCGCTGGCATTGGTGAGTGCAGTACCGCCAGCAGGGGATATGGTTCCCAATAATAGGTCAGTAGTGAAAGTAACGACTGTGTTCGGTACGACAGCGCCATTTGCGTCGGTGAGCGTTGCATTAACCGTGGCAGGAGTGCCGTTCGATATTGAATTGGTGGGGGTGAGTGAAAGAGTGAGTGTCGGCGCGGGAACGACAGAGGTTCCTGCGGGAGTCAGTGGTGGTGGTGGTTGTAGCAGCAGTGGGAGTGGTCGTGAGTGCCCGAGCCGCAACCCGAGAGGAAAGCCGTTGTAACCGCAGTCAAAGTCAACCATCTGGCCTGGTTCAAAAATGTGGTTCGCAAGGCAGCCCCCTCATCAAAAAATCAATACCCGCACTATTGCGAAAATGTATGAACGACATTCTATAACCCCTAGTTTTAATTACGCAACTTATATTTTGGCGTGAGGTTTGGCGGTGGTCGGCGAGGTAAAGTGGATCCGATACGAGTTGGCATGTTGCCGTGCTTGGCCGGAACGGGTAACATCGCCGCCCTTTCGCATAAATATTTGGAAGGCGGCTATAAAGCCGCCGTTTTGTCGGATGATCGAGGTGAGGAGCAAGGTGAACAATTCTTCGTTGCCAGCGCAGCAGGGTCTATACGATCCGCGCAATGAACATGATGCATGTGGTGTCGGTTTCGTCGCACATATTAAAGGTCAGGCAAGTCACGACCGAGTCAGCCAAGGGCTGCAGATACTGGAGAACCTGACGCACCGCGGTGCGGTCGGTGCCGACCCGCTGGCGGGCGATGGTGCCGGTATCCTGGTGCAGGTTCCCGACGCTTTCCTGCGCAAGGTGCTGGCCAAAGAAAAGATCACACTGCCGCCGTCGGAGAATACGGCGTCGGCATGCTGTTCCTGCCGCGCGATGCGAAAGCGCGCGCCGCCTGCGAAAAAGTCATCGCCGACAAGATCAAGGCCGAAGGCCAGACGCTGCTGGGCTGGCGCGATGTGCCGGTGGACAACAGCGGTCTCGGCGAAAGCGTGAAAGCGGTCGAACCCGTGGTGCGCCAGGTGTTCATCGCACGCGGCAAGAAGACTGCCGACCAGGATGCCTTCGAGCGCAAGCTGTTCGTCATCCGCAAGACCGCCGAACATGCGATCAGCGCGCTGCCCAAAGGACAGGGCAAGGGTTTCTATGTTCCCTCCATGTCGTCGCGCACCCTGGTTTACAAGGGCATGCTGCTGGCCGACCAGGTCGGCAAATACTTCCTCGATCTGCAGGACAAAGACCTGGTCAGCGCCTTCGCGCTGGTGCACCAGCGCTTCTCCACCAACACCTTCCCCACCTGGAATCTGGCGCACCCGTTCCGCATGATCGCGCACAACGGCGAGATCAACACGCTGCGCGGCAACGTCAACTGGATGGCGGCGCGCCATGCGGCGATGTCGTCCAAGTTCCTGGGCAAGGACCTCGACAAACTGTGGCCGCTGATCGTCGAAGGCCAGTCCGACTCCGCCTGTTTCGACAACGCGCTGGAATTGCTGGTGGCGGGCGGTTACTCGCTGCCGCACGCGATGATGCTGCTGATCCCCGAAGCCTGGGCCGGCAATCCGCTGATGGACGAAGAGCGCCGCGCGTTCTACGAATATCATGCCGCGCTGATGGAGCCGTGGGACGGCCCCGCCGCCGTGGCCTTCACCGATGGCCGCATGATCGGCGCGACGCTGGACCGTAACGGTCTGCGTCCCGCGCGCTACCTGATCACCGACGACGACGTGGTGCTGATGGCGTCCGAGATGGGCGTGCTGCCGATCCCGCAGAGCAAGATCGTGAAGAAATGGCGTCTGCAGCCGGGCAAGATGTTCCTCATCGACATGCAGGCCGGACGCATCGTGGACGATGCCGAACTGAAACATCAGATCGCCACCGCCAAGCCGTACCGCAAGTGGATCGAGCAATCGCGCTACATCCTCGACGACCTGCCCAAGGTCGCCGACAAGAGCGACAGCGCAAGTCAGCCTGCTGGATGCGCAACAGGCCTTCGGCTACACGCAGGAAGACCTCAAGTTCATCATGTTGCCGATGGCGAGCGCGGGCGAAGAAGCCACCGGCTCCATGGGTAGCGATGCCGCACTGCCGGTGCTGTCGAGCAAGAGCAAGGTGCTCTACAACTACTTCAAGCAGCTGTTCGCGCAAGTGACCAATCCGCCGATCGACCCGATCCGCGAAGAGATCGTGATGTCGCTCACTTCCTTCATCGGTTCCAAGCCCAACCTGCTCGGCGTCGACGAAACGAAACCCGCGCCGCGTCTGGAAGTGCATCAGCCGGTGTTGTCGCAGGAAGATGCGGCCAAGCTGCACAGCATCGACAAGCTGACCAAGGGCAAATACAAATCCAAAGTGCTGGACCTCACCTATCCGGTGAAGAACGGCGCGGCAGGCTGCGAAGCCGCCATCAAGGCGTTGTGCAAAGAGGCTGACAAGGCAGTGGCGGGCGGATTCAACGTGCTGATCCTGTCCGACCGTGCAATATCGGACAAGCGCGTGGCGATCCCGGCCTTGCTGGCAACGGCAGCGGTGCACCATCACCTGGTGAAGGCGGGTTCGCGTACCAGCACCGGTCTGGTGGTCGAGACCGGCTCGGCACGCGAAGTGCATCACTTCGCCTTGCTCGCCGGTTACGGCGCGGAAGCGGTGTATCCGTGGCTGGCATTACGACAGCCTTGCCGCGCTGGAACTGCCCGCAGGAGTGGCCGTGAAAGACGCGCAGAAGCGTTTCATCAAGGCGATCGACAAGGGTCTGCTCAAGGTGATGTCCAAGATGGGCATCTCCACTTACCAATCGTATTGCGGTTCGCAGATCTTCGAAGCGATCGGTCTCAACAGCGATTTCATCGAGAAATATTTCCCCGGCACCGCCACGCAGATCGAAGGTATCGGCCTGAAGGAAGTGGCGGAAGAAGCGGTGCGCACGCATCACGCTGCGTTCGGCAACGACCCGGTGCTGGCGAACATGCTGGATGCGGGCGGCGAATATGCCTGGCGTACACGCGGCGAAGAGCACACCTGGACGCCGGATTCCATCGCCAAGCTGCAGCACGCGACGCGTTCCAACAACTACGCGACCTACAAGGAATACGCCAAGCTCATCAACGACCAGACCCAGCGCCAGATGACGCTGCGCGGCCTGTTCGAGATCAAGCCGGTGGGCAAGGCCGTGCCGCTGGACGAAGTCGAGTCGGCGAAAGAGATCGTCAAACGTTTCGTCACCGGCGCCATGTCGCTCGGTTCCATCTCCACCGAAGCGCACACCACGCTGGCCATCGCCATGAACCGCATCGGCGGCAAGTCGAACACCGGCGAAGGCGGCGAAGATGCCAACCGCTTCAAGACGCTGCACGGCGGCGAGAAGCTGTCCGAGATCATCGGCAAGAACCGTATCGAAGCCGACCAGACCATGAAGGCGGGCGACTCGCTGCGTTCGCGCATCAAGCAAGTCGCCTCCGGTCGTTTCGGTGTCACGGCGGAGTACCTCACCAGCGCCGACCAGATCCAGATCAAGATGGCGCAGGGCGCGAAGCCCGGCGAAGGCGGCCAATTGCCCGGCAGCAAAGTGTCGGAATACATCGGCAAGCTGCGCCACTCGGTGCCCGGCGTCGGCCTGATCTCGCCGCCGCCGCACCACGACATCTATTCCATCGAGGACCTGGCGCAGCTCATCCATGACCTGAAGAACTCCAATCCGTCCGCTTCCATCTCCGTGAAGCTGGTGTCGGAAGTCGGCGTGGGTACCGTGGCTGCAGGCGTGTCCAAAGCCAAGGCCGACCACATCGTGATCTCCGGCTTCGACGGCGGCACCGGCGCATCGCCGCTGTCGTCGGTGAAGCACGCGGGTACGCCGTGGGAACTGGGTCTGGCCGAAGCGCAACAGACGCTGGTGCTGAACCAGTTGCGCGGCCGTATCGGTCTGCAAGTGGACGGCCAGTTGAAGACCGGCCGCGACGTGCTGATCGGCGCATTGCTCGGCGCGGACGAGTTCGGTTTCGCCACCGCACCGCTGGTGGTCGAGGGCTGCATCATGATGCGCAAGTGTCACCTCAACACCTGCCCGGTCGGCGTGGCCACGCAAGACCCGGCGCTGCGCAAGAAATTCACCGGCCAGCCGGAACACGTGGTGAACTATTTCTTCTTCGTCGCCGAAGAAGTGCGCGAACTGATGGCGCAGATGGGCATCCGCAAGTTCGACGATCTGATCGGACGCAGCGACCTGCTCGACATGCGCAAAGGCATCACGCACTGGAAAGCCAAGGGACTGGATTTCTCCAAGGTGTTCCATCAGCCCGACATGCCGGCCAGCGTGGCGCGCCGTCACGCCGAAGAGCAGGATCACGGTCTGGAGCATGCGCTGGACAACGACCTCATCGCGCAAGCCAAGGAAGCCCTGGATGCGAAGCGCGTGGTGACCATCGAAACCAAGATCCGCAACGTCAACCGCAGCGTCGGCACCATGCTGTCGCATGAAGTGGCCAAGCGCCACGGCAATGCGGGTCTGCCGGACGACACCATCCGCGTGAAATTGATCGGCACCGCAGGCCAGAGCTTCGGCGCGTTCCTCGCGCACGGCATCACCTTCCAGCTGGAAGGCGAAGGCAACGACTACGTGGGCAAGGGTCTGTGCGGCGGACGCATCATCGTCAAGCCGTCCGACGACAGCAAGCTGGTGGCGGAAGACAACATCGTCGTCGGCAACACCGTGTTGTACGGCGCGACCGCGGGCGAAGTGTTCTTCCGCGGCGTGGCTGGCGAACGCTTCGCCGTGCGCAACTCCGGCGCCATCGCCGTGGTGGAAGGCGTGGGCGATCACGGCTGCGAATACATGACCGGCGGCATGGTGGTGGTGCTGGGGCAGACCGGGCGCAACTTCGCGGCGGGCATGTCCGGCGGCGTGGCTTACGTGCTGGATGAAGACGGCACCTTCCCGCAGCGCTGCAACATGTCCATGGTGCAGCTGGAAGCGGTGCCGGAAGAGGCAGCTGCCAGCGAGACCGGCGAAGTCGAGGCGCATGGTCGCGTGCATTTCAATCACCTGAACAAGGCCGATGAAGCGGCGTTGCGCGGCAAGATCGAGAAGCACCTGCGCTACACCGGCAGTGCGCGCGCCAAGCAGATACTGGATAACTGGGCGACTTACCTGCCCAAGTTCGTGAAGGTCATGCCGACCGAATATCGTCGTGCGTTGCTCGAGATCGCGGCGCAACAGAAGGAGGCCGCATAATGGGCAAGCCAACCGGATTCATGGAATTCGAGCGCGTCGGCGAAAGCTACGCGCCAGTCGAACAGCGTTTGAAAGACTACCGCGAGTTCATCGCGCATCTGACCGATGCCGAAGCCAAGCAGCAGGGCGCACGTTGCATGGATTGCGGCATCCCGTTCTGCAACAACGGCTGCCCGGTCAACAACATCATTCCCGACTGGAACGACCTGGTGTATCGCGGCAACTGGAAACAGGCGCTGGAAGTGCTGCACTCCACCAACAACTTCCCCGAAGTGACCGGGCGCATCTGCCCCGCTCCGTGCGAAGCGGCCTGTACGCTGAACATCAACAACGAAGCGGTCGGCATCAAGTCCATCGAGCACGCCATCATCGACAAGGGCGGCGAGAACGGCTGGGTCGTACCGCAACCCGCGAAGAAGAAGACCGGCAAGAAGGTCGCCGTGGTCGGTTCCGGCCCTGCGGGTCTGGCTGCCGCACAGCAACTGGCGCGTGTCGGCCATAGCGTCACCGTGTTCGAAAAGAACAGCCGCATCGGCGGTCTGCTGCGTTACGGCATCCCCGACTTCAAGCTGGACAAGCGCCTGATCGATTGGCGCATGGCGCAACTCGCGGCCGAAGGCGTGAAGTTCCAGACCAACACTTTCGTCGGCAAGGATGCGCCGGGCAAGGGCATCGTCAACGACGCGAAGAAGACGATTACGCCGAAAGAATTGCAGAAGGAATTCGACGCGGTGATCCTGGCGGGTGGCGCGGAACAGCCGCGTGACCTGCCGGTGCCGGGACGCGAACTGCAAGGCGTGCACTACGCGCTGGAATTCCTCATCCCGCAGAACAAGGAAGTGGCGGGCGATGCCAAGAACCCGATCAATGTTGCAGGCAAGCATGTCGTGGTCATCGGCGGCGGCGATACCGGTTCCGACTGCGTGGGCACCTCGAACCGTCACGGTGCAGCATCGATCACCCAGATCGAAGTGATGCCGCGCGCGCCGGAGCAGGAGAACAAGGCGCTGACCTGGCCGTACTGGCCGCTCAAGCTGCGCACTTCCAGTTCGCACGAGGAAGGCTGCGAGCGCGACTGGGCCATCGCCACCAAGGAGTTCGTCGGCGAGAACGGCGTGCTCAAGGCGATCAAGGCGGTGCGCGTCGAATTCAAGGACGGCAAGATGAGCGAAGTGCCGGGCAGCGAATTCGAACTCAAGGCCGACTTCGTGTTCCTGGCGATGGGTTTCACCAATCCGCTGGCACAGGTGCTGGACGCTTTCGGCGTGGAGAAGGATGCACGCGGCAACGCCAAAGCCGCTACCGAGGGTGACAAGTGCTACCAGACCAGCGTGAAGAAAGTGTTCGCGGCGGGCGACATGCGGCGCGGCCAGTCGCTGGTGGTATGGGCGATCCGCGAAGGCCGTCAGGCAGCGCGTGCGGTGGATGAGTACCTGATGGGCAGCAGCGTTCTGCCCCGATAAGGAAAGAGTAGAAAATGAACTTCAAAGTAAAGAACGATACCTTCCTGCGCGCGCTGCTGCGCCAGCCGACCGAATACACCCCGCTGTGGATGATGCGCCAGGCCGGACGTTACCTGCCCGAGTATCGCGCCACACGGCGCCAGGCCGGCAGTTTCCTCGGCTTGTGCAAGAGCCCGGACTTCGCTACGGAAGTCACGCTGCAGCCGATCGACCGTTTTCCGCTGGATGCGGCCATCCTGTTCTCAGACATCCTGACCGTGCCGGATGCGATGGGCTTGGGCCTGTATTTTTCCGACGGCGAAGGCCCGAAGTTCGAGCGTCCGCTGGAAGATGAAGCGGCGATCATGGCACTGCGCGTGCCGGACATCGGCAAGGATCTGAAGTACGTGACCGATGCCGTGTCGCAGATCCGCAAGGCGCTGGACGGGCGCGTGCCGCTGATCGGTTTTTCCGGCAGTCCGTGGACGCTGGCCTGCTACATGGTGGAAGGCGGCAGCAGCGACGACTACGCCAAGGTGAAGACCTTGATGTACAAAGAGCCGAAGCTGATGCACCACATTCTGGAAGTGACCGCCGAGGCGGTGACGCATACCTGAATGCGCAGATCGAAGCGGGCGCACAAGCCGTGATGATCTTCGACTCCTGGGGCGGCGCGTTGTCGCACGCGGCCTATCACGAATTCTCGCTGGCCTATACCCAGCGTATCGTGCAGGGCTTGATCAAGGAAAAAGACGGCGTGCGTATCCCGTCCATCGTGTTCACCAAGGGCGGCGGGCTGTGGATCGAGAGCATCGCCGACATCGGCTGCGATGCGGTGGGGCTGGACTGGACCATGGACATCGGCATCGCGCGCCAGAAGGTCGGCCACAAGGTCGCGTTGCAGGGCAACCTCGATCCGACGGTGCTGTTCGCTACGCCGGATGTCATCCACAATGAAGTGGAAAAGGTGTTGAGCAGCTACGGCTACGGCAGTGGTCACGTGTTCAATCTGGGACACGGTATTTCGCAACATACCGACCCGGAAAATGCCGCCGCGCTGGTGCAAGCCGTACATGAACTAAGTAGAAAATACCATTAAGAATCAGCCGCACTCGCCAAGTTTATAAACAGCGCGAGATTCTGCAGAAGGCCACGGATCGTTTTTTCCGTGGCCTTTTTGTTTAAACCTTAACTCATTGTTTATTAATACAATGAGTGCATGGGCAGAATTTGGGCGGCGGGAAAAAACCGTATATACGATTAGGGGTTAGCGCACATGTCAGGCAGTTTCCCACATAGTTATCCACAGGATATGTGCATAAGAAAAAAACCGTAGTCAGCTCAAGCAGATTAGCTAAACTCTGTAGAAAACACCCGAAAGATTCTCCTTAACATGCACATCATTCGCGTCGCTTTGGACGTGCCCTTGTCAACACTTTTCGATTACGAAGTGAGTGCGGATATGCCAGCTCGAGATCGGGCAGCGGCTGGTCGTTCCGTTCGGGCGCAAACAAGTGCTCGGGCTTGCGATGGAATGGGCGGAACACTCTGAGCTGGCCGCAGACCGCATCAAGCCGGTGACGCAAGTGCTGGAAGATGTGCCACCGCTGCCGCAGGAGTTGCTGACCCTGCTGCGCTTCTGCAGCGACTATTACCACCACCCATTGGGCATGACGGCGCTGTCTGCGCTGCCGACGCGTTTGCGCGCCATCGAGCCGATCACAGTGAAGCAGTCGCTGGACTACACGCTGAGCGCAGCAGGGAGGGCGCTCGATATGGCGACGCTGCCCAAACGGCGCGTGGTGCAGCAGCGCATCCTGCAAGCCTTAGGCCAGACAGCGATGAGCGGCGCACAACTGCGCAGCCTGTCGCCCAGTGCGCCTGCTGCGCTCAAGGTGTTGCTGGAGGCGGGCTGGGTCGAGCTTTGTGCGCCAGCACCGCGCACCGCACATGTCTTCAACAGTGCGCACACGCTTACCGCCGAACAACAACAGGCAGTGGATGCCGTCACGCAGACCACGGGCTACGGTTGCTTCCTGCTGCACGGCATCACCGGCAGCGGCAAGACCGAGATCTATGTGCACCTGATGCACGAGATGCTGCAACGCGGCGGGCAGGTGCTGCTGCTGGTACCCGAAATCAATCTCACGCCGCAACTGGAACATTATTTCCGCAGCCGCTTCCCCGATGTCGATCTGGTCAGCCTGCACAGCGGCCTGGCCGATGGCGAGCGCGCACAGAACTGGCTGAAGGCGCAAGCGGGAGAGGCGCGCATCGTGCTGGGCACGCGCCTGGCGGTGTTCGCGCCGCTGCCGCAACTGGGTCTGATTCTGGTGGATGAAGAGCACGACGCCTCATTCAAGCAGCAGGATGGCCTGCGCTACTCGGCGCGCGACGTGGCGATCTTCCGCGCCAACCAGCGCGGCGTACCCATCGTGCTCGGGTCCGCCACGCCCTCGCTGGAGAGCTGGTACAACGCACAAAGCGGGCGCTACCGCTTGCTGCGCCTGACGCAACGCGCGGTGCAGCCCGCGACCCTGCCGATCGTGCGCTGTATCGATGTGAACCAACTGCCGCTGCAGGATGGGCTGAGCCAGCCGCTGCTCACCGCCATCGAGACGCGCTTGCAGCGCGGCGAACAGAGCCTGATCTTCATCAACCGGCGCGGCTATGCGCCGGTGCTGATGTGCACCGCCTGCGGCTGGCTGTCCGAGTGCAAACATTGCGCGGGCAAACTGGTGCTGCATCTGAAAGACCGCAGCCTGCGTTGCCACCACTGCGGCTTTCAACAGCGCGTGCCGCATGCCTGCCCGAAATGCGGCGATGCCGATCTGAAGCCGGTCGGCATCGGCACGCAGCGCCTGGAAGAGACATTGCACAGCCACTTCCCGCAGGCGCGTATCCTGCGGGTGGATCGCGACAGCACGCGCAACAAAGGCGCATGGGACGCCATGCGCAAACAGATACACGAGGGAGGGGCCGACATTCTGATCGGTACGCAGATGCTGGCGAAGGGGCACGACTTTCCCAACCTGACACTGGTGGGGGTGCTCAATCCTGATGGCGCGTTGTATAGCGCCGACTTCCGCGCTTCGGAAAAACTTTTTGCGCAACTCACCCAAGTCGGCGGACGTGCCGGGCGTGCCGACAAAGCGGGCGAAGTGATCGTGCAGACCGCGTTCCCGACCCACCCTTTGTTCCAGGCGTTGCGCGCGCATGACTACGAGGCATGGGCGCAGACACTGTTGGCGGAGCGCCAGATGGCGGGCTTTCCGCCTTTTGTCTATCAGGTGCTGCTGAGCGCGGAAGGCAAGCAGGAAAAGGAAGCGCTAACTTTCCTGCAGCAGGGGCGTGCTGCAGCGCTGGGTTTGGCCATGCCGGTCGAGGTATACGGTGTAGTTCCTGCCGCCATGCCCAAGCGTGCCAACCATCACCGTGCGCAACTGCTGGTGCAAAGCGACAAACGCAAAGCGTTGCAAGAGTTTCTGCGTGCATGGAAGCCCGCGTTGGATGCGTTGCCCGCCCAGCGCTTACGCTGGTCGCTGGATATAGATCCAATGGAGTTTTGAGGCATACCCCGACAGGGCTATATAAGCCCCTGCAGTCGGGAGAGCTATAATGCGTGAAATTAAATAGTGCATGGAGAGAGTGATGAAAGAGATCCAGCGTTTCACCTTGGCGGACTTGGCGCTACCCACTAAAACCTTGTTCACCGGCTACTTGCTGGCTATCGGTTTGGGCTTGATCATGGCCGGGGTGCAGATCATGCTGACCCACGGCATGGCGGACGGAAAATTCGGCCTGTCGGTGGACGACATTGTTTACAGCTATCATGGCAATCACGACGGCCCTGACGCCTCCAGGCTGGAATCCAAACTTAACGGCACAATGAAAGACAACGCGCCGGCTCCGGTGAGGCTGACGTTGCTCAAATGGGCGCACACCGGTGCGTCGGAGAGCGAATGGGAAAGCACCATCAAGCCGATGGTGGTTCAGTATTGCGCACCTTGCCATACCACCATTCCGGGATTGTCCAACGTCAGCGACAAAGCCGTGATGTACACCATGATTAAAAAGGACGAGGGTGTTCCCATTGCCACTTTGACCCGCGTCTCGCATATCCACCTGTTCGGCATCTCCTTCATCTTCTTCTTCGTGGGCTGGATATTCACCTATGCGACCGGCATCTCGCCGATGACCAAGGCTATCCTGATCTTTACGCCGTTCGCTTTCCTGATCGTGGACGTCGCTTCGTGGTGGCTGACCAAGCTGGATCCGAATTTCGCCTGGCTGGTGATCATCGGCGGTTTCGGCTACAGCGCGGCCTCAAGCGTGATGATCTTCACCTCGCTGTACCAGATGTGGATCATGCCGCTGCGCGCGCGCAAATCGGCCGCACATGCAGCGGACTAGGTAACTGTGCCCATCGATATTCGGTTGCTTGAAGCCATCGCCGCCGTCACGGGCGGCGATGGCGTTTTGACGGGCGAGGCAGCAGCGCCCTTCTGCAAAGATTGGCGCGGACGTTATTCCGGTGCGGCGCTTGCCGTGGTGTTCCCTGCCGACACACAGCAGGTCAGCGCAGTGGTGCGGATGTGTGCCGCGAACAACATCGCTATCGTGCCGCAAGGCGGCAACACCAGCTTGTGCGGAGCATCCGTGCCGCTGGCGGATGGCAGCAAGCAGATCGTCATCAACCTGTCGCGCATGAACCGCGTGCGCGCGCTGGATGCCACCAACTACACCATGACCGTCGAGGCGGGCTGCAAGCTGGCCTCGCTGTACGAAGCGGCAGAGCAGGCGGATCGCCTGTTCCCGCTCGGCCTCACCGCCATCGCGCCGCACTGCGAGATCGGCGGCAACCTCTCCACCAACGCGGGCGGCATCGGCGTGCTGCGCTACGGCACTGCGCGCGATCTGGTGCTCGGACTGGAAGTGGTGCTGCCGGACGGGCGCATCTGGGACGGGCTGCGCAGTCTGCGCAAGGACAACACCGGCTACGACCTCAAGCATCTGTTCATCGGTGCGGAAGGCACGCTGGGCATCATCACGGCCGCCGTGCTTAAACTCTTTCCGCGCCCGAAATCGGTGGCGACTGCCTGCATCGCGGTGCGCGATCCCGCTGCTGCCGTGGCATTGCTGTCACACTTGCGCGCCACTTGCGGCGACAAGATCAGCGGCTTCGAGATCATCTCGCGCTCCTGTCTCGAACTGGTGTTCAAGCACATTCCCGACACGCACGAACCCTTCGCAACCAGGCACGAATGGATCGTCATCACCAAACTGGCCGACGTGCTGCCAATGCCGCTGGATGCGGCGTTGCGCGATGCGCTCGAATCATTCGGCAACGGCATTGCCGAGTTCGACATCACCAACGATGAGAACCATGCCGAGCGTTGGTGGAAACTGCGCAAGAACATCGCCGAGGCGCAAAAGGCCGAGGGTATCAGCATCAAGCACGATGTCTCCGTGCCCGTCAGTCGCGTGGCGGAATTCATCGCGCAGGCCAGCGCTGGCTTGCGCAATGCCTACCCCGGCATCCGCATCGTTGCCTTCGGCCACCTCGGCGACGGCAATATCCACTACAACATCTCCATGCTGGATGCTTCGCAGAACAAGGCGTTCATCGAACAGCACGAGCACGATGTCAACCGCATCGTGTACGAGGTCGTGGCCAAACTCGACGGCAGCATCAGTGCCGAGCACGGGCTGGGCCAACTCAAGCGCGAAGAGATCACCCACTACAAGAGCGCATTGGAGCTGGAGCTGATGCGCAACATCAAACATACCCTCGACCCGCAAGGGCTGATGAATCCTGGCAAGTTGCTGTAACTGTCTTCGCAAGCGAAAAGCTTGACCAAATCCAAGGGTGAAATCTAGTCGCAATGCTCACTGCGAGGGCTGGATTGCATCGACGAAAATTGCGCAATGCGAATGCAGGTTGTCATGTTGCAAAAAAACTTCACATATTTTTAACAAATATTTATTTCGTCACAAATTGAGAGTAACGTGTTCACTGTCGCAGCTGAAGTATATAAAAAAACAAAAGTGCCGATGACAATGCGGCAGCAAAGTAAACGTGGGCGGGTATTAAAACGGGCTTGCCGGCACTAATAAGCATTTGAAAACTGTGCAAACTTGATGGTATAGGCCACTTATATGAATCCCCCGAAAATAGCTTCTTGGCTAACAATCGGATTGCTCTTGGCAATCACTACCTCAATCTCATCCCGGGCCGAAACACAGGCTCTCCAGTCTTCCGGCAGCGCCCCGCCAGCATTAGCAGCTAATAAACTTGATAATGCTTCCTGCTTAAAATGCCATAACGGACGCAAAGAAATTAAAGTATCGGGTCCTGCAGGTGAAATGCGAGCCTTGCATGAGGTCAAAAAGCTCGCCTTCGGCAAAAGCGTGCATGGTGAAATGCAATGTATCGATTGCCATCTAGGGATCAAAGACGGCAGCAAGCCCCATAACAAAGGCGAAGCAAAAACGGCAGGCTGCGTGCAATGCCATACCGATTTGTGGAATGTTGCCCAGAAAGAAAATCTCACCGAAGAAAAATCGCGACTGGGCGTGGTTGTTCAGAACATCGACGCGTACAAGAAAACGTTCCACGCGCTGAAAAACAAGGACGACCCCTCGCGTGCCAATGCGAGTTGCGACGACTGCCACGATACGCACTCGTTCAATGTTCCCCCTAAGGGCAGTGTTAGCCGCACCAATTGGCACCTGACCATACCCAAAACCTGTGGTGAAAAATGTCACACCGACGAACTGGATGAATACAGCACTTCGGTACATGGCAAGAAGGTGATGGAGGAACACAGTCCGAAGGCGGCGGTGTGTACCGATTGCCATACTTCTCACGGCATCACCAACACATCGGCAGAACCCTTCAAGCTCGACATCGTCCATGCTTGCGGCGGTTGCCATAAAGACAATCTGAAATCCTACTCGGAAACCTTTCACGGCCAGGTCAATGCACTTGGCTACGGGTACACGGCCAAGTGTTACGACTGTCACGGCAGCCACGGCATTCTGGCGGTGGATGATCCCGACTCCAAGGTGCATATCAATAACCGTCTGAAGACTTGCCAGCAATGCCACAACGGCAATCAAGGCTGGACGGGCCTGCAAAAAGCGACTCCTGGATTCGCCTCGTTCAGTCCGCATGCGAATACGCATGATTTCCAAAAATATCCGCAGATGTGGCTAGCGTCGAAATTCATGTGGACTCTGCTGGCGGGCGTGTTCGCATTCTTCTGGGTGCATTCCGCGTTGTGGTACTACCGTGAGTATAAGGATGGTTGCCGCGTGTTCTTTAATCCCAAGGGCAACACCAAATCGCACATCGCGATCGATGAGTTGCTGAAGGGGCAAGCCAAGGGCAAACAAATCCGCCGCTTCAGCAGATTGGTCCGGCTTGCGCACTTGATCTTTGCGCTGGTCACCATGACGATGATCCTGACCGGAATGCTGGTGTTCTACGCCAACACGGACTGGGCACATGCGGTCGCGGAAGCCCTGGGCGGCGCCAAGAATGCAGGCATCATCCACAGAATCTTTGCGACGGCATTCCTGGGCATATTTATCGCCCAGCTCGTCTATGTGCTGAACAAGCTGTTGCGCAGCAAGACCTTCAAATGGTTCGGGCCGGACTCGCTGATCCCGAACTGGCAAGACATCAAGGACATCTACGCCATGTTCAAGTGGTTCTTCGGCAAAGGCGAGCGCCCGATCTTTGATCGCTGGACATACTGGGAGAAATTCGACTTCTG
This sequence comes from uncultured beta proteobacterium, assembly GCA_963721375.1. Taxonomy (GTDB): domain Bacteria; phylum Pseudomonadota; class Gammaproteobacteria; order Burkholderiales; family Gallionellaceae; genus Sideroxyarcus. Next base: position 41,632 of record CAVRIW010000005.1, on the reverse strand, counting down.
GGCGGTATTCTGGGGCGTTGGCATCATCGGCTCCAGCGGCTTGATGCTGGCCTTCCCGCATGTCACCGCCTCGATCTTGCCGGGCTGGATATTCAACGTGCTGACGCTGGTGCATGGCGAAGAAGCCTTCCTCGCCGCCGTGTTCCTGTTCACCGTGCACTTCTTCAACAACCATTTCAGGCCGGACAAATTCCCGCCGCCCGATGTGGTGATGTTCACCGGATCAATGCCGGTGGAGGCGTTCAAGCGCGAACACACTGAACAATACAACCGCCTGGTTGAATCCGGCGAACTGGAAAAGTACCTGGTGGACGCACCATCTCGCCGGATGACGAGAGCTTCCAAGATATTGGGACTCACGTTGATCGCGATCGGCCTGACGCTGCTGGTGCTGGTGATCATCGGTTTTGTCGGCAGTGCCACAGCGGACTAAACAAAATTTTATGTAACTACTTTTTGATTGCTAACTTGGAGAAATCATCATGAAAAAACAAATCATCGCTAGCGTAATACTCACCTTGGCAACCGCCATCCTGACACCCGCTCAGGCAGCCGCCATCGACGCGGATGCGGCAAAGTCACTGGCCAAGAAGAACGACTGCTTCAAGTGCCATGCAGTGGACAAGACCAAAAAAGGACCTGCCTACAAAAAGATTGCGACTCAAGTACAAAGGCAAGGCGGACGGAGAAGAGAAGCTGATCAAGAACATCACCACCGGCCCCAAGGTCAAGCTTGAAGACGGCACCGAAGAGAATCACAAAATCATCGATACCAAAGACCAGGCTGAAATCAAGAATCTGGTGGGCTGGATCCTTTCACTCTGAACGCGAAGTAGCGCTCGAATTCCGTTCGAGCGCAGATGCAAGAATAAAAATATCGGGGAGAATAAAAATGAAGCTACTAACAAAAGCACTCATCTTGTGTGCCGTCCTCGGCTCACAGATGGTGGTGCCTACTGCGTCGGCTGCCGACCTTTCCAGTCATAACATGGGCAAAGAGATTGCCAGGATGTACCTGGCGAGCGCCTCTGAGCCGGCCGAAGCCGTCAAGCCGATTGAAGCAGTTAGCGAGGCGCCGGCTGAAGAAGCAAAAGCAGTGGCAAAAGACCTCGTCCTCAGGGGCGATGCAAAATGTACCGCCTGCCACGATGAAGCCGATTCCCCGCAACTGCTCGCTATCGGCAAGACGCGCCATGGCGTGACCGCGGACGGCCGCACGCCGACTTGTACCAGTTGCCACGGCGAGAGCGACAGCCACATCGGCTACAAAGGCAGCGACAAGCCGCCCAAACCGGATCGTACTTTCGGCAAAAACACCGCAACTCCCGCCGCTGAACGCAATGCTGCCTGCCTGAGCTGTCACCAGAAAGACAGCAAGCGCCATTTGTGGATGGGTAGTGCGCACGAAACCCGCGGAGTGGCCTGCACTTCATGCCACCAGGTCCATGCCGCGCATGACAAGGTGCGCGACAAACGCACGCAAGCCGAAGTGTGTTTCACCTGCCACAAAGAACAGCGTGCACAAGTCAACAAGCAATCTCACCATCCCATCCTGGAAGGCAAAGTGAGCTTGTTCCGATTGCCACAACGTGCACGGTTCTGCCGGTCCCAAGTTGATGAAGCGCGACAGCGTGGTTGAGACCTGCTACACCTGCCATGCGGAAAAGCGCGGCCCGTTCGTGCACAACCACCAGCCGGTGAGCGATGACTGCAGCAACTGCCACATGCCGCACGGCACCACTGCCGACAACCTGCTGAAAGCGCGTCCGCCGCTGGTCTGCTACCAATGCCACAGCGGCCACGGCACACCGGGTGTAGCGGGCATCGCGCCGGGAGTCACCACCAGCGCCAAGGCCAACACCTTTATCGAACAAGGACGCGGCTGCCTCAACTGCCACACCGAGATTCACGGCAGCAACAACCCGAACGGCGGACAGAACCTGCTTCCTCCCGCCTTCTTCTTGCGTTAATGGGAGAAATACCATGAACAAAAAAACAGTGAATGAGTTTCATCTGCTACCCGTAGCAGCGGCGATCCTGCTGGCCTATGGCAATGCGTATGCCGAGGAAAGCTCGGAAGTGCATGACCTGATCACCCCGGAAAGTTCTGTCAGCGTCGGGGTCGGTGCAGTGAACAGCGCGAACGATGCAAAGCGTTTCTCGCAATACACCGGGATGAACAGAGAGCTCGGTCTTGCTGGATTTCGAGATCAACAAACGTGATGACGCGACCGGTTTGTGGACGATGATCAACGGCCGCAATCTCGGTCTGGAAACGCGCGAGTTGAGTTTCTCGCAGAGCAAGCAGGGCGACTGGAAATACGCGATCGATTACAACGAGATCGTGCGCCTTGATCCCTACGTCATCCATACCGGCATGACCGGCATCGGCACCACAACACCGACCGTCAATCTGATCGCGCAACCGGCCATGCCGGCTGCCTGGGCTACCGCTAACGGCCTTGCTGCGAGTAACGGCGTGGCCGGGAATGATGTCGAGTTGAAACTGAAGCGCACCGCAATGGGTTTCAGCGGCGACAAGTGGTTCACCCCTGAGATTCAGGTCGAAGTGAGTTTCAGAAATGAAGACAAGAAAGGCGCGCGCATGTTTGGACGTGCCGGTCTGGATTCTGCCGATATGCAGCTTCGGCCAGGCAATGGCACTGTCGCTAACGGCGGCGTGGTTAACGCCAACGGCGGTTGGGCAGTGCTGCTGACTCCTGAGCCGATCAACTCGAATACCAAGCAGTTTGAAGCCAAGCTGAACTTCAATCGCGACAAGCTGGCCTTGAGCGGAGGGTATTACGGCTCGTTCTATGTCAACAATAACGGCGCTCTGGACCCGAACGTACCCGGCACCTTGAACCGTGGCGCCTTGTGGAACGGTTGTAATTTAACCGCCCCTTCAGGAGCAGGCTGCTCGACAGTGCAGCAACTGGCTTCGGAAAGTGTTGCTCTGCCGCCGGACAATCAGGCTCACCAGTTCTACGCCAGTGGCAATTACGCTTTCACCGATACCACGCGCAGCAACTTCAAGGTGTCCTACACCCACGCTACTCAGAATAAGGACTTCATCGCAATGGGGTTGACCCCGTCGGCTTCCGCCCCGGCCAGTCTGGGCGGTGTGGTGGATACCAGGTTGGCTCAGTTCGGCCTGACGATGCGACCGCTGCAGAAGCTGTCGCTGAACGCCAGTCTGCGTTACGAAGACCGCGCCGACAAAACGCCGATCCATGTGTACAACACCAATGGCATTGCGAACAATGCGCTGAACGGCACGACCAACTGGCCTTCCGGCTCGCAGACACGCACCACCGCCAAGCTGGACGGCATCTATCGCCTGCCGTCCGGATACTCGCTCATGCTAGGCGGTGATTGGGAGCGCAAGGCATCGCCGCTGCCTCCGGCCAATACGGCATTGTTCGCCAACCAGGTTCTGTTCCGCCCGGTGTTGAATGAGTACGGGATTCATACCGATCTGCGCAAAGCCTTGTCTGAAACGCTGAATGGGGCGGTGGGCCTCGAGTATAAGGATAGACGCGGCAAGGACAGTGACTGGTTCACGACGACCGGCACCGCAGGCAACGCACTGGTGGCGTTCAACCCGGCCGCGACAACGACCGGCAATCGTGTGTTGCCGGATATGTATATGGACCGGATACGCGCCAAACTACGCGGCAATCTGGATTGGGAAGCGACCGAAAAACTGTCGCTGCAGGCGGTAGTTGAGCACACCCAGGATAATTACAACCGTGCCATCCCGGCTATTGTGCCAACGCAGATCGTGCCAGTCGTGGCCGGTGCGCGTACCGTGATCAGCAATTCGCTGTCGCTGGATACGACCTACCTGGTGACGGAAAATTGGCGGGCGAACGGTTATTGGACACGCAGCTACAACCGCTGGAACGTGAACAAGGCATCACTGGGCGATGACACCCGCAATACGGCGGACACCCTGGGCATCGGGGTCGACGGCAAGGTAACGTCGAGACTGACTATCGGTATGAACATCCTGACCACTCGCGATACCACCACCTTCAACAACGTGGTTGCCACCTCGAATGTGGGTGGGGCGGGCAATATCGCAGGGTGGACGGGGCAGACCATGCCGGGCAACTTCCTGCCGAACATTCATTACACAACCAACAAACTGAATGTCCACGGCAAGTACGCGCTCGATAAAGTCTCGGATGTGCAAGTGATCCTGGCCTTTCAGCAGTTCAAGACCGATGACTGGCAATGGGGTTATAACGGCATCCCGTTCCTGTATTCGGACAACACGACCGTATCGCAACCGACGAATCAGCTGCTGAAGATGTTGGGTGCCAGCTACCTGCTCAGATTCTAATCACGGCGCATTCGGTGCAAGGGGCCTGCCTTATCAGCAGGCCTTTTTTTGTCCGGTGAGGCAGACATGTCGATCACCTGTTTCAACGCCGGAATGCATGCCGTTCGAGGGTGGCAGCGTGGTCGCTGTGCGTGAAGTTCGGTCGAACGGAACGTTTTTTCCAAAAAACTTCCGTACTGCTAACCAGACAAATCATTCGCTTGCACGGGCTGATGAATCCGGGAAAGTGATATAAAGTGCTAGGCAGCTGCAATCAAGTATCGCAATTCAATTCAGTCAGAGGAGGCGCGCAATGGCAAACCAACCCGAGATCACCAACATGGCCCTGTTCTGCGATTTCGAGAACGTGGCGCTGGGCGTGCGCGATGCCAAGTACGCGCAGTTCGACATCAAGAAAGTGCTGGAACGCCTGCTGCTCAAGGGCAGCATCGTGGTCAAGAAAGCCTATTGCGACTGGGATCGCTACAAGGAATTCAAGGCGACCATGCACGAAGCCGCCTTCGAGCTGATCGAGATCCCGCATGTGAGGCAAAGCGGCAAGAACTCCGCCGACATCCGCATGGTCGTCGACGCGCTCGACCTCTGCTACACCAAAGCCCATGTGGACACCTTCGTCATCATCAGCGGCGATTCGGATTTCTCGCCGCTGGTCTCCAAGCTGCGCGAGAACAACAAATACGTCATCGGCATCGGCGTGAAGGATTCGACCTCCGACCTGCTGAGCGCCAACTGCGACGAGTTCATCTTCTACGACGACCTGGTGCGCGTGCAGGAAGCGAAAAAGAAACAGGCCGCCAAGAAGGTGCCTGCCAAGAAGAAGACGGAAGCGACGAAACCGGCCGAAGCGAAGGGCGAAGAAGACAAGAAGCAAGAGGCGATGGACTTCCTGGTCGAAACCGTCGAGGGCTTGATCTCGGAGCGCGGCTCGGATGAAAAACTCTGGGGCTCGATGGTCAAGCCGACCATGCAACGGCGCAAACCCGGTTTCACCGAGTCATATTACGGCTACCGCTCGTTCAAGGAACTGATGGAAGATGCGCAGAAGCACAAGCTGGTCGTGCTGGTGCGTGACGAGAAGTCGGGGCAGTACACCATTCGGTTGCCTGCGGCGGATTAAAGGACTGACACAATTTCCATGCGCAAGCATGTAGCTATTAGGTATGAGGGAGTAAAAATTGGACAACGCTATGTTAATTTTGGAATATCTCAAGGTTATATTGACAGCTCCAGTGCTGTTTTCAATTGTGGCAACGTTGTTCATCATGGTATTCAGAGAGGATATAAAGGCGCTGTTTCTCCGAATTGCCAAGATTAAATTCCCCGGTGGTGCTGAAGTTAGTACTCCACAAAGTAATCAACTCGCTGCAGAAGAAGGTAGACCAGCATCACAACCGAGTGCAAATACTCAGGTAGCGGTTACTGGGCTACCTGCGGATCTAACGCCCCAACAAAAAAGCATAGTCGAGCAGCAAATACGTGCGCACATTGCGACGGCGTACCTTTGGGAATATCGATATCTAAACTATTTTTTGGTACGTAATACCCAGCTTGTCCTTGATTGGTTGATAGGACTGCCCCAAGCCACAATTTACACTCATTTCGATGCGGTATGGCTTCCAATAATTCCATCCGCAAACGAACGGAGGGCAGTCATCAATGCTTTGCAAACGCACCATCTGATAGAACTGCAGCAAGAACAGTCCGAGATGATTGTTGTGACTCCGAAAGGAAAAGAATATCAGGCGTGGCGTGGGGTGATGCAGCCCCCATCCGCCTAGTAGCTTGGGCACACCGTGCCCAAGCAGTGGTTTTGAATTTTCGCTTTACCTTCCACTCATCCGCCACCGAGTAGCGGAGACTGGTCAGGGAATTCTGACGAATATGTCTGAGCACGTGGACGCGCAGCGGATCGTGCGAGTTTATGAGGAAGCCTGATCAGGCGAGCAACGGAGGGAACCTCGGAGAGGTGGCGGATTGGGGGCGACTTCTTTGGGTTACTTTTCTTGGCAAGACAAGAAAAGTGACTAGCTGCCGGGCTACCCCCGGCGGTGTTGGTTTAGTTCAAACTGCGAAACCGAACTTTGACAACCCGCATCAGCCTCTGCACCGCAACATAAACCAGCAACACCACCGCCAGGCTGGATAGAAATCCCGCCATCACATCCGCCGGGAAATGCGCGCCAAGACTGACTCTGGAAATCCCGACCCACAACACGAAGCACACACCTGCCACGCGCCAGCTGCGGTTCAGCACAGGCCACAGGCTGGCCGTGATCAGCATGGCAAAGGACGAATGCCCACTGGGCAGGCTGTGGTGATATTCCGGCAGGCCAACGATATTCAAAGTGCCCTGGCGGCAATGCCAGTGGCGGGCGCGGGAAATCGAGCAACGGTTTTATATACCCCAGCAACAAACCGTCGAACAAGTAAGCAAGGCTAAACACCGCGATCACCGCCATCCAGCGCGATACGCGAACACGGTGATGTGGCGGCATCCTGAAACGGTGTGTTCACAACGACCAGCGCAATCAGCGTCAACACCCCAAGATAAAGCGGGAACAGGATGTGATCACCCAGCGTGGTGCCAAGCAGCATGACCTTATCCAGCCATTCAAACCGGATGTCATTGATGGCATGAAACAGCCAGACGTTGGCACCGCCCCAGTCGTAGAAGATCTCTTTCATCGTGGTTCCAGCCTAAGCGGCAAGTGCCAATCCCCACATGGCAAGGCCACCTGCCGCCGCAACACCCGCCACAGCGAACAACCATTTCTTGCGCGTCAATACAGTGATGGATGCCAGAGCAGATGGCGATCTGTATCAGCGTCATGGATTGCGCCAATTTATGGTGAGGATGCATCGCATGTTCGCTTTCCTCATTGGCTTTTTCCGATTCCGCTTCCAGTGCTTCGGCCTTTAGCTTGATTTCCTTCTTGTCGTTCTCATATTTCTCGATCTGGCTCTTGTAGTAATCCCGCTTGTTTGCAGGTGCCATTTCGGCGGCCAGCTCCATCAAATGCCCCTTGTTGCTTTTGGCCTGATAAAAACTCCATTGATCGGAAGCCTGGGTTTTCTTCAGCACCGCCTCGTTCTTGAACAACATGGCCTGATTCTGCGTATCGCCACCCTGATAGCTGACGATCGCGCCTACCGAAGCCAGGATCGCGGTGAAAATCGCGACTTGCCCGCCAAGTTTATCTCCGCTCTGAGCGCCGTGCTCCACTGCATGATCGTGGGCGCCGTGGACATGAAATCCTTCTGACATAGTATTTCCTTATAGTGGAAGTGAAAGGCAGACGAGCATTTTATACGCTGAATCAGCGAATGCAGTCCGGATAAGATGCAATGGAATGCGGCATTACATTCGGCGTGTAAACCAATAGCACGGGCACGGGCTTTCGGGCTGCATCTGGCTACGGTACTCGGAAACCAACGCGAGCCTGGCCCGCTAGGTTCTTTCAGACGTTGAACAGACTGCTTATTACCCGAATGCTATAATCCGCGCCTCTTTAAAGGTGCTGTTTCATGTCCGCTGTCCTGAATTTCAAATCCCATCTGTCCGATCTGTTCGCGCAGGCTTTGCGCGAGGTTGCGCCCGATCAGGTCGGCGCGACCGTCCTCATCGAACGTCCCAAGCAGGCCTCGCATGGCGATTACGCCTGCAACCTGGCGATGCAGCTGGCCAAGCCGTTGCGCAAGTCGCCGCGCGACATCGCGAATGCGCTGATCGCGGCGCTGCCGAAATCCGAGGTCATCGAAAAGGTGGAGATCGCGGGTGCGGGCTTCATCAATGTGTTCATCACCACTGCCGCGAAGCAGGACGTGGTGCACGGGGTGTTGCAGGCAGGCGCGGGTTACGGCCATGTGCACGTCGGCGGCGGGCGCAAGGTGGGGGTGGAGTTCGTCTCCGCCAACCCTACCGGTCCTCTCCATGTCGGCCACGGGCGCGGAGCGGCGGTGGGCGATTGCCTGTGCAACGTGCTGCACGCGGCGGGCTGGAATGTGACGCGCGAGTTCTACTACAACGATGCGGGTGCGCAGATCGACAACCTGACGTTGTCCGTGCAGCTGCGCTGCAAGGGCATCACGCCGGACGATCCGTCCTGGCCGGAATCGGGCTATCGCGGCGATTACATCATGGATGTGGCGCGCAGCTACATGGCGAAAGAAACGGTGGAAGCGGACGACCAGCACACCACCGGCAAAGGCGATGTGCACGATGCCGAGGCCATTCGTCATTTCGCCGTGGCCTATCTGCGCCGCGAACAGGACCTGGACCTGCGCGCGTTCGAGGTGGAGTTCGATGTGTTCTCGCTGGAGTCTGCGCTCTACACCGACGGCAAGGTGGAAGAGACGGTGAAGAAACTCATCGCCAGCGGCCACACCTACGAGCAGGACGATGCGCTGTGGTTGCGCACCACCGATTTCGGCGACGACAAGGACCGCGTGATGCGCAAGAGCGACGGCGGCTACACCTACTTCGTGCCGGACGTGGCCTATCATCTGGACAAGTGGCGGCGCGGTTTCGAGCGCGTCATCAACGAGCAGGGTTCCGATCACCACAGCACCATCACCCGCGTGCGCGCCGGTTTGCAGGCGCTGGACGCCGGCATCCCCCAGGGCTGGCCCGACTACGTGCTGCACCAGATGGTGACGGTGCTGAAGAACGGCGAAGAAGTGAAGATCTCCAAACGCGCGGGCAGCTATGTCACGCTGCGCGACCTGATCGACGAAGTGGGCTGCGACGCGACGCGCTATTTCCTCGCGGCGCGCCATCCCGATTCGCAACTGGTGTTCGACATCGACCTGGCGAAATCGCAGAGCAACGACAATCCGGTGTATTACATCCAGTACGCCCACGCCCGCATCAGCACGGTGCTGGCGCAATGGGGCGGCGATCGCCAGAGCCTGCATCATGTCGATGTGAGTGTGCTGGACAGCGAGTACGAAACCGCTGTGCTGCAACGCATGATCGACTATCCGCAGGTGATCGAAACGGCGGCGGAAGACCTTGCGCCGCACCTGGTCGCGTTCTACCTGAAAGAATTGGCAGCTGATTTTCACAGCTACTATAATGCCTCGCGCTTTCTGGTCGAGGACGAGAAGCTGAAGCTGGCGCGCCTGGCGCTGATCTCGGCGGTAGCGCAGGTGTTGAAGAACGGCTTGGCATTGTTGGGTGTCAGTGCACCCGAGAAGATGTAACGACGCGAAGGAATAAACATGGCAAATGAAGGCGGATCGCAAAAATCCAAAGTGATAGCGGGGCTGATCATCGGCATGGTGCTGGGCGTTGCGGTGGCCGGCTTCGTGGCGTGGTATGTGGTGGAGAAGAACCCGGCTTCATTTGGCAGCGGAGTGCAACGTGAACAGCCCAAGGTGTTGCCGCCCGTTCAGCCGGTGCCGACAAGTGCGCCTGTCGTAGCACCCGTTGCGGCTTCCGGTGTGGGCGAGGCACAGCATTACGAATTTTACAAAGTGCTGCCGGACAAAGCCGAAGGGGGCGCGGTGCGCAAGCAACCGACTGCACCCGCTGCCAAGCCGCCGGTCAGCCAGCCAGTGCCCAAGGCCGCAGACAACACGCTGTATTTTGTGCAAGCCGGTTCGTTCCAGAATGCGGACGATGCCGAAAAGCTGAAAGCGAAATTGGCGCTGACCGGTATGGAAGCCAGCGTGCAAAAGGCCGACGTTCCGGGCAAGGGTGTGTGGTATCGCGTGCGTCTGGGGCCGTACAAAGGGCAGGCAGAAGCCAACGCTTCCATCGCCAATCTGAAACAGAACGGCATTTCCAATGCCACTGCATTACACGCTCAATAATTCACAGGAGACGATGATGAGTTTTTTCCGCAAGATTTTCGTTATGCTGGTTTTGCTGGGTGCGGCCCAGGCTTATGCCGCAGTGGTCGCCGGCAAAGATTACAAGGTGCTCAACCCCGCGCAGCCGGTGAGCGGCAAGAAAATCGAAGTGGTGGAATTCTTCTTCTATGAATGTCCACATTGTTACCACATGCACGGCGTGTTGAGTGCATGGGAAAAGAAGATGCCCAAGGATGTCGAGCTGAAATTCGTGCCGGTGATCTTCCGCGACTCGATGGAGCCGATGGCGCGCACCTTTTACGCGCTGGAAGCGATGGGACAGCAGCGAGCGCCTGCATAACGATCTGTTCGAGGCTTGGCATGTGTACCACACCGACCTGAGCGACGAAGCCAAGATCACCGACTTCGTGGCCAAGCACGGTGTGGATCGCGCGAAGTTCGGCGCGGCGTACAACTCTTTCTCCATCGGCAGCAAACTGAAGCGCAGCGACCAGATGGTGGGGAGCTTCGGTGTGCGCGGCACGCCGACCATCGCGGTGGACGGCAAATACACCATCAGCGATCTGCAGCCCGAGGATGCCATCCGCGTGCTGAACGAAGTGATCGAGATCGCACGCAAGGAGCGTCGCGCAGGCAAGCATTGATGCGGGTCGTAATAAGTGGCGCGTCGAGTGGCATCGGTCTGGCCCTCGCGCGCCATTATCTTGAGCGCGGCGCATCCGTTGCCGCCTTTGCCCGACGCGGCGAATTGCTGCAATCCCTCGCCACAGAATTCCCCGGAAAAGTCTTTTGCTACACGCTGGATGTGCGCGATGCGCCTGCCATCCAACAGGCGGCGCAGGATTTCATGGCGCGCGCCGGCGTGCCGGATATCGTCATCGCCAACGCGGGAGTAAGCAGCGGCACGCTCACCGAATACGTCGAGGATGAAGAGGTGTTCCAGCATGTGATGGACATCAACGTGCTCGGCATGGTGAAGACCTTCCAGCCTTTCCTCGTGGCGATGCGCGAGGCCAGGTGTGGAACGCTGGTCGGTATCGCCAGTGTGGCAGGTTTCCGTGGTCTGCCTGGTGGCGGAGCCTATTCAGCATCCAAGGCCGCGGCCATCTCCTATCTTGAATCGCTGCGCGTCGAACTGCACGGCAGCGGTGTGCAGGTGGTGACCCTTTGTCCCGGCTATATCAAGACCCCGATGACCGCCATCAACCCGTATTCCATGCCTTTCATCCTGGAGGCCGATGATGCTGCGCGGCGCATGGCGCGTGCCATATCGCGCGGCAGCTCGTTCGCCGTGGTGCCGTGGCAGATGGGTGCGGTGGGCTGGCTGTTGCGGCGATTGCCGAACTGGCTGTACGACCGGCTGTTCGCCCATGCGCCGCACAAGCCGCGCGGGCTGGCCTAGGGCGATGCAACGACTGTATAAGCGATTCCTCAAAGGCGGCGTGCCGGAATATCTGGCGCGCTATTACTGGTGGGCGTACCTGTGGGAGAAGAGCATCTGGTTCTTCGACCATCAGCCCATCATCAACGCCATCCTGTTCGGCCAGTACAACACGCTGCTCAAGAAGACGCTCGCGCATGTGGAATCCGGGCCTGGTGCGAGGCTGCTGCAACTGACCTGCGTGTACGGCAAGCTCACGCCCTCGCTGCTGCACCATACCGGCAACGAAGTGCATCTGTGCGATGTGGCAGTGGGGCAGCTGAATCTGGCGCGCAGCAAGACGCAGGCTATGTCCGGCCGTTGCCACCTGGCGCGCATGAATGCCGAATCGCTGGCTTATGCGGGAGACTCTTTCGATCAAGTGATCCTGTTCTTTTTGTTCCACGAATTGCCGCCGACAGCGCGGCAGCATGTGTATGACGAGATCGCACGCGTGGTGAAAGCGGGCGGTTCTGTGCTCATCACCGAATACGCTTCGACCCCGCGCAGTCACTGGTTGTACCGCGTGGCGCCGCTGCGCTGGGTGTTTGGTCGGCTGGAGCCGTTCCTGCCGGGCTTCTGGCAGGAAGACGTGAGCGCAAAACTGAGTGAGGCATTACAGAAACAGGGCAAAGCGCTGGCGGGTGAGCCGCAGGTCGAACATTGCTTTGCCCGGTTCTATCGCGTGATGCGTTTCGACGTGCAGGCTTAGCTCAGCCTGCCAGTTTCTGCTTGAGGATGTCGTTCAGCTGTGCCGGGTTGGCCTTGCCCTTGCTGGCCTTCATGGCGAGGCCGACGAAGAAGCCGAACAGCTTGTCCTTGCCGCTGCGGTACTCCGCCACCTTGTCTGCATTGCCCGCGATGATCTCGTCCACCAGCGCTTCGATCGCACCGCTGTCGGAAACTTGTTTCAGTCCCTTGGCTTCGATGATCGCATCCGCTGTGCCGCCTTCAGCCCACAGCGTGCGGAACACTTCCTTCGCGCCGGAGTTGGAGATGGTGCCGTCCACGATGCGCGCCAGCATGCCGCTCAGCTGTTGCGCCGTGACCGGGCATTGCGCCATATCCAGGCCATCGCGATTGAGCTGCGCGCTGACTTCGCCGATCAGCCAGTTGGCGCACAGCTTGGCGTTGGGTGCGCCAACTGAGGTGACACAGGCATCAAACAGGTCGGCCATCTCGCGCGAGGAGGTGAGGCTGCTGGCATCGTAAGCGGTCAGCGCGTACTCGCCGACGTAGCGGTCGCGCTTGGCCTGCGGCAGTTCCGGCAGCGTGGCGCGCACCTGTTCCAGCATCGCGGAGCGTGATGTCCAGCGGCAACAGATCGGGATCGGGGAAGTAGCGGTAATCGTGCGCGTCTTCCTTGCTGCGCATGGCGCGCGTCTCGCCGGTATCCGGATTGAACAGGATGGTGGCCTGGTGGATCTTGCCGCCGTTCACGATGGTGTCGATCTGCCATTGCACTTCGTAGTCGATGGCCTGCTGCATGAAGCGGAACGAGTTGAGGTTCTTGATCTCGCGGCGCGTGCCCAGCGGTTGCGCCGGGGCGGCGCACCGACACGTTCACGTCGCAGCGGAACGAGCCCTCCTGCATATTGCCGTCGCAGATGCCGATCCAGCGCACCAGCGAATGCAGCGCTTTGGCATAGGCCACCGCCTCGGCGGCGGAACACATGTCCGGTTCGGACACGATCTCCAGCAGCGGCGTGCCGGCACGGTTCAGGTCGATGCCGGTCATGCCTTGCGAATCGCCGTGTACCGATTTGCCCGCATCTTCTTCCAGGTGGGCGCGCGTGATGCGCACAGTCTTCTCGTAGGGCTTGGCATTACCGGACAGCGGTTCGACCTGGATGGTCAGCGCGCCTTGCCCCACCACCGGCAGATCGAACTGGCTGATCTGGTAACCCTTGGGCAGGTCGGGATAGAAATAATTCTTGCGCGCAAACACCGAGCGCGGCGCGATGTGTGCGCCAACCGCGAGGCCGAATTTGATGGCGCGTTCCACAGCGCCTTTGTTCAGCACAGGCAACACGCCGGGCAGCGCGATGCTCACCGCATCGGCTTGCGTGTTCGGTTCCGCGCCGAACGCAGTGGATGCGCCGGAGAAGATCTTTGTGTTGGTAGAGAGCTGCGCGTGTACTTCCAGCCCGATGACGATTTCCCAAGTCATGATGTTTCCTTACAGCCCTTGCGGCGCGCGGCTGTGCCAGTCGGTCGCCAGTTGATATTGGTGCGCGACATTCAGCATGCGCGCCTCGTCGAAATAGTTGCCGATGATCTGCAGACCCACCGGCATGTTGTTCGCGCCGAAGCCGCAGGGGATGGACATGCCGGGCAGACCGGCCAGGTTCACCGCGATGGTGTAGATGTCGGACAGATACATCTGCACCGGGTCGTCGCCCTTTTCGCCCAGCTTGAAGGCGGTGGAAGGCGAGGTCGGCCCCATGATGACGTCGCACTGCTTGTAGGCTTCGGTGAAATCCTGCGCGATCAGGCGGCGTATCTTCTGTGCCTGCAGATAGTAGGCGTCGTAGTAGCCGTGGCTCAGCACATAGGTGCCGATCATGATGCGGCGTTTCACTTCCGCGCCGAAGCCCTGCGCGCGGCTCTTCTCGTACATGTCGGCGAGGTCGCTGTAGTCCGGTGCGCGATAGCCGTAGCGCACACCGTCGAAGCGCGACAGGTTGCTCGATGCTTCCGCCGGAGCCAGCACGTAATACACCGGGATGGACAGTTTGGTATTGGGCAGGCTGATGTCGACGATGACAGCACCCAGTTTCTTGTACTCGGCGATGGCTGCTTCGACCGCTTTTGCCACGTCGTCGCTCAAGCCTTCGGCAAAGAACTCTTTCGGCAGGCCGATGCGCAGGCCGGTCAGCGGCTTGTTCAGGTCGCGGGCGTAATCTTCCTTGTCGCGTTGCAGCGAAGTTGAATCGCGTTCGTCGAAGCCAGCCATGGTGTTGAGCAGCAGTGCCAAGTCTTCCGCGCTGCGTCCCATCGGGCCGGCCTGGTCGAGGCTGGAAGCGAAGGCGATCATGCCGTAACGCGAGACCACGCCGTAGGTGGGTTTCAGGCCGGAAATACCGCACAGTGCGGCGGGCTGGCGGATCGAGCCGCCGGTGTCGGTGCCGGTTGCCGCTGCACACAGGCGTGCCGCAACCGCTGCTGCGGTGCCGCCGGAAGACCCGCCGGGTACGCGCGCCTGATCCCACGGGTTCTTCACCGAGCCGTAATACGAAGTCTCGTTCGACGAACCCATGGCGAACTCGTCCATGTTGGTCTTGCCGAGGTTGACCGCGCCTGCATTGTTGAATTGCGAGATGACATGCGCATCGTAGGGCGACACGAAGTTGTGCAGCATCTTCGAGCCGCAAGTGGTGAGCCAGCCCTTGGCACAGAAGATGTCCTTCTGCGCGATAGGGATACCGGTCAGTGCGTCGGCCTTGCCGGAGGCTAAGCGGGCATCAGCCGCACGCGCCTGCGCCAGCGAGGTTTCCGGGTTCAGCGTGATGAAGGCGTTGAGCTGCGGATTGAGCCGAGTGATGCGCTCGAGGTAGCTTTGCGTCAGTTCGACGCTGGAGATTTGCTTGGCGCGCAATGCCGCGCCTAGTTGTGTGAGGCTGGAATTCAACATGATGTTTACTCGATGACCTGCGGCACCAGATACAGGCCGTGTTCCACTTGCGGGGCGATGGCCTGGAAGGCCTCGCGCTGGTTGGTTTCGGTGACTTTGTCCTCGCGCAGGCGCTGTGCCAGGTCCTGCGCATGGGACATCGGTTCGATGCCTTTGGTGTCGACTGCCTGCATTTCGGCGATGAGGCCGAAGATGTTGGATAGCTGTGCCTGGGCGGCTTGGAGTTCTTGGTCGTTCATCGCCAGCCGGGCAAGGCGGGCGACTTTTTCGACATCGGCTAAACTTAGGGACATAAACGGGTTGAAAGCTTTATCAAATCAGGCGCGATAGGGTATCATAAACCGATTCGCAGGCGCACCCCTTCTACCTTTCAGGACATGACATGTTTAGTTACTTCAACGGCTATTTTTCCAACGACCTCGCCATCGACCTCGGTACGGCGAACACGCTGATCTGGTTGCGCGGGCATGGCATCGTGCTGAACGAGCCGTCCGTGGTGGCGATCCGCCAAGAAGGCGGCCCCAACGGCAAGAAAGTGATCCAGCAAGTCGGCCTGGCGGCCAAGCAGATGCTGGGCCGCACCCCGGGCAACATCACCGCCATCCGCCCGATGAAGGACGGCGTGATCGCCGACTTCACCGTCACCGAACAGATGCTCAAGCAGTTCATCCGCCGCGTGCACAAATCCAGCATCTTCACACCCAGCCCGCGCATCGTCATCTGCGTACCATGCGGCTCCACCCAGGTTGAGCGCCGTGCCATCCGCGAATCCGCCTACGGCGCAGGTGCGCGCCGCGTGGAACTGATCGAAGAGCCGATGGCCGCGGCGATCGGTGCCGACCTGCCGGTGGAAGATGCGACCGGCTCCATGGTGGTGGACATCGGCGGCGGTACCACCGAAGTCGGCGTGATCTCGCTGGGCGGCGCGGTGTATTCCGGCTCGGTGCGCGTCGGCGGCGACAAGTTCGACGAAGCCATCATCAACTACATCCGCCGCAACTACGGCATGCTGATCGGCGAAACCACTGCCGAGCAGATCAAAAAACAGATCGGTTCCGCTTTCCCAGGCTCCGAAGTGCGCGAAATGGAAGTGAACGGCCGTAACCTCGCGGAAGGCGTGCCGCGCAGTTTCACCATCTCCAGCAACGAGATCCTCGAAGCGCTGACCGATCCGCTGAACAGCATCGTCAGCGCGGTGAAGACCGCGCTGGAACAGACCCCGCCGGAACTGGGCGCGGACATCGCCAGCAAGGGCATGGTACTGACCGGCGGCGGCGCATTGCTGCGCGATCTGGATCGTCTGTTGATGGAAGAGACCGGCTTGCCGGTGGTGATCGCCGACGATCCGCTGACCTGTGTGGTGCGCGGTTCCGGCAAGGCGCTGGAGAGCATGGACAAGTACAGCAACATCTTCACCAGCGATTAACCAGGTGTCGCACAACGACTGCGCCCGGCCTGATAGCGTTGCCGACGGACTCGAAATGCTTATTTGCCGCCAAGTGAATTCCGCTTTGCTGTCCGGTCGCGCCATGCTCTGTCTTCGCCCGGCAAGCTTTTCAACCCACTGCTCCCGTTAACCTTGGAAGATACCCGCACCTTACGCTTCTTCAATCGCGGCCCGAGTGCGGTCGCGCGTCTGGTGTTCTTCGCCGTGCTGTCGCTGCTGCTGCTGTTCGTGGATGCGCGTTACCAATACCTGGAATCCACGCGCCAGGTCATCGCCATCATCATCTATCCCTTCCAGCGTCTGACCGCGCTGCCCGGCGAAATCTGGAGCGGGGTCGATTCGTATGTTTCGTTACAGCGTCACCTGATCGCCGACAACCAGCAGTTGCATCAGCAACACGATGCCGATGCCGCGCAGTTGCAGCAACTGCAAGCCATCCAGGCCGAGAATGCGCAATTGCGCGCCTTGCTGGACGTCAAGCAGCGTGCCGACTACACCATGCAGATGGCGCAGATCGTCTATCTCGAACGCGATATCTTCAAACGCAAGCTGTTCGTGGATAAGGGTGCGCAAGCGAACGTGCAGGCCGGCCAGGCGGTGGTGGATAACCTCGGTGTGGTGGGGCAGGTCACGCGCACCTATCCTCTTATGTCCGAAGTGACACTGGTGACCGACAAGGACAACGCGGTACCGGTCCAGATCGTGCGCAACGGCCTGCGCGCCGTAGTGTTCGGCTCGGGCAACATCAGCGAGCTGGAGCTGCGCTATCAGCCTATCAGCGCGGACATCCAGGTCGGCGACGAGCTGGTCACTTCCGGCATGGATGGAACATATCCGCCCGCGCTGCCGGTGGCGAAAGTCATCAAGGTCGAGCGCGATCCGGCTTATCCTTTTGCGAACATCGTGTGCGCCCCGCTGGCCGGCGTGGACCGGCACCGCACCTTGCTGATCGTTTCCAGTGTCCCCCCGCTGCCGGAGCGTCCGGCGTCGGAAGAAGACAAGCAAACGCCGCAGCGCTTTAACAAGAACGCCAAACGGAGCAAGCCGTGAGATACGAGCTGGACAGAGACCGGGAATTCATGCTGCCCGCGAGCATGGGATTTATATACTTGTCGCTGTTCGTCGCGGTGTTGCTGGAATGGCTGCCCTGGCGCGGCTGGGCGCTGGCATTGCGTCCAGATTTTGTGGCCCTGGTGCTGTTGTACTGGTGCACACACAAACCGCATCGTGTCGGCATCGGCATGGCCTGGATGTTCGGCATCTTCGTGGATGTGGCCGATGCCAGCCTGTTCGGTCAGCATGCACTGGCCTATTCAGTGCTGGCCTTTGGCGGTCTGGTGCTGAATCGCCGGGTGCAGATGTTCAGCCTGCGCGAGCAATCCGTGCATGTGTTTGTGCTGCTGCTGGCTAGCTTCGCCGTGTATGCCATCGTGCATTGGCAGGTGCGCGGCTATGTGGCGTGGGAATTCTTCCTGGGTGCCGCAACTTCCGCCCTGTTGTGGACTCCGCTCACTCTGCTGCTGCAAGCACTGCGTGGCCCGCGCCGCGATCCGAACGAGCTATGACGCACAAGATCGAGCTGAAGAACCATCAGCGCGAAATCTATTTCTTCCGGCTGCGGCTGTTTCTGAGCCTGGGTTTTGTGGGCGTGCTGCTGCTCATCCTGCTGATGCGCTTCTTTTACCTGCAAGTGGTGCGCAACGCCTATTTCGATACGCTGGCAGAGAGCAACCGCATCTACGTGGTGCCCATCGTGCCCAATCGCGGCGTCATCACCGACCGCAACGGCGAGGTGCTGGCGCGCAACTTCGCCGGTTACACGCTGGAAGTCACCCCGGAAAAGATCGCCGATATGGACGCGACCATCGCCGAGATCGGCAAGCTGGTCGAGATCAAACCGAAAGACCTGCGGCGTTTCAAGAAGCTGATGTCGGAACGGCGCTCGCTGCAGACCTTGCCCATACGCACCAGGCTGACCGATAAGGAAGTGGCGATCTTTGCCGCGCAGCAGTACCGTTTCCCCGGCGTGGAGATCAAGGCGCGTTTGTTCCGCGAGTATCCCTACACCGACATCACATCCCATTTGCTGGGCTACATCGGGCGCGTCAACCAGCAAGAGATCGATGCGCTGGATAAAATCGATCTGGCCACGAATTATCTGGGCTCGGAATACATCGGCAAGACCGGCATCGAGCAGAGCTACGAAAAAGAGATGCATGGCGTGACCGGTTTCGAACAGGTCGAAGTGGATGCCGGAGGACGCGCGGTGCGCATGTTGTCGCGCACCTCGCCACAGTCCGGCAAGAACCTGACGCTGACGCTGGATGCCAAGTTGCAGGAAGTGGCGGTGCAGGCCTTCGGCGATTATCGCGGCGCCCTGGTCGCCATCGACCCCAGCAACGGCGAAGTGCTGGCCTATGTGAGCAAGCCCGGCTACGACCCCAACCTGTTCATCGACGGCATCGATACCGAAAGCTGGGACGAGCTCAACAATTCGCCCGATGTGCCGCTCAACAATCGCGCCTTGCGCGGCCAATATCCCATGGGCTCCACCATCAAGCCGTTCATGGCTTTGGCCGGGCTGCATTACGACGCCAGAGATCCTGCCCATACCATCAGCGATCCGGGCTATTACACCTTGCCCGGCAGCAGTCACCAGTATCGCGACTGGAAGGCGGGCGGCCACGGTCGGGTCGATATGTTCAAATCCATCGTGGTGTCGTGCGACACCTATTACTACGGGCTGGCGACCGAGCTGGGCATCGACCGCATGCACGACTTCCTGGAGCAGTTCGGCTTCGGCAAGAAGACAGGTATCGACATGGAGGGTGAAGTGCCCGGCCTGCTGCCTTCAACCGCATGGAAGATGAAGCGCTACCAGCAGATCTGGTATCCGGGCGACACCGTGTCGGCGGGCATCGGCCAGGGCTATCACCTGATCACCCCGCTGCAACTGGCGTTCGCCACCGCCACGCTGGCCAACGATGGCGTGGCGTATCGCCCGCATCTGGTGAAAGAGATCCAGCATGCGCCGGATGAGCCGCAGGCAGTCCCGCAACCGCTGTACGACCTGCATATCCCGCCTGAACATCTGTCACTGGTGAAACGCGCCATGGTCGAAGTGTTGAAACCAGGCGGTACGGCGGTGGGCGCGTTCATGGGGGTGCAATACACGGTGGGCGGCAAGACCGGCACGGCGCAAGTGGTCGGTATGAAGCAGGGCGAAAAATACGATGCGAAAAAAATCTCGGAATACAATCGCGACCACGCATGGTTCATCGCCTTCGCGCCAGCCGATAAACCGCGCATCGCGCTGGCGGTGCTGGCCGAGAACGGCGGACACGGCGGCTCCACTGCCGCACCCATCGCGCGCAAGGTGATGGATTATTATCTGCTTGGAAAAGAGCCCAAGCCGCTGCAAAAAGTTTCCGAGAAGGCCGGGGCGGAGCACGACTAGCGATGAACATCCGACAACTCAAACAACGCTTCATGCTGCATCTGGATCCCGTGCTGTTGTACGGGCTGGGTGCCTTGATGTTCGTCAGCCTGGTGGTGCTGTACAGCGCGACCGACGGCAACTGGATGCGCGTGCTGGGGCAACTGGCCAACATACTGGTGGCGTTCGTCGCGCTGTGGATCGTGGCCAACATGCCGCTGCACTGGCTGATGCGCATCGCCGTGCCGATGTATGTGCTGGGCATGGTGCTGCTGGTCGGCGTGGCGCTGTTCGGCGACATCAGCCACGGCGCGCGGCGCTGGCTCAACATCGGCGTGGCGACCATCCAGCCGTCCGAGCTGATGAAGATCGCCGTGCCGCTGATGATGGCCTGGTACTTCGAAAAACACGAAGCCACGCTGACCTTGAAGAACTATGTGGTCGCCGCGCTGCTGCTGCTGCTGCCCGTGGCCTTGATCGTGCGCCAGCCCGACCTTGGTACCTCCATCCTGATCGCCGCCAGCGGCTTCTACGTGCTGTTCCTCGCCGGCCTGAGCTGGCGTTTGATGGGTGTGCTGTTCATCGGGGCGCTCGGCAGTGCACCCTTCGTTTGGTCCATGCTGCACGACTACCAGCGCCATCGCGTCATGATGCTGCTCGACCCGTCGCAGGATGCCCTGGGCAAGGGTTACCACACCATCCAGGGCATGATCGCCGTGGGCTCCGGCGGCTTCCTGGGCAAGGGCTACATGAACGGCACGCAGACGCACCTGGACTTCCTGCCGGAGCGCAGCACCGATTTCATCTTCGCCGTCTATTCTGAGGAGTTCGGCTTCCTCGGCAATCTGCTGCTGCTCGGGCTGTATGTCTTCATCATCGGGCGCGGCTTCATCATCACCGCCAACGCCTCCACCTATTTCACGCGGCTGATGGCGGGCAGCATCACGCTCACCTTCTTCACCTACGCCTTCGTCAATATGGGCATGGTCAGCGGCATCCTGCCCGTGGTCGGCGTGCCGCTGCCGCTGGTGAGCTACGGCGGCACCTCCATGCTCACGCTGCTGCTCGGCTTCGGCGTGCTGATGAGCATCCATACGCATCAAAGATTGGTCAAAACCTAAGGGGAAAATGATGAGCAAACACATCGTCTGGGCATTGGGCAGCATCGCCATATTGAGCGCTTGTTCCAGCGCACCGCAGAAACCGCAGACACGATCGGGCGGTGCCGCACCTATTGTCGACCTGCGCTCCGGCGGAAACTATCTGCCGCCCGCAGCCCCAGCAGGCGGCGGCTATCTGGCGGGCGACGGTCCCGGCGCAGATGCCCCGGCCAACCTCGATGCCATCCCCGATGCCGTACCCAAGGCCGAGCCGCTGCACCGCTACGCCAACCGGGAATACTCGGCACTGGGCAGGAAATACGTTCCGCTCAGCGCGCCGGGCAACTACAAGGAGCGCGGCATCGCCTCCTGGTATGGCAAGAAATTCCACGGCCAGCGCACGTCCATCGGCGAGACCTATGACATGTACGCCATGACCGCCGCGCACCCCACGCTGCCCATCCCCAGCTATGCGCGCGTCACCAATCTGGCGACCGGCAAATCCGTCATCGTGCGCGTCAACGACCGCGGCCCCTTCCTGCATGACCGCATCATGGACCTCTCCTATGTCGCCGCCTACAAGCTGGGCTACCTCAACAACGGCAGCGCCGAAGTCGAAGTAGAGAGCATCGCCGTCGATGCCAATACCCCCGTTGTCGCCGCAGTGGAAACGTCTGTCGTCAAGGTCGAGCCGGTCGCTGCTGCGCCCGTTGCAGCTCCGGTCATCCCGGTCGAGACGGCCGGTGCGACTACAGGTAAAGTGTTCCTGCAGCTCGGCGCATTCAGAGCCAAGCAAGGAGCGCAAAGCTTCCTCGCCAAGATGCGTGCTGCAGTGGGTGAGAACGGCAAGCGTTTTTCACTGTACGAAAAACAAGGGCTGACCCGTGTGCACCTCGGGCCATATTCGAATGCAGATGAGGCGCGCAGTGCCGCGGTTAAGCTGCAATCAAAGCTGGGGTTCAAGCCGTTTGTGAGTTTGCATTAGGTGAAGAGCGCGATGCGCTCTTGCCGGGAGTAGCCCGGCGGCTAAACCAACACCGTCGGGCTACCCCCGACGGTGTAGATTTACCCAGCTACCCTTAAAACTAATCCCTTCAAATACGCGCCCTCCGGAAAACTCAGCAACACCGGATGATCCGGCGCTGCATGCAGCTTCTTCACGATCTGCGCATCCACCCCAGCGTCGAGTGCCGCACCTGCGATGATCTTCTGGAACAGGTCGTCGCTGATGCCGCCGGAGCAGGAGTAGGTGAACAGCAGGCCGCCCGGTCGCAGCAGTTTGAAACCCAGCAGGTTGATGTCTTTATAGGCGCGCGATGCTTTTTCGGCGAATGCCGCAGTGGGCGCGAACTTGGGCGGGTCGAGGACGATGAGGTCGAACTTGCGGTTCTGGTCGCGCAGTTTGCGCAGGGCTTCGAACACGTCGGCGCATTGCCATTCGGCGCGCGACGCATCCAGTCCGTTCAGTTCCACATTGCGTTGAGCGAGTTCCAATGCTTCCTGCGACGAGTCGATGGACAGCACTGACTTCGCACCGCCGCGCAACGCGTAGAGCGAGAAACCGCCGGTATAGCAGAAGCAGTTGAGCACATCCTTGTCCTGCGCCAGCGTGCCGGTGAACGCGCGGTTGTCGCGCTGGTCGAGGTAGTAGCCGGTCTTCTGTCCTGAGGCCACATCCACCGCAAAGCGCAATCCGTTTTCCGTCACTTCCACCTTGTCCGGCAACGCGCCGCGCACTACGCCGCAGCGTTGTGGCAGACCTTCCCGTTCGCGCCCGTCGGAGTCCGAACGTTCGTAGATGCAAACGGGCGCACACAGTTCATGCAGGATGTCGGCCAGAGTGTCGCGCCAGTGTTCCGGGCCTGCACTGCCCAGCTGCATCACCAGCACGTCGCCGTATTGGTCCACGATGAGGCCGGGCAGTCCGTCAGATTCGCCATGGATGATGCGCATGCCGTTGCTGTTGCGTTCCAGGCCCAGCGTGCGGCGTGCCGCCAACGCATCGGCGATGCGGCTGCGGAAAAAGGCTTTGTCGATGACATCCTTCTCGTTCCACGACCACACGCGTGCGGTAATCTGCGAGTCGGCGTTGTACGCCGCCCACGCCACAAAATTCCCGGCGGCATCACGCACCGGCAATGTGTCACCGCTGGCAGGTGTGCCATCGACGCATTCGATCGCGCCGGAAAATATCCACGGATGGCGGCGCTGCAGGGATTTCTCGCGCCCCTCCCTGAGCATGATGGCCGCTTTCGCGGATGGATTGCCGGAGAGCGGCTTGGAAGCGGGTTGCGCCACAGGCTTGTCGTCGCGTTGCTTGTCGCGCTGCACGCGCTTGCGGAAATCCTTGCCGCCTTGTGACTGGCGGTGCGGTGTCGAATGGGATTTTGGTTTTTGACTGGTCATGGTTTTTTCTTGGCACGCGGATGCGCGCTATCGTAGATTTTGGAAAGGTATTGGAAATCGAGGTGAGTATAGACCTGCGTGGTGGAGATGCTGGCGTGTCCCAGCATCTCCTGTACCGCGCGCAGGTCGCCGGAAGACTGCAGCACATGCGTGGCGAAGGAGTGGCGCAGCAGGTGCGGATACACGCCGCTGGCGATGCCTTGAGTGATGCCGCGTTTGCGCAGGTGCAATTGCACCGTGCGCGGATTGATGCGTGCGCCGTTCTTGCCGACGAACAGCGCGCTCTCGTCCGGTTTGGCGTAGTGATCGCGCACGTCTATCCAGGCTTGCAGTGCGGTGATGGCATGGCTGCCCACCGGTACGATG
Source organism: uncultured beta proteobacterium (assembly GCA_963721375.1). GTDB lineage: Bacteria > Pseudomonadota > Gammaproteobacteria > Burkholderiales > Gallionellaceae > Sideroxyarcus. Next base: position 17,661 of record CAVRIW010000005.1, on the reverse strand, counting down.
CGCGTCTTGCTGCCCTTGCCGGTGACGCGCACTTCACCCGAGCGCAGGCTGTCCAGCATCGGCGTGAGGTCGAGGCTCACCAGTTCCGCCAAACGCAGGCCGGAAGAGTAGAGCAGTTCGAACATCGCCTTGTCGCGCGCATCCAGCGGGGTCGCGACGGGCATCTCCACCAGTTGCACTGCCTCGTCCGGAGACAGTGCATGCGGCAAGGTCTTGGGTGCCTTCGGTGCGCGCAGGCCGATGCAGGGATTGCTCTGGCAGCCGTGGTCGCGCATCAGATACGAGTAAAAGCCGCGCCATGCCGAGAGCACACGCGCCAGCGAACGACCGCCCAACCCGCTGCCGTGCAGCTGCGCGATGTAACGGCGGATGTGATGGCTCTTCAGCTCGGGCAGCGGGGTGGTGCCGGCGAGCGCGAGCAGGCGGCGGATATCGCGCGCGTAATTCTCGGCAGTCAGCGGGGAATAGCCGCGCTCGTTGTTCAGGTAGGCGAGGTAGCCTTGCAGTGTGGCGAGGACTGGTTCAGTGGCGGGCATCAGACATGCAGATGGAACGCGCTGCCCAGTGTCTCCGCGATGCGTTGCAGGAACAGTGTGCCCATCTCCGGATAGAAGCGCTCTTTGTCCTCGCTGGCGAGGATGAGAAGGCCGATGGTCTGACCGTCGGCGCGCAAGGGCAGATAGGCGAACGAACGCAGATGCTCGCCTGCTTCGCCGAACCAGGGCAGGGTGTCGTGCGCCGCGTGATGGGTGCACACCGGCAGCGGATGCTGGTCGGCAAAGGCCAGCACTTCGGCGCTGGGCGGCTCGTCTTGCCACAGATGCAAGGCGACATGCGGCACTGCGAAGATGTCGCGCAGGTTGTGCACGGTCAGGCTTTGCAGCGTGGCGCGGTCATGCGCGCCGAACAACGCGCAGTTGAACTGGTGCACCTTGAGTTGCAGCGCATCGTTCTCTTTGGCGAACACCAGCAACTCGTGCAGCTTTTTTTCCAGCTCTTTCACGCGCTCGCGCAGGGTGAGCAGCTGACGTTCGCTCAGCGAGATGGTGCGTCCGCCGTGCGGGTGCGGCAGGTTGATCTGCGACAGCATCTCCGCGTGGGCTTCGAAGAACTGCGGGTTGTCCTGCAAATATTGTGCAACGTCTTCTGCTTTCATTTCTGGCCTCTTACAAGTTGATCTCGCCCGCGTACACCGTGATGGCCGGTCCGGTCATCAGCACCGGCGACTTTTCTCCCGACCATGAGATGGTGAGCGTGCCGCCGCGCGTGGCGACTTGCACCGTCTCATCCAGCAGTCCGCGCCGGATACCGGCAACCACGGCGGCACAGGCGCCCGTGCCGCAGGACAAGGTTTCACCTGCACCGCGCTCGAATACGCGCAGCTTGATGGACTTGCGATCCACGATCTGCATGTAGCCCGCATTCACGCGCTTGGGGAAGCGCGGATGATGTTCGATCAGCGGACCCTGGGTGGTGACCGGCGCCAACTCGACATCGTCCACCACCTGTACCGCGTGCGGGTTGCCCATGGAGACGGCGGTGATCTGCACGGTGTCGTTGCCCACTTGCAGCGGCTGGACCGGCACTTCGCTGTCACTCACGAACGGGATCTGCGCAGGCTCCAGGATCGGTGCGCCCATATTGACGGTGACGCGACCGTCTTCTTCCAGGCGCGGAGAGATCAGGCCGCTCCTGGTTTCCACCACGATCTCGCGCTTGTTGGTGAGTCCCTGGTCATGTACGAAGCGTACGAAACAGCGCGCACCGTTGCCGCACTGTTCCACTTCGCCGCCGTCGGCGTTGAAGATGCGATAACGGAAATCGACATCGTCGCGCTGTGATTTTTCGACCAGCAAGATCTGGTCGCAGCCGATGCCGAAATGGCGGTCGGCGATGAAGCGCAACTTTTCCGGAGACAACGCGATGGATTGGCGCACGCCATCCAGCACCACGAAATCGTTGCCTGCGCCGTGCATTTTGGTGAATTTGAGGGACATGGTTCTAGGGTTCCAATTAACTGCGGCGATTATACGTGCTTGCGTTCATTCGCTACATAGCTGACTGTGGTCGCGGAACATGCAACGGTCCATCACCACGGTGATGCCCGCCTGTTGCGCGCGCAGCGCCGCTTCTTCATGCACCACGCCGTCCTGCAGCCACAGCTTCTTGATGCCCAGCTTGATGCAGCTGTCGACGATGGCGGGCACGTGCTCCGGGGATCGAAACACATCTACGATGTCCGGCACTTCGGGTAGGCTCTCCAGGTCGGCATAGGCTTGCTCGCCCAGCACCTCGGTGACCAGCGGGCGCACCGGAATGATGCGGTAGCCGAAACTCTGCATGGCCTGCGCCACGCGGAAACTGGGGCGCGCAGTATTGGGCGACAGGCCGACCACGGCGATGCTGCGCACCTCGCGCAAGATGCGGCAGATTTCAGCGGTAGAGGGGTTGGCGAATGGCATGGTGAGGTCGCGAAAGATTGAGTGTGGCTATAATAAACCATCGCTACACAAATATAAGGGGCACAGCCTTGAGTGCGATCCACGCTTCCCAGTTGACCTTCTTCGCCGCGCACGCGCCGTTCGACCGCATGGAGCCGACCCATCTGCTGTGGATGCTGGAACGCTTGCGACTGGGTTATTACGCCGAGGGCGAAGTGATCGTCTCGCCGGAGCAGGGGGCGGTGGACCGCTTTCTGGTCATCAAGCAGGGCATGGTGCACGGCGAACAGAACGTCGCTCATGCTTCCGAGGCGGATACCTGGCTGGAGCTGGCGGAGGGGGAATGTTTTCCGCTGGGGGCGTTGCTGGCCAACCGCCCGGTCGCCAGCATCTACCGTGCAGGCAAAGACACTTTTTGCTACGAGTTGTCAGGCGCGGATTTCCATACCTTGCTCGGACTGAGCGCACCGTTCCGCGATTTTTGTACGCGGCGCATCGCCAATCTGCTGGAGCATTCCAAGCAGGTCATCCAGGCGCAGTACAGTCATTCCAGCGTCGAACAGCAATCGCTGGCCAGCCCGCTGTCGGCCATCATCCGGCGCGCGCCGGTGACCTGCTCGCCGGAAACGACGGTGCGGCAAGTGCTGCAGATCATGCATGAACAGCATGTCGGTTCCATGGTGGCGGTGAATGTGCGAGGTAAACCGCTGGGCATCATGACCTTGCACGATGTGCTGGATCGTGTCGCGATCCCGCAGATCGATCTGGAGCAGCCGGTCATCAATTTGATGAGCATGCAGCTGTCCACCTTGCCGCCACAGGCGCTGGCGCACGAGGCGGCGCTGCTGATGGCCAAACAGGGTTTTCGCCATGTGCTGGTGGTAGAGGATGAGCAGCTGGTCGGGCTGGTGTCGGAAAAAGACCTGTTTGCCTTGCAGCGGGTCGGCCTGCGCCAGATCGGTTCGGCCATACGCCACGCCGAGAGCATCGACATGCTGCAACAGGGTGCCGCCGACATCAGGCGCATGGCGCACAACATGATGGCGCAGGGGGTGGCTCCGGAACAGCTGACCCAGTTCATCTCCACCTTCAATGACCTGCTCACGGCGCGTGTGGTGGATATGGAATTCAAGGCCAGCGGCTTGCTCGGCACACCGCTGCATGCGGGGCTGTGCTGGATGGCACTGGGCTCGGAAGGCCGTTTCGAGCAGACGCTGAACACCGATCAGGACAACGCGATCATCTTCGAGTTGCCGCCAGGCATGGATGCGGACCAGGTGCGCGCGCAACTGTTGCCGGTGGCGCAGCGCATCAACGAGACGCTGGCGCTGTGCGGCTTCCCGCTGTGCAAGGGCGAGATCATGGCGAGCAACCCGAAGTGGTGCCTGTCGCTGGAGGAATGGAAGCGCGCCTTCTCCGCCTGGATCAGCGGTGGCTCGCCGGAAGCCTTGCTGCACTCGACCATCTTCTTCGATTTCCGCGCGCTCTACGGCGCACAGCATTTGGCCGAAGATTTGCGCCAATGGCTGGCGCGGGTCGCCAGCGACAACAGCCGCTTCCTGCATCTGATGGCGGAGAACGCACTGCATAACCGCCCGCCGCTGGGCGTGGTGCGCGACTTCGTGGTGGGCAAGGAGAACACGCTGGATCTGAAAGTGAACGGCATCACGCCGTTCGTGGATGCGGCGCGCATCTTCAGTCTGGCGGCGGGCGTGACGCAGACCAACACCATCCAGCGCCTGCGCCTGAGTGCGGCCAGGATGAATCTGCACGAGTCGGAGATCGATGCCTGGATCGATGCGCTGCTGTTCATCCAGGTGCTGCGCTTGCGCCATCACGACGAGTCGAGCGCGCAGGGCTTGAGCGACGAGGCGCTGGACAACAAGATCGACCCGGAACGTCTGAACGAACTGGACCGGCGCATCCTGAAAGAAGCGTTCCGTCAGGCGCGCAAACTGCAGGCGCGCTTGGCGCTGGAGTATCACCTGTGATTCAGTGGCTGCAAAGCTGGTTCGGCAGCAAGCCGCAGCTGAGCCTGCAGCAACAGCAACGGCTGAACGCATGGCAAGCGCTTCCGCGTGCGGCGCTGGACACGCCGGTCAGCGAGACGCGGTGCGTGGTGGTGGATGTGGAAACCACCGGCCTGAACCTGATGCACGACAAGCTCATCTCCATCGGCGCGGTGGCGGTGGTGAACGGCAAGATAGCGCTGGGCGACAGCTTCTATGTGGTGTTGCAACAGCAGGCCGCCAGCGAGAAGGGGAATATCCTGTTGCACGGCATCGGCACCTCGGCGCAGCTCGAAGGCGAGCCGCCGGTCGAAGCTCTGCTGGCGTTTCTCGATTACCTCGGCAAGGCACCCCTCATCGCTTTTCATGTCACGTTCGACGAGACCATGATACGGCGCGCGTTGCGCGAATACCTCGGCTATTCCTTCAAACACCCGTGGCTGGATCTGGCCTATGTGATGCCCGGCCTGAATCCCGCGCTGGCCAGGAAATACCACGCGCTGGACGACTGGATCGGGCATTTCGCCATCCGCATCGATGCCCGCCACAACGCGCTGGCGGATGCGCTGGCCACCGCGCAATTGTTTCAGGTCGCCCTGGTGCAGGCGGGTAAGACGAACATCACCGATTTCGCCGGGCTGCGCGACCTGGAAAAGGCCCAGCGCTGGGTGAACGGCGTAAGTTGACTGTAAGCTTCCTGACGTAATCTCGCGGCCAGTTGTATGAGTGGGTCGGGAGGCGTACCCCGACTTGTTGATTGTCTTGAGGAGGGAATATGTCTAATCCAAATATCAATTGGGCGGCGATCGATGCCAACCCCAAGTTTCAGGCACTGCATCGCAAGAAGATCTTTTTCCTGTGGGGGTTGATGGTCTTTTCCCTCATCTATTATTTCATGCTGCCCATCGGCGCGGCCTATTTCCAGGATCTGTTCAAGACCAAGGTGTGGGGCGTGATCAACGTCGGCATCCTGTTCGCGCTTGTCCGAGTTCGTCGTAGCCTGGGTGATCGCCTACGTGTATTCGAGGAAGGCCAATGCCGAGTTCGATGCGATGGCGCAAGAGATCATCAACGACGTAAACAAAGGGAGCATGAGATGAAATCGATGCTGAATAAATTGATGCTGTCTGCTGCTGCCACTGTGCAGCAGCGGCGCGGCTTTCGCCGGCAGCGGCGCGGTGGCCGACGAGTTCAAGTGGATGACCTTTGCGGTGTTCGGCGCGATCATCGCGGTCACCATGGCCATCACCTACTGGGCGGCACGCACCACGCACACGACTTCCGAGTTCTACGCGGCGGGCCGTTCGGTCAGCGGTATCCAGAACGGCTGGGCGATCGCGGGTGACTATCTGTCCGCCGCGTCTTTCCTGGGTATCGCCGGTCTGATCTCGCTGTACGGTTATGACGGCTTCATGTATTCCGTGGGCTGGCTGGTGGCTTACATCACCGTGTTGCTGGTGATCGCCGAACCCTGCCGCAACATCGGCAAGTACACCATGGGCGACATCCTGGCCTTCCGTAACGACCCGAAGAAGACCAAGGTCGTGGCTGCGCTGTCCACCATCACCGTGTCCACCTTCTACCTGACCGCGCAGATGGTCGGCGGCGGCGTGCTGATCAAGACGCTGATCGGTATCGACTACGAGATCTCGATCATCGGCGTGGGTATCCTGATGCTGGCCTACGTGGTGTTCGGCGGCATGAAGGCGACCACCTGGGTGCAGATCACCAAGGCCGTGTTGCTGGTGATCGCTTCCATCATCCTCGTGTTGATGGTATGGGCTCCATACGGTTTCAGCCTGCCTTCTTACCTGCAAGCAGTGGTTGGCGATTCCGATGTGCAGAAACAAGTTGCCAAGTTGCTGGGCGACAAGGCTGCCACCATGACGCCGGAAGAACTGGGTCAGCGTTTCCTTGAGCCGGGTCTGTTCCTGAAGAACCCGATCGACCAGATCTCGCTGGGTCTGGCGCTGGTGCTGGGTACTGCCGGCATGCCGCACATCCTGATGCGCTTCTTCACCGTGCCGACCGCACAAGCAGCCCGCACTTCCGTGATCTGGGCGATGGGCATCATCGGCGGTTTCTACGTGCTGACCCTGTTCCTGGGTACAGGCGCTGCGATGCTGGTCGGTCCGGACAAGATCGCTGCAGTGGATGCCGGTGGCAATATGGCCGGTCCGTTGCTGGCGCAATATCTGGGCGGCGGCGAGAACTCCCTGCTGGGTAACTTCATGCTGGCCTTCGTGGCAGCGGTCGCATTCGCTACCATCGTGGCGGTTGTGGCAGGTCTGGTGCTGGCTGCCGCTTCCGCGATGGCGCACGACATCTACGTCGGCGTGATCCGCGGCGACAAGGCCACTCCGAAAGAGCAAGTGGTTGCAGCACGCGTGGCATCCGGTATCGTCGGCGTGATCGCGATCACCGTCGGCATCCTGGCCAAGGGCCAGAACGTTGCGCACCTGGTGGCACTGGCGTTTGCGGTTGCCGCATCCTCCAACCTGCCTGCCGTGTTCCTGACCCTGTACTGGAAGAAGTGCAACACCACCGGCATCATCCTCGGCATGATCGTGGGCACAGTGACCGCCATCGGTCTGGTGATGATCTCCCCCAACATGACTTATCCGAAGGCAGTCATCGCCGGAGCCAATAAGGTGTTGAACGGTGAGCCGGCAGTTCCTGCGAAGGAAGCGCAGCCCGCGGTCGAGCGTTCGAGCTTCATGTGCGAACTGTTCGCCATGGACGGTTGCGTCCTCGCCAAGCCGGCCCAGGCTGCTTCTGCAGAAAAACCGGCCAAGCCGGGCGCTGCCGATAAGCTGGCTGGGTTGAACGCGAAACTGCAACCGCTGGAAGCCTCACTGCCGGTGATCACTGACGTGGCAGCCAAAGCAGCGGCTGAAGCAGATATCGCCAAGCTGAAGAAAGACATCGCTGCGACCGAGAAGGCCAAGGCCAAAGCTGAAGCCGACCTGAAGAAGTTCGAAGGCCAGACCACCAGCATGATGGGACTGGAAAAGCCCTACTTCCTGTTGAAGAACCCCGGTCTGATCTCGATCCCGCTGGGCTTCCTGATGGTGATCCTGGGTTCCCTGTTCACCCGCGATAAACGTGCGGAAGACATGTGGGACGAACTCTACGTGCGCCAGAACACCGGCATCAACGCAGAGGCTGCCACAGCGCACTAAAGCAACAAGCAGCAAGGCATCACCTAAACCCCGCCTTCATCGGCGGGGTTTTTTATTGCGCGGCGAAAATCAGAAGCGAGTGCCCCAAATATCTGGGGCGTTGGCTTATTGATCGGAGAGGAGCGGATGGTTAGCGTGTATATGTACTGGTGTTCTTGTTGATTCTCGCTGCAGATAACTCAGAAATAATCGAGAAAGGACGTCGTTATGGACCGCATCCGCATTTGTGATCTTCTTGTCCGCTGTGTTCTGGGTATCAACGAGCGGGAGCGCCACGAAAGGCAGGACGTGGTGATCAACCTGGCCCTCTACACCGAGCTGCACAAGGCTGGCAAAAGCGACCGCATCGAGGACACCGTCGATTACCGCGCGCTCAAGAAACGCGTGCTCTCCATGGTGGAAAACTCCCAATACTTTCTGGTGGAGGCGCTGGCTGAGGCCATCGCGGAACTGTGCCTCGAGCAGGACGGTGTGCAGCAGGTCGACGTGTGCGTGGAGAAGCCGCATGCGCTGCGTTTTGCCACCAGCGTGGCGGTGGAAATCACGCGCAAGCGTTGAGAGCCATGGCACGCGCCTTCATCGGCATCGGCTCGAACATCGAACCGGAGAAGAATGTAAGGGCCGCGATCCGCAGCCTGGCGCAACAGGCACGGCTGGTCGGCATCTCCATGGTCTATCGCACCGATGCGCTCGGCCGCCCGGAACAGCACCCTTATTACAACTGCGTGGTGGAGATAGCAACGGAAGCGTCGCCCTCGGAAGTGAAGCACGGCATGTTGCGCCCCATCGAGCACAGCCTGGGACGCCAGCGCAGCGAGGACAAATATGCGGCGCGCACGATAGACCTCGATCTGATCGTGTACGACGATCTGGCGATGGACGCAGAGGGCATCAAGCTGCCCGACCCGGACATTCTGCTGCGTCCCTTCCTCGCCATCCCGCTGTTCGAGCTGGCACCCGATCTGGTGCTGGCCGGATACCACCGACGCATCGGCGACATTGCCGCAAGAATGCCGCAGGACGGCATGCAACCACTGAAGGAATATTCCATGCTGCTGAGAGAAGAAGCGCTACTCCGCTTCCCCGGTTAGCTGGCCGGTCCAGGATACTTCGGGTTGCGGGAAGCCAGCGAATGTTTCATTACGGCTGGCGTTTTGTTGAGCGGCGGGATTGATCCTGTTGCATGCGTGCCAGCTTTTCGGCCCTCTCGATTTCCAGCGTCAGCGCTTTCTGCACCAAGGCGAAAAAACCGACCAGGTCCTGCTTTGGATGATCATCCTGCACACCACAGTCCTGGAAGAATTCCGCGACCCAGAGTGAATCAAGTTCGTCTCTGCCCGTCTCATGCCAATATTCCGTGGCGGCCATCTCGACATAATCAGTCAGTTTGCGCATCGATTCCCTTTTGACGCCTCAGGAACGATTGGTCAACGCTCAATACGCTCCACCAATTTCTCTACCTGTTGGGCAATGGCATCCCATATCCCCATCGGCCCGGCCCGCATGATTTCGTCTTTCTTCCAGGTCCCGGGAGGCCTGCGCTTGGCTTCTTCAAGCCAGCCCGCGAGCTTGGCGCGCTCATCCTTCAGTCTTGCCAGTAACTCTCTCGTTTCGGCTTCCTTGATGCTTTGCGCCAATTCCTTTTCTGCGTGCACCAATAGTTCGTCGACGTGCCGCAAGCGCATGTCGGATTCCCTGATATGTTGTTCAGCCAGCAAGCGAGAGATGTCACCCATTTGAGCCTCCATCAGTTATGTGGGATACCTGGAGGCATTATTTGTCCGGTATCCATGCCGCACAATGGGCAAAAGTATGCAGTACTCGTGCAGTGATCAAAGGCGCTCAGCTTGCGTGGTCGGCTGAGCGACGAGGGAAGCGCACGCTGATGCGGGTTCCGATGCCGCCGCTGCCCGCGTCCAGTTTGAGTTCGGCGCCATGGCGCTTGGCGACTTCGGCGACGATGGCCAGCCCCAGTCCGCTGCCGCTCTGGCCGCTGCCGAGGATGCGATAGAAACGTTCGAACACGCGTTCGCGGTGTTGCGGCTCGATGCCGGGGCCGTTGTCTTCCACGCTCAATTCCGCACCCTGCTGCGTCGCGCTCACGCCGACGGTGATGTGTCCGCCCGCAGGCGTGTAGCGGATCGCGTTGTCGATCAGGTTGTTGAGCATCTCCATCAGGCTGGTCGCATCACCTTGCACTTCCAGCGCTGCGGCTGTGCCTTCGAAACCCAGATCGATGTTCTTTTCCAGGGCCATCTGCACCCAGTTGACGGTGCATTCCTGCGCCAACTGGTTGAGGTTCAGCGCGGTGAAATTGTTGGCGCTCTGCCCGCCCGGTTCGTTGCGCGCCAGTGCCAACAGCTGATTGACCAGACGGATGCCGTGCTGGGTGCTGGTGAGGATGTGTTGCAGCGCGTGCTGTTTTTGTTGCGGGTCGTTGGTGCGCAATGCCAGCTCGGACTGGGTCTTCAGGCCGGCGAACGGCGTGCGCAACTGGTGCGCCGCATCGGCGACGAAGCGTTGCTGCGCCGCCATCACTTGCTTCAGCCGCTCCAGCAGGTCGTTGACGGCATCGATCAGCGGGCGCACTTCGGCGGGCGCTTTGCTGCCATCGAGCTGGCTCAGGTCGTCGCGCTTTCTGTTCAACACTTCACGACGCAAGCGTTCGAGCGGCCGCAGGCCTTGCTTCAGTCCGTACCAGACCACGGCCAGCGCGATCAGGGTCAGCAACAGTTGCGGGATGACGATGTTGGCCAGAATGCCGCGTATCAGCGCCTGCCGTTGTTGCGTGGTTTCGGAGACATGCAATTGCAGCAGCTTGCCATTGGAGGTGTAGGTCAGGCTGACCATGCGCGTCTTTTGCCCTTCGCGTTCGCCGTTGCTGAACAAGCGGACCGGGCCTGCCGCGCCGGTAGGAGAGCGGGCGCAAGGTGTTGCCGTTGCCGGCGAGCTTTCGGCCTTCGCTGTCGGTGACGGTATAGAGCACCCGATCCGGCATGCCGGGGTCGGAACCGTCGGGCAGGGACGGCACCACATCCAGCAGTTCGTTGCCGCTGCCCAGCCTGAGCTGCTCCGCGACCGCATTGGCGCGTTGCAGCAACACCAGATCGTAAGGCTGGTTGGCATAGTTGATGGTGGCGAAGTAACCGACGACGGTGCTGACCAGCCACAGCAGGTAGAGCGAGATCAACAACCTCTGCATGAGGTAGCTGCGCAGGGAACGGATGTTGTTTTCCATGACGCTCCTTTTGTTTCTCGCCGGGTCAGGCAGGTTGATCGGGTCGCCAGCGGCGCTGCGCTAGGTGGCTGAGGGGGGCAGGTTGTCGATGACGTAACCCAGGCCGCGTATGGTGCGGATGGTCACTCCCGCCGGCTCGATCTTTTTGCGCAGGCGATGGATGTAAACCTCGATGGCGTTGTTGCTGGCCTCTTCCGAATAACTGTAGAGGCGTTCCAGCAGTTGTTCTTTGCTGACCACCCAGCCGGTGCGCAGCATCAGCGCTTCCAGCACGCTCAATTCGCGGGTGGTGAGTTCCAGTGTGGCGCCATTGATCGTGGCGCGCCGCCCGACGCTGTCGAAGGTCAGCGTGCCGCAGCTGTAGACCGGATTCACGCCGCATTGCCCGCGCCGGATCAGTGCGCGCACGCGCGCTTCCAGCTCGGGCAGGCTGAACGGTTTGATCATGTAGTCGTCCGCGCCCAGATCGAGTCCCTTGACCCGGTCGCCTTCGGCATCGCGCGCGGTGAGGATGATCACGGGTACTTGCTTGTTCTTTTCGCGCAGACTGCGCAGCACACTGAAACCGTCCACCTTGGGCAGGCCCAGATCGAGGATCACCAGATCGAAAGGCTGTTCGCCGCTGAGGATGAGGTTGGCCGCCTGTCCATCCTTCACACAGTCGACGGCGTAGCCGGAGTGGCGCATGGAATTGCACAGACCATCGGCCAGCACTTCATCGTCTTCGGCGATCAGGATGCGCATTGGGGTGTAAGCACCGTGTAAGGATAGGGGGTTAAGTTCCTGTCATGGGGCGGATGAGTCGTTGATGTATCCCACCGGCCTTTCGTTGGGCTATTCTAAGTGGAAGAGGATAATTGTCCAAGCCGCAGTCCGGCAGGGTCGGATGCGTCGTTTACTGACAACAGGAAGAAACCATGCAACTGTCCGAGAAGCACAAACAGTACTGGCAGAAGAATCTGCGCTTGACCGGAATCTTGCTGGCGATCTGGTTTGTGGTCACCTTCGTCATCGGCTGGTTCGCCCGAGATCTGCAGTCCATCACCATCCTCGGCTTCCCGTTCTCGTTCTATATGGGCGCGCAGGGAGCGCTGCTGGTCTATGTGGTTCTGGTCGGGTATTACGCTTACTGCATGGACAAGCTGGATCGCGAGTACGGCGTGCAGGAAGGAGATCAGTGATGGCCGCGCCGACCCAATCGCGCTTCGTCTCGCAACTCAAACGCTACTACGCGCTGCTACACCGGCGGCTTCATCGGTTTCGTCGTCTTGCTGTCCATCCTCGAACAGATGGGGGTGCCCAACAAGATACTGGGCTACATCTTCCTCGGCGGTGACGGTATCTGCTGTATGCGGGCATCGGCATCCTGTCCAGAACCTCGGATGTCGCGGAATACTATGTGGCCGGACGGCGCGTGCCGGCCTTCTTCAACGGCATGGCGGTGGGCGCGGACTGGATGTCGGCAGCCAGCTTCATCGGTCTGGCCGGCACCCTGTACCTGTCCGGTTACGACGGCCTGGCCTTCGTGCTGGGCTGGACCGGCGGCTTCGTGCTGGTGGCCTTGTTGCTGGCGCCCTATCTGCGCAAGTTCGGCCAGTTCACCATCCCCGATTTTCTCGGTGCGCGTTACGGCGGCAGCATCCCGCGCTCCATCGGCGTGTTCGCGGCGATCCTGTGCTCGTTCACCTATGTGATCGCGCAGATCTACGGTGTGGGGCTGATCACCAGCCGCTTCACCGGGCTGGATTTCGGCGTCGGCGTGTTCGTCGGTCTGGGCAGCATCCTGGTGTGTTCGTTCCTGGGCGGCATGCGCGCGGTGACCTGGACGCAGGTGGCGCAATACGTCATCCTGATCGTGGCCTACATGATCCCGGTGATCTGGCTGTCGGTGAAGCACACCGGCAACCCGGTGCCGCAGATCGCCTACGGTTATGTGCTGGAAAAAGTCACGGCGCGCGAACAGGTGCTGAACGACCCGACCACGCCGGAAGGTGCGAGCGAGGCGGAAGTGCGCGCCATCTTCAAGCAGAGACAGTCCGAGCATGAAGCCAAGCTGAAGGCGCTGGAAACAGGTGGTGACGCTTATCTGGCTGAAGAAAAAGCCAAGCTGGTCAAAGCGGCGGCTGACCTGAAGGCCAGGCGCGATGCCGATCCCAAGGTGATTGCGGCGGCCGACAAGGCCGTGGCCGAGTTCCCGCCGACTGTCGCGGCTGCCCGCAGTGCATGGCAGCAGCCGCAGCCGAAGCGGACCGGGTCAAGGCCGGCCCGATCACCGCGCATGCCGAACCGTTCGCCGGGCCGGATGAAGCGACGCGCGACAAGAAGCGCAAGAACTTCCTGGCGCTGGTGCTGTGCCTGATGGTCGGCACCGCCGCGCTGCCGCATATCCTGATGCGTTTCTACACCACGCCGTCGGTGAGGGAGGCGCGGCAGTCGGTGTTCTGGTCGCTGTTCTTCATCTCCCTGCTCTACATCACCGCGCCCGCGCTGGCGGTGCTGGCCAAGTACGACGTCTACACCCTGCTGGTGGGTTCCAGCTTCTCCGAACTGCCGAGCTGGGTCTCGGCCTGGGCCTCGGTGGACAAGACGCTGATGAGCGTGACCGACATCAACAAGGACGGCATCGTGCAGCTGGCCGAGATCACCATCGGCGGCGACCTGATCGTGCTGGCGACGCCGGAGATCGCGGGCCTGCCGTATGTGATCACCGCGCTGGTGGCGGCGGGCGGTCTGGCTGCCGCGCTGTCCACTGCGGACGGCCTGATGCTGACCATCGCCAACTCGCTGTCGCACGACGTGTACTACAAGATGATCGACCCGCATGCGCCGACAGGCCGTCGTCTGTTCATCTCCAAGGCCTTGTTGCTGGTGGTGGCGGTGTTCGCGGCCTACGTCACCTCGCTCAAGCCGGGCGACATCCTGTTCCTGGTCGGCGCGGCGTTCTCGCTGGCCGCTTCCGCGTTCTTCCCGGCCCTGGCGCTGGGCGTATTCTGGAAGCGTGCCAACAAGACCGGGGCGCGATCCTCGGCATGGTGGGCGGTCTGGGGATCTGCATGTACTACATGTACATCACCTATCCGTTCTTCGGCGTGAATGCGCCGCTGTGGTGGGACATCAACCCGATCTCGGCCGGCATCTTCGGCATGCCGGTCGGTTTCATCGGCGTGATCGTCGGCAGCCTGCTGACCGCCGCACCGGACAAGGAGATCCAGGAACTGGTCGATCATGTGCGCTATCCCGAATCTGGAAGGCGATACCAGAAGCGAAGCGGTGTAGCCGCCAGCCGCACCGCCACGCAGTGATAAGATCCTGACCCGCGCATTCCCATATCGACAGCATGTCCTCACCCGAATTGTTCATCGTCAGCGTCTTGAAGGCGCTGACCGAGATCGCCGCCCTGTCGCTGCTGGCGCAGGGTGTCATCGCAGTCCTGTCCGGCAAGTCGCGGCAACAGAACTTTGTTTATCGGCTGTTCCAGGTGGTCACCGCACCGATCATCAAGATCGTGCGCGCCATCACCCCCCGGTTCATCGCCGGCCAATATCTCGGCCTGGTCGGCTTCTTCCTCCTGTTCTGGCTGTGGATCGCGCTGGTCTTCGCCAAGGCTTATGTGTGCCATGCACAGGGTCTGGCTTGCATCCCAAGCTGATTGCCGTTGGACTGCGAGGCCAAAAGCCGCTATCCTGCGCACCTCGAAAAAACGCGCTCGTAGCTCAGCTGGATAGAGTATTGGTTTCCGAAGCCAAGGGTCGTGGGTTCGACTCCCGCCGAGCGCACCATTTCAGTTTAGACGATGGATGCCTGAGCTCGGCTCATTGGAGTAAGCGCTGTGGATCATCCGCCGTGCATCGTTGATTTTTTTTGCGGGAATAGCTCAGTTGGTAGAGCGATACCTTGCCAAGGTATAGGTCGAGAGTTCGAGTCTCTTTTCCCGCTCCAGTTTCGCGTTGGTCTCTCAGTTGGTAGAGCAATGCACAATTAATCCGGTGGTCGCGAGTTCGCCTATCGCCGCACCGCCATCAATCAAAGCGCATTCGGCGAGAGCGTTTCGATGGAAGCAAATTCTTGCCGCTCATCACCTTGTGAGGAATCATGAAAAAAACTATCGCTGTTTGCCTGATCCTGATTTTTCCAATCCAGGCCTTTGCCGATGAGTCCTTCTGGTCGTCTATCAGAAAGAAGGTCGAGAACATCACACCCAAAAAGAAGCTGTCCTCTACAACGGCAGCCGGGGGTGTCCGTGGCGCGCTTGCAGATTCCGACGATCTTTACTGGAAAGGCGAAGCGTTGCACGAACTCGATAGCGAAGAGCTGACCGCATTCAAGAATGCCGTGGCGCTTTTCGAGGCCAGCAAGAACAGCGAAGCGAAAGATGCGTTCAACAAGTTCCTGAAGGATTACCCGGCAAGCCCGCTTGCGTCTGACGCACAGGCTGCGATCGCGCAGTTGAAATAAGCAAACTGCTTCGCGGGAAGCATGTTCCCATCGGCGCTCGCGCCGAGCGCACCAAGCAAGATAAGCAATGGGCGACTTGATTCAAGTCGCCCATTTTTATTTTCTGCATCGTTTCCACCAAAGCCACTGCTGATCTTTAGCCTCAAGAGCTGTTCGGTTCACATCTGCACGCAGGTACAAACAGGCCTAGATATTCATACTGCTGGAAGCTGGGGTGTATAGCTGCTAGATTGCAGGCGGATGAATTTATAGTCCCCCGTGTTGCTTGGATGGGCAATGAGCGCGTGAACGAGGTAACCCGGATGAAAGTGACAAAGCAACAGGCTGCTGAGGCGAATCTTGACGCTGCTATTGAAGCTTTTTTTCGAGGCGATTGGGTTCCAGCAATTCATTTGGCAGGGGCTGCAGAAGAAGTGTTCGGCCGGCTGGAAGAAGCAAAAGGTGGGAAGACCGTTCCCGACTTCTTTTGGGATAAAACTGACTTTAAGGACCTAGTGGAAAAAAAGAAGGACTACATCAAAGCCCTAAATTTTTTTCGTGACTGGATTAAGCATCACAGCGCCGACCACCCGGTCGAAGTTGAAATTCAAGAGCCTCATGTTGTAATTGCGGTGATGAGGGCATGCCTCGCTCAAGCTACTTACACACAGCAAGGTCGTCGATCGGTCGCTCAATTTCAGCATTGGTTCGAAGAGAATATCGAGCGAATAGATGGAATGATTGAAAACTGGTGAGCGTTAAGGCAGTGTAATTGTCTCTTTCCAGTGCTCAGTTTCATCTCTTCGGGTGCGAACGGCAACTGCGGCTAACAGGGAAATATATGGGAATTATCGATAATGCTAAGGAAATTGCCTCTCTTGTTCAGAAGCTCGGAGACATTGATTTATACAGAAAAATCGTTGAGCTCGAAGGCGAAATAATTGAACTTACACGGGAGAAAAGACAGCTTGATGAAAAACTGGCCGACATAACCCGCAGCCAAACCATAATTGCTGATTTGCATTTCGATGCACCGTTTTACACGAACGCCGATGGTTCTGAGCTCTACTGTGCAAGGTGTATTGAAGCTGAAGGGCGCGCCATTCATGTAGCTAAAGGCGAGCTTGAGATGAGAAGGCGTGTATATTTTTGCCCGCAGTGTAAGTCGAAGTTTGCAGACATGAGAGGGTAGGGTCGAGCGTGGGCAGTCAGGGCAGTAAGATAGTTTTCCCAGTGCCCAGATTTATCTCTTAGGGCGCACTAGTGGCGTCCGGAAAATACTTGAGGAACAGAACTCTTGCTTTAAAGCGGCTGACTGCCGTTTCCATTTTTATAGGGCCCCATATATGCGCCATGCAACCTTCTATTCCGCCATTTCATTATTGATTTTTATACTTTCTGCATGCTCTGGAAACGACCCCGGTCCATTGGAGGGAACTTGGAGAATGGGAGGAGCAATGCCCATAACCATTCAGTTTCGGCACGGTGAAACTGAATCTTTTGGAATGATTGAAAAAGTATCATATGAGATCAAAGGCAGCGATGTACTTGTGACAAACAAAGATGGAATAGCGAAGGGCATGACGTTCAGATATACCATTACAGGCAAGAACACAGCCAGAACTGCATTTGGAGAACTTCAGCGTTTAGATTGAAGGTCAGGGCAGTAAAACAACCGTTTCACAGTACCCGGATTCATCTCTTCGAGTACCACACAGACTTAATCCGATGACGACGAACAAAGAAACCTATACCGAAGAAGAGCGGGAGGACACGCGCGTGTCCTTGCCGCTGGAGGCGTTCAAGGCGGCGCTGCCTTATCTGGTCGCGCTGTTGCTCATCGCCGCTGCCGGGTATTGGCTGATCGACCCGGCTCCGCCCAAGAAGATCGTCATCTCCGTCAGCAAGCAGGACGGCAATTTCGAGGCTTATGCGCGCCTGTATGAGGTGCTGCTCAAGCAGGAGGGCGTGGCGCTGGAGATACGCGAATCCGCAGGGCCGCTGCAGAGTCTGGGCGAGTTGCGCAAAGCGGATGCCAGTGTGGACATGGCCTTTCTGCCGGGCGGTGTGGCGAGTTCGGAATCCGGCGTCGGCGTGGTCTCGCTGGGCAGTCTGTATTACGAGCCGCTGTGGATCTTCTGCAAGAATCAGCGCCAGGTGTCGCATCTGTCATCGCTGAAGGGCAAGCGCATCGCGCTGGGGCGGGGCGGGCAGCGGCACCCATATCCTGTCGCAAATGTTGTTGAATGCGGCGGGCGTGACAGCACAGAACAGCAAGCTGCTGGCTATCGGCGACGAAGACGCGGAAGACGGCGTCGCGCCATGGCACGGTGGATGTGGTGTTCATCTCCGGTGTG